>NZ_JAYESI010000001.1:0-608674 GCF_041903675.1 Corallococcus sp. RDP092CA | reverse complement strand
GGTAGTTGGACACGCCCCGGTGCTCAATCGCCACGCCCTTGGGCTTGCCCGTGCTGCCCGACGTGTAGATGACGTAGGCCAGGTTGCCCGCCCCCACCGTCGTCACCGGCGCGTCTTCACGCTCGCGGGCAATGCTCCGCTCCCAGTCCCCATCCAGGCTGATGAGCTGCTGGGTGGTGACGGGCAATTCATCCGCCAGCGCGTCCTGCGTCAGCACCACCGGCACCTGTGTGTCCTCCAGCATGAAGGACAGCCGGTCCAACGGGTACTTCGGGTCCAACGGCACATACGCGCCGCCCGCCTTCAGCACGCCCAGCACCCCGATGACCATCTCCAGCGAGCGCTCCAGGCACAGGGCCACCTTCACCTCGGGGCCTACGCCCAACCGGCGCAGGTGGTGCGCCAGTTGGTTCGCCTTCGCGTCCAGCTGCCGGTACGTCAGCTGCTCTCCCTCGAACGTCGCGGCAACCGCGTCCGGCGCCAGCTCCACCTGCGCCTCGAAGCGCTGGTGGATGCACGCCTCTCGCGGGAAGTCGGCCCGCGTGTCGTTCCACGTCTCCAACAACTGCTTGCGCTCGCCCTCGGTGAGCAGCGGCAGGCGCTGGATGGGCGCGTCGGGCGACGCCGCCACGCCCTCCAACAGCACCGCCAGGTGCGAAAGCATGCGCTCGGCGGTGCTCGCGTCGAACAGGTCGGAGTTGTACTCCATCGCTCCGCGCAGCTCGCCGTCGACCTCCGAGTGCGTCATGTTCAGATCGAACTGGGCCGTGCGGTGCTCCAGCGGCACGGCGCGCAGCGTGAGCCCCGGCACCTTCAGCTCCGGCACCGGAGCGCCGCGGAACGACAGCAGCACCTGGAACAGCGGCGTGCGACTGGTGTCGCGCGTGGGCGCCAGCTCCTCCACCAGCTTCTCGAACGGCACGTCCTGGTGCGCGTAGGCACTCAGGGTCGTCTCGCGCACCTGCGCCAGCAGCTCGCGGAAGCTCGGGTTGCCCCCCAGCTTCGCGCGCAGCACCAGCGTGTTGACGAAGAAGCCGATGAGCCCCTCCGTCTCCGTCCGGCCACGGCCCGCGATGGGCGTGCCGACGGTCACGTCGTCCTGGCCGGAGTAGCGCGACAGCAGCACCTGCCAGGCCGTCAGCAGCACCATGAAGGGCGTCACGCCCTCCTTCAATGCCAGCGCCTTCAGCGCCTCCGTCGCCTGCCTGCCCATCCGGAACTGGATGCTGGCGCCCCGGTACGTCTGCACCGCCGGACGCGGCCGATCCGTGGGCAGCTCCAGCGCGGACGGCGCGCCCGTCAACTGCTGCTTCCAGTACCCGAGCTGACGCGCGAGCACGTCGCCCTGCAACCAATCGCGCTGCCAGCCCGCGTAGTCGGCGTACTGCACCGGCAGCTCCGGCAGCGACGGCGTCCGACCCGTGGCGAACGCCTCGTAGAGGGCCGCCATCTCCCGCACCAGCACGCCCAGCGACCAGCCGTCCGAGACGATGTGGTGCATCGTCACGAGCATCACGTGCTGCTCCGCGCTCAGCTTGAACAGCTTCACGCGCAACAGCGGGCCCGTGTCGAGCCGGAACGGCCGCTGGGCCTCTTCATTGGCCTGCCGCGAGGCCTCGGCCTCACGCTGGGCCTCGGGCACCCCGGACAGGTCCACCTTCGTCACCGAGAACGGCGCCGGAGAATGGACGACCTGGGCGGGCTGGCCTTCTCGCGTCGGGAAGGTGGTGCGCAGCGATTCGTGCCGACGCACCAGCTCCGTGAACGCCTGCTCCAACGCCGCCACGTCCACCGTTCCGTCCAGCCGGACGGACAGCGGCATGCTGTAGAAGGCGCTGTCCGGTTCCAGTTGGTTGAGGAACCACAGGCGCTGCTGCGCGAACGACAGCGGCATCCGCTCCGCCCGGGTCAGCGCCACGAGCGGCGGCGCCTGCACGCCCCGCCCCTGCGCCACCAGCACGTCCACGCGCCGCGCGAGCTCCGCGACGCTGGGCGCCTCGAAGAGCATGCGCAGCGGCAGCTCCACGCCGAAGGCCTCGCGGATGCGCGAAGCCACCTGCATGGCCAGCAGCGAGTGCCCGCCCAACTCGAAGAAGTTGTCGTGCGCCCCCACCCGCTCCACGCCGATCAGCCGCGACCACAGGGCCGCCAGCAGCTCCTCCGTGGGCGTGCGCGGCGCCACGTACACCGGACGCGCGTCCGACGCGTCCTGCTCCGGCGCGGGCAGCGCGCGGCGATCCACCTTGCCGTTGGACGTCAGCGGCAGGGCCGCCAGCATCACGAAGGCGGACGGCATCATGTAGTCCGGCAGCCGCGACTTCAGGCCCTGGCGCAGCGCCCCGGCGTCCAGCGTGTGGCCGGGCACCGCGACGACGTAGGCCACCAGGCGCTTGTCGCCCGGCACGTCCTCGCGCGCCAGCACGACGACCTCCGCCACGCCGGGCAGGCCGCTCATCGCCGCCTCGACTTCAGGCAGCTCGATGCGGAAGCCGCGCACCTTCACCTGGAAGTCGACGCGGCCCAGGAACTCCAGCGCGCCGTCTGGCAGGTAGCGCACGCGGTCACCCGTGCGGTACACGCGCGCGCCCGGCACCGGATGGAACGGATCCGCGAGGAAGCGCTCCATCGTGAGGCCCGGCTGGCCCAGGTAGCCCCGGGCCACGCCCGCGCCGCCGATGAAGAGCTCACCCGGCACGCCCACGGGGACGGGCTGCATGGCCGCGTCCAGCACGTACATGCGCGCGTTGGGCAGCGGGCGGCCCAGCGGCACGGAGGCCGTCGCCGCGAGCTGCGTTCCCCGCGCCACCTTCCACGTCAGCACGCCGACCGTCGTCTCGGTGGGGCCGTAGTGGTTGAACACCTCCAGGCCGGGCGCGAGCGCGTGCACGCGGGCGACGAGCGCGGGGTCGGAGGCCTCGCCGCCCAGCACCAGCCGCTTGCGCGGCAACACGCGCTCGGGCGACGGCGACGCCAGGAGCGCCGTGAGGTGCGAAGGGACGATCTTGAGGCAGTCCACCGCGTGGCGCTGGAAGTAGTCGCCGAGCGCGGCCGGGTCCGTCGCCCGCTCCTTGGAGATGAGGTGCAGCGTCCCGCCGCCGCTCAACGTCGGGAACACGGCGGTGTGGCCCAGGTCCGCTGCCAGCGTGGACACCGACGCGAAGCTCGCCGCGGGCGGCAGCTCCAGGCGCAGCGTCACGCCGTCCACGTAGTGGTTGAGCTGGCGGTGCTCGACGGCGACACCCTTGGGCCGGCCCGTGGAGCCGGACGTGAAGATGACGTAGGCCAGCGAGCTGGAATCCCCCAGCCGCGCGGGGGTGTCTTCACGCTCGCGCGCGAGCATCGCGGCGTCGGTGTCCAGGCACACGTGTCCCCTGGAGGCGTCCGCCACGCTCGCGGCGAGCGAGGCCTGCGTGACGACGAGTGAAGCCGCCGCATCCTCCAGCACCGTGCACAGGCGCTCCGCCGGGTGCGACGGCTCCAGGGGCACGTAAGCGCCGCCGGCCTTGAGGATGCCCATCATGCCGACGATGGCGTCCGGGGTGCGCTCGGTGAGCAGGCCCACGCGCGCATCCGGCCCCACGCCGCGCGCGCGCAGCCAGTGCGCGAGCTGGTTGGCCCGGCGGTTCAGCTCGCCGTAGGTGAGCCGGCCGTCGTCGCAGACCACCGCCACCGCGTCGGGCGTGCGGGCCGCGTGAGCCGCGAAGCGCTCATGGACGCAGGTGTCATCCGCGGGCGCCGCGTCCGTGGCGTTCCACTCCACCAGCAGCTTCTGGCGCTCCGCGTCCGGCAACAGCAGCGCACGCTCGTGGCGCGAGTGCGGGTAGGCAGCCATCGCTTCGAGAGCGCGGAAGTAGTAGCCCGCCAGCGCCTCCGTCTGGTCCGCGTCGCGCTGCGTGCCATTGGTGCGCAGCACGAGCATCAGCGCGCCGGTGTCCGGGCGCTGGAGGAACAGCGTGCTCAGCGGCAGCTCCATCCACGCGGTGGACGGCGTCTCCTCCAACAGGCGCACGCCCTCCAGCTGCGACAGGCCTCCGGCCACGTGGAAGTGGACGAAGTTGAAGAGGTTATCGAACAGGCGCTGCCCCCCCAGCTGCTGCTGCAACCGCCCCATGGGGTAGCGGCGGTGCGGCCAGATGTCGGCGTCCGCCTTCGAGACCTGGCGCACCAGATCCAGCCACGTGCCGTCCTCCAGCGTCACCGGGAACGGGATGCTGTTGAGGAACAGGCCCACCATGCGCTCACTGTCGGCCGTCTCCGGACGACCGTTGGCGACCACGCCCGTCACCACCGAGCGGCGGCCCTCCATCAGCGCGCGCACGCGCAGGTGCGCCGCCAGCAGCACGGTCTTGAGGGGCACGCCGGCCACCTGCGCCACGCGCTGGAGTCCTTCCTGGAGCGCGGCGGGCACGTCCAGCTGCCGCATGCTCAGCACCGGCGCCTGTCCCTCGGGCAGCGGCGCGCGCGGCGCGGGACGGTCCACTTCCGCGAGGCGCGACTTCCAGAACCGCTCGCCCTCGCCGGACGTGAGCGACTGGTGCTCCAGCGCGACGAACTGGCGGTAGGTGACGGCCAGCGGCGCCGCCTCCGGGGCCGGCGTGCCGCGCAGCAGGTTCACGTAGCCGCGGAACAGCTCCGACAACAGCGTCGCGAGGCTCCAGCCATCCAGGATGGCGTGGTGGAAGATGAGCGAGAACTGGAGCGTCTTCTCCGTGCGGCGGTAGAGCGCGAAGCGCAGGAGCGGCGCGCGGCTCCAGTCGAACGGGCGGCAGCGGTCCTCCTCCACGAGCCTGCGCAACAGCGCGTCCTGCTCCGAGGCGGGGACGTGGCGCACGTCGTGGATGGACAGCGGCACCTGCGCCTCGCGGTGCACGAGCTGCAACGGCTGCTCGTAGCCGGTGAGGTCGAACGAGGTGCGCAGGAGGGAGTGACGACGGGCCAGCTCGGCCAGCAACTGGCGCAGCTTCGCCTCATCCAGCGCCATCTCCAGGTGGTAGCTGGTGGCGTCGTGGTACATGCCCGACGCCTGGTCCAGCTGACTCTGGAAGAGCATGCCGGCCTGGAGCACGGCCACCGGGTACGCGTCCTCCACGTCCGCGGGCAGGCGCGCGCGGTCCGCGTCGGACAGCAGGCTGAAGGGCTCCGAGCCCGGGACGGCCTGCCCCGCCGCCTTCGAGGGCGCCGCCTGCACCAGGTTCCCGAGCGCGCGGATGGTGGGCTGGCGCAGCAGCTCCATCATGGGCAGATCCAGCCCGCGCTCGCGCAGCTTCGCGATGAGCTGGATGCTGCGGATGGAGTCACCGCCCAGGTCGTAGAAGCTGTCGTCGATACCGACGCGCTCCACGCCAAGCACCTCTGCCCAGACCTCGCACAGCGCGGTCTCCTCCGGCGTGCGCGGGGCGGCGTACTCGGTGGCCATCTGCGGACGCTCGCTGCCGGGCACGGGCAGCGCGCGGCGGTCCACCTTGCCGTTGGGGGTGAGCGGCAGCGCGTCCAGCGCCATCAGCGCCGTGGGCACCATGTACGCGGGCAGCTTGTCGTGCAGGAACGCACGCATCGTGTCCACGCCCAGCGGCTCCGCGCCCTCCTCCGTGACGACGTAGGCCACCAGCGCCTTCTCGCCCGCGACCTCCTGCACGGCAACGGTGACGTCCAGCACGGACGGGTGTCCGCGCAGCACGGTCTCAATCTCTCCCGGCTCGATGCGGAAGCCGCGCACCTTCACCTGCTGATCGATGCGGCCGAGGAACTCCAGCGCGCCGTCCGCGCGGAACCGGACCTGGTCGCCGGTGCGGTACAGCCGCGCGCCCGGCGCGGTGCTGAACGGATCCGGGATGAACTTCTCCGCCGTCAGCTCCGGCTGGTTCAGGTAGCCATGCGCCAGGCCGTCGCCGCCCGCGAAGAGCTCGCCGGGGGCGCCCAGGGGCACGGGCTCCAGGGACGCGTTGAGGACGTGCACGCGCGTGCCGTTGATGGGACGGCCGATGGGCACGGAGCCGCCCAGCGCGCCCGCGCCCTCCACCGGGTAGCACGCGGTGAACGTCGTGTTCTCCGTGGGGCCGTAGCCGTTGATGACGCGGCAGCCCGGCAGCTCCTCCATCACGCGCAGCACGTGCGCGGGGGACAGCACGTCACCACCGGCCAGAAGCTGCCGCACGGGACGCAGGCCCTCCAGGTTGCCGTCCACCATCTGGTGGAACAGCCCCGCGGTGAGCCACAGCGTGCTCACGCCCTCGCGGGCGATGACCTGGCCCAGCTCGTCCAGCGTGGGCGCGCGCGGCGGGAACACCGCGAGCTTCGCGCCGTTGAGCAGCGCGCCCCACACCTCGAAGGTGGACGCGTCGAACGCGAGCGGCGCCAGCTGGAGGAAGACCTCCTTCGACGACAGGCTCACCCACTCAGGACCGCACACCAGCCGCACCACGGCGCGGTGGGGCACCGACACGCCCTTGGGGCGGCCCGTGGAGCCGGAGGTGTAGAGGACGTACAGCTCGTCCTCGCCCGCCGGAGCGGTGTCGAGGTTCGCGTCCGGGCGCTTCGCGAGCGCGGCCGCGTCGTCGTCCAGGCAGACCACCTGGAGCCACTGCGCTGGCAGCTCGTCCGCGAGCGCGGAGACGCTGACGAGCGCGGACAGGCCCGCGTCCTCGATGAGCAGCGACAGGCGCTCTGTGGGGAAGCTGGGGTCGAGCGGCACGTACGCGCCGCCCGCCTTGGCGATGCCCAGCACCGCCACGACGAGGTCCAGCGACCGCTCCAGGCACACGCCCACGCGCTTGCCAGGCCTGACGCCCAGGGCGCGCAGGTGGTGCGCGAGCTGGTTGGCGCGCGCGTTGAGCCGCGCGGCGGTGAGCGCCTCACCCTCGAAGCTCACCGCCACCGCGTCCGGGGCGCGAGCGGCCTGCGCCTCGAAGATGCGCGACACAGGCTGGCCGTGCGGGTACGTCCGCGGGCGGTCATTCCACGCGGCGAGCGTGTCGCGCTCGTCCCGCGTGAGCAGCGGCAGCGTGCCGATGCGCCGCTCGGGGTCGTCCACGACGGCGCGCAGCAGCGACTCGAAGTGGGCGAACAGGCGCTCCACCGACGCGCGGTCGAGCACGTCCGTGTTGTGCTCCACCGTGACGGTGAGCCCGCCCTGCCACGGGAACACGACGACGAGCAGATCCCACTTGGCGGTCCCATTCGTCTCCGCGTCCAGCAGGCTCAGCTCCAGGCCCGGCAGTTGGAGCGGCGGCAGCGGCGCGTTCTCCAGCACGAACTTCACGTTGAAGAGCTGCCCGCCCGGCTCGCGCGGCGGCTTGAGCGCCTGCACCAGGGTGCCGAAGGGCAGGTCCTGGTGTTCGTAGGCGTCCAGCGTCCCCTTGCGCACGCGCTCCAGCAGCGCGCGGAAGGACAGGTCGCCCGTCACCTGCGTGCGCAGGACGAGCTGGTTCGTGAAGAAGCCGACCAGCGACTCCAGCTCCTCGCGGGCGCGGTTCGCGATGTCCGTGCCCACGACGATGTCGTCCTGGCCGGTGCGCCGGTGCAGGAGCGCGTCGAACGCGGCGAGCAGCACCATGAACAGCGTGGCGCCCTCCCCGCGTCCCAGCGCCTCGATGCGGGCCGTGAGGTCCGGGGGCAGGTGGAAGCGGCGGCTGTCACCGTGGAAGCGGTCGCCCGCGGGGCGCGGCGCGTCCGTGCGCAGCGCGATGCGAGGCGCTCCGGCGAGCTGCTGCTTCCACCAGGCGATCTGCTGTTCCAGCACGTCGCCGCTCAGCCACTGGCGGTGCCAGAGGGTGTAGTCCGCGTACTGCACGGGCAGCGCGGGCAGCGGCGAGGGCTCGCCGCGCAGGAACGCGGTGTAGAGCGCCTGGAGCTCGTGCATGAACACGCCCACGGCCCAGCCATCCACCACGATGTGGTGCTGGACGAGGCACAGGACGTGCTCACGCGCGCTCAGCCGCAGCAGTTGGGCGCGCAGGAGCGGTCCCTCGACGAGGTCGAAGGGCCGCGCGGCCTCCGCGTTCAGCTGCTTGCGGGCCTCGGCCTCCGCCTGCGCGGCGGGCAGCGAGGACAGGTCCACCAGGGGCAGCACGAACGGCTTCGCGGGCAGGATGACCTGCGTGGGAGCGCCGGATGCGTCCTGGCGGAAGACGGTGCGCAGCGCCTCATGGCGCCGGACGATCTCCTCCAGGCCCCGGCGGAGCACCTCGGCGTCGAGGTCTCCGCTCAGGCGGGCCGCGCTGGGCACGTTGTAGATGGGCGTGCCCGGCGTGAGCTGCTCGAAGAGCCAGAGGCGCTCCTGGTCGAACGACAGCGGCAGCGCGCCGTCGCGGGGCGCGGGCTGGAGCGGCGGCGTCTTGAACTTCCGCTCGGCGCCAGGGGCCTCGTCCACGCGGGCGGCCAGGGCGGCCACCGTCGGGGACTCGAAGAGCGCGCGCAGGGGCAGCTCCACCTGGAACTCGCCGCGCAGGCGCGACACGAGCTGCGTGGCCATCAGAGAGTGGCCCCCCAGCTCGAAGAACGAATCCTCCGCGCCCACGCGCTCCACCGTGAGCACGCGCGCGAAGAGGGCCGCCACGCGAGCCTCCGTCGTCGTGCGTGGGGCCACGTAGGCATCGGGACGCGTGAGCGCACCCGAGGGAGCCGGCAGGGCCTTGCGGTCCACCTTGCCGGCGGGCGTCATCGGCAGCGCGCCCAGCACCACGAAGGCCGACGGCACCATGTACTCCGGCACGCCGTCCTTCAGGTGCTTGCGCAGCGATGCTGCGTCCACCGTCCGCTCCGGCTGCGGGACGACGTAGCCCACGAGGCGCTTGTCGCCCGGCACGTCCTCGCGCACCACGGCCACCGCCTCACGCACGTCCGCGTGGCGCAGCAGCACGGCCTCGATCTCACCCAGCTCGATGCGGAAGCCACGCACCTTCACCTGGTGGTCGATGCGGCCCAGGTATTCGAGCTCGCCCTCCGGCAGCCAGCGCACGCGGTCGCCGGTGCGGTACAGCCGCGCGCCGGGCGCCGGGCTGAACGGGTCGGGGACGAACTTGTCCGCCGTCATGTCCGGCCGGCCCTGGTAGCCGCGCGCGAGGCCCTCGCCCGCGACGTACAGCTCACCCGGGACCCCCACGGGCACCGGGTGGTGCTGGGCGTCCAGGACATACACGCGCACGTTCGCCAGGGGCCTGCCGATGGTCAGGCGCTCCGCCCGGACCCCGCCGTGGGTGAGCGTCGCGCAGACGGTGGTCTCGGTGGGGCCGTAGGCGTTGATCAGCGTCCTCCCCTGCCCCCACTTGCGCGCCAGCTCCACGCTCAGCGCCTCGCCGGCGGAGACGATGGTGGACAGGCCCTCCAGCCCGTCCGTGCTCAGCTGCGCGAGCACCGACGGCGTCAGCGTCACGGTGCTGATGCGCTGCGCCTTGAGCAAGGTGCGCAGCGGCTCATCCGGCAGCAGCCGGTCGCGAGGCGCGAGCACCAGGGTGGCCCCGGACACGAGCGTGCTGAACACCTCCCACACGCTGGCGTCGAAGCTGGACGCCGCGTACTGCAACACGCGGCGGCCCGTGCCCAGGCCCTTCGCCTCGGCGGCCTGCCGGGCGGTGTTGTTGAGGCCCCGGTGCGGCAGGAGCGTGCCCTTGGGGCGGCCCGTGGAGCCGGACGTGTAGATGACGTACGCCAGCGAGTCGGCGCTGGCGCCGGAGACCGGAGCGGACTCCGGCAGCGTCTGGAGGTGCGCCGCGTCCACGTCCATGCGCACCACGCGTCGGCCCTCGGCGGGCAGCTGCTGGCTCAGCGAGTCCTGCGTCACCAGCACGGGCGCGCCGCTGTCCTCCAGCATGAAGGACAGGCGCTCGCGCGGGTAGGACGGATCCAGCGGCACGAAGGCGCCTCCGGCCTTCTGGATGCCGAGCATCGCCACCGCGAGGTCCAGCGAGCGCTCCACGCAGAGCGCCACGCGCACCTCGGGCCCGACGCCCAGCGTGCGCAGGTGGTGCGCAAGCTGATTCGCCCGCGCATCCAGCCGCGCGTACGTCAGCGAGGCCTCCTCGAACACCAGCGCCTGCGCGTCCGGCGCGCGACGCACCTGGGCCTCGAAGAGCGCTGGGAACGTCACATCGCCCGCGAGCTCGCCGCGCGTGTCGTTCCACGCCACCAGCACCTGGTGACGCTCCTGCGCTCCCATCAGCGCGAACTGGGACACCTTCGCCATGGGCCGCACGACCACGGACTCCAGCAGCACCCGCAGGTGCTCCGTCATCCGCCGCGCCGTCGCCGCCTCGAACAGGTCCGTGTTGTACTCCAGCGTCCCTTCCAGCCCGCTCGCCGTCTCCGTCAGCGACAGCGTCAGGTCGAACTTCGCCGTCTTCGCCTCCACCTCGTACGGCGACAGCTCCACTCCCGACAGCTTCAGGTGCGGCAGCACGTCCTGCTGCAACGCGAACATCACCTGGAACAGCGGCGCGTGGCTCAGGCTGCGCTGCGGCTGCAACTCCTCCACCAGCTTCTCGAACGGCACGTCCTGGTGCGCATACGCCCCCAGCGTCGTCTCCTTCACCTGCCGGAGGACCTCCTGGAAGCTCGGGTCGCCCGAAAGCTTCGTGCGCAGCACCAGCGTGTTGACGAAGAAGCCGATGAGCCCCTCCGTCTCCGCCCGCGTCCGGCCCGCGATGGGCGAGCCCACGCTGATGTCGTCCTGCCCGCTGTAGCGCGACAGCAGCACCTGGAACGCCGCCAGCAGCAGCATGTACGGCGTGACGCCTTCCTGCTTCGCCAGCGCTCCCAGCGCCCTGCTCAGCTCCGCGCCCACCTTCACCGGCACCGTCGCCCCCCGGTACATCTGCACCGCCGGGCGCGCGAAGTCCGTCGGCAGCTCCAGCAGCGCCGGCGCCCCGGCAAGCCGCTGCTTCCAGTAGCCGACCTGCTCCTCCAGCGCCCCTCCCAGCAGCCACTCCCGCTGCCACTGCGCGAAGTCCGCGTACTGCACCGACAGCTCAGGCAGCGGAGACTGCTGGTTGAGGACCTGGGCCTCGTAGAGCGCGGCGACTTCACGCACGAGCACGCCCAGCGACCAACCATCGGAGACGATGTGGTGCATCGTCACCAGCAGCACGTGCTTCGCCTCCCCCAGCTTCAACAGCTTCGCGCGGAACAGCGGGCCCGTCCCCAGATCGAACGGGCGCGCGGCCTCCTCCTCCGCCAGCCGCCGCGCTTCCGCGTCCTGTGCACCGGAGACCTCCACCACCGGCAGCTCGAAGGCCTTCGCTGTGTGGACGACCTGCACCGCCTGACCGTCTTCACCGCGGAACGTCGTGCGCAGCGACTCATGTCGGCGGACGATCTCTTCCAGGGCCCGCCGCATGGCTTCCACATGCAGCGCGCCATCCAGCTTCACGCCCCCCGCGACGTTGTAGAAGGCGCTGCCCTGCTCCAGCTGATCCAGGAACCACAGGCGCTGCTGCGCGAATGACAGCGGCTCCGCGGCACTCCGGGGCCGAGGCGTAATCGCCGGAGCATCGGACGCATCACGGCCCGAGATGGCCATGTCCACGGCCGCGGCCAGCGTCGCCACCGAGGGCGACTCGAAGATCGCACGCACGGGGAGCTCGACGCCGAAGGCCGCGCGCAGCCGGGAGACCAGCTGCATCGCCAGCAGCGAGTGTCCCCCCAGCTCGAAGAATGAGTCCTCCGCCCCGACCCGCTCCACGCGCAGCAACTGTGCGAAGAGCGTCGCGACTTGCTCTTCCGTCGCCGTGCGCGGCGCCACGTACTGGCCCTGCGCCGACTGGGCCTCCGGCACTGGCAGCGACTTGCGGTCCACCTTCCCGTTTGGATTCAGAGGTAGCGCGTCCAGCACCACGAACGCAGACGGCACCATGTACTCCGGCAGCCGCGACTTCAGTCCCTTGCGCAGCTCCGCCACGTCCAGCGACGCGCCCGCCACATACGCCACCAGGCGCTTGTCGCCCGGCACGTCCTCGCGCACCACCACCACCGACTCACGCACTCCGGCTTGCGAGGACAGCACCGACTCCACTTCGCCCAGCTCGATGCGGAAGCCACGCACCTTCACCTGGAAGTCGATGCGGCCCAGGTACTCCAGCTCGCCTGTCGCCAGCCATCGCACCCGGTCGCCCGTGCGGTACATCCGCGCGCCTGGCTCCTGGCTGAAGGGATTGGGGATGAACCTCTCCGCTGTGAGCGACGGCCTGGCCAGGTAGCCACGCGCGAGACCCGCGCCCGCGATGTACAGCTCGCCCGGCACGCCCTGCGGCACCGGGCGCAGCCATGCATCCAGCACGAACCCCCGCGAGCCCGTCAGGGGGCGGCCCACGGTCGGCTCCCGCGCCGCACCCTTCTCCACTCGCAAGTACGTGGAATACGTCGTGTCTTCCGTCGGACCGTAGAGGTTGTAGACGCTCTCCACGTTCTTCAGTCCGTACACCGCCTGCACCAGCCGGTTCAGCAGCGGCTCGCCCGCGAGGTTCACCGTCCGCACGGACTCCGGCACGCCCTGGCTGCGCACCAACTCCGCCATCGCGGAAGGAACCGTGTTCAGCAACGTCACGCGGCTCGCGTCCTTCAGCGTCGGCAATGCCAGCGCGTTCTCCGCGACGATGACGGCACCCCCGACGCTCAGCGGCGCGAAGATCTCGAACACCGAGATGTCGAAGTTCAGCGACGTCGACGCCAGCACACCCGCGAGTTGTTGCGGCGTGAAGAACGTCGTCGCCCAGCGCAGGAAGGCCACCACGCTGCGCTGCTCGATGGCCACACCCTTCGGGCGGCCGGTCGAACCCGAGGTGTACAGCACGTAGGCCAGGTTCCTCACGCCCGTGCGCGCATCGACGGGCGAAGCAGGGTTCTTGGAGAGGTTCTCCCAATCGGTATCCAGGAACACGTTGCGCGCCGAGTGCTCGGGGAGCACGCCCAGCAGCTTCTGCTGCGTCAGCAGCACCGGCGCCTGCGCATCCTCCAGCATCCAGCCCAGGCGCTCCCGTGGGTACGCAGGATCCAGCGGCACGTACGCGCCGCCAGCCTTCAGCACCCCCAACAGCGCCACCACCATCCGCGACGAACGCTCCAGGCTCACCCCTACCAGCGTGTCCGGGCCAACCCCCATTCCGCGCAGGTGGTGCGCCAGTTGGTTCGCCTGCGCGTCCAGCTGCGCGTACGTCAGCGACTCCCCATCGAAGAGCACGGCAGGCGCATCCGGAGTCCGCGCCGCCTGCGCCTCGAAGAGCGCCTGCATCGTCCCGCTCACCGGGCCCGGCAGGTCCGTCCCCGACACGTCCTTCAGCAGCGCTTGCTGCTCCTGCGCTCCCATCAGCGCGAACTGGGACACCTTCGCCATGGGCCGCACGACCACGGACTCCAGCAGCACCCGCAGGTGCTCCGTCATCCGCCGCGCCGTCGCCGCCTCGAACAGGTCCGTGTTGTACTCCAGCGTCCCTTCCAGCCCGCTCGCCGTCTCCGTCAGCGACAGCGTCAGGTCGAACTTCGCCGTCTTCGCCTCCACCTCGTACGGCGACAGCTCCACTCCCGACAGCTTCAGGTGCGGCAGCACGTCCTGCTGCAACGCGAACATCACCTGGAACAGCGGCGCGTGGCTCAGGCTGCGCTGCGGCTGCAACTCCTCCACCAGCTTCTCGAACGGCACGTCCTGGTGCGCATACGCCCCCAGCGTCGTCTCCTTCACCTGCCGGAGGACCTCCTGGAAGCTCGGGTCGCCCGAAAGCTTCGTGCGCAGCACCAGCGTGTTGACGAAGAAGCCGATGAGCCCCTCCGTCTCCGCCCGCGTCCGGCCCGCGATGGGCGAGCCCACGCTGACGTCGTCCTGCCCCGAGTAGCGCGACAGCAGCACCTGGAACGCCGCCAGCAGCAGCATGTACGGCGTGACGCCTTCCTGCTTCGCCAGCGCTCCCAGCGCCCTGCTCAGCTCCGCACCCACCTTCACCGGCACCGTCGCCCCCCGGTACGTCTGCACCGCCGGGCGCGCGAAGTCCGTCGGCAGCTCCAGCAGCGCCGGCGCCCCGGCAAGCCGCTGCTTCCAGTAGCCGACCTGCTCCTCCAGCGCCCCTCCCAGCAGCCACTCCCGCTGCCACTGCGCGAAGTCCGCGTACTGCACCGACAGCTCAGGCAGCGACGGCGTGCGCCCCGTCGCGAACGCCTCGTAGAGCGCCGCCATCTCCCGCACCAACACGCCCAGCGACCAGCCGTCCGAGACGATGTGGTGCATCGTCACCACCAACACGTGCTTTGCTTCGCCCAGCTTCAGCAACCGCGCGCGCACCAGCGGGCCCGTGCTCAGCTCGAAGGGCCGCAGAGCCTCCTCGTCCACGCGGCGCTGGGTCTCCGCCTCGCGGTCCGCTTCATCCACGGACGACAGCTCCACCACGGGCAGCTCCATCCGACTTGCGGCATGGATGATCTGCACCGCCTGACCGTTGTCCTCCCGGAACGTCGTACGCAGCGACTCGTGCCGCGCGACGATCTCCTGGAGCGTCAGCCGCAGGGCCTCCACGTCCAGCTCGCCATCCAGGCGCACCGCGCCCGGGACGTTGTAGAGCGCGCTGCCCTGCTCCAGCCGGTCCAGGAACCACAAGCGCTGCTGCGCGAACGACAGCGGCTGCGCGCCCCCACGAGCCCTCCGCTCCAGCGGCGGCAGGCTCGCGGCCCCCGCCTGCTGCCTCCTCCCGTCGATGAACGTCGCGAGCGACGCCACTGTGTTCAGCTCGAAGAGCGAACGCAACGGGACCTCGACGCCGAAGGCGGCACGCAGCCGGGAGACCAGCTGCATCGCCAGCAGCGAGTGTCCTCCCAGCTCGAAGAATGAGTCCTCCGCCCCGACCCGCTCCACGCGCAGCAACTGCGCGAAGAGCGTCGCGACTTGCTCTTCCGTCGCCGTGCGCGGCGCCACGTACCGGGCCTGCGACGGGCCCTCCGGCACAGGCAGCGCCTTGCGGTCCACCTTCCCGTTCGGCGTCAAAGGCAGCGCGTCCAGCACCACGAACGCCGACGGCACCATGTACTCCGGCAGCCGCTGCTTCAGCCCCGCGCGCAGCTCCGCCACGTCCAGCGACACGCCCGCCACATACGCCACCAGACGCTTGTCGCCCGGCACGTCCTCGCGCACCACCACCACCGACTCGCGCACTCCGGCTTGCGAGGACAGCGCCGACTCCACCTCGCCCAACTCGATGCGGAAGCCGCGCACCTTCACCTGGAAGTCGATGCGGCCCAGGTACTCCAGCTCGCCCGTCGCCAGCCACCGCACCCGGTCTCCCGTGCGGTACATCCGCGCGCCCGGCTGCGCCGAGAACGGGTTCGGCACGAAGCGCTCCGCCGTCAGCGAAGGTCTGGCCAGGTAGCCACGCGCGAGGCCCGCCCCCGCGAGGTACAGCTCGCCCGGCACGCCTCGCGGCACCGGCCGCATCCACGCGTCCAGCACGTACGCACGCGAGCCCGTCAGCGGGCGCCCAATCGTCGGCTCTCGCCCTGCATCCCTCTCCACGCGCGAGTACGTCGAATACGTCGTGTCTTCCGTCGGGCCGTAGAGGTTGTAGACGCCCTCCACGCCCTTCAGCCCGTACAGCGCTTGAGCCAGGCGGTTGAGCAGCGGCTCACCAGCGAGGTTCACCGTCCGCACAGACTCCGGCACGCCCTGGCCGCGCACCAACTCCGCCATCGCCGACGGCACCGTGTTCACTAGCGTCACGCGCCCCGCGTCCTTCAGGGTCGGCAATGCCAGCACGTTCTCCGCGACGATGACGGCCCCACCGCTGCTCAGTGGCGCGAAGACTTCGAACACCGACAGGTCGAAGTTCAGCGACGTCGCCGCCAGCACGCCCGCGAGCTGCTCCGGCGTGAACGCCGCCGTCGCCCAGTGCAGGAAGGCCACCGCGCTGCGCTGCTCGATGGCCACGCCCTTCGGACGACCCGTCGAACCCGACGTGTAGAGCACATACGCCAGGTTCCCCACGCCCGTGCCCGCATCGACGCGCGAAGCAGGGTTCCGAGCAATGGTCTCCCAATCCGTATCCAGGCACACGCTGCGCGCGGCGTGTTCAGGCAGCACGCCCAGCAGCTTCTGCTGCGTCAGCAGCACCGACGCCTGCGCGTCCTCCAGCATCCAGCCCAGGCGCTCCCGTGGGTACGCAGGATCCAGCGGCACGTAGGCGCCACCCGCCTTCAGCACGCCCAGCAGCGCCACGACCATCCGCGCAGAGCGCTCCAGGCTCACCCCCACCAGCGTGTCCGGGCCTACGCCCATTCCACGCAGGTGGTGCGCAAGCTGATTCGCCTGCGTGTCCAGCTGTGCGTACGTCAGCGCCGCCCCATCGAAGAGCACGGCAGGCGCATCCGGAGTCCGCGCCGCCTGCGCCTCGAAGAGGCCCTGCATCGTCCCGGTCACCGGGCCCGCAAGGTCCGTCCCCGACACGTCCCTCAGCAGCGCTTGCTGCTCCTGCGGCCCCATCAGCGGAAGCTCCGACAGCTTCCCGCCCGGATTCGAGACCAGCGACTCCAGCAGCCCCCGCAGGTGCTCCGTCATCCGCCGCGCCGTCGCCGCCTCGAACAGGTCCGTGTTGTACTCCAGCGTCCCTTCCAGCCCGTTCGCCGTCTCCGTCAGGTAGAGCGTCAGGTCGAACTTCGCCGTCTTCGACTCCACCTCGTACGGCGACAGCTCCACGCCCGGCAGCCGGAAGTGCGGCAGCACGTCCTGCTGCAACACGAACATCACCTGGAACAGCGGCGCATGGCTCAGGCTGCGCTGCGGCTGGAGCTCCTCCACCAGCTTCTCGAACGGCACGTCCTGGTGCGCGTATGCGCCCAGCGTCGTCTCCTTCACCTGGGCCAGCAGCGCACGGAAGCTCGGGTTGCCCTCCAGGTTCGTGCGCAGCACCAGCGTGTTGACGAAGAAGCCGATGAGCCCCTCCGTCTCCGCCCGCGTCCGGCCCGTGATGGGCGAACCGACGCTGAGGTCCTCCTGCCCCGAGTAGCGTCCCAGCAGCACCTGGAACGCCGCCAGCAGCAGCATGTACGGCGTGACGCCTTCCTGCTTCGCCAGCGCTCCCAGCGCCCTGCTCAGCTCCGCGCCCACCTTCACCGGCACCGTCGCGCCCCGGTACGTCTGCGCCGCTGGACGCGCGAAGTCCGTCGGCAGCTCCAGCAGCGCGGGCGCTCCGGCCAACCGCTGCTTCCAGTAACCGACCTGCTTCTCCAGCACCCCGCCCAGCAGCCACTCCCGCTGCCACTGCGCGAAGTCCGCGTACTGCACGCGCAGCTCCGGCAGCGGCGAGCCACGGCCCGCACGGAACGCGTCGTAGAGCGCGGCCACTTCACGCACGAGCACGCCCATGGACCAGCCGTCGGAGACGATGTGGTGCATCGTCACCAGCAGCACGTGCTTCGCTTCGCCCAGCTTCAGCAACCGCGCGCGCACCAGCGGGCCCGCGCCCAGGTCGAACGGGCGCACGGCCTCCTCATCCACACACCGCCGCGCCTCCGCCTCGCGCGACGCCTCCGGGAAGCCCGTCAGGTCCACCACCGGCAGCTCGAAGGCCTTCGCCGGATGGATGAGCTGCACCGCCTCGCCGTTCTCCTCGTGGAACGTCGTGCGCAGCGACTCGTGCCGGCGGACGATCTCCTCCAGGCTCCGCCGCAGCGACTCCGCGTCCAGCGCGCCGTCCAGGCGCACCGCGCCCGGGATGCTGTAGAGCGCGCTGCCCTGCTCCAGCCGGTCCAGGAACCACAGGCGCTGCTGCGCGAACGACAGCGGCTGCGTGGCGCCCCTCGGCCCGGGCGCGAGCACCGCCGCCTTCGTCGCGTCCTGCTTGGAGGCCGCGATGCGCTTCGCCAGCTCCACCAGGCTTGGCCCCTGGAGCAGCAGCTCCATGGGCAGCGCTGTCCCCAGGCCCTTCTCCACCGCGTGCGCCAGCTCCACCGCGCTCAGCGAATCCAGGCCGTAGCGCGTGATGGGCTCACGCACGTCCACCGTCTTCGCCGGCACCTTCAGCTGCTCCGCCACGCGCTCCACCAGCCACGCCAGCGTGGCCCGCACGGGCTCCGGCACGTCCTCCCGGACCGGCGCCGCGACCGGCGCCGCGGACGCGGTGGGCTCCGTCTCTTCCGCCTCCTCGAACCCCGGCTCGCGCCACACCAGCACCGTGCGCAGCTCGTCCGTGAGGAACTGCGCCTTGCACGCGTGCCGCTGGATCTTCCCGCTGGAGGTCTTCGGGATGCTGCCGGGCTCGATCAGCGCCACGGCGTGCACCTGCACCTCGTGGCGCTCGGCGACGCGCTGGCGGATCTCCTTCACCGCCGCCTCCGCCATGTCCACCTGCTTGCGCAGGTTGCCCGCCTTGCGCAGGTCGATCTCCTGCACCACCACCAGGCGCTCCTCGCCCGCCACCTCCAGCGACACCGCCGCGACGCTCCCGGCGCGCAGCGCGGGGTGGCTCTCCTCCACCGTCTGCTCGATGTCCTGCGGGTAGTGGTTGCGGCCACGGATGATGATCAGGTCCTTGGCCCTGCCCGTGACGAACAGCTCACCGTCCCGCAGGAAGCCCAGGTCGCCCGTGCGCAGGAACGGGCCTTCGTCCGTGCCCTTCACCCGCGCCTGGAACGCCTCGGCCGTCGCCTCCGGCTTGTTCCAGTAGCCCTGCGCGACGCTGGGGCCGCGCACCCAGATCTCCCCCACGCCACCGGGCGCGCACGCCTCGCGCGTCTGGGGATCCACGATGACGACGGGGTGCCCCGGCCGCTGCTCGCCGCAGCCCACCAGGACGCGCGCCTCCGGCTTCGCCGCGTCCACCAGCACCGCCCGGCGCTGCTCCAACGCGGGAGCATCCAGCGCGCACCGCACCGGCGGCGCCTCCACGCGCCCCCCCGACACCAGCAGCGTCGCCTCCGCCAGGCCGTAGCACGGGTAGAAGAACTCGCGCTTGAAGCCGTGCGGCCCGAAGGCTTGCTCGAAGCGCTCCAACGTCGCAGGCCGGATGGGCTCCGCGCCCGTGAACGCCACGCGCCAGGAGCCCAGGTCCAGCGTCTGGCGATCCTCCGCCGGGATGCGCCGCACGCACAGGTCGAACGCGAAGTTCGGCCCGCCGCTGACCGTCGCCTTGTAGCGGGTGACGGCCTCCAGCCACACGCGCGGGTTCTTGAGCATCGTCAGCGGCGACATCAGCGCCGCGTGGAACGTCGCATACAGCGGCGTGAGGATGCCGCCGATGAGCCCCATGTCGTGGTACGGCGGCAGCCAGATGACGCCCGAGCTCGTGGCGTCCAACTGGAACGCGTCGGAGATCAGCGCCAGGTTGTGCGCCAGGTTGCCGTGGCTCAGCATCACGCCCTTCGGCGAGCCCGTGGACCCCGACGTGTACTGGAGGAACGCCAGCGTCGCCGCGTCCACCGCCGGCGGCGCCCAGTCCACCTCTCCGCCCACCGGAAGCTCGTCCGTCGCCACCCAGTGCAGCGAGCGCAGGTCGGGCGCCTGCTCGAAGACGAACTCCGTCATGCCCAGGATGCCGGACGTGGTGAGCACCACCGTCGCGTCCGCGTCCTGGATGATCGCGCGCAGGCGCGGCAGCGTGCGCTCCAGCCGCATCGGATCCGGCGGATACGCCGGCACCGCGATGAGCCCCGCGTAGAGGCACCCGAAGAACCCCGCCACGTACTCCAGGCCGGGCGGATACAGCAGCATCACGCGCTCACCGGGCTTCGCCACCGCCCGCAGCGCCACCGCGATCCGCCGCGCCCGAGCGTCCAGCCCCGCGTAGCTCAGCGTCCCGTCTTCCTGACCCGCATCATCCAGGAAGGTGTACAGCGGTTGTTCGGACCGCGCTTCGGCCCGGCTCCGCAAGACATCGACGAGGGTGGACTGCGAGGGCGTCAACTCGAGGGAACGCGACAAGGAAGAACCCATCAGGAAGGCCAGAGCACATCGCAAGAGGTCCCGAGGGCCGTCGGTTCATGTCACAGGCACGCACTCCGCGTGCGTGACACGGGCGCCCTTGCAATGGGTCTGGGGGAGCAGGACTGCGTACGAGATTACCACTGCGATAGGGTTCTACCGAACTTGAAAACTTTGCTCGAATCGCTCAGATTCGCTCGCTAGCCCTGCTTCCTGCTTTTCAGCACGCACCGTGTCCTTCCTTGACTCCGCGAGTTCCATCTTCGGAACCGCTGTGAGTCTTGTCCGGAGATAGGTGCCTCCCTCGATCGCACACCATGACCGCTCCCCTGTATCGCCTCGCGGACGCCACCCTCGTCGAACCGCTCGTCCAGGACTTCCAGGCCTGGTGGATGACGGTGGCGCCCATGCCCGCGAGCCTGCACCTCCAGGCCTACCTGTTGCCGTTGCTGAAGGCCTACCTGCAGACGCCGGACTTCCACGCGAAGGCGGCGAAGGATCCGGCGCTCAGCGGCAGCTCGTTCGTGGGCATCGCGCCCGAGCGCGCGAACGAGGTGCGGGCGCTCGTCCAGCGGATCACCACCGCGCAGGAGGACCGCCTCAAGCTGGCGGAGGCGTTCGACGAGTTCCAGACGCAGCTGCTGGCGGAGGCCAAGGGCCAGTCCCTGGAGCCGCTGTACGCGCGGCTGCCGGAGCCGCTCAAGGGCGTGGTGGAGCTGGTGTACGACTACGTGAACCGCCCGTCCATGCGCGTGCACGAGGGCCTGCTGTACCGCGGGCGCCACCACAAGACGGAGCTCCAGTCGATGCGGCTGCGCCGGCTGAAGGCGGACTCGGCGCGCGACTCGCTGCTCACCACGCCGCGCCTGCTGGAGGCGGGGCAGCTGGACTGGAAGGTGCCGTTCCACGACGAGCGCCTGGACAAGCTGTTCAGCCTGGACCTGGAGCCCCGGCCGCTGGCGTGGATCCGCGACGTGCTGGGCGACGCGGTGACGTCCGACGCGGACCTGCTGCCCCTGCTCACGGAGGCGCCGCAGACGGCCTCCGACACCTGGAACGGGCCGGGCCCGCGCATCCGCTACGTGGGCCACGCGTGCGTGCTGGTGGAGTGGAAGGGCACGTCCATCCTCATCGACGCGGTGGTGCCGGTGCGGCCGGAGACGATGGGCCCGCTGGCGCGCATGTCCTTCGCGGACCTGCCCCGCCGCATCGACTACGTGCTCATCACCCACAGCCACCCGGATCACCTGGACATCGAGACGCTGCTGCGCCTGCGCCACCGCATCGGCACGCTGATGGTGCCGCGCGCCAGCGGCGCCCTGGCCGGGGACTACTCGCCGCGGCTCCTGGGCAGGTCGCTCGGCTTCCGCGACGTGCTGGAGCCCTACTTCTACGAGTCCCTGCCCCTCCCGGACGGAGAGATCATCGCCGCGCCGTTCCTGGGCGAGCACGGCGACGTGGCCCACGCCAAGACGGCGTGGATCATCCGCACGGGCGAGGAGCGCCTGTTCTTCTCCGCGGACTCCATGTGCGTGGACGAGACCACGTACCGCGACCTGCGCGACACCGTGGGCGAGCTGCACACGGTCTTCATGAACACGGAGATCGAAGGCGCGCCGCACACCTGGATGATGGAGGGCTTCTTCCCCAAGAAGCGCGACCGCAAGCTGGAGAAGAACCGCCGCTGCCGCGGCAGCAACTCCACCGAGGGCCTGCGCCTGCTGGAGCTCGTCGGCGCGAAGCGGCTCTTCAACTACGCCATGGGCCTGGAGCCCTGGATGGAGCACATCATCGGGCCCGCCGCCACGCCGGAGACGCCCCGCATGAAGGAGTCGGACGTGCTGCTCGCCACCGCCCGCGAGCGCGGCCTCCAGGCCGAGCGGCTCCAGGGCGCGCAGCAGGTCCACCTGAGGACCTGAGCGGCCAGCCCTCCCTCCCCGCTCCCAGGTCACGCTCGACGGGGCAACCACAACCGGTATGCTCCGGAACATGAGGAATCCCAGGAAAGAAACCCTCACGTTCATCGCGGTGACGCTGGCGGTGAGCTGGACGATGGCGGTCCTCTTCATCGCCGGGGGCGAGCAATCCCCATGGCTGATGCGCTGGATGATGTGCGTGCCCGGCATCGTGGGCCTGGGGTGCTCGTGGCTCTTCCGGCGCGAGCCCCCGTCCGCGGTGGGCTTCGCCTTCCCCGGCTGGGGGTGGTGGTTCCTGGGGCTGGCGCTGCCCCTGGCGTACGGCGCCGTCATCGCGCCGCTGGCCTACGCGGTGCGGTTCGTGACCGGGGACGCGGCCTTCGTCCGCTACCAGCCGGAGCTGCTCAAGGGGCCGTTCGGCGTGACGGGCGTCGCGACGGTGCCGGTGATGATCCTCTTCTTCTGGGCGCTGACCGTGACGTGGTGGCTGGCCGCGGCGGCCGTGCGCTGGCGCTGGGTGGAGAAGCTGGGCGCGAGGCTCCCCGAGCGCTGGCGCTGGCTGCGCTACGGCCTGGCGGCCCTGGTGTGGTGGCCCGTCGTGGGCTTCGGCGTCCCCAGCGAGCTGGGCGAAGAGGTGGGCTGGCGCGGGACGCTGCTGCGCTGGTGGATGGATCGGCCGGCGCTGGCCGCGGCCATCACCATGCCGGTGTGGGCCGCCTTCCACCTGCCCCTCATCTTCTCCGCCACGCAGCGCGGGCACGTGGCGCAGAACGTGACGTTCCTCCTGTCCATCGCCGCGGCCGCGGTGGTGTTCGCGCAGCTCTACATGGCGTCGCGCTCCATCTGGCCGCCCGCCCTGTTCCACATCAGCTGGAACCTCATCAACCCGCTCCTCTTCGGCAGCGTCTACAACGGCCGGCCGGGGCTCTTCGGGGGGCAGGTCTGGGTCTTCAACGGCGAGGGCGTGTTCGGGCTGCTGCTCCACGGACTGGTGGCCGCGTGGCTCTTCCGCCACTGGCGGCGCAGCGCCCGGAGCGCGGAGCGCGGCGTGGTACCGGAGTCCGCCGCCACGCCCGCCTGAGCCCGTGCGGCCCGGCGAGCGCAGGCTTTTCCGCATGTGACATCCCGGGCGGGGTCCAGTTACTCTCCCGCGCGCGATGACCCCTGCCGCCCGGGCCGACATGGAAGCACGTGCCGACCGCGCCCTGCGCCGGGGCGAGCTGGCGGAGGCCTTCGAGCTCTTCGAGCACCTGCTCGCCGCCTTCCCCCGCGAGGAGGCCCTGGCCGTCAAGGTGGCCCACCTGCGCGACAGCCTCCAGCCGGAGGAGCTTCAGCACCTGAAGAACCGCGTGCGCGAGCCCCAGCACCTCCCGCTGGGCCCGCCCTCGCCCATGCAGGAGGGCGAGCGCCTCTTCATGCTGGGGGACTACGTGGGCGCCGCCGCCGCGTACCGCCGGGCGCTCCAGGAGCGCCCCGGCAACGAGCTGGTGCTGGAGCGGCTGGAGGAGCTGTACCAGATGGCCCGTGAGATGCCCTTGCAGTCCCCCACGGATCGGGCCCTCCCCCCGAAGAAGGAGGACCGCCTCCAGGCGCTCCTGGACCGGCTGGCCTCCCGCCGCCGCCTCAAGCGCGGCTGAGGGCCGGCCCCGCATTCCAGCGAGCGCGGATCCGACGTTCCCCGCTGATTCGCGCGTTGCACCCCCCTGGGGTGGCACCTACAATCCGCACCGACGTTGCTGTCATAGTGCCGCCCGTCCCCACTGACACCCGCGTCCGACTTTCCACGATCCCATGGCTCGACCTCTACGACTTGGCGTCCTCACCGGCGGTGGCGATTGTCCGGGGCTCAACGCGCTCATCCGAGGCCTCGTCCGCCGGGGCGTGCACGAGTTCGGCCACTCGTTCGTGGGCATCGAGAACGGCTACATGGGCCTGGTGGAGCCGGAGCTCGTCCGCCCGCTCGGCGTGGAGGACACGCGCGGCATCCTGCCCAAGGGCGGCACCATCCTCGGCACGTCCAACAAGGCGAACCCGTTCCGCTACCCCGTGCGTGAGGGCTCCGGCTGGGTGGAGCAGGACGTGTCGGATCAGGTCCTGCGCCGCTGCGAGGAACTGCGGCTGGACGGCCTGGTCGCCATCGGCGGGGACGGCACGCTGACCATCGCGCACCAGTTGGCGGAGAAGGGGCTGAAGGTCGTCGGCTGTCCGAAGACCATCGACAACGACCTGTCCGGCACGGACCAGACGTTCGGGTTCGACACGGCGCGGCTCATCGTCACGGAGGCGCTGGACCGGCTGCACTCCACCGCGGAGGCGCATGATCGCGTGATGGTGGTGGAGATCATGGGCCGCCACGCGGGGTTCCTCACGCTGGAGAGCGGCATCGCGGGCGGCGCGGACCTCATCCTCATCCCGGAGATCCCCTACCGGGTGGAGGCCCTGCTGGAGACGCTGAAGCGCCGGGCCACGCGCCGGCGCAGCTTCTCCATCATCGCCATCTCCGAGGGCGCGTACCCAGAGGGTGGCGCGCTGTCCGTGCTGGCGGAGGCCGCGGACATCCCGGGCCGGGGCGTGGTGCGGCTGGGCGGCTCCGGCAAGGTGTGCGCGGATCTGCTGGCGCGGCACATCGACGCGGAGATCCGCGTCACGGTGCTGGGCCACCTCCAGCGCGGCGGCAGCCCCAGCGCGGCGGACCGGGTGCTGGCCACGCGCTACGGGTGCAAGGTGCTGGACCTGGTGCGGGACGGACAGTGGGGGCACATGGTGGCGCTCCGGAACAACGACGTCGTCCCCGTGCCGCTCAGCGAGTCGCGCAAGGAGCGACGCGTGGACGTCCAGGGAGACCTGGTGCGGTTCGCGCGGAGCATGGGCATCGGGTTCGGGGACTGAGGGGAGCGCACGCGCCAACGCCATGACGCTCGTCGGCCGCCATATCGGTCGCTATCGCATCCTGGAGGAGCTGGGCTCCGGGGGCATGAGCGTCGTGTACAAGGGCCTGGACACGGCCCTGGACCGCGAGGTCGCGGTGAAGGTGCTGCACCCGCACCTGGCCGGCAAGGACGAGTCGCGGCGGCGCCTCGCTCGCGAGGCCCGCGCGGTGGCCAAGCTGCACCACCCCAACATCCTGGAGGTGTTCGACTTCTCCTCGGCGGAGGCGCACGACGCCTTCATCGTCACCGAGTACATCCGCGGCCGGACGCTCAAGACGTACCTGGATGAAGGCCCGCTGGAGCCGCCGGAGCTGGCGGCGATGATCATCCACGAGCTGGCGGCGGCGCTGGCGCACGCGCACGAGGCGGGCGTCATCCACCGCGACCTGAAGCCGGAGAACGTCATGGTGCGCGAGGACGGGGTCCTCAAGCTCATGGACTTCGGCATCGCGCGGCTGCTGGACATCGAGGACCGGATGACGGTGACGGGCGCGCTGGTGGGCTCGCCCGCGCACATGTCGCCGGAGATCATCGAGGGCCTGGAGGCCGGGCCGGAGGCGGACGTCTTCAGCCTGGGGATCATGTTCTACGCGCTGATGACGGGCCGGCTGCCGTTCACCGCGTCGAACACCACGGCGACGCTGAAGCGCATCCTGGACGGGGCCTACGAGGACCCGCGCCGCCGCGTGCCCGCGCTGTCGGACGAGCTGGCGGAGATCTGCGCCACGTGCCTCCAGCGCGACCCGGCGCGGCGCTACCCCAACGCGGGGAAGCTGCGGGACGCGCTGGCGGATGCGCTCGCGGGACTGGGGTTCCCCCGGGTGGGCGAGGAGCTGATCTCCTTCTTCGCGGATCCGCCGTCGTACCAGCGGCTCGCGCGCCAGCGCATCGTGGCGGCGCTCCTGGAGCGCGGGGAGCGGCAGCTCGAGGAGAAGCGGACGCCGCGCGCGCTGGCGAGCCTCAACCAGGTGCTCGCGCTGGACGCGACGAACGAGCGGGCGCTCGGGCTGCTCAAGGGCATCCAGCGCCAGCAGCGGCGGCGCACATGGCGCAGGCGCGGCATCCGCGCGGGCATCGGGGCGGGCGTGGCGCTCGCGCTGGGGCTGGGGGGCTGGCAGCTCTCCCGGATGAACGCGAGCGCGCCCGAGACGCCGGAGGAGGGAGCGGCGGATCCGCGCGCTGACGGCTCGAAGGCCCCGGGCGCCCAGCTCGCGACCGGCGCCGCCGCGTCCACGGGCACGCAAGCCCCGGGTGCACCGGATGGCACCGGCACTCCGAGCGGCGCACGAGGCGCAGGCCCCGTTGCGGGCGCGCAGGGCTCGGCGGGCTCGCCCGACGGCACGGGAGCCACTCGCGGCACGCACGGCACCGGCCCCGTCGCCGGCGCGCAGGGCACGGCGGGTACACCGGACGGCACGGGCACTCCGAGCGGCGCCCACGCCACGGGCGGCGCCACCGGCCCGCCGGGCGGTGCACCGGGCGCGGGCGAGGACCCGGGCGGCGCACGGACCGCGAGCGCCCCGGGCACGCCGAGCGGCGCGCGTCCCTCCGGCGCGCAGGGCACGGGCGGCACCGGCCGCGACGCCCTCGGGACTCCGAATGAACCCGCCCCGCGCGTCGCCGCCCCCCCGGACCGCGCGCCTTCGCGCCCCACCGTCGTCGCGAGCGCCGAGCCGCAGGACGACACCAAGCACCCGCGCGGCGGCAGGCTCCCCGTGTCCATCCTCGTGCGCCCCTACGGCTCCATCCGCGTGGACGGCGGCCCCTCCGGCACCCAGCAGCTGGCGCAGCACGATCTGCAGCTGGCCCCGGGGGAGCACATCGTCACCGTGTCCTGCGGCTACTGCGAGGACGCCACGGAGACCATCTCCGTGAAGCCGTACGGCGAGAACGTCTTCCGCCTGCGCGCGCTGCTGAAGCCCGCGCAGCTCGCCATGGACTACGAGCCCCCGGACGCCACCGTGCGCGTGGGCGACGTGGAGCGCACCGCGAGCGACAGCCTCCAGCACCCCTTCGACATCCGCTCCCCCCGAGGCCCCGCCAGCTTCCAGCACCGCGTGGAGGTGGAGATCTCCTCCCCCGGCTACAAGACGGAGAAGCGCGTCGTCCTGCTGGAGCCCGGCAAGCCCACCACCCTGCGCGGGAGCCTGGCCCCCGAATGATCCGCGGCCCGCTGCTTCTCTTCCTCCTCGTGGCCCTGCTCGGCCCCGCGTCCGCGCGCGCCCAGACGGGCACGCCCGCGGATCCGGAGGTCGCCGCCCTGCGCTCGTCGTTCGAGTACGGCAAGTACGCCGAGGTGCTGGAGCGCGCCGGCCAGCGCATCGACCGGGGCGACCTGCCGGAAGAGGACCTGGTGGAGCTGCACAAGCTCGCGGGCCTGTCCGCCTTCAACCTCAACAAGACCGAGGACGCGGAGCGCCACCTGCGCGCCGTGCTCCGGCTGGACCCCGACTTCAGCCTGGACCCCTTCGTCGTCCCGCCCCCGGCCGTCGCCTACTTCGAGGACCTGAAGAACCAGATGTCCGGCGAGCGCGAGTTCCTCCGCCAGGAGCAGCGCCTGCGCCTGGAGCGCGAGAAGGCCGAGCAGGAGCGCCGGGAGCAGGAGCGCGTCGCCCTGGAGACGCAGCGCCGGCGCGCGGAGGAGCTGGCCCGCCAGGTCACCGTGCGCACCGTGGAGAAGCGCAACTTCCTGGTCAACTTCGTCCCCTTCGGCGCCGGCCAGTTCCAGCAGGGCCGCAACGGCATGGGCATCGCCTTCGCCGCCACCGAAGGCGTGCTGGCCATCACCAGCATCATCGCGTTCTTCGCGTACGACTCGCTGTTCGAGGAGCGGCTCGTCAACCTGGACAACGTCCTGGACGAGGACGGCCGCGCCTCCATCCCGGTCCGCTACATCCCCACGGACCGCGCCCGGCAGGCGGACACCTGGCAGCTGCTCAAGCTCGCGTCCGCCACCGGCTTCTACACCGTCTACACCCTGGGCGTGGTGGACGCCGTCTACCACCACGAGGACCAGGTGGTGACCAGCACCACCGTCGAGTCCCGTCCCGAACCGAAACCCGCTCCCGCCGTCTCCCAGGCCGCGCCGCCGCGCGTGCGGCTGTACTCCACCCGCGGTGGCCTGGGCGCCGGCTTCTCCCTCACGTTCTAGCCCTCACCCAACGCAAAGTCCGCCCATGGCCAGCCTCACCGTCCGCACCCCCGATGGAAAGGTCCGCACGGTCTCCCTGCTCAAGCGCATCACCAGCCTGGGACGGGGATCCGACAACGACGTGCCGCTGGAGGACGCCAGCGTCCCCGCCAGCGCCCTGCACGTCACCTTCGACGGCACCCGCTACGAGGTAGGCAGCCTGGGCGCCACCTTCCACGTCAACGGCAAGCGCCGCGACAACCACGCGCTCTCCACCGGCGACGTGGTGAAGGTGGGCGGCACCGAGCTGACCTTCTCCCGCGAGGACGCCCCCCGCGAGCCCCCGCGCCGCGACGTGCCCGAGCGCGAGGTGCCCCTCTCCGCCGCCACCACGGCCTCGTCGGATTCCCACACCGCGGAGCTGCCCGGCGTGGTGGGCCGCGAGCTGGTGCTGCTCAAGCGGCTCACGGCGTTCAGCGAGCGGCTCTTCGGCAGCTACGACGTGGACCGCATCCTGGAGAGCCTCCTGGACGAGGCCATCGAGGTCACCCGCGCCGACAAGGGCTTCCTCATCCTGATGGAGAGCGGCGAGCCGCGCGTGAAGGCCGCGCGCAACGTGGCCCGGGAGAACATCGAGGACGCGGTGGAGAAGCTGTCGGACTCCATCATCGCCAAGGTGGTGAAGGACCAGAAGGCCATCATCGTCGCGGACGCGCTGGACGCGCCGGAGTTCAAGGCCAGCGAGTCCGTGGTGAACCTCAAGGTCCACTCCGTCATGTGCGTGCCCGTGATGCACAAGGGCGACCTGTTCGGCGTGCTGTACGTGGGCAATGACCGGCTGGTGAACCGCTTCGAGCCCAAGAGCCTGGACATGCTCACCGTGTTCGCGGCGCAGGCGTCCCTGCTGTTGCAGAACGCGCTGCTCGTGAACGACCTGAAGCTCGACAACACGGAGCTGCGCCGCAAGCTGGAGGA
Source organism: Corallococcus sp. RDP092CA (assembly GCF_041903675.1). NCBI lineage: Bacteria > Pseudomonadati > Myxococcota > Myxococcia > Myxococcales > Myxococcaceae > Corallococcus > Corallococcus sp. RDP092CA. Next base: position 579,844 of record NZ_JAYESI010000001.1, on the reverse strand, counting down.
CCAGCGCTACGGCGACATCGTGGGCGCGTGCCAGGGCATGCGGGACGTCTACAAGCGCATCGACAAGATCGCCCCCACGGACATCTCCGTCCTCATCACCGGCGAGACGGGCACGGGCAAGGAGCTCATCGCCCGGGAGATCCACCGCCGCTCGCCGCGGACGAAGGGCCCGTTCATCACGGTGAACTGCGGCGCCATCCCGGAGAACCTGCTGGAGAGCGAGCTGTTCGGCCACGCCAAGGGCGCCTTCACCGGCGCGGTCGCCACGCGACCCGGCAAGTTCCAGGCGGCCATCGGCGGCACCCTCTTCCTGGACGAGATCGGCGAGATGCCGCTCCAGCTCCAGGTGAAGCTGCTGCGCGCGCTCCAGGACAAGGTCGTCTACAAGGTCGGCGAGAACCGCGGCGAGCCGGTGGACATCCGCGTGGTGGCCGCGACGAACAAGATCCTGGAGGAGGAGGTGAAGCGGAACACCTTCCGCGAGGACCTCTACTACCGGCTCAACGTCGTCACCGTGAAGCTGCCCCCGCTGCGCGAGCGCGGCGAGGACGTCATCGTCCTGGGCCGCTTCTTCCTCCAGAAGTACGCGCGCGAGTTCAACTCCAAGGCGCGCGGCTTCACGCCCGCGGCCGCCGTGTCCATGAAGAAGTACGGCTGGCCGGGCAACATCCGCGAGCTGGAGAACCGCCTGAAGAAGGCCGTCGTGCTGGCGGACAAGCCGCTCCTGGGCCCGGACGACCTGGACCTCAAGCCGGAGAACCTGGAGCCCATCATGCCGCTGCTCCAGGCGAAGGAGGAGTTCCAGAAGCGCTACATCAACGAGGTGCTGGCGCGGAACAACGGCAACCGCACCAAGACGGCCAAGGACCTGGGCGTGGATCCGCGCACCATCTTCCGCCACCTGGAGAAGCTGGAGGCGGAGAAGACGGGCGGACCGCTTCCTCCCGACGAGCACGAGGAATTGCTATAGCGTTCCCCGTCCACGCCATGCACCGTCACGCGACGCGACAGTCCCGGGGCCTCCTCCAGCCGCTCGTGGCGGCCCTGGCGCTGGCGGTGAGCGCGGCGGGCTCCGGCTGCCTCATCCCCCAGGACGAGGCGCTGCTGGAGAGCGTGCCCCAGTTCAAGAACCGGCCGCCGCGCATCGTGGAGGAGCAGGTGGAGCCCTCCGAGCGCATCCTGCGCGCCTTCGGCGTGGGCGGCTGCACCCAGGACTTCGGCGTGGTGGTGGAGGACCTGGACGTGGACGACCAGATCATCGTGGAGTGGTACGTGGACTACAACCCGTCCGCGCCCAAGGGCCCCGACCTCCAGCTCGCGCTCGCCGCCACCGGCCAGCCCCGGCGCGACAGCCGCGGCACGCTGCACGTGGACCTGCGCACGGCCAACAGCCCGCTGGCCCCGCCGGGCATCCACCTGGTGGAGGCGCTCGTCACGGACCGGCACCTCATCAACCGCCAGCCGGCGCCGCCGGACGACGTGCTCCTCCCGGACGGCGGCGTGGTGAAGGACCCGGGCTTCGTCACCTCGTATTCGTGGGTGGTGAACACCGTGGCGGGGGACTGCCAGTGAGGCGCGCGCTCCGGGCCCTGGCGCTGGCGCTCGGGCTGACCGGGGCCGGGTGCGCCTTCTTCGAGGATGAGCCGCCGCCGGAGCAGCTCGTGTGCCGCTCCGACGCGGAGTGCGCCCCCGGCCAGGTGTGCTTCGTGGACGGCTGCGGCGACCCCGGCGGCGACATCGTGGTGGAGGTGCAGGCCCTGCCCCGGGCGGGCCTGTACGCGCAGGACTTCCCCGTGGACCGGCTGCGGCCGGAGCAGAACCTGGAGCTGTTCAGCCCCGTGCGCCTGCGGGGCACCGTGACGCGAGGCACCGCCGCCACGGCGGACGGCGGCGCCGAGCCCGCCCCCTACCGCGGCCCCATCCACCTGCTGGCCACGGGCGAGAGCCGCCTCATCCCCGGCGTCGCGCGGCGCTACGAGGCGACGCTCGACCCGCTGGACGGCACGTGGGCGCTGCCCGTGGGCAGCGGCGACTACACGGTGACGCTCACGCCGAAGGACCCCTCCCTGCCGCCGCTGTCGCGCCCCGCCTCCGTGGACCCCGCCACGGGCGGCGTGGTGACGTTCGACCTGCCCACCGCCTCACGCGTGGCGACGCTGAACGGGACGCTGGTGCTCCAGGGCTCGAAGCGGGTGGACGCGGACATGGAGGTCCAGGCGCTGGACGAGTCGCTGCGCCCGCTGTCCCAGCGCGTCCGCGTGGAGCGCGGCACCGGCGCGTTCCAACTGGTGCTCACCCAGGAGGACGCCCAGCGCGCCACGGTGCTCCTGCGCGCGACGCCGGTGAACGCCGAGGACCTGGTGCCCTGGAAGACCTTCGTGGTGGAGCCGTCCAGCGCCCTGCCCGCTCCTCTGGAACTGGGTGACCCCGGCGCGGCCGTGAAGGTGGAGGGCCGCGTGCTGGAGACGGACGGCCTGACGCCCATGGCCGGCGCGCGCGTGTCGCTCCAGGGCCGCGTCGCCGGCGGCGGCACGCTCAAGGGCGCGCCGGTGATGACGGACGCGCAGGGGCGCTATCAGCTCATGTCCCTGCCCGGCGTCACGGAGTCCCCGCTCACGCTGGTCATCTCCCCGCCGCCGGGCTCGCCCTCGCGCCTGACGTTGCAGCCGGTGACGGTGGCGGAGGTGGACACGGCGCTGCCGGACGTGACGTGCCCGACGCGCATGACGGTGCTGGGCAACGTGAGGAACCCGGAGGGCACGGGCCCCGCCTCGGGCGTGCGCGTGGTGGCGGAGCCGGTGGGCGCCCTCGCCGGCTGGCCGCAGCCGCCCCTGGGCTTCGAGTCGCCCTTCACCACCGACAGCGACGGCAACTTCGCCCTGGCCCTGGACCCGGGCGAATACCGGCTGGACTTCCTGCCCGGGGAGAACCTGCCGCGCGTCAGCCGCTTCGTCACCGTGCCGCCCGGCGGGCTCGGAGCGGACGTGATGACGCTGGCCGCGTTCAGGCTGTCGCGGGGCCGTTCGTTGAGCGGCCGCATCACCCTGCCCCCGGACCCGGTGCTGGCGCCGGACGGCATCGCGGCGAACGCGTCCGTGCGCTTCTTCCGCGTGGTGACGGTGGAGGGGCGGCCGGCGTCGCTGCTGCTCGCGCAGACGGTGTCCGACAGCACGGGGCGCTACTCCACGGTGCTGCCCACGCGCTGAAGCGGCGCGCTAGCGGCCGCTGTCCTTGCGTCGCGCGGTGTCGAAGGCGGCGTGCAGCGCGTCCACCGCGCCGCCCACCTCGCCCGCGTACTGCACCGCGTGGATGGTGTAGAGGTCCTGCACCCGCGTGAGGTGGCGGTAGACGGAGCGCAGCTCCACGCGCGCGGGGTCGCGCGACTCCAGGGCGCACTCGGCTTCGGACCCGCGCACGCGCGTCAGCCAGTCCGTGCGGAAGCGCATCCACTCCTGGTCGACCTTGCGGGCGGGGAGGACGTGGACGAGCTTCTCGCGCTCGGCCTCCAGGTCCTTCCAGTGCGCGTCCGCGGCGTCCAGGCACTCGCGCACCGTGAGCGGCGGCGTCACCGGCGGGGGCCGCTCGGGCGTCATCGCCGCGACGGAGCGCCCCACGTTCCAGATGAGCCACACCGACACCAGCGTGGCCAGCGTGATGTGGACCGCGTACGCGGCGCCACGGTAGCGGCGGAAGCGAGGGTCTTTCGGCGAGTCGGGAACGGACACGGGGTCCAGGTCTTACGACCCTGGACCCCGGGTGGCAATCCTTCCCTTCCACTCCGTCCGGAAGCGCAACTCCCGCCTCCGGAGGGAGGGCCGCGCGGGGCCTACTGGCCCGCGGCGGGGGCCGTCTGCACGGCCGGCGCGGCCTGGGGCGCGGCGGCCGGGGCGGCGGCGGGCACCGCGGCGGCGTCCGCGCCACCGGCGGCGGCGCGCTTCGCGGAGCTCAGGCGGCCGCGGAACTGCGCCAGGTACTGGGTGGCCGGGTACGTGGCCAGCGCGTCACGCACCGTGTCCGCCGCCTTATCGAACGCGCCCGTCTCCTGGTACGACTGGGCGAGCAGCAGCATGGCGTAGTCACGCGTCTTGGACTTCTTGTCGCCTTCCACGAAGCGGGCCAGCAGCGGCACGGCCTTGTCGTGCTGACGCAGCTGGTTGTAGGCGGTGCCCAGGAAGAAGGACGCGTCCAGCGCCTCCGCCTCCGCCGGGTTCATGGCCAGGAAGCGCGACAGCTCCGCCACCACGGCGGACATCTCGTTCCTGCGGAAGGCGAGCTTCCCGCGCTCGAAGGCGGCGTCGCCCGTCTCGCGGCGCAGGATGGCGGCGCGGTCGTTGAGCGCCTGGCGCTCCAGCGAGGACAGCTTCGACGTGTCCAGCTTCACCAGCGCGTCGATGCCCTTGAGGCGCTCGTCGCCCGGCAGCGTGGTCATCATCTTATAGACCTCGTTCGCGGCGCGCTGGGACGTCAGGTGCGCGGTGGTGTCCGCGCGCTGCTTCTCCAGCTGCGTGGAGAGGTCCGCGACCTGCTTCTCCAGCCGCTCGCGCTCGTTGGTGTTGCTGGAGCTGCGCGCGCTGTTCACCAGCACCGCGCCACCGACCGCCAGCACGGTGAAGAGCGCGTAGGCCACCGCCGAGGAGAGCCACTGCCGCTTCTGGAAGTCCTCGTGGCGCTTGCCCACGGCCTTCACCTCCGCATGGAGGTTCTTCAGCAGGTTGTCCGTCTTGATGACGAGGTTGCGTGACTCGATGACCTCGCGGCGGAGCTCGGCGAGTTCCTTCTCCAGGTCGGTCTTCGGCTGTTCAGAGGGGGGCATGGACATCTTCCTTGGACCGGAAACGACTTCGGCCGACTCACGCATGCTAGGGGACTCTCCGGAATGAGGGCGGGTTCTTTTTCCGCTCCCCAACAGGGCGCTGCGTGCCCGCCATTCCCCGAAAATCCCCGCGCCGTGCGCGCTCGGCTGCTCTCGTTCTGGAACTTTCCGCGGGACTAGAAGTTGGACAACGGGCGCGACGGATCCGGCGGGAACGCGTAGGTCACACCGAGCGCGAACCAGCTGCCGCCGCTGCTGAAGCTGAAAGGCCCCGCCCACGTCTCCCCGTTCGGGGACTCCACGGGGCCGCGCAGGAACATGAAGCGGTACTCGGCGGTGAGGCCCCAGTTCGCGGACAGGCGGAGCGTGGCGCCGAGCGAGCCCACCCAGGCCTGGGAGACCTTCTCCTGGAGGGACGAACCCTCGCGCGTGGAGGACACGACCGCGGGCCCCGTGAGCACGCCCGCGAAGGGCACCAGCCCGTGGGGCCCCACGTCGAGCACGCCCTGGAAGCGCAGGCCGATGAGCAGGCCATACGCCACGGTGCTGAGCTTGCGGGAGACGGTGGTGCCGTCGCCCGCGGGCTCGGTCAGGCGCAGGCTCTGGGCGGTGCCGAACAGGTCGATGCCCACCTCCACCAGGTCCGACATCGCGTAGGCGAACGTGGCCGCGCCCAGGGGCGCCCCCGAGGACTCGGCCGAGCGCTCCAGGCCGTTGCCCGGCCCCCTGGCGCCATACCAGGCGTCGTACAGGGTGCTGTTGGAGGTGAGCCGGTAGCCGGCCTGAAGGGTGATGCGGCCCACGCCGTCCAGGTTGGTGGGGGCCTTCTCTCCGCCGCTGTCGCCGTCGTCCTGGGCGAGGGCGACGGCGGGCGCGGCGACGAGGGCGAGGACGAGCGGCAGACGGCGGAGCATCAAGGCGCGGGACCCGGGGCTTTCTGCTGGCACGGGCTCGGACGGCCCGGTGCTACAGGCGTGTCGCGCACCGTAGCCGGGGCCCCTCGTGCGTCAACTTTCCGGACCGGTCCCCGCCGTGTCGATTGCGCGCCGGACCGTTCGTCGCCCGGTTGAACCCGACGTTCCAGGAGAACCCCCATGCGCTTCATGATGATCGTCAAGGCCAACGCGGACAGCGAGACCGGTCGACTGCCCTCCACCGAGGAGCTGACCGCGATGGGCCGGTACAACGAGGAGCTGGTGAAGGCCGGCATCCTGCTCGCGGGCGAGGGGCTGCACCCCAGCGCCAGGGGCTCCCGCGTGAAGTTCTCCAAGGCGGGCACCACGGTGACGGATGGCCCCTTCGCGGAGACGAAGGAGCTGGTCGCCGGCTTCTGGATCATCGAGGTGAAGTCGCGCGAGGAGGCCATCGCCTGGGCGCGCCGCATCCCCTTCCAGGAGGGCGAGGTGGAGATCCGCCAGGTGGCCTCCTCGGAGGACTTCGCGCCCAGCGATCCCACCGGCGAGCTGCGCGCGAAGGAAGAGGCGCTGCGCGCCCGGGTCGAGGCGAAGGCCAAGGCCTGAGGAGGCCTTCAGCGGGCGCGCCGCTCCAGCTCCAGGAGCGGCATCTCCAGCACCACCACCGTGCCGTGCGTGCACGGGGGCGTGAAGTCCGCGCGGTCCAGCTCGCCCAGGAGCGCGCGCAGCTGCGCGTCCGTGAGCGGCGACGAGGACGCGCGGCGCGCGGCGTGACAGGCCATCACGCGCACGGCCTCCGCGAGGCTCGTCACGTCCAACGGAGCGCTGCGCGGGGGCAGCGCGCGCGACAGGGCCTCCAGGAGCGCGCGGGGCTCCACGCCCTCCAGGCCCGGCGGCACCGACTTGAGCGCCAGCGCCGTGCCGCCAAAGGGCTCCACGTCCACGCCCAGCTTGAGCAGGGCCTCGCGGCCGTCCACCAGCGCCTTCACCGCCGCCAGCGACAGGTCCACCGTGGTGCCGAACAGCGACGGCGGCGGCGCCTTCGCGTCCCCGTCCAGGCGGCGCAGGTACGAGGTGAGGCGCGCGCGCTCCAGCGCGGCGTGCGGATCCAGCACCACCAGCGTGCCGCCGGGGCCCTCGCACACGTGGAAGCGGCTGCCCAACAAGCCCATGGGGCGCAGCGCCGCGAAGTAGCCCGGGGGCGGCGCCTCGTTGAGCTGGGGCTGGGCCTCGCCGAACGCGGGCGTGCGGCCCGGCACCTGCGGGCCCTGGAACGGCCCGGGGAACGCACCGCCCTGGGCCCCGCCGCCCGGCGTGAAGTAGGACGGCGTCAGCGGGCGCGAGGGCGTGGAGGCCCCCGAGCCGGCGCCAGGGCCTCCCGGCGCGTCCATCGCGGTGGGCAGCGGCGCGCCCCAGGTGGCCTCCTGCGCGCGGGTGAGGAAGCGCTCCACGGCGTGCGCGTAGTGCGCGGCGTCGCGGGGCTGGGGGTTGGCGGCCTGCGCTTCCGGCGAGCCCAGCCACGGGGCCGCGCGCAGCACGCGGGACAGGGCCGCGCTGACCGCGTCCTGCACGCCCCGCGCGTCCGCGAAGCGCACCTCCATCTTCTGCGGGTGCACGTTGACGTCCACCGCGCGGGGCTCCACGTCGATGTGCAGCACCACCACCGGCTGGCGGCCCGCGGGCAGGTAGTCCTGGAACGCGCGCTGCACGGTGCTGATGAGGCCGCGGTCGCGGATGTAGCGGCGGTTGACGAAGGTGTAGAGGCCGCGCGCGTTGGGCAGCGTGTACTCCGGCGACGCGAGGTAGCCCGTGACGACGACGCCCAGCCGGCGCTCCTCCACCGGGAACAGGTGCGGGAAGGACGCGGGCCCCAGGGCCGCGGCGATGCGCTCGCGCGGGTCGTGCTCGCTCGCGGGGCTGGAGAAGAGCTCGTTGCCCTCGTGCGAGGCGAAGAAGCCGACCTCCGGGTGCGCGAGCGCCAGGCGCACCACGGCCTCCTCGCAGTGCTTGAGCTCGGTGGCGCCCTGGCGCATGAACTTGCGGCGCGCGGGCACGTTGAAGAAGAGGTCCTCCACGGTGATGACCGTGCCCACGCGCGGCGGCGCGTCCTCCACCGTGGGCGGGCCGCCGCCCTCCACCGTGACCTTCGTGCCCTCGTGCGCGTCCGCCTCCGCGGTGTGCAGCGTGAAGCGGGACACGGAGGCGATGGCGGGGATGGCCTCCCCGCGGAACCCCATGGAGTCGATGTGGAAGAGGTCGTCCAGCTCGCGCAGCTTGCTGGTGGCGTGGCGCTCCAGGCTGAGCGTGGCGTCCTCGCGGCTCATGCCGTGGCCGTCGTCGGAGATGGTGATGCGGCCCACGCCGCCGGCCTCCAGCTCCACGCGCACGGTGCGCGCCCCGGCGTCGAGCGAGTTCTCGCACAGCTCCTTCACGACGGAGGCGGGGCGCTCCACCACCTCGCCGGCGGCGATCTTGTTGATGAGCACGTCGCTCAGGCGCGCGATTCGGGACATGGCGATCCACCACCCTCCGCCACCTGGATGACGTTGTCCAGAACATCACGGGCGCGCGCGGCTGACATTCCCGGACGGCTGGGCTAACACCCGTCCCCGCGAATGGAAGTGATCCGAGCAAGCAAGGGCCCGATGCGCATCGCGGTGACAGGCGCCAATGGCGACTACGGCAAGCTGCTCCTGCCGAGGCTGGAAGCCGACCCCGGCGTGGAGAGCATCCTCGTGCTGGACACGAAGGAGCCCCAGGGGACGGGCAAGGTGGAGTTCCACCGCGTGGACCTCACCCGCTACGACGCAGAGGGGGAGCTGACGGACGCGCTCACCGAGCGCCCCGTGGACGCCCTCTTCCACCTGGCGTTCCTCTTCGGGCCCATCCTCAACGGCCCGCTGGCGCACGAGCTGGAGGTCATCGGCACCATGAACGTGCTGACGGCGGTGGGCCGCGCCCGGCTGCCGAGGCTGGTGGTGCCGTCCCTGACGGTGACGTACGGCGCGCGGGGCAACAGCCCGGCGCTCCTGCGCGAAGGCGCCCCGCTCTTCGGCTGTCCCAACAGCCGGTTCGTGAACGACAAGGTGGAGGTGGAGGGACAGGTGCGCGCGTTCCGCGAGCGGCACCCGGACACGCGCACGCTGGTGTTGCGGTTCGCGCCCCTGCTCGGCCCCAGCCTGGACAATCCGGCGACGCGGTTGCTGTCGCACGCGGTGGTGCCCACGCTCCTGGGGTTCGACCCGCTCTGGCAGGCGGTGCACGAGGACGACGCCGGCCGGGCGCTGCACCTGGCCCTGCGGGCGGAGGCCTCCGGCGAGTTCAACATCGTGGGGCGCGGGGTGCTGCCCCTGTCGGGGCTCATCCGCCAGGCGGGCGCGCGCCCGCTCCCCCTGCCGGGGCCGTTGTTTCGTGCTGCACTTCGCGCGCTCGGGGCAGTGGGGGCGGGCACGTTGCCGGTGGCCCTGCTCGACTACATGCATTACTCCTGGGTCGCGGACGGCGAGCGCGCTGAGACCGCGCTGGGGTTCGTGCCCCTCCACCATGTCAGTGACGCCGCCTCGGCGCTCAGAAGGAGCCACTCATGACCAAGGGTGTCCTCGGGAATGATCCCTTCCAGCGGGGGGCCGCGCCTCGCGCGGGCGAGGTGAAGGACGACGCGGCCACACCGAAGGCCGCGAAGAAGGCCGCGGCGCCGAAGTCCGGCAAGGGTGCGAAGTCCGGCGGGCCGAGGTCCGGGAAGGGCGCGAAGTCCGGCGCGTCGAAGTCGGGCGCGCAGGCGAAGGCCCCGAAGGGCGGCAAGGGCGTGGAGGCGAAGCGGGCCGCCGCGACGCCGCCGAAGACGCCCGCCGCCAAGGTCCACATGTTCGAGCCCCGCGCGAATGGACGCGGGGACGCGAAGCACGAGCAGGCCCCCCACGCCCAGGCGCCACACGCTCCCGGCGAGGAGACCGCTCCGCTGCGCGAACCCTCCACTCCGGGCCCCACCGCCGAGCCCGGTCCGTCCCGGCCCCAGGTGCTCGCGGACGAAGTGCACGGCGCCCGCCCGCGGGAGCGCACGGTGGACCGAGCCCTGACGGAGGCGCTCGCCTCGGACGCGGCGGAGGCCGCCGCGAAGACGGCCGTGGACGAGCTGTTCGTGGGGCGACAGACCCCGGACCGCGACATCGAGCGCGTGCTCGCGACGGAGATGGTCGCGGAGCTGGCCGAGTCCGCGGTGCGGCAGGTGCTGGACGACGGCAACGGCAACGGCCCCGAGCGGGAGATCGCCACCGCCGTCGCGACCCAGGTGGCCGAGGCGACCGCGGGCGTCGCCGTGGACGAGGTGCTGGATCGCCACGCCGCGAACCCCGAGGAGCGCGCCTTCCCCGTCGTGGAGGAGCACGACCCACGAGGGCCCGACGAGGACGACGAAGAGGTCTGGACCGCCGACGCCTGGCGCCGAGACCCAAAGGACGTGCCGCCTCCCGAGGACGACGAAGAGGTCTGGACCGCCGACGCCTGGCGCCGAGACCCGGCGGCCTCCGACGAGGACGACGACCTGCCCACCGGCGTCGAGCGCGTCGAGCAGGACGGCGTGCACATCTCCGTCTCCATCATCGAGGGCACGGCCGCGACGGACGTGGAGCCGGGGGTCGAGCTGCCCGACGAATCCCACGACGAGCTGCCCCCCAGCCGCCGGCCGCTGTCGCTCGTGAACGACCCAGGCGCGGCGCCCCGCCAGGAGGAGCCGGAGCGCGAGGAGCCGGCCTTCGACCGTCCGGAGGAACCCGCTCAGCCAGCCGGCTTCGCGGGCCGCGCCGCGGGCGTGTTCTCCCTGGCGAAGGAGATCGCCGGTCAGGCGCTCGCGAGCGAGGGCCTGGGCCGCGCCGTGGGCGCCATGCACGGCCTGGTGGAGGCCGTGCGCACCAGCCTGGGCACGGGCGGCGGCAGCCAGCTGGATGACTACGGCAAGGACGCCGGGCTGGTGGAGAGCCTCCAGCCCGTCCTCGACTTCCTCTACGAGCAGTACTGGCGCGTCTCCGTGGAGGGCGTGGATCAGGTGCCGCGCGGCGCCTCCATCCTCGTCGCCAACCACTCCGGCGCCCTGCCCTACGACGGCCTGGTGATGGCGCAGGCGCTGCTGCGCGAGCGCCCGGACCTGCTGGAGGCCCGCTGGCTGGTGGAGGATCAGGTCTTCCACGCGCCCATGCTCGGCACGCTCTTCAACCGCCTGGGCGCCGTGCGCGCCTCGCCGGAGAACGCGCTGCGGCTGCTGGACGAGCGCCGGCCGCTCGTGGTCTTCCCGGAGGGCTACCAGGGCGCGAGCAAGCCGTTCGCGGAGCGCTACCGCCTCAAGCGCTTCGGCCGCGGCGGCTTCGTGAAGCTGGCCCTGCGCACGGGCGCGCCCATCGTCCCGGTGGCCATCGTGGGCGCGGAGGAGACGTCGCCGCTGCTGGGCCGCCTCCCCGGAGGCTTCCTCGGGTTCCCGTCGCTGCCGCTCACCGCGCCGGGCCCGCTGCCTGCCAAGTGGACCATCCGCTTCGGCGAGCCGCTGACCATGGACGACCTGCCGCCGGAGGCCGCGGACGACCTGGGCGAGGTGCAGCGGCTCACCGAGCGCACGCGCGAGTCCATCCAGGCCATGCTCCAGGCCCTGCTGCGTGAGCGCCGCTCCGTGTTCGCGGGCTGAGGGGCCTTCGCGTGGGACCGCCAGGGACGTCAGCCGCAGACGCGGTTGCGCCCCTGGCTCTTCGCATCGAAGAGGCGCTCGTCCGCGGTGCGCACCAGCTCCGCGGGCTCGCGGTGGTGCGGCTCCAGCGTGGCCACGCCCATGGACAGCGTGACGGGGATGACCTGCTTGTCGAACTCGAAGCGCTGCCGCTCCACCAGCTTGCGCACCTTCTCCGCGAGCTGGCGGGCGCCGGTCAGGTTGATCTCCGGGAGGAGGAGCGCGAACTCCTCGCCACCGTAGCGGGCGAAGACGTCCTCGCGGCGGATGCGCGTGCGCACGGTGGACGCCAGCTGCTTGAGCACCGAGTCCCCCGCCAGGTGCCCGTAGGTGTCGTTCACTTCCTTGAAGTGATCCAGGTCGAACATCACCAGCGACAGCACGCGCTCGTAGCGGCGGCTGCGGGAGATCTCCCGGTCCACCTGCTCGTCGAAGTAGCGGCGGTTGTAGATCTGCGTGAGGCCGTCCATCGTGGTCAGCCGGTAGATCTCGTCGTGGTACGCCGCCTCGATGTTGCCGCCCGCGATGAACTTGAAGATGGTGCGGCCAATCTTCACCAGGTCGCCGTTCTGCAGCGACCGCACCGCCGCCGCGGCCTCGTCGTTGACGAACGTGCCGTTGGTGGACCCCAGGTCCTCGATGCGCACGCCCTTGGTGGTGTTGGTGATGCGCGCGTGGTTGCGGCTCACCGCCTCCTGATCAATCTGGATGTCCGCCTTGGACGACCGGCCGATCAGCGTCTCCTCACGCGACAGGTCGTACTTGCGCCCCAGGTCCAGGCCGTAGATGACCACCAGCGCCGCGTCCAGATTGACGGGGCGCTCGGAGATCTTCGAGATGACGGTGACAACCGTCTCCTTCTGGCCCATGACGGCTCCAAACGTATCACCGCGCAATTCGCGAAAGCGAATTCACGGCCAGCACGGGCGCCCCAGCAGGTCGCAGAAGGACTGACACCCCGCGACGTCAGGGCACGCGCACCGTGCGCGCGACACTGACGGCGGGCCGCAGCGGCAACCCGAGCCCGTCCACGAGCGACACCACCAGCGTCACCTCCGGCCCGGAGCAGGCGGCGGGCAGCGGGAGCGCCACCTCACCCGACCGGCTGGCCACGTCGCCGCGCACGAGCACGCCGTCGCAGCCCAGGCCGCCGCCGCGCACCGCGAGCAACACCCCGCCCTCGTCGCCGTGGGAGGTGTCCGCGCCCACCTGGAAGCCGTCCACCCGCACGCGCACGGTGGCGCCCCGGGCGATCGTCGCTCCCTCGCCGGGCTCCAGCCACGTCACCAGCGGCCGGCCGTAGTCCAGCGTGGACACGGCGCGCACCGTCTCCATGAGCGGGTCGGGCGCCAGGCCTCCGGACTCGGCCAGCGCGGAGAGGTTCAGCGCCTGGCCCTCGGGCGTGGCCACGGCCAGCGCCTCCACCGACAGCGACGCGCGCGAGCCCTCCGTGTCGCCCTGGAAGGTGCGGTCCTCCAGCCCCGCGGGCGGCACGGGCAGACGCACGCCGGTGACGGCGCGACGGCCATCCACCCACACCGTCCAGCGCCGGCCGGCCGCGTTGGTGAAGGTCGCGCGCACGAGCGTCGCGCCGGGCACGGAGGCATCCATGCGCCACTCGCGAGGCAGCAGCCCATGCCACAGCGACGTGTCCGGGTTGTAGTGGGCGCCCTCTGGGATGGCGAGGAAGGCGTCGCCCAGCGTCACGGGAGCCCAGCCCTCCGGGTCGAAGAGGGGCCCTCCCAGGGCGGACATCACCGCGCTGGTGGCCCGGCCCACGGGCTCCTCGCCGCCGAACGCCCCCGACGACGCGACCGCGGTCATCCGGTAGGCCCGCCCCTCCAGGCCGTGGTGGGCCGGCGCCATGCGCACGCGCACGAGGCCCGGCGAGGTCAGGCCCGGCTGCGTGTCCGTGTTCGGATCCACCGGGTTGGCGTTGACGGCGGCGCCCAGGCCCAGCGGCACCGTGCCCCGTCCGGGCGCGCTCACCGAGCCCACCACCAGCGCGCGCTCCAGGTAGCCGCCGCGGAAGCGCGGCAGCGGCGGGACGCGCACGACGAAGGGGAAGGCCAGGGGCACCTGCTGGAAGTCCAGGGTCGTGAGCGGCGCCGGCGACTCCGGCCCCCCCGGGTTCGGCGAGCGCAGGGCGAACTGCACGTCGCGCTCGACGGAGGAGAAGAACCGCCCCGACGGAGGCAGCGCGCGAGCCAGGAGCAGCAGCGGATCCGTCCGAGGATCCATCATCCCCGCCGGAAGCTCACCGGACGGCACCTGCGCGGTGAGGGCCCAGGCGGTGCGCGTGCCACAGCCCCCCACGCGCATGGCCGCGTCTGGATCCACCGCGTCCTTGAGCCCCGAGTCACACACCCCGGCGATGCCCGGCACGTCCACGGCATCCGGGGCGAGGGCGCCCAGCCCGTTCACCCAGACGTTGGTGGGCACCTGGAACTGGCGCGTGGCCCCGCCCAGCGTGAGGTCCACGGCCTGGTCGGGCCCCTGCACCTGGGAGGGCGCGGCGTCCGACAGCAGTCCCGGCACGGACAGCCCCGTCAGCCCCAGGGACAGCGCGCCGCCCGACCCCGCAGGCACGGCGCGGGTGAACCCGACGCGCACCCCGCCCACGCGCTCCACGGGGTTGCGGCGCAGCGGCAGGCGCAGGTCGCGCGAGCCGTTCACGTCGTAGTTCGCCACGGTGAGGTAGCCGAAGTCCGGGTGGAAGACGGACACCGTCGAATCGCTCCGGGCCGCGATCACCGCCACGCCCTGCGCATCCGTCGAGTCGCGCGCCATCACGCTGCCCAGCACGTCCGCCATCACCACCGCCGCGCCCTCGACGGGGGAGCCCGTGAGCGCGTCCGTCACCACCACGCGGAGCGCTCCCTCGGCCGTGTGCGGGGGCAGCGCGGTGACGCGCGCGCGACAGGCGGCGGGGCCCGCCCGGGCCTCCACTGCCTCCTCCTCCTCACCCGCCGACTCCAGCGTGAACGTGGCCCCGGAGCCGAAGCCCCCGCCCTTCACGCGCGGCGACACGGCGGACCAGGTGAACCCCTCTGGCAGGACCAGGGGAGTACCCTCGGGGGTGGTCACCCAGCCCTCGAAGCGCAGGGGGGTGCCCACGGGCGCGACGACGCGCTCGGGCACCACGTGGCAGGCCCCGGCCGTATCGCCCGGCGCGGGCGTGACACACGCACCGCTGCGACACACCGTGTCGCCATGGCATTCTGAGTCCTGGCTACAGAGCGCGGGGACGCAGCGGCTGGCGTCACAGCGGCAGCCCAGCGACAGGGACTCGCACGCGGCGATGGCGTTCAATTCCCCGCGGCGCTCCACCGAACAGTCGAGGTCCGTCCGGCACGCGGGCTCACAGCGCGACAGGGCGGTGTTGCAGAAGAACAGCGACGGATCCGCGCAGTCCTGATCCACCGTGCAGGCGCCGTCCGTCCTGCCGCCGTGGATGAACGGCGCATCCATGTCGGACATCCCGCAGCCCATGACGCAGGCCAGCAGGCATGCGAGCACGAGGCCGGGGAACCGGACCGGATGGGGGATGGAACGCATGGGGACTCCGAGGGGGACCGGCCTTGCCCCGACCTTACAAGGGGAAGGGCCGTGACGCGACGGGGGATGGCACCGGCCGCGCTTTCGCCGGACACCCGGCCCGGGGGCGGAGTCCGGGGCCTTGGGAAATCAGACGGGCGGGCAGGCAAGTGTTGGTTGGCTTCCGGCGCGAGGGGTTCCAGAATCGCCCGACGATGGCGCGCGGTGAACCGAAGACCTTGGAGAGCCTGCTGCCCCGGGTGCTGGCGCGCCTGGCGGGAGAGTCGGGCCGCGCGTCGTCGCTCATGCCCCTCTGGACCGCCGCCGTGGGAGAGAACATCGCGCGCCACAGCCGCCCGCACCAGTTGGACGGCTCCACGCTGATCATCTCCGTGGAGAGCGCCGAGTGGGCCCAGGTCCTCTCCCGCCAGGCAGACTCACTCCTGGAGCGGCTCAACGAGAAGCTGGGCGCCGGCACGGTGAAGTCGCTCGCCTTCCAACTGGAGTCGCGATGAGGGGCGTGCTCCTGGGCCTGCTGCTCACGGGCATGGCCGTGGCTCCGGCGTCCGCCGAGCCGCCCTCCCCGGCCGTGGCCTCCGTCTCCGTCTCCGTCACCGACGCCGCGAGCCAGGACCTGGCGCCCCCCCTCCCGGAGGAGACGCCACAGACCCAGGAGGCCCGGGCCCGGCTGCACGTGCTGCGCGAGTTCGAGCGCGTGGGCCGCCGCGCGCCCACGAACGACAAGGCGCTGGAGGCCGCGGCCCGGAGGCTCGCGCGCGAGGCCCTGAGCAAGTTCACCACCGGCGCCCCGGACCTGCTCACGTTGACGGAGGCGGTCAGCGACTCGGGCGCCGCGGATCCATCCCCCAAGGCGCTGGTCATCCGGGCCTGGGTGCGCGCGCACGCCATCGAGACGTTCCTCGCGCGCAGGGACTTCAACAACGAGCGCGTGAGCCACTTCGGCGTGGGCATCGCCTTCCTGGGCGAGCGCGCCGCGCTGGTGCTGCTCACCGTGGACCGCAAGGCGGAGGTGCTCCCCTTCCCCCGGTCCATCGCCAAGGTCGGGACGGAGAAGCGCGTGTGCGGCCAGCTCGTGTCGCCGCTGCGAAGCCCGCAGGTCTTCGTCACCCGGCCGGATGGCGAGGTGGAGGGCGTGGCCCTGAGCCGCGCGCCTGCTGGCACCAATGGCTTCTGCGCCCTGGTGAGCTTCGCCGGGCCCGGCGGCTACACCGTGGAGGTGGTGGGCGAGGCGGAGGCGGGGCCGGAGGTGGCGGCCCTGTTCCTCGTGCAGGTGGGCGCCCGCGCCGCGCGCGGTGACCCGGAGGCGCAGCGCGAGCCCACCACGCTGGCGGAAGCGCGCACCGCCCTCTACGAGCGCATCAACACCCTGCGCCGCGCGCACCAGTTGCCGGAGCTCGCGCCCAATCCGACGCTGGAGGAGGTGGCGCTGCGCTACAGCACGCGGATGGCGACGGAGGGCTTCTTCGCGCACATCGCACCGGACGGCTCCACGCTCACCCGCCGCCTGCCGACGGGCACGCGCTACGTCCGCGCCGGAGAGAACCTGGGCATGGCGGCGGGCCCGCTCGCGGCGCACTTCGGCATCGAGCACAGCCCCGGCCACCGCAAGAACCTGATGGACCCCGCCTTCCGCTTCATGGGCGTGGGCGTGGCGTTCCAGAAGGTGGACGGCCGGGACCAGGCCATCGTCACGGAGGTCTTCACGGCGGCCTCGCCCGGCGCGACGCTCCCTGCGGACCCGGTGTCGGACGTCTACGAGGCCCTGTCCCGGCAGCGCGCCACGCTCAAGCTGCCGCCCCTGGTGCGCAGCGAGGCGCTGGAGCGGCTGGCGCGCGACCACGCCCGCCACGCGCTGGCACAGGACGAACCGACCGCCGGAGACGGCGACCCCTCCCCCCTGCACGAGCGGGTGTTCTCCGCGTTGCCGGACGCCGGCACCGCCTCGGTGGACTTCTTCGTCGTGGGAGACCCGAGCGCCGTCCCGGAGTCACGCAGCCTGGCCACCGCCACCAACACCCGGGTGGGCGTGGGGCTGGTGCGGGGCAACTCCAAGCGCTTCGGCCAGGGCCAGTACTGGGTGGCCGTCATCTACGCCGCGGTCCCCTGAAGCGGTGGCTCCGGGGGAGAACGTCTCCGCGGCCACCGGCCACGGCCCGACTTCGGGCGTGACCGGGTGCGAACGCGAACAGGCCCGGGTGGAAACGGGCCGGATGTCAGACGTCCCGGTTAGACAGGACGGCGCTGCGTGGCGTACGCCTCCAGCCCCATCTGCGGAGGAGCGAGGTTGGCGTACATCGGGCACTTCATGCACGTGAAGGACTGCCAACCGCGACGCACGGCCTCATCGAGGCAGTTGTCGTAGTGGTTGCAGTTCAGATTGCGATGCGTCTCGACGCCTGCCCGCTTCGGGCCGGCTTCGGGATTGATGGTCTGCGGCAGATCGGATGGACACGGCTTCATGGAGCCTCCCCTATGAGCTGTTTCCCCCCCCGAGGTCTGTGAACGAGCAGTGCTACCGACGACAGGTCTGACTGACACACATCGGTCCGGAGTAGCGCTCAACGGCGGCGCAACGTAAGGATTCCCTCCGGATAGCGCAACGGGTCGACAACCCCGCGGGACCAGCCCGCGGCGGCGGGATCTAGGACTTGTCAGGCCAACTGTCAAACCGACCCCCGCCCACCTGGTGGGGAATGTCGGTTGCGAACCTCTCGTTCCGAAGCCGCAAGCCCGCGAAGTGAAAGGAAGAAGCTCATGAGTTGGACCGGCTGGGTGGCGGGGTGGGTGGCAGGGGTGGCGCTGGGGCAGTCCCCCACGACGCTCGAGGCCGTCCGCCTGCACCGGCCCGACGCGGCGGCGCTCGCCCAGGCGGAGCTCACCGCCTGCGAGCAGGCGAAGTGCCCGGAGGCGGGGAGGCTGGGCCTGCTCGCCGGAACGCTCGTCCTCTCGGACGGGGACGCCGCCCAGGCCCGGGACCTGCTCACCCGCCACGCGCCCCCCGCGCCCCTGGAGGCCTTCCATGCCTTCTACCTGGGGCAGGCGCGCTTCTACTCGGGCGACCCCAACGGCGCGGCGAAGGACTTCGAGCGGGCCCTGGAGAAGGCCTCCCCCGCCCTGGCCGTGCGCGCCCGCGCCCGCCTGGGGGAGTCCCTGCTGGACGCCCACCGCCCCAAGGACGCCGCCCCGGTGCTGGAGTCAGCGGCGGCGGCGCAGCCCACCCCGGAGCTGCTCTTCCAGCGCGCCCAGGCGCGCGCGGCCACCGGCAACGCCGCGGGCCTGCGCGCGGACCTGAAGTCGGTGGCGCTGCGCTTCCCCACCCACCCGTACGCGGACGCGGCGCTGGAGCAGCTCGCCACGCTGAAGCCCGCGGTGACGCTCGCGCTCCCCGAGCACCTCCAGCGCGCCCGGGGCTTCCTCGCCAACGACGCGGCGAGGCGGGCCGAGGAGGAGCTGTCCACCGCGGAGAAGCGGGGGCTGGTGAAGGGCGCTCCCGCCCAGGCGCAGGTGGCGCTGCTGCGCGCGCAGGTGCTGTTCGCGCTCGGCAAGCGCGAGGACGCGGAGAAGGCGCTCGCGGTGGCGCGCAAGGGGCCGCCGGCCATCGCCGCGGAGGCCGCGCTGGTGGTGGCGCGCCGGGCGCTGCGCTCGGACGACAACGAGAAGGCGCGCAAGCTGATGGCGGCGCTGGACAAGGCCTATCCGTCCCAGGCGGCGGGGGAGGAGGGCGCGTTCTTCGCCGCGTGGTTGGACATGCAGGGCGGTCGCTTCGCCGACGCGGCGAAGTCCTTCGCGGACTACGAGAAGCGCTACAAGGGCTCGCGCCGCCGCGACGAGGCGATGTGGTTCCGCGCCCTCTCGCACATCCGGCTGGAGCAGTACGCGAAGGCGCGCCAGGCGCTGGACGACCTGGTGACGGCCTATCCGAAGACGTCCCTGGCGCCGCAGGCCCGCTACTGGATGGCGCGCACGGAGGAGCTGGGCGGCGGCAAGGCCGCGGCCGTGGGGCCCTCCTACGAGGCGGTCATCAGCGCGGCGCCCGCGTCGTTCTACGCATTGCTCGCCACGGAGCGGCTGCGCGAGCTGGGCCGCACGCCGCCCGCGGCCTTCCCGCAGCCTCCGAAGCAGCTCACCCTCCCCCGCCCGCCGGAGCTGGAGCTGGCGGTGGCGCTGACGCGCGCGGGCCTCTTCCGCGACGCGGCGGACGAGGTGCAGTCGCGCGTGTCGGGGCTGCGCTCCGCGGACCAGGCGCTGCCGTTCGCGCACGCGCTGCTGCAGCTGGGGGAGTTCGGCCACGCGCACGTGGTGGCGGCGCGCTACCTGTGGGGCCGGGCCTTCGGGGCCAGGGCGCCGGACGCGCTGGCCGCGTTCTACCCGCGCGCGTTCGCCCAGGCGGTGGAGACGGAGGCCACCCGGCAGGCGCTGGATCCGTTCCTCGTGTGGGCCATCATGCGGCGGGAGAGCGCCTTCCGCCCGGAGGTCATGAGCGCGGCGGACGCGCGCGGCCTCATGCAGCTCATCCCCCCCACGGCGACGGAGATCGCCCTGAAGATGGCCGAGCCCGCGCCCGCCCCGGCGGACCTCTTCGCCCCGGAGCGCAACATCCGCTACGGCGCGTGGTACCTGGCGCAGCTGATGAAGCGCTTCGCGCACCCGGCGCTCGCGGCGGCGGCCTACAACGCGGGGCCCAAGGCGGCGGTGCGCTGGACGCAGGAGCGAGGCAGCATGCCCCTGGACCTGTTCGTGGAGTCCATCCCCTACCGGGAGACGCGCGGCTACGTGAAGCAGGTGGTGGCGGACCTGTACCTCTACCACCGCTTCTACGAGAAGAACGGCACCGAGGCCCGGCTGGCCATGACGGTGCCCGCCCCCACCCCGGACGGCGTCAGCTTCTGATGCCCGGGTGAGGGCTCAGGCGCCGCGCGAGGCCCGGCGGCGCTCGATCTCATGCTCCAGCGACCGCACGACCTCCGACAGCGGCATGCTGCTGGAGTCCACGTGCACCGCGTCCCCGGCGGGCTTCAGGGGCGCCACCTCGCGGCCGGAGTCCGCGGCGTCGCGGCGCGTCTGGTCCTGGAGGACGCCCTCCAGGCTGCTGTCCACGCCCTTCTGGAACAGCTCCTCGAAGCGGCGGCGCGCCCGCACCTCCGGGTCCGCCTGGAGGAAGAACTTCACGTCCGCGTCCGGGAACACCACCGTGCCGATGTCCCGGCCCTCCAGGATGGCGCCCGCCGGGGCCTCCAGCGCCAGCCGCCGCTGGAGCGCCAGCAGCCCCGCGCGCACCACCGGCCGCCCGGACACCTGCGACGCGCCCATGGAGATGGGCGGCGTGCGAATCTCTCCGGACACGTCCTCGCCGCCCAGGAAGACGTGGTTCTCCTCGCCCACCACCTGGAAGTGGATGCGCACGCGCCCGAGCAGCTCGCCCAGCTTCACGTCGTCGTCGAAGGCGATGCCCTCGCGAGAGGCCATCAGCGCCACGCAGCGGTAGATGGCGCCCGTGTCCACCAGCGCGAAGCCCAGCCGCCGCGCGAGCAGCTTGGACACGGAGGACTTGCCCGCCCCGGCCGGCCCATCGATGGCGACGATGAACGGGCGCGCGCTCACGACAAGGCCTCTTTCAGCGCGGCCACGCAGCGGGCGTTCTCCTGGGGCGTGCCCACGGAGATGCGCAGGCAGCTCGGGTGGCCGTTGCCCGCCATGGGCCGCACGATGACGCCCCGGCGCAGCAGCTGCTCGTACACCTCGGCGGACGGACGGTGGCAGTCCACGAAGACGAAGTTCGCGTGGCTCTCCGTCAGGGTGAGCCCCAGCTTCGGCAGCTCCTCGCCGAAGTAGTCCAGCCCCACGCGGTTGTTCTCCCGCGTGCGCTTCACGTGCTCCGTGTCCTCCAGCGCGGCCATGCCCGCCGCCTGCGCCACCGTCGTCAGGTTGAAGGGCATGCGCGTGCGGTGCACGTAGCCCGCGAGCTTCGCGTCCATCACCGCCGAGCCCAGCCGGATGCCGGCCAGCCCGTGGATCTTGCTGAAGGTGCGCAGCCCCACCAGGTTCGGGTGCGCGTGGAACAGCTCCACGGCGCTCGCGTAGTCGGGCCAGTCCACGAACTCCGCGTAGGCCTCGTCGTGGACGACGAGCACGTCCTGGGGCACCGCCTGGAGGAACGCCTCCAGGTCCTTGCGCCCGAACGTGGTGCCCGTGGGGTTGTCCGGGTTGGCCAGGAACACCATGCGCGTGCGCGGGGTAACGGCGCGGGCCATGGCCTCCAGGTCGTAGCGGAAGCCCTCGCGCATGGGCACCTCCACGAACGCCCGCCCGTGCGCCTGCGCGGAGATGCGGTACGCCGGGAACGAGCCCTTGCACAGGAGGATCTCCTCCTCCTGCGTCGTGAACGTGCGGATGAGCAGCTCGATCAGCTCGTTGGAGCCGCTGCCCAGCACCACCTCCTCCGGCTTCACGCCCAGGTGCGCGGCCAGCCGGCGCACCAGGTGGAAGCTCGTGGCGTCCGGATAGAGGTTCACCTGCGCGACGGCGTTGCGCATGGCCTCCACGGCGCGGGGCGACGGGCCCAGCGGGTTCTCGTTAGAGGCCAGCTTGATGACGCCCTTGAGGCCGTACTCCCGCTCGGTCTCCTCGATGGGCTTGCCCGGGACGTAGGCCTTGAGCGTCTCGACGTAGGGAGGGACGAGCGGTCGCATGGGGTAGGGATCCTCTACTTGCCGGAGAACATGCCGAGGGCGCGGAACTTGTCGTAGCGGTCGCGCACCAGCGCGTCCGGCTTCAGCTCCGCCAGCTGGCCCAGGTGCTTGCGCAGCGCCTTGCCCAGCGCCTCCGCGGCCTTGGACGGATCGCGGTGCGCGCCGCCCGGAGGCTCCGGGATCACCTCGTCGATGATCTTCGCCTCCAGCAGGTCCTGCGCCGTGGGGCGCATCGCGTCCGCGGCCTTGTCCGCCTTGGTCGCGTCGCGGAAGAGGATGGAGGCGCAGCCCTCCGGGGAGATGACGGAGTAGACGCTGTTCTGGAACATCAGCACGCGGTTGCCCACGCCGATGGCCAGCGCGCCGCCGGAGCCGCCCTCGCCCACCACGGTGGAGATGATGGGCACGCGCAGCCGGCTCATGACCTCCAGGTTCACGGCGATGGCCTCCGCCTGGCCGCGCTCCTCCGCGCCGATGCCCGGGTACGCGCCCGGCGTGTCAACGAAGGTGAGGATGGGCTTCTCCATCCGCTCGGCCAGCTCCATCAGCCGGCGCGCCTTGCGGTAGCCCTCCGGGCGCGGCATGCCGAAGTTGCGCGCCATGTTCTCCTTGGTGTTGCGCCCCTTCTGATGGCCGATGAGCATCACCGTCTTGCCGTCGAAGCGCGCGAAGCCCCCGACGATGGACGGGTCCTCGCCGAAGTGCCGGTCGCCGCACATCTCGAAGAAGTCCGTGAAGAGGTGCTGGACGTAGTCCAGGAAGTACGGGCGCGCGTTGTGCCGCGACAGCTGCACCACCTGCCAGCGGGACAGGTCGCTGAAGATCTCCGACTGGAGCTTCTTCGCCTTCTTCTCCAGCTTGGAGATCTCCGAGGAGAAGTCCACGGAGCCACTGGTGGAGAGGGCCTTCAGCTCCTCGATCTTCTTTTCCAGCTCGATGAGCGGGCGCTCGAAGTCGAGCGCGTAGCCAATGCCGGTTGCCATGGCGCCGAACTAGCACCAGGGTTCAGGCCAATCAACGCGCAAGCGGTTACGCACCCCTGGAATGTCCTGGGGGACCGCCCGTCTGGTGAAACATGGTCCTTGCCCTGTCCCTGCTGGCCGTGACGCTGTCCGCCGCTCCCGCCGCGCCCCCTTCCGGCCGGGCCCTCAACACGCAGGGGTTCCGCCTCTACCAGTCCGGCCGCTACGCGCAGGCCCTGGAGAAGTTCCAGGAGGCGGCCCGGGCCGCGCCGGACTACGCCCTGGCGCACTACAACGCCGCCGCCACCCTGGGCGTCCTGCGCAAGCAGGGCAAGGTGTGCGAGTACAGCGCCCACCGCGACGTCATCGTGGAGAAGCTGGCCACCGCCGTGCGCCTGGACCCGCGCCGCCTCCAGCGGGCGAAGGAGGACCGGGACCTGGACGTCATCCGGGACACGCTCGGGTGGCAGAAGCTGCTGGGCCGCACCCCCGAAAAGGAGTCCGACGTGCCAGCCCTCCTGCGCGCGGTGTCCTGGTACGGCCCCGGCGTGGGCGTCTACGGCACCACCCGGGCCCTGAGGTTCCAGGACGGGGGCCGCGTGGAGCTCTGGAAGAAGGACGTGGACGACTCGGGCACGCCCCACGAGTCCCGGCTCCCCGGCACGTACACCGTCCAGGGCCGCACGGTGGAGGTGAAGCTCCCCGGGAGCGCGCCCGTCACCGGTACCCTGGGAGAGGGCGGCGCCCTCACCTTCCCGGAGCCCCTGGGCGCCTTCACTGACAGTCCGTCCGAGTGCGACGCCTGACGTGAAGTGACGACCCGTTCACGCCAACACACCCCGAGGGGCGCCGCCCTGGCGCGCCTGCCCGCCGGTGCCCACCTTCCGCTCGGGAGCGGAACGGGGGGAAAGCAGTGCACCGACTCAACGCCAGACACTGGGGGCTCGTCGCATTGATCGCGGTCGCCCCCTTCGTCCTCGCCTTCATGCTGGGAGCCACCGCGCCCCAGTTGCTGGAGCCGGTGCTCGGCACCCCGGTGGGCGGCCTGAGCTGGGGGCTGGCCACGGTGCTCGGGCTCCTGGGAGGCGCCCTCTTCGCGCGCATCCTCGCGGCCCTGCAGCGCCCGCGCATCCAGGCCTCCCCGGTGCTGCGCGTGCTGGGCACGGTGGGCGGCGCCAGCGTGGCGGTGACCCTGTGCATCGTGCCGGCGGTGGCGCTGATGCTCATGGGGCCGGGCTGGGTGCTCCAACAGCACCTGTCCGCGCCGGAGGCCCCGACGGTGCGCTCGCTCAAGGCGAGCGCCCTGAACCTGCTGGGCCAGGCGCGCCGGGCCTATCCGCACCGGCTACCCCTGTCCCTGTTCGTGCCGGGCCCCCACTAGGAGCGCCCGACCCCGGCGGCGTCAGGCCGCCTTGATCTTCGCCGGCGGCGCGGACAGCGCGTACCAGGCGGTGCGGAACGCCTTCAGCTCGCGCAGCCCCGCGGGGTGACGGCCCAGCGCGGGCGCCATCGTCACCGGCAGGCCCATCTTCTTCTCCATGGCCTTGGCCGCGTTCAGCTCCAGCTTGCGGCGGTTCTCGCACTTCTCGCAGGTGGACTTGGGGCCCACGCGGTTGACGAGCACCCGCTCCACCTGGAGCTTGCGCTCCTTGAGGTACTCCACCAGCCGCTCCGTGCGGGACGCGGCCAGGTCCTCGCCGCGCGTGACGACCACGAAGCGAGACTCGCTGGGGGACGCCAGCGCGTCCTCGAAGCGCTTCACGTGCTTGAGCATCGCCGCCAGGTCATCTGCCAGCTCGCCCAGGCCCCTGGCGCGGTGCTTGTTGAGGATGCCGTGCAGCGCGCCCAGCCACGCCTTCGCGGTGTCCGCCAGCTCCACCACGCGGACGTTCATCACCTGCGGCGACGAGTCCACCACGATGCGCTTGAAGCGCTCCTGCACCAGCGCGTCCGTCAGCACGGACATGGCCGCCAGCTCGTCGATGCCCGGGGGCGCGCACTCCAGCAGGTTGCGCAGGTAGAGCAGGTCCGCCGGCACGTCGTTGCCCGCCTTGGGCGCGCCCTCGAAGGCCTTCTCCGCCTTCTCCTTCAGCCGCTTGCGCAGGGCGTTGAACCAGCCCGCCATGTCCAGTTCGCGCGCGTACAGGCCCTTGGTGCCCTTCACCTGCGTCTCGGTGTCGGTGAGGCGGCTCTGGAGCACGTCCGACAGCGAGTGCGCGGGGTCCGTGGAGATGAGGAGCACCGGCCCCTCCTTCTCCGTCAGCGTCACCGCCGCGGCGGCCGCGCAGGAGGACTTGCCCACCCCGCCCTGCCCCACGAAGAAGATGAGCCGCGTGGGCGGCAGCGGCGGCGCCGCGATGGGCGGCATGGACGGGGCGCGCACCAGCGCCGGAGGCCCTTCCGCCGCGCTGAACTCCAGCGCCTTGGTCTCCTTGCCCGCCGCCCACTCCCTGGCGAACTCCTTCAGCCCGTCCAGCCCGCGGGGCGCCACCTCGCGGCGGCCCAGGAGGTTCACGGGCACGTTCTTGTCCAGCGCCTGGTACTTGCGCACGTGCGGCGCCTGCAGGCCGCGGCGGCCCTGGCAGGCGGGGCACCCCTCGTGGTCCTCCACCTGGTTGACCACCACCTCCGTCACCGGCAGCCCGCGCTCGCGCAGCTGGGTGAAGTACATGCGCGTCTGCGACTCCGGCACCGGCTCCGCCAGCGCCACCAGGTGGAAGGCCGTGCGCACCGGATCCTTCAGCAGCGCCAGCAGCTTCTCCGCCTTCTGGCCCACCTGCTCCAGGAAGCCACCGGCGGCCTCCGCCGCCGCGGCGGCCGCCTTCTTGCCCTTGCCGCTGGGGGCCGGGGCGGCGCGGTCCTGGCCCACCTTCACGAAGCCGAGGAACTTGCGCAGCTGCGCCGGCAGGTCGAACAGGCGCAGCGTGTGGCTGGTGGGCGACGTGTCCACCACGATGCGATCGAAGTCCCCCGACTCCAGCAGGTCCACCACGTGGAAGAGGGCCACCAGCTCCTCCAGCCCCGGCACCGCCTGCTGGTAGAGCTTGCCCAGCTCCTCGTCCGACAGGTGCGTGCCCTTCACCGCCGCCTTCGCCAGCGCCGGCAGGTACTCCGCCAGGAACGGCTTGAGCAGCGCGGGCGGGTTCAGCTCCGCCCCGAAGAGGCCACCCTCGCCCTTGCCCGCCTGGAGCTTGGTGGGCTTCGCCGGCAGCTTCTTCTTCACCAGGTCCGACAGGGACTGGACCGGATCCAACGAGACGACCAACACCCGGTGCTTGGGGGATTCCTCGGAGAGCCTCACCGCGTACGCTGCCGCGAGCGTGGTCTTGCCGACCCCGCCCTTGCCGCCGAAGAAGTGAAGAACTCGCGCGTCGCTCATTGCGTTGTGGCCTTCCTTGTGCCCCCCCGGCGGCACCCCAGATGACTCACGTCGGACGACCGCGCCCGTGGGGCGGAAGTGGCCCGAAGTGAGACGTCCCAGCCGGGCCCTCACCAACGGGTGGGAGAGGCCCGGAGGATCCCCCGTCCAGGGGGGAAAAGTCAAGGATTGACAGGGGTTTTCGAGACCTCCCCCGCCCGCTTAAGCCGGCCTGGGGAGCCCCCATGCGCGCCCTCCAGGAGCCCCGCCAAGGGCCCGGAATCCGGGCGTTCTCGCCTACCTATCAGGTCAGCGCCCGGCCCCCGCCGGCCCGCCGGCCTCCGGGGCCCGGGCGGATCAGCGGGTCAGGAAGCTGCTGGCCCCCATGGGGCCCTCATTGCCCTGCCCGCCCAGGGGGCCGCCCCCGCTCGGGGTGCCCTGGGCGCGGCTCTCCGCCGCGTAGCGGTTGAGCTTGTTGTAGAGCGTCTTCTCGCTCACCCCCAGCACCTCCGCCGTGCGGGCCTTGTTGTTCCCGTTCCGCTGGAGGCTGCCCAGGATGTACTCGCGCTCCACGGCGTCCAGGCTCAGGCCGAACGGCAGCTTGAACGTGTGGCGCTCCGGGGACTTGCCGGCCATGTCCGGCGGCAGGTGCTCGCGGGTGATCAGCTCCCCGTCGCAGAGGATCACGGCGCGCTCCACGGCGTTGCGCAGCTCGCGGATGTTGCCCGGCCAGTCGTAGTTCTTCAGCACCTCCATGGCGTCCGGGTGCACGCCGGAGACGCGCTTGGCCGAGTCCCCGCGGAACTTGTCCACGAAGTGCTGGACCAGGATGGGCACGTCGTCCCGGCGCTCCCGCAGGGGCGGCAGGTGGAGCTGGAACACGTTGAGGCGGAAGTAGAGGTCCTCGCGGAAGCGCTGGTTCTTGATCTCCTGCTTCAGGTCGCGGTTCGTGGCGGACAGCACGCGCACGTCCACCTCGATCTCAACCTTGCCGCCCAGGCGGCGCAGGCGGCCCTCCTCCAGCACGCGCAGCAGCTTGGCCTGCAGGTCGATGGGGATCTCCCCCAGCTCGTCCAGGAAGAGCGTGCCGCCGTGGGCCATCTCGAAGACGCCCGGGCGGCGCTGATCCGCGCCGGTGAAGGCGCCGCGCTCGTGGCCGAACAGCTCGGATTCGATCAGCGTCGCGGGGATGGACGCGCAGTTGATGGCGATGAAGGGCTTGTCGCGGCGCAGGGACAGGTTGTGCACCGTGCGGGCGACCACCTCCTTGCCCGTGCCGGACTCGCCGCTGATGGAGACGCTGGCCTTGGAGGGGGCCACCTTCTCGATCATCTCGATGACCTTGCGCATCGCGGTGGAGCCGGCGATGAGGTCCGTGGAGCCCAGCTGCTTGAGGCGCCGGCGCAGCGTCTGCACCTCGCGCATCGTCTCCTTCTTCTCCAGCGCGCGGTCGATGCAGACCTTGAGCCGCGCCGTGTCCAGCGGCTTCACGATGAAGTCGTAGGCGCCCTCGCGGATGGACTCGACGGCGGTGTCGATGGTGCCGCGGCCGGTGAGGAACACCACCGGGCAGTCCGGGAGCTCTTCACGCAGGTTGCGCAAGAGCCAGAGGCCATCCGTCTCCGGCATGGCGAGGTCCGACAGGACGACGTCGGGCCGGAACTCACCGGCCTTGCGGAGGGCGTCATGCCCGTCGAACGCGGTCTCGACCTTGTGCCCCCAGGCGGACAGCATCTCCGCCAGGGCCTCGCAGGTCTCACGTTCGTCATCCACGGCCAGGATTCGTGCGCTGCCCAAGGTGAAAACCTCCACTGCGATGAAGCGTGATGAAACCGGATGGAAGACCGTCCGCGCCCTGATGGGGGAAGCTCAGGCGCGCGGGAACACCAGGCGGCACGTCCCCGCCTGCACGATGAATTCGATGCCCAGCTGAGCCGCGCGGAGCGTCAGCGCGGTCACGGTGTCCCTCGCCTGCTCGGGCGCGGAGGAGCCGTCCACCACCTCCAGCACCGCCGAGGGCCCCTCGCCGCGCACCGAGACGACCACGGTGCTGCCGGGCTCCGCGCGCTGGAAGGCGCGCATCAGCACCTGCACCAGGAAGAAGCCCAGCTCGGTGGTGTCCTCGAGCCGGGCATGCACGTCCGGGTCGATGGCGCGCTGGATCTGGAGACGGCGCCGGCGGCTCTCGTGGCCCAGCACGTCCAGGGCCTTGCCGGTGGCGTCCGACAGCGGCGCGTCCCCGGAGGGGCCCGCCCCGCGAAACACGATGAAGTCGGAGAAGAGCTTGAGCAGGCTGTCCACGCGGGCGATCTGCTCGCGCATCGCCTTGAGGTTCTTCTCCTGCGCGGCCGGGACCTGGCCGGACTCACCCTTGAGCTTCTCGGTGAGGACCTCGAGATGGATGGCCAGCGCGTTGAGCGGGTTGCGCACGTCGTGCAGCAGGCTGTCCATCAAGGGCGGAACCGCGTCGTAGCGGGCCGCGCCCACCACCGGGTCCGACACATCCTGGACAGAAGGCACACTGCTGGCCATGGCTGATGAGATAACCACCTGAAACTCCTGGGAATTTCCGTCTCCCCACCCCCGCCGCCGCCCTACCGGAGCCAGGATTTAGGGAGCACCCCTGGGATCGTCAACCCTGGGTCGGTAATTCTTGCCGGAGTTCTAAAATTCCCGTGTCGGAACGGCCACTTAGGGGCGCTCCCAAGTGTCATTCAACGAACGGGGAGCCCACCCTGGGCGATCAACGCGTCCAGGGATTGACCACCCCCGGACAGCGCGCCGCGCTCAGGTCCCGGTGGCGGGCGCCGGGGGCTGCGCGGCGGCGCCCAGGCCCACGAGCTGGAGGCCCAGGCGGGCGGCGTACTCGAAGATGCGCGGGTCCCGGTAGAACTCGCCGAAGACGATGCGGGTGCAGCCGCTGTTGGCGATCAGCTTGAAGCACGGCCAGCACGGGCTGGCGGTGGTGTAGATGGTCGCCCCGTCGATGGCGACGCCGTTCTTCGCCGCCTGGATGATGGCGTTGGCCTCCGCGTGGACCGTGGCCACGCAGTGGCCGTTCTCCATCATGTGGCCCACCTCGTCGCAGTGGGGCAGGCCGCGGATGGCGCCGTTGTAGCCGGTGGAGAGGATGGTCTTGTCCCGCACCAGCACCGCGCCCACGTGCTTGCGATCACAGGTGGCGCGGGTGGCCACCTGCTGGGCGATGTCCATGAAGTACTGATCCCAATTGCCCCGAGCGGCCATGCGGCTCAACCCTCCAGAGGATGAGCCGCAGCTCTAACGCCGGACGCGGGCCGGAACCACTTCCTGGCCAGGCCGCTGTCGGCTCAACGACTCGCCGTCTTCTGCGGCCCCGCACCGTCCACGTCAGCGGAGCGCTCCAGCAGCCTGCCGAAGCCCTTCGCCTGGAGGAAGCCGCGCACCTTGGCGCTGGGCGCGGCGAACGTCTCGCCGGGCATGGGCACGTCGAAGCTGAAGTTCTGGGACGCGACCTCGAAGTCCACCTTCGCGGTGCGGTAGCCCTCCACGATGGCCAGGAGCCGCCCCGTCTCCAGGCTGAAGATGCCGCCGCCGGACGCGCCGTACCCGATGGGCGCGTCCGTCTTCAGCATGCGCGGGTGCTTCGTCTGCTGATCCCACTCCACCTGGGACACCATGCCGCCGGAGATGGACAGCGCGCGGCCGTACGGGGACGCCGCCACCACCACGTCCTCGCCCGGCTCCGGCTCGTCGTCGGAGGCCAGGTCCGCCACGGGCCACGTCACGCCCGTCACGCGCAGGAGCGCCAGGTCCAGGTCCGGCACCTGGCCCGTGGCCACGACCTCCGCCAGGTACTCGTGCGACTCCGCGCGCCGGTCCAGCACCACCTTGAGCACGGGGTCCTTCAGGTCGCCCGGCTCCACCGCGTGCGCGTTGGTGAGCACGTAGCTGACGGGCCCGGACTCGCCGGCCTCCGTGCCGATGACGACGCCCGACGCCGCGCGGCGCACCTTGCCGGCCTCCGTCGTCACCAGCCGCACGTTGAGCGGGAGGATGCGCCGCACCATCGCCTTGCGCGTGGGCCGGGGCGCGGGCTCGGGGCGGGACAGCGCCCGCTCCACCTGCACGGGAGCCTGGGCGTGCGTCGCGCCCGGCGCGTCCGCCGGGGACTGCGACGGGGCGCTGGCGCACGACACGAGGGCCCACAGGAGGGGGGTGCCCAACAGCAACCGGTTCATCAACGCTCCAGGCGCGAAGAGGGGGAGGGACGAAAAGACGACGACCGGGGCGAAACCCGGTCCGCGGTCCCATCATCCCGAGCCCCGGCCCGGAATTGAAAGCAGGCGGGCAGGCACCGGCCCCCCGGATGCCTGCCTCCCCCGCTCAGGTGTAGCGCTGTCGCATCAGGAACAGGATGGCGTCCTTCGCGCAGAACTCGCAGTAGCCGTAGCGCGCCGCCATCGTCTTGAGCGTGTCCTGCACCTGGGCCTGCTCGCGCGCGGTGAGCTGGTTGCGGTCCTCGGAGAGGTACTTGAGGACGTTCTCCTTGTTCTTGCGCAGCACGCGCTTGCGCTCCTCGAAGTAGTGGTCGCGCAGGCGCTTGAACATGTCCGGGAAGATGCGCGGGTAGTCGATGACGCCGTCCGGGTTGTCCAGCCGGTGCGCGCCGATGCTCGCGATGAGGCCGCGGCGGAAGTCCGCGGGGGCCTCGCCCTGCGGCATCACGATGGCCTCCACCTCCGCCATGCGCGCCTCGTCCGGCTTCTCCATCTCCCCCGTCACGCGGTTGCGCATCTTCTCCCCGCGCACCCAGTGGCTGACGCTCTGGATGTAGCGCTCCACCAGCTCGCGGTACTGGCCCTCGGACACCAGGCCCATGGAGTCGCGCACCTCGGAGTCCACGCGGTCCAGGTACTCGCCCTCCACCACGCGCACGAAGGTCTCGTGGTCGTGGTAGCCGTCCATCACCTCCTGGAGGAGGAACTCGTAGACGCTCTTGTCCTTGCAGAGCGCGTGCAGCTCCTCCAGCACCGCCAGCGCGTGGAGGCACTTGTAGTCCGGGTTCTGCGCGGCGTTGAAGAGGGCCGTCTTGATCTCCCGCGCGCTCGCGCCGGAGCGCCCCTCGTAGTTGGGGTACGCGTCGGACTCCTCGTACATCTCCTCGCGCAGCTTGAGCAGCTCCTTGGTGTTCGCCGAGGACAGCCGCGCGGGCACCCCCGCCTCCTGGTACAGGTGCAGCTTCTCCACCGGGGCCACCTGGTCCACCAGCGGCTTCACGTTGACGGGGTAGCGGTCCGGGAGGGGCTTCTTCAGGCGCGTGAGCACCGCCCACATCGCGGCCACCTCCGTGGCGTGCGGCGCCACGTGCTTGCCCACGGACGTCGCGGTGATCTGCGCGTCGTAGATCTCCTGCTCGACCTTGTAGCGGCGCAGGTACGGCACGCGCACCAGCTCGATGCGGCCCTTGAACGACGCGAAGTCCGGCAGCTCCTTGAACGCGTTCAGGTGCTTCTCGTTGGAGGACGCGATGAGCACCTCGTCCAGTTGGAGCACGAAGGGCTCCAGGGGCACCTCGCCCGTCTCGCTGAAGCCCAGCAGGTACTTGAAGGCCTCCAGCGGGCGCTTGAGCAGGTCCGCGTACTCGATGAGGCCGCGGTTGGCGTGCACCAGCGGGCCGTGCGGCTCGAAGAGCACCGTGCTGTGCAGCGCGGCCGGCATGTTGAGCTGGGTGCGGTCCGCGCTGATCTGCTGCGCGATGGCGTCCACGCTCATCTGCGGCTCCACCGTCACCGTGCCCACCTGGTAGCGGCGCGACACGTAGAAGCGCTCCACCTGCACGTGCCGCAGGACCTTGAGGTAGTCCCCACCGTACGAGTTGAGCAGCGCGGTGTAGATGCGGCGGCACTTGGCGCACAGCTCGCCTTCGCGCACGTAGTCGGACAGGAGGAAGTCCCCCGTCGCCCCGTCGCCGTTGCCCAGCCCCTTCTTCTTGAGCGCCCCCTCCAGGAGGCCCTTGCGCTCCGCCGGGGGCACCGCGAACAGCGGGTGGTCTCGCAGCTCGCAGGGCAGCCGCAGGTCCAGGGCCTCCGCGTCCAGGTGGGCGTACGAGGTGAGCTCGCCCTCCGTGGACTGCGCGCCCGCGCGCTCGCCGAAGCCGATGGAGCCCTTGATGAGCTTCTCCGAGGGGAACACCCACGCGATGCGGTAGAGCGCCCCCTGCGGCTGGCGCGAGTAGTCCTCCATGCCCTGCTTCAGCGCGTTGACCAGGCTGGACTTCGCGCTGCCGTTGGGGCCGTGCAGCATGATGAGCTTGTTGATGCGGCCGGCCCTCACGAAGTTGCCCAGGATGCGGTAGAGGGCGTTCTGCACCTCCTCCTGCCCGGCGACGCGGCCGTCGCGCTCGGCGGACGGGGCGTCGAAGACCTTGAAGCGCCGGATGGTGCCCGTGGGGTGCGGCACCTGCTCCGTGCCGTAGTGGTCCATCATGTCCCGCAGGTACTGCGCCGCGTTGCGCGACTGCCCCTTCGGGTCCGCGAAGAAGAGCGTCAGGTACTCCTCGAAGGACAGGATGGACCGGTTCTTGACGAAGTCGGCGCTGACCTGTGCGCCCACCTCCTGCAGATAGCCCTTCGCTTCCACGGCGGCTCCCCTCTGTGGGTGGGTGAATCTCTCGGATGTAGCCACGGCGCGTGGCCGTCGCATGAACCCCGGGGGATGACCTTCGTTCCCGGCCGTTGGGATGTAAAGCGAGGGGCCCTGCCCCCGGGGACGGTGTGTTCGGGGCCGCGCGCTTGGCCGCCGGCCGGGTCCCACCCGGCCAGGCGGGCGGGACGGAGCGGAAGGTCCAGGCGCGCTGGAAGTTTGAGGGCGTCCGTCGGATGACGGATGGTTTGCGATTCGCGCCCCCGGGACGGGTGAGATACGGTCCCGGACGGCCACACCCCATCACGCCGCAACGCCTCACCCGGAGCTCACACGCGATGCATAAGGAGCCCATCATCGGCATCGACCTCGGCACGACGAACTCGTGCGCGGCGATCGTCGAGGACAGCGGGAACGTCAAGCTCATCCCCTACAAGGGTGGCGAGTACACCATCCCCTCCATCTTCGCCATCGATGACAAGGGCAACGAGCTCATCGGCTTCGAGGCGAAGCGCCAGTGGCAGCTCAACCCGCGCAACACCGTCTACGGCTCCAAGCGCCTCGTCGGGGTCAACTTCAGCAGCGACGTCGTCGGCACGATGAAGAAGGCCGTGGCGTACAACATGCGCGCCGGCGCCAGGAACGACGTCACCCTGGACGTCGGCAAGAAGGAGTTCTCCCTCCAGGAGATCAGCGCGAAGATCCTCGGGAAGATCCGGGATGTCGCCTCCAACTACCTGAAGACGCCCATCAAGCGCGCGGTGGTGACGGTGCCCGCGTACTTCAACGACCGGCAGCGCCAGTCGGTGAAGGACGCCGGCAAGCTCATCGACCTGGAGGTGGTGCGCATCATCAACGAGCCCACCGCGGCGGCGCTCGCCTACGGCGTGGGCAAGACGCTGAAGGAGAAGGTCGTCATCTACGACCTGGGCGGCGGCACCTTCGACGTCTCCATCATCGAAATCCGCGACCGCGTCTTCGAGGTGAAGGCCACCGGCGGCGACGTGTTCCTGGGCGGCATCGACTTCGACAACGCCATCATCCACCACGTCCTCAAGGACTTCGCGGCCAAGACGGGCATCGACCTGGCCACGGACCCGGTGGCCATGCAGCGCATCAAGGACCTGGCGGAGCGGACCAAGATCGACCTGTCCGCGCGCGAGGAGGTGCCCTTCAACATCCCCTTCATCACGATGACGGCGCAGGGCCAGCCCCTGAACATCGAGATGAAGTTCACGCGCAAGATGCTGGAGCAGCTGACGAACCAGCTGGTGGACCGCACCCTCCAGATGGTGGCGCGCGTGCTGGTGGACTCCGGCCTGTCCACCAAGGACATCGACGAGGTCATGCTGGTGGGCGGCCAGACGCGCATGCCCGTCGTGCAGGACCGGCTCACGAAGTTCTTCGGCAAGCCGCCCAGCAAGGGCGTGCACCCGGACGAGGCGGTGGCCATTGGCGCGGCGCTCTACGCGCACTCGCTCGAGGACAACACCAACCTGCGCATCCAGCTGCTGGACGTGATCCCCATGGCCATTGGCCTGGAGCGCGGCGACGGCGGCTTCCACGTCGTCTTCCCGCGCAACGCGTCCATCCCCAACGCCAAGCAGCTCCTGGCCACGACGAGCTTCGACAACCAGACCGAGCTCGCCATGCGCATCTACCAGGGCGACCACGACACGGTGGCGCGCAATGACCTGCTGGGTGAGTTCACCTTCTCCGGCATCATGCCCGCCAAGGCCGGCACGGTGAACGTGGAGATCATCTTCGACGTGAGCGTGGAGGGCATCCTCACCATGCGCGCGAAGGACCCCGCCTCCGGCCGCGAGATGAAGACCACGGTGCGCGTCACGCAGAGCTGAGGGCGCCGGAAACACCACGGCGCCCCTGCCTGCCATGAGGCGAGGGGCGCCGGTTGGAATACCGACCGTCTGGGGGAAACCTCAGGCGGTCTTCTTTTCCTTCTCCATGACGATCTGCGGGGGCTCGTGCTTGGTGATCACCTGCTCGGTGATCTTGCACTCCTTGACGCCCTCGCGGAACGGCACGTCGTACATGATCTCCAGCATGGCGTCCTCCATGATGGCGCGCAGGCCGCGCGCTCCGGAGTGACGGCGCATCGCCTCGCGGGCGATGGCGCGCAGCGCTTCCTTGGTGAAGGTGAGCTTCACCTTCTCGATCTCGAACATCTTCTGGTACTGCTTCACCAGGGCGTTCTTGGGGATCGTGAGGATGGTGACGAGGTCATCCTCCTTCAGGTCGTTGAGCGTCGCGATCATCGGCAGGCGGCCGATGAACTCCGGGATCATCCCGAACTTCATCAGGTCCTCCGGCTCCGTCATCGCCAGGAGCTCACCCACGCTGCGCTCCTCCTTGTGGGTGATCTTCGCGCCGAAGCCCAGGCCCTTCTCCCCCACGCGGCGCTTGATCACGCCGTCGATGCCGTGGAAGGCACCGCCGCAGATGAAGAGGATGTTCGTCGTGTCGACCTGGACGTACTCCTGCTGGTTGTACTTCTTGCCGCCGCGCGGGGTGACGTTGGCGCGGGTGCCTTCGATGATCTTCAGCAGGGCCTGCTGCACGCCCTCGCCGCCCACGTCGCGGGTGGCGCTGGGCATGTCGCCCTTGCGGGCAATCTTGTCGATCTCGTCGATGTAGACGATGCCGCGCGCGGCCTTCTCCACGTCGTAGTCGGCGTTGTGGAGGAGGTTCTGGATGATGTTCTCCACGTCCTCGCCCACGTAGCCGGCCTCGGTGAGGCTGGTGGCGTCCGCGATGGTGAAGGGGACGTTGAGGAAGCGCGCCAGGGACTGCGCGAGCAGCGTCTTGCCGGAGCCCGTGGGGCCGATGAGCAGGATGTTGCTCTTCTGCAGCTCCACGTCCTCGCCGCTGGGGTTCTTCACGCCGGGGCGCGGCCGGGAGGTCGGCTTCTTCTGATAGATGCGCTTGTAGTGGTTGTAGACCGCGACCGAGAGGACCTTCTTCGCCTGGTCCTGACCGATGACGTAGTCGTCGAGGAACGCCTTGATCTCCAGCGGCGTGGGCAGGCTGACCTGCGGCTTGCCCTCCTCGCGTTCGTTCTCGTCCGCGATGATGTCGTTACACAGCTTGATGCACTCGTCGCAGATGTAGACCGTGGGTCCGGCGATGAGCTTCCGGACCTCGCGCTGCGACTTGCCGCAGAACGAGCAGGACAGGTTGACGTGGTGCTCCTTCTTCACTGCCGCCTCCGAGTTCGCCGGCCCCGGTTCGGGACCTTCTCCGCCGACCACCGCACTCCGACACCCGCGAAGCCGCCCACGTCTTTACGACGGCTCCAGGCCCACGTGCGACAGGCCCTGAACCCACTATAGGGCCCTCCCCTCCGGGCAGGAAGCCCGGTGGAAGCGCCCTGCTCCAGGAGCGTTCAGCCCAGGTCAACGGGTCGGTCTTGGATAACAGCGACTCAGGCGTCCGTCACGCTCGACGCGATCTCTTCGACATCGTCCGCCAGGGCGGCCGCCCGCTCGGCGACAGCGTTGGGGATTCGACGGCTTCCCGCCAGCTCGGAAGCGAGCTTTCGCGCCATCTGCGCCAGTTTCCGCACCTGGAGGCTCTCCGGGGGCGGCTCCGGCGGGGGGCGGGGGAAGCGCTCGGCGAACTCCTTCTTCAGCTCCGCGGGAGACTTCTCCGGGCTCCAGATGCTGTCGCGCAGGGACTTGTATTCCGTGGGGGACAGCTGCCCCCGCTCCTCGGCGTCGGCCAGGACTTCCACCACCTCGAAGGCGGGGGCCTTCTCCGGGAACTCCTGCTGCTGGAGCTCCTCCGGGGCCTCGTGCTTGGCCAGGAAGCTGAACGAGCGCGTGAGCTTCAGCGCGGTCTGCTTCTTGATGTGCAGCTCCTTGAGGCAGTAGGCCTCGAAGGAGGCGTGGCCCCACTCCTCGTATTTGGCCTCGTCCCGGACCTGGACGAGCAGCTTGCCCAGCTCCGCCCAGGTGGACTTGAAGCGCTTGGCGGCGAGCAGGACGGTGTGGCGGAACGTCCCCGGGGGGACGCTCAGGGCCTTCTTGGCGATCTCGACTTCGGCGACGGATGCGGCGGACATGCCCTTTCTATCGGGCACGTCCGGAGGGTGGGCAAGAAAGTCGCCCTACCCTCGCTTGCCGATGTTGAACGAGAGCCCCACGGTGGCGCGCTCGCCGTCGTAGGCCTTGAAGGGCCACTTCTTCAGCTCCGCGAGCAGGCACTCGTAGAGCGGGCCCTGCTTGAACTGGGGGTTGTCCACCCAGAGCTTCGCCACGCGGCCGTCGTTCCCGATGACGAACTCCATGGGGATCTTCGCGGCCAGGCCGGGCGTGCGCTCGGCCTCTTCCTTGAAGCAGTGGAAGAGCTTGGACTGGTTGCCCGCGACGACGCGGTTGATGGCGCCCTGGTCGAACTGCTGGGCCATCTCCAGGCCGTCCGGGTCCGTGGAGACGCTGCCCGTGCGAGGCGGCCGGTTGCCCACCGCGGCGCTGGCCACCGCGCCGCCGCTCTTCCCGCTGGCGCTGCCCTGCCCCGCGGGGCGATCCGGGCGGCGCGGGTCGTTGGTCGGGTAGGCGAAGAGGTCCTCGTCGTCCGCGCGCGCCTGGGCCAGGCGGATGGTGGGCGGGTCCATGGTGATGCCGTCGCCCTCCTCCGTCGCGCCGAACAGGCCGTACACGGCGGCGTTGCGCGCCAGGTACCAGCCGGTGACGCCCAGGAGGAGCGCCACGCCCGCGGCGACGCCGGCCAGCACCTTCACCCGCTTCTGGTTGCGCGCCTGCTCGACGAGCATCGTCTGCGCGACGCGGCCCTGCGCCTCGAAGCGGGCGATGTGCACCTGGAAGGCGGCGGTGTCCCGGAGGTTGCGGAACTCCCGCTCACCGGCCGGGGCCACCAGGCTGTCCGGGGTCAGCTCCCCTGTGTAGAGCTTCTCCACCACCTGTGAAGCGGTGATGGGCCCCAGCACCAGGTCGCCCATTCGGAAAAGCCACTGCCCATCACTGTCCACCGCGAGTTCTTGTCCGGCCAGCATTCGCGCGGGAGTATCGTGTTTCTCCCCACAATCTCGCAACGCCGTGGCCAGGCCCTCTTCCCGACGAATTCCCGCCGTACTGTGGACTTGGTATCGCGGCGGAAACTTCCGCGGCTTCCAACGCCAGGTGGAGGGCCCCACGGTCCAGGACGCGCTCGAAGGCGCGCTCGGGCGGGCAGGCTCGCCGGCGACGGTGATGCCCTCCGGGCGCACCGACCGGGGCGTGCACGCGCGGATGCAGGTCATCAGCCTGCGCCTCCCCGAGGACGTGCCGCCGGAGGCGCTGCCCGCGCGCCTGGCCCCGCACCTGCCCCCGGACGTGGGGCTGTGCGTCGCGAGGCGGCCGCCAGGGGCCTTCCACGCGCAGTGGAGCGCGAGCGGCAAGGAGTACCGCTACCACCTGACGCTGGGCGCGCCGCCTCCGGAGGCGTGGCGCCCCTACGCCCTGGACGTGGCGGCGGAAGCGGCGCTCCAGCCGGGGCACCGGGTGACGCCGGAGCGGCTGGAGGCGCTGCTCGCCCGCGCCGTGGGCACGCGGGACTTCACCGCGTTCCACGAGCGCTCCAGCCCCCAGAAGCCGCGCACCCTCCAGACCGCCACCCTGCGGGAGCTGGGCGGAGGCCTGTTCGAGGTGCGGCTGGAAGGAGCTGGCTTCGCGCGCTACCAGGTGCGGTACCTGGTGGGCAGCGCGCTGAAGGTGGCCGCGGGGCTCCTGTCCGAGGAGCAGTGGCGCGCGGCGCTGGATGCGGGCGCGGCCCTGGCCGGCTTCAAGGCCCCGGCGCATGGGCTGGTGCTGTGGGAGGTCCGCTATCCTTCCGCGGTGGACCCCTTCGGGCCCGACGAGCGCCTCCACCCGCCCGGTCTGCCCGACGCGCCGCCCTTCACGGGAGCGCCGCCGGGCTGACGTGACGCTTCAGTCCACGAAGCGCGCTTCGTACTTCGCCAGCAGGTCCGAGATGGCCTCCCGGAGGTACTCGCTCTGGCGGATGCGCGTGGAGCGCGACAGCTCCTTCAGGGCATCCAGCTTCTCGCGATTGAGACGAAACACGACCGAGGTGAGGCGGGGATTCATGTCCAAGTGCGTGGCCTCCGACAGATGCCCACACCATCTCACAATGTCGGACAACCTCAAGAAAACAACCTACGAGGCCGAACCCACCGGGATGATCCACTGCAACCCGGTGAAGAGCTCGGTGTCCGCGCGCAGTCCGGAGCCGAACCCGAAGGTGAACCCGAGCCCGCCGTACAGCGCGAAATGATCCGAGAGGGTGTGTCTGGCGCCGAACCCTATGCGAGGCCCCAGCCACGGCCCAGAAATCGGACGCACGGAGACGCCGAGATCAAAGAAGGTCCGCCAGGACTCGGATCCGAAGACGCTGCGGTAGCCGGTGATCAGCGCCAGCTCCTCGCCAGGGCGGCCGGTGCTGCCGCGCGCGAGGAGGAACACCTCGTCCCCCTCGTAGCCCACGGTGAGCGCCGCCCCCAGGTCCAGGTGCCCGGCGAGCCCGGACACGGCGGCGTCCCCGCTGATCCGCTCGGTGTACGTGGCCCCGGGCCCCACCGTGAGGATCAGCGAGCGCCGGCGCGCGTAGGGCCCGTCGTCCACGAACTCCGCCGCGGCGGCGGGGGCGGCCGAGGCGAGGCTCCCCGCGATCAGGAGGGCAGCGGGGAGGCCCTTCACCCCACCACCGGGAGCTTGAAGCCCTCGGTCCGCCCCTGCGCGGGGGCGATGCCGGCGGCCTCGTTGAGGCGGCCGGAGCGGAAGGGCTCCAGGTCCAGGGCCACGAACTTGAAGCCCAGGGACTTGAAGGCGCCGTTGATCCGCTCGCGGATGCCGGCCTCGAAGAAGCGGGGGTACTCCTCGCTGGCCAGCTCGATGCGCGCCACGTCCTGGTGGTAGCGCACGCGGAACTGCTTGAAGTCCAGCGCGCGCAGCTCCGACTCCGCGGCGGCGATCTGCAGGAGCCGGTCGCGCGTCACGGACGTGCCGTAGGGGATGCGCGACGCCAGGCACGCCATCTGCGGCTTGTCCCAGGTGGGCAGCCCCCGCTTGCGGCTCCACGCGCGGATCTCATCCTTGGTGAGCCCGGCCTGCGCCAGGGGAGACACCACCTGGTGCTCCTTCGCGGCCTTGTGGCCCGGGCGGTGATCCTTGAAGTCGTCCGCGTTGAAGCCGTCCAGCACCACGGCCAGCCCCAGCTCCGCGCGCTTCGCCTCGCAGAGGTCGTACAGCTCCGTCTTGCAGAAGTAGCAGCGGTTGGTGGGGTTGGCGGCGTAGCTGGGGTTCGCCAGCTCGTTGCTGGAGACGACGACGTGCCGGGCGCCCAGGCGGGCCGCCAGCTCTCGGGCCTCGCGCTCCTCCTCCGGGGCCACGGACGCGGACAGCGCGGTGAGCGCCAGGGCGCGCTCGCCCAGCACCTCCACCGCGACCTGGAGGACGAAGGTGGAGTCCACCCCGCCGGAGAACGCCACCAGCGCGCTGCCGTGGGCGCGAAGGGCGTCGCGCATCGCCTCCAGCTTGGGGCGGGACGCTTCACAGAGGGCTTCGATCCGCTCGGGGCTCAGCATGGGGGACTCCTAAAACGGAAGGGCCCCGGATTGCACGCGCATCGCGCGCGCAACCTGGAGCCCTTCGACGGTCCGGACGGCGGTGGGGACCTAGCGGCCCTTGCCCTTGGCGGCCTTCTTCTTGGCGGCCGGGGCCGGCTTGCCCACGCGGGCGGCGCGGGTGGCCGGACGCGCCTTGGCGCCCTTGGAGCCCTTGTCCGCCTTGGGGGCCTTCGCGGCCTTCGCGGCGGCGACGCGGGCCGGCGGGGCCTCCTCGTCGCGGCGGGCCTTCTTCGTCGGCAGCGGGTTGGCCTTCATCTTCTTGCCGGTGATGATCTTCAGCTCGTCCGTCGACATCAGGCCCAGGTCCAGCAGGGCCTGGAAGATCTTCGTCCCGCCCTCCTCCACCGACTCCGTGTCGGAGTAGATGGTCACCTCGGGCGAGGTGGGCGGCTCGTACGGCTCCGTGATGCCGATGAAGTTCGGGATCTCCCCGTTGAGCGCCTTCTTGTAGCGGCCGGTGGTGTCGCGCTCGATGAGCTTCTCCGTGGGGCAGTCCACGTAGACCTCCACGTACTTGCCCACCGAGCGGCGCACCTCCTCGCGGCTCGACTTGTAGGGGCTCACGCAGGGGACGAGCACCGCCACGCCGTTGCGGGCCATGAGGCCGGCGACGAAGCCCAGGCGGCGCACCACCATGTTGCGCTCGTCCTTGGTGTCGCCCACGCCGGCCCACAGGTCGTTCTGGAGTTCGCCCTCGTCGAGGACCTCCACGTTACGTCCGACCTGGCGGAGCCGGGCCGCGATGTAGGCGGCCGTCGTGGTCTTCCCGGTTCCGGACATGCCGGTCAGCCAGAGGGTGAATCCAGTGTTGGTGGCCATAAGGGTTCTAACTCCCTGCGTCCGGAGCGCTTCTTGCACGCGGCGTGGGACGCGGCAGATCCAATAGACCGCCGCTTTATAGACGAAAACCCAGTCACTTGACAATTCGGACCCACCTTTCCGCAGGTGGGGTCGCTCGCCGGGCAAGTTCCCGCCCTTACACGGGTTTTTCAAACCTGAAATCCGCCAATACAAGCGGAACAGTCTGAAAATCTCCCGCGCACCAGGAGGACCGCGAGGCGGAGGCGACACGGCCTCCGCGTATGGCGACCACCACGTACGACACCCCGGGCAGCAGTGGGATTCCCGAGGGAGCGGCCTGGCGGCGGTCCTCCGCGGAGAACACGGCGGGCGCGTCCACGTGCGAATGGAAGACGCACACCACCGCCTCGTGTCGCGCGTCCGCGTCCAGGCAGACCTGGAGCCACGCCTCCGGCGCGAAGGCGTAGGCGACGCGAGGCGTGGGGGAGGCGTTGGGCAGGGGGACGACCCGCCAGGCCCCGCCCTCCCCCGCCCCGCTCCGGAGGATCACGCCGCAGCCCTCCAGGGGCCACGCGGCCTCCAGGTGGCGGATCATCCGGGCGAGGACTTCCGGTGGGGCGTCCTGGATCAGGGCGTCGCGTCCGCCGCCGCGCAGCGCGAGCACCGGCGCGGCTCCAGGTCCGTCATCGCGCCCGGGGCGCCCAGCCACCGGCCGCCCAGCGACGGGCCCAGGCCCAGCCGCAGCCGCTGGAACACCAGGGCGCCCAGGGCGCCCAGGGCCACGCCCAGGGCGCCGTCCGGCGGCGTGCCCAGGTGGCGCACCGTCTCGCCGAAGCACCAGACGCACCCGTCCGCGCCCCGGAACACCACCGCGCCGCGCACGCCGTCGCCGCCGAGCGCGACCCAGGGGGCCTCGCCGCTCCAGGCCGCCGGCAGCTCCGCGAGCAGTCCACCGCCGGGCGTGCCCACCGCGTCCGGGTTCAGCTCCGGCACCACGCGCGCCAGCACCTCCGGCACGGGCTGGCCCACGTCCCGCGCGGACGCGAGGAACCCCGGCGACCAGGGCCCCATCGTCAGCGTGCCCACGCCCGTCACCGGGGTGCCGCCGCCGGCCAGGTACGCCGTGGCCGTGAGGCCGGACGCGCCCAGCCCGTCCACGCGCGCGCCGCCCGACAGCAGCGCCTCCTGTCCGCGCCCGCCCACGTCCCGCAGGAGGATCTGCCGGGAGTAGCGGAGAATCTGGTCCTCGCGCAGCGCCATGACGCCCCCGTCAGCCTCCCGCCATGGCGGGGATGAGGGTGATCCGGTCCGCGTCCCGCACCGGCGTGTCCAGGGACTTGAGCGCGCGCACGTCCTCGTCGTTGAGGAAGACGTTCACGTAGCGGCGCACGGCGCCCTTGTCGTCGAAGAGGCGCGCGCCCATGCCGGGGTAGCGCGCCTCCAGGTCGCGCAGCACCTCGCCCACGGTGGCGCCGGTGGCCTGGACCTCGGCCTGGTTGCGCGTCAGCGGCCTCATCGGCGTCGGGATGCGGATCGTGGCCATGGCTCATGTCCCCCGCTTGCGGATGATCAGCCGGTGCGTACCGTCCCCGCGCGGCTCCAGGGCCACCACGTCGTGGCCCTCGTCCTTCGCGCTGCGGGGCACGTTCCTCAGGGGCTCGTCGCCCTTGAGCAGCACCTCCAGGAGCGCGTCCGGGGGCAGCGACTCCAGCTTCAGCTTGGTGCGCACGTAGGTCATCGGACACACCTCGCGGGTGATGTCCAACGTCGCCGTCACGTCGGGCATGCGGTGTCCTCCTGGGACGAGGGGAACGGGGGCAGCGCCCGGATGGCGCACCCGGGGCAGTCGGGGGCGCGCGTCACCTTCACGGTGCGCCCCTCCAGCGTCTCGCCGTCGAGCACGTGCAGCGTGGCCTCGCCGCGGGGGCCCCTCGCCGCGCCGGCCAGCAGCTCCAGCGCGAGCAGCGCCTGCACCGCGCCGATGAGCCCCGCCATCGCGCCCAGGACGCCGGCCTGCGCGCAGGTGGGCACCGCGTCCGGGGGCGGCACGTCCTCGTAGAGGCAGCGCAGGCACGGGCCGCCGGGGTCGATGCGCAGGGCCTGCCCCTGCATGCGCAGCACGCCGCCGTAGACGAGCGGCACGCCGGTGAGCACCGCCACGTCCGACAGGAAGAACTTGGTCGCGACGCCGTCCGTGGCGTCCACCACCAGGTCGTGCTCGCGGAAGAGCGCCTCCGCGTTGCCCGCGTCCAGCCGCTCCGGCAGCGCCTCCACGCTCAGGCCCGGGAAGGCGCGCAGGAGGCCCTCGGCGGCGGACTCCGCCTTGAAGCGGCCCACGTCCCGCGTGCGGTGCCAGAGCTGCCGCGGCAGGTTCGTCGCGTCCACCCGGTCCG
This sequence comes from Corallococcus sp. RDP092CA, assembly GCF_041903675.1. NCBI lineage: Bacteria > Pseudomonadati > Myxococcota > Myxococcia > Myxococcales > Myxococcaceae > Corallococcus > Corallococcus sp. RDP092CA. The sequence goes on along the minus strand of NZ_JAYESI010000001.1, from coordinate 536,380 downwards.
GATCCACCACCGTCAGGTGGCCCACGCCGCCCTGCGCCAGCGCGAGCGACGCCGGACAGCCGAGGCCGCCCGCGCCCACCACCAGCACCCGCGCGCGCTCGATGCGGCTGGCGTGGGGAATGCGTGCGTGATGGTCGGTATCCGGCGAACCGTGCATGGGGCTGGTGCTCCGCGAGGAACGAAAGGAATATGGTGCGGCGACTCCACGTCCGGACTCCGGAACGCCCCGAAGCCTTCTCAACCGCTATCGCCACCGCCGCCGTCACAAGCGGCCCTCACCTGCCAGGACATATGAAAAACCTGACCGGCGCGCTCGTGTTTTCCACCCTGCTGTCCCTGGCTGTCGGCTGCCACAAGAACACCGGCGAGAGCCCCGACGCGGCCACGCAGACCGGCACCGTCCAGGAGGAGCTCCAGGCGGGCCGCGAGGCCGCTCCCCCGGCGGCCACCGAAGAGGCCGGCACGAAGGACGCGAGCTCCGTGAGCTACGACTCCGGCGCCACCGACCGCCTGACCCTGGAGGCCTGCGTGGACGGCTGGCTCAAGTCCCACAACCTGGACCGCTTCGGCAACGCGAAGGGCACCATGTACGCGGGCGGCACGCCCCTGTTCGACGAGCGCACGGGCCAGAACACCGACCGCCTGGACTACATCCTCGCCCACCAGCCCGAGGCCAAGAAGGCGTGCGTGGACGAGGGCGCGCCCCAGTAGCGCCCGTGCCCACCGCCCCGCCAGGCTGTCGACCTGACGGCCTGCCGGGAATTCCGCACCCGGGGGGAGGTCTCGTAAGCTGCCGCCCGCATGGACAGCGACCCCCGACCCGGCGACGACCACACGGCCCATGACCTGAAGGCCCGCGTCCGCGCCGTGCTGGAGCGCCGCAACCTCACGGACAAGGTGTCCGCGGAGCAGGCGGCGGCCTCGTGGGAGCAGGACCGCTTCGTGGCCCGGGCCCGCGCGCTGTTCTACGCGCGGATGATGTTCCTCTCGCTGGGCCTGCTCATCCTCGCGGTGCCCGCGTGGAGCGGCTACTTCGGCTTCAACGGGCCCATCTCCTTCCTGGGCTACTTCGCGATGCTCATCTACAGCGTCGCGAACCTGCTCGTCATCGACCACCCGAAGGCGGGCCGGTGGGTGACGTACCTGTCGCTGTGCTGCGACCTGCTGATCACCGTGGTGCTCATCGCCCGGCCGCAGGTGGGCGGCGGCCTCCAGAGCCCGCTGCTGGCGACGCAGCTGCTCTTCACCACCCTCTTCGCCATCCTCTTCCCCAAGCCGCTGGCCATCCTGCCGCCGCTGCTGGCGCTGCCCATCACCACGCGGTTGGACCTGCTCCTCAACCGCTCCGTGACGGCGGTGGAGCTGCTCACGCTGCTCTGGTACCTGGGGCTCAACTTCATCATCGTCTACGTGCTCGTGTACCTGAACGAGCGCGAGGCCACGGCCCACCGCGAGGTGGTGGCCCTCCAGGGCGACCTGAAGGAGCTGGCGGTGGTGGAGGAGCGCAACCGGCTGGCGCGCGAGATCCACGACGGCCTGGGCGCGTCCCTGTCCTCGATGATCATCCAGGCGGAGTACATCCTGAACCTCGCGCGCGAGGAGGGGCTGCGCACGGAGATCCTCGAGATGAAGGCCACCGCGGAGGAGTCCATCGAGGAGCTGCGCCGCAACCTGCGGATGATGCGCGACGACTTCGAGCTGGCGCAGGGCCTGGAGGACTACATCAAGACGTTCCGCGACCGCACCGGTCAGTCCATCCGCTTCGAGCGCACGGGGCTGGCGCGCAAGCTGCCCCCGGACGCGCAGCTGGCCCTCTTCCGCATCCTCCAGGAGTGCCTGTCCAACGCCGCGAAGCACGCCGAGGCGAAGGAGGTCCAGGTGCGCCTGGACTTCAGCGCGGAGGGCGTGCACCTGGTGGTCCGCGACGACGGCAAGGGCTTCGACCCGGCCCGCACGCCGCGCGGACATTACGGCCTGCTCAACATGCGTGAGCGGGCCATGAAGCTCGGGGGTTCCATCGTGGTGGACTCGGCGCCCGGCGCCGGGGCCCAGGTGGCCTTCTCCCTTCCCTGTCTTTCCGCCTGACACGCACCGGAGCCCGCCCCGTGGACCTGACTTCCAGCGCCGCCCCCCTCCCCATCCGCGTGTTCGTCGTGGAGGACCAGACCAAGATCCTGAAGAACCAGCTGCGCCTCTTCGAAGGCCACCCGGACATCGACATCGTGGGCACCGCGCTGTCGGGCGAGGCCGCGCTGGTGGAGGTGGAGCGCGAGCAGCCGGACGTGCTGCTGCTGGACCTGGGCCTGCCGCGCATGAGCGGCATCGACGTCACGCGGGAGGTGAAGGCGCGCTTCCCGAAGGTGGAGATCCTGATCTTCACCATCTTCGATGAGGAGGACAAGGTCCTGGAGGCGGTGAAGGCGGGCGCGTCCGGCTACCTGCTCAAGGGCGCCACGGTGGACAAGATCGTCGAGGCCATCAAGGAGGTGCGCGCGGGCGGCACGGTCATCCAGCCGAACCTGGCGCGGCGCCTGCTGCGCCACTTCCGCGTGGAGCCGGACACCGCGCCCGTGCCCACCGAGCCGCTGGCCGTGGCGCCGTCCGCCGCGGAGCCCGTGGCCCCGGCGCCCTCCGCGCCCACGGACGAGGAGGCCGCCGCGCAGGAGCCGCTGCTCAAGCCGCTGTCGGACCGCGAGCGGGAGATCCTCCAGCTCATCGCCAAGGGCGTGTCCAACAGCGAGGCGGCCCGGCTGCTGTCGCTCTCCAAGGCGACCATCCGCACCCACCTGGAGCACATCTACCGGAAGCTCGAGGTGACGAACCGCGTGGAGGCCGTCACCGAGGGCATCCGCAAGGGCCTGATCTCCGTCTAGTAGCGAGCCCTGATGGGTGGGGCCGCTTCTTTTCACGGACGACGCGGTGCGTGGCCTCTACAGTGGGGAGGCTTCGTCTCCCCACTCACAGGAGCCCCACCATGGACGTCCGCGCCGCCGTCGCCTTCGAGGCCGGCAAGCCCCTGAGCATCGAAACCGTGCACCTGGAGGGCCCCAAGGCGGGCGAGGTGCTGATCGAGCTGAAGGCCACCGGCCTGTGCCACACCGACGAGTTCACCCGCTCCGGCGCGGACCCGGAGGGGCTGTTCCCCGCCATCTTCGGTCACGAGGGCGCGGGCGTCGTCGTGGACGTGGGCCCGGGCGTCACCAGCGTGAAGAAGGGCGACCACGTCATCCCGCTCTACACGCCGGAGTGCCGCGGCTGTAAGTCGTGCCTGTCTCGCAAGACGAACCTCTGCACGGCCATCCGCGCCACCCAGGGCAAGGGCCTGATGCCGGACGGCACCAGCCGCTTCCGCCTGGGCAAGCAGCTGATCCACCACTACATGGGCTGCTCCACGTTCGCGAACTACACGGTGCTGCCGGAGATCGCCGTGGCGAAGATCCGCGAGGACGCCCCCTTCGACAAGGTCTGCTACATCGGCTGCGGCGTCACCACGGGCGTGGGCGCCGTCGTCTACACCGCGCAGGTGGAGGCCGGCGCGAAGGTCGTCGTCTTCGGCCTGGGCGGCATCGGCCTCAACGTCGTGCAGGCCGCGCGCATGGTGGGCGCGGACATGATCGTCGGCGTGGACCTCAACCCCGCGCGCAAGGAGATCGCCGAGAAGTTCGGGATGACGCACTTCGTGAACCCGAAGGAGGTGGAGGGCGACCTCGTGCCCTACCTGGTGAACCTCACCGACGGCGGCGCGGACTACAGCTTCGAGTGCATCGGCAACGTGAAGACGATGCGCCAGGCGCTGGAGTGCTGCCACCGCGGCTGGGGCGAGAGCATCATCATCGGCGTGGCGGGCGCGGGGCAGGAGATCAGCACCCGGCCGTTCCAGCTCGTCACCGGCCGCGTGTGGAAGGGCAGCGCGTTCGGCGGCGCCCGCGGCCGCACGGACGTGCCGAAGATCGTGGACTGGTACATGGAGGGGAAGCTCCAGGTCGACCCGCTGATCACCCACACGCTGAAGCTGGAGGAGATCAACCACGGCTTCGACCTGATGCACGAGGGCAAGTCCATCCGCAGCGTGGTGAAGTACGCATGAGCGCGGTGCCTCCCACGCTCGTCAGCGAGCACGCGTGCTTCGGGGGGACGCAGTCCTTCTGGAGGCACCCCTCCGAGGCCTGCGGCAGCGAGATGCGCTTCAGCGTCTTCACCCCGCCCCAGGCGAAGCACGGCGAGGTGCCCGTGCTGTACTACCTGGCGGGCCTCACCTGCACGGAGGAGACCTTCCCCACCAAGGGCGGCGCGCAGCGCGTCGCGGCCGAGCTGGGGCTGATGCTCGTGTCGCCGGACACCAGCCCCCGGGGCGCGGGCATCCCGGGCGAGGACGCGGACTGGGACTTCGGCACCGGCGCGGGCTTCTACCTGGACGCCACCCAGGAGCCGTGGAAGGCGCGCTACCGCATGGGCACGTACATCACGCAGGAGCTGCCCGGCCTCCTCGGCGCGCACTTCCCCGCGCGCATGGACCGCGAGGGCATCTTCGGACACTCCATGGGCGGACACGGCGCGCTCGTCACGGCGCTGCGCAACCCGGGCCGGTACAGGTCCGTGTCCGCGTTCGCGCCCATCGGCGCTCCCATCCGCAGCCCCTGGGGCAAGAAGGCCTTTGGCGGCTACCTGGGGCCGGATGAGGCGACGTGGCGCGAGCACGACGCCACGGAGCTGCTGAAGGCCGGCCGGCGCGTGCCGGCGCTGCTCGTGGACCAGGGGACGAAGGACAAGTTCCTGCCGGAGCAGCTGCACCCGCACTTCCTCCGGGAAGCCTGCGAGGCGGCGGGCCAGCCCCTCACCCTGCGCATGCAGGAGGGCTACGACCACGGCTACTACTTCGTCTCCACCTTCATGGAAGACCACCTGCGCCACCACGGCGCGGCGCTGAACGCGGGCTGAGGCAGGCGCCTCGCGCTCCGGGCAGCCAGGGCCCGGGGCGCGGCGCCGCCGACTCCCCCACGCGCCGACAGCGGCCTTGCGCACGGGCATGCCGCGGAGGCTCCGCGCCCGGCCCCGGCCCGCCCTGGAAGCCCCGTGTCCCTCAATCCCCTTCCCTCCCCGGCCCGAAACGTGGGAGGCGTGGGGGTATGAGCGCCTCCTTCAAGTCCCTGGGCCTGTCCCCCGAAACGCTGGGCGCCGTGAAGCGCGCCCGCTTCGGTGCTCCCACGCCCATCCAGGCGCAGGCCATCCCGCCCGCGCTCGCCGGCCGCGACGTCATCGGCTGCGCGGCCACCGGCACCGGCAAGACGGCCGCCTACCTGCTCCCCATGGTTGAACGCTTCGCGGGCGCGAAGGGCACGCGGGGCCTCGTCCTCGCGCCCACGCGCGAGCTGGCGCAGCAGGTGGAGGAACAGGCCCGCTTCTTCGGCGAGCCCCTGGGCGTCGGGCCCGCGCTCATCGTCGGCGGCGAGGACATGAACGCGCAGGTGGAGGCCCTGCGCCAGCGCCCCGCGCTCATCATCGCCACGCCGGGCCGGCTCGTGGACCTGTTGGGCGTGAAGGCCGTGAACCTGTCGCGCATCCAGACCCTGGTGCTGGACGAGGCGGACCGGATGCTCGACATGGGCTTCCTGCCGCAGATCAACCAGGTGCTCCACGCGCTGCCCCGCGAGCGCCAGACGCTGCTGTTCTCCGCCACCCTGGGCGCGGACGTGACGCGCTTCGGACAGCGCGCCCTGCACAAGCCCGTGCGCGTGGAGGTGACGCCCAGCGGCACGCCCGCGCCGCGCGCCGAACAGCACCTCTACCTCGTGAAGCCCGAGGAGAAGTGGCCCCTGCTCCTCACGCTGCTCTCCCAGGACCAGGCCAGCGCGCTCGTGTTCGTGCGCACGCAGCAGCGCGCGGACAAGATGAAGGAGCTGCTCTCCGCCGCGGGCCACAAGGCCGCGGCCCTGCACGCGGGCCGCACGCAGGCGCAGCGGCGTCAGGCCTTGGAGGGCTTCCGCCGGGGGCAGTACCGGTGCCTGGTGGCCACCGACCTCGCGGCGCGCGGGCTGGACGTGGATGACATCGGCCACGTCATCAGCCTGGACGTGCCGCACGGGCCGGAGGACTACGTGCACCGCATCGGCCGCACCGCTCGCGCGGCGGCCAGCGGGCGGGCGTCGATGTTCGCGCTGGAGGTGGAGCGGCGCACGCTCCAGGACATCGAGCGCATCATCCGCCAGGAGCTTCCCCGCACGGAGGTGCCGCGCGCGGACCCCATCTTCAAGCGGGAGCTGGAGACGTTCCAGGCGAAGCAGCGCGACCCGGGGCCGCGCCAGCCCGACCATGGACGCTCCTCCCGGCCGCAGGGTGCCGCGCCCGGGCGGCACGCCCGGACGCACGGCAAGGACCGCCCGAAGGGGCCCCGCGGTCAGTGATCGTGGTGGTCGTCGGGGCCGTGCACGTGACCGTGCTCGAGCTCCTCGGGCGTGGCGGCGCGCACTTCCTTGATGGTGACGTCGAAGTGGAGCTCCTTGCCGGCGAACGGGTGGTTGAAGTCCACCAGCACCGTGTCCTTGCGGACCTCCTTCACCAGGAAGTCGACCTCGTCGCCCTCCGGATCCGTGGCGCTCAGGATGCCGCCGGGCTTGATCTCCAGGTCCTCGGGGAACTCCGAACGGGGGACCTCTTCGACGCCCTCGGGGTCGTAGTCGCCGTAGCCTTCCGCCGCGGAGACGACCGTCTTCAGGGACTCGCCCGCGGACTTGCCCTCCAGCGCCTTCTCCAGGCCGGGGACGATCTCCTCGTAGCCGTGCAGGTAGACGAGCGGATCGCCTGCCTCGCTCTCGTCCACGATCTTCCCGTCACCGAGGTGCAGTTTGTAGTCAATGGCGACAACGCTGTCCTTGCCGATTTTCATGGGGCCCTCATAGCGCATTCAGTCATGCCGCGGTGGAAGGATGATGCTCACCGTTACCGCGTGCACACGGACGTCCTACCAACGCATCCTCAGCTCGAAGCGCCCGTGGCCGTCGTCGGACTCCAGCACCGCGCTGGGGTTGGCGGCTCCGGACTGGCGCAGCGCTTCCTCGCAACACCCCGCCGCGGCCTCCGCCGGGAAGGGATAGCCCTGGAACGTCACCCGCCAGTCCCGGGGCCCGAGCTCCGTGGAGGTGATCTCCACCGGCTCCATCACCGAGCGGAAGCTCAGCGCCACCCGCTTCATCGCGCGGTCCGGGCCCGCGACCTTCAGGGCCACGTTCACCACCCTGCCCACCAGCGTCTCGAAGTAGCCGCGCACCAGGTCCCGGCCCATCTGCCGCAGGGCCTCCTCCCGGAGCCGGTCCGCGTAGGCCGCCTGGAGCACCAGGTTCTGGCAGCGCAGGAAGACGGACGCCGGATAGGACGCCCTCGGCCGGTCCGGGTCATACCCCGCCGCCGCCATGCGCTCGCGCAGCGCGTTGTCCAGCCGCACGCAGCGCAGCAGCGACTCGAACAGCGTGGACTGGATGACGACCTCGGCCGGGGACATGGACGCTCGAAGTGGGGAAACGCGTTGAAACCGGTAAGGCGCGCGACACTACCCTTTCGGGTCCGGGATGCGAGCCTCCTGGCGACATCCCGTTCAGGACTCGTGGTTTCAAGGCCTTGGAGCGTCCGGGGAGGCAATCGCCCGCCTTTGGAAACGATTTCCGGGCAGGGCCGTCCGTGACCCAGACGATGGACGGCGTCACGGACGAAGCACTCATGGACCAGTTCTGTCAGGGAGCGCCGCTGGCGTTCGAGGCGCTGTTCGCCCGGCACGCCGGGCGGGTGCACGGCTTCCTCGCCCGCATGGTGAGGGACGGCCCCCTGGCGGAGGACCTCTTGCAGACGACCTTCCTGTCCGTCGTCCGGGCGCGGGGGCGCTACGAGCGGGGCACGCGCTTCACCCCCTGGCTGCTCACCATCGCGGCGAACGCGGCCCGGGACGCGCTGCGGCACCAGCAGCACGTGGACGCGCACGCGCACGCGCCGCCGGAGGGGCCCACGTCGGCGCCCGCGCCGGACGGAGACCCGGCCATGCGCCGGCGCATCGAGGACGCGCTCCAGCAATTGCCCGTGGAGCAGCGCGAGGCGGTGGTGCTGAGCAAGCTGGAGGGCTGGTCCTTCGAGGAGATCGCCAAGATGCGGGGCATCCGCGCGGGCGCGGCGCGGCTGCGGGCGCACCGGGGTTACGAGAAGCTGCGCGAGCTGCTGGGTGGGTTGGAGGAGCTGGCATGAGCCCTCCGTTCAACCCGTGGGGGCCGCCCCGACCGGACCCGAAGGCGCTGGAGCGCGCGCTGGCGGCAGCGCACGCGGAGCTGGCCCTGAAGCGGCCGGTGCGGCGCTGGCGTTCGCAGGCGGTGGGGCTGTTCGCGGCGTCCGCGGGCCTGGCGCTCGCGGCGATGGGGGTGCTGCTGGCGCTGGGGAGCACCTCGGGCGCGCTGCTGATGGCCCGAGCGCCCCTGCTGACGCTGCTCCTGTCCACGGGCGCGGTGTGCGCCTGGGGGGCGATGGCGCCCCGGGGGCGCGGGCTGCGCTGGGTGGGCGTGGGCATGGCGCTGGTGAGCGCCGCGCTGCTGGTGCTGACGCGCGCGGCCCCGCGGGGCCCTTCCTCGCTGCCGGAGTGGGTGTGCACGGCGAGCCATCTGGCGTTGGCGCTGGGGCCCCTGGTGGCGGCGCTGGTGGCGCTGCGGTCGGCGGCGTTCGACCCGCTGCGCGCGGTGGTGGCGGGGCTGTCGGTGGGGACGGTGGGGGCGTTCGTGGGCGAGCTGGCGTGTGAGCAGGGCCCCGGACACGTGGCCACGTATCACCTGGGGGCGTGGGCACTCGTGGTGCTCACGACCTGGGCGCTGTCGAAACGCATCAAACCCCGGACCTACGCACCATGAAGCACGACCCTTCGCTCATCTTGACGGAAGACGTGGACGGCGCACCGGTGCGCATGGGCACGGCGGTGATGGTCATCCGCACCGAGCCGGACGACGCCGTGTCGGAGCGCTTCCTGGGCCGCGTGGGCGTCGTCGTGGCGCTGGTGTTCGACGATCCGCCCCGGCAGTACCCGGGCGACCCGCTCATCCAGGTGCGCGTGCCCGGCGTGGGCGAGGACCTGTTCTTCGCCCGGGAGCTTGTCGAGGTGCCCCAGGGTCACTTCGTCGCGTTCGGGTCATCCAGCTCCGGGTAGTGCCGGAAGATGCCCTGCATGGTGAAGGGCTGCGCGCGAGGGGACTTCTTGTACGCGGCGATGCGGGGGCGCTCCGCGATGCGCTGGCGCAGGGCCATCACGCCGGGGACCTCCGGGGCGATGCGGCGCATGGCCTTGGGAAAGGCATACAGCAGGCCTTCCACCAGCTGGTACAGCGCCAGCTCCGGATAGGAGAAGTCGTGGCCCAGGAGGTGCTTGCCGCCGCCCTGCGGGTTCGCCTTCAAGACGCGCTCGAAGTAGCCCAGGAACTTCGGGATGCGCTGGGTGCGGAAGTCCTCGGCGCGCTGCTTCGCGGCGTCCTTCTGCTCGTCGTAGTACTTCATCACGGCGAGGGGGTGATGCGTGTCGTGGGCTTCCGCGACCGCGTCCGCGACGGTGAGCTGGAATTGGCGGGCGTGCAGGCGCGACGCCTCGCCCGAGGGGACCAGGCCGAAGCGCTCGCCCAGGTAGGAGCAGATGTTGGGTGCCTGGGAGAAGACGACGTCGCCGACCTTGAGCACGGGCGGCGCGTACGCGGGCACGGGGCCCTTGCCGATCATGGCCGTCACGGCCCTGGCTCCTCCGCCCTGGGCTTCGGGCAGGAGGCCCACGTCCACCCAGTCCGCGCCCGCCTCCTCCAGCACCAGCCGCACGAACTCGCCGCGGCCGGGGATGCCGGGCCAGTAGTAAAGCTCGAACTTCGCGTCGCGCATCTCCGTCACCTCGCGTGATGGGAACCGGCGCGCATCCTGTGCTCACGGGCTGCGGCTTCCGGAACCCATCCGCGGGGAGGATTCACTCCCCCACAGTCCAGCGCGGTCGACTGTCCGCCCGCGGTCAGGCGCTGGGGCCGCGCCGGTGGCTCAGTGCGTGCCGCTGGTGACCTTGAGCCCGATGATGGCGACGATCATCAGCGTCAGGAAGAACAGGCGCGCGGGGGTAGCGGGCTCCTGGAAGAGCACCATGCCGGCCACGGCCGCGCCGGCTGCCCCGATGCCCACCCAGACCGCGTAGGCCGTGCCGATGGGCAGCTGCTTCACCGCGAGGGACAGGAGCCCCATGCTCGCGATGATGGCCGAAGCCGTGAGCACGCTGGGCAGCGGCCGGGTGAAGCCCTGGGTGTACTTGAGGCCCAGCGTCCAGGCGACTTCGAGCAGGCCGGCGATGATGAGGAGGATCCAAGACGACGACATGGCGCACGACTCCCGTTCAGGCGTCGTCTTGTCGTGACCGGGTACGGCGCACCTCGTCCGGGCTCGGTGGCCCCACCCTGGGGCCGCCGCACGCGGGGCGGAAGCTAACCGGGATGGGCGCGTCCCGCCACTGCTCTCATGACTGAGGAGGAGCTCATCGTCGGGACCGAGGGGACGCCAGCCCGGGATGGGGGCATGGCAACGAGCGGCCAGGACCTCATTGCTCCACCTGCTCCGGAGGGAAGGACTGGAGTCGGTTCAAGCTCGGCTCAATCCAGCCCTGAACGCGTGCGAGGTCAACGAACGACGGCCGCGAAGGCAGCGGAGTTCGTCGTCCCGGCTGGCGCGGCGAGGTCCTCCCCCGCCGCGCCGCCAATCTCACGGCAGCTGCGACTGGAACGCGCTCCACCGCGCGTGGATCCACTGCCGCAGGTACTCCACCTCTTCCGCGTGCGTCTTGAAGTCCTGCCGCAGGTGCCAGTCCGGGAAGTTGCCGTAGCCGTCCTGGCCCGGCCTCGCGAAGTCCCGGTACTGCTGCCCCCACCGCGCCTCGTCGCGCTGCGCGTTGGGCCCCAGCTCCTTCACGTAGCCGTCGATCAGCGCCTGTACCGTGGCCTCGCTCAGCTCGTTCTTCAGGGCCTGGCGGTAGCGCTCCCGCAGGGGGCCCGCGATGGCAGGCTCCGCCAGCATCTTCTGGAACAGCAGGTTGTCCAACACATACGTGGGCCGCGCGGTGGCGACGGAGCGCGTGGTGTCGAAGTTCTGTCCAAGGCTCGCGTCCAGGTCCCAGGGGATGAAACGCCACGGACCGCCCGCCTTCGGGTCGTAGGCGTGATAGGCGTTCTTCCCCTGCGAATCATTGCCCTGGATCAGCGTATTGAAGATCCACCAGTCCTCGTAGTCCCGCGCCTTCAGCTTCGTGCCGAACTCCTGGCGGAAGCGCTCCGCGCTGGAGTCCGCCACCCACGCGACGAAGGCATCCAGCGTGTCGAAGGCGTGGGCCTGGTTCTCTTCCGGCGTGCCCTCGTCCTTCTCGAAGCCGACGTGGAGGTGCTCCTTCGGCTGCCCGTTCCGCTTGAGGCGGGAGAAGTTGGCGTCCGCGTCCACGGCCTTGAAGAGGTCCGAGTCGTCGTCGATGCCATTCCACTCCATCAGCCGCTTGTCCACGTGGTCCGCCGCCGTGTAGAGGCCGCGATACTTGTTGTTCGCGTACACCACCACGCTGAAGGTGCGGATGCGCACGGCGTCCGGAGACAGCCGGTGCCACAGCTCGAACGCCAGCCGCGAGCGCATGTAGGAGTTGTCATTGAACGTGGTGATGAGCACCACGCGCTTGCGGTCCTTGAAGCCGTCGCCGAAGACAGGCTCGGAGAACAGGTCGTCCTCCGCGAACTTGAACGTCAGGCTGCGCTTGGGGAACACGCTGGACGTAGCGCCCCGGTACTTCGCCTCGATGGTGTAGCGGTGGCCCCGGTACACGACCTCCGCGGGCCGGTAGCCGCCAGCCGTCAGGCCCACGGCCGGATCGAAGAACAGGTGCACCACCGGCAGCCCGTACTCCTCCGTGTAGGCCACGGGATCGACGATGTCGACCTTGCCCGGCGCGTCGTCGTTGTTGGCCACGCCCACCTTGAGCGTGCCCGTCTCGCCGGTGGTGCGCTCCTCCAGCGAGAGCATCCACACCGCGCCCTGGCTGAGTGACGGCGTCCAGCGCAGCGTGGCGGTGGACGCGTCGAACGTGGCGCCCGGCGGCAGGTTCCTCACCCCGAAGCGCAGCCCGGCCTCCGCGAGGCCCGTCGCGCACCTCACCTGCGCGCTGAAGGCCTCCCCCTCCAGCACCCAGCGCGTGTCGCCCGCCGTGGGCGCGCAGACCTGCGGCGCCGTGCCCGCGTCCGGCGTCACGGTGCCCGCATCGGACGGCGCCTCCGTGCCCGCATCGGCTTGCGCGTGCGTGCCCCCATCCACCACGCCCGCGTCGAAGGTCGCATCGGAAGGCGCTCCGGTCGCGGGCGCCTGGGGATCCTCACCGCCGCCACACGCCACCAGGGCAAGGCACGCCAGCCCCGCCAGTCCCCGCGTCCACCATCCGCTTGCTCGCACCGAGAGTCGTCCCCCTTGAGCCCACGGCCCGAAGCAGACCGTGGAGGCAAGGGGTAGTCATCGGTCCCGGGTCCCGGCACCCGCGCGCCCGACCGGTGTCGCGCGCCCGACAACGACAACGTCAATACGTCGCGATCAGCCCCACATGGAGGCTGGAGTACGTCTCCTCCGCCGCGCCTCCGGCGTCCCACCCGGTGAGCGTGCCGGCCCCGGAGAACCGGTCGCGGAAGTGCGCCAGCCGCCAGGCCACATCGTAGCCGAACGGGCCCCAGATGTCCCCGGACACGCCCAGCTCCGCGCTCCAGCCGAAGCTGGACACGGACGCGCCGAAGTCGCTGACCTCCTGCGCGCGCCGTCCCCCGTCCGCGTCCGGCGAGTGCCCCGGCCTGGGTGACAGCAAGAGGCCGCCCGACGCATCCAGCCGCACGGAGCTGAACAGCGGCACCGACAGGTCCAACGCCACGGACGGGAACACGCGGTGCGTGCCGGACAGTGGGTTGTCCGCGGACGGCTCGACGTTGAACGCGCGCGACTGGATGCCGGCGCGCGCGCCGACGTAGCCCTGCTGCGGCCGCGTCGTGCCGAAGCGGAAGTAGTAGCGGTACAGCGCCTGCGCGGTGAAGGCCGTGTCGGTGGCGGAGACCTCGCGCACCGGCGTCTGCCCGCCGTCCCCGGTGAGCGTCACGTCGGAGCTGGAGAAGCCCCGCTGCACGCCCAGTTGGATCCCCAGCCCGCGCAGCACCGACCGGGGGTCGCGCGCCAGCGGCAGCACCTCCGCCTCCAGCGCCAGCCCCAGGTAGGGATAGGACGAGGAGAAGTCCGACGTGTCCCCGAGCTGCTCCTCCTCCGGCAACCGCTCATACGCGCCGCAGCTGTCCACGCCGGGCCGCGCGCAGTAACGCCGCCACGTCGCGGTGAGGGACAGGTTGAGTCGCACCCAGGTGGGCTCCCCCACCTCCGGCTCCGCCTTCGCGGGCGCCTTGCCCGACGCCCCGGTGCCCAGCCGCAGCGACAGCCACGCCGGGGACTCCCGGCTGCCGTGGAGGGCCGCTCGCGTCAGGGCGTCGGAGGCCGCCGCGGCCGGCGCCGCCAGGGCTCCGGCGAGGGCCAGGGTCCGCAGCAGGCCCGAGGGGACCCTCGCGCTTCGGGTGGTCGTCATGCGCCGAGCAGGTTCACCCAGCGCCGGGGCGAAGTCCAGGCTCGGGGCTCAGGCGTTCATCACGTGACCCACGCTCGTCGTGGAGGACACTGGCGCGGGCTCCGACGCGAGCGAAGGCGAGGAATCCTGGGACACCACTGGAGCCGGCTGGGACTCCTGCGCACGCCCCAGGAAGTCGCGCCGGTAGATGCGCACCATGGCCATGAAGATGGACGCGATGAGCGGCCCCACCAGCAGGCCCATCATCCCGAACACCGCCAGCCCGCCGAACATGGACAGGAAGACGAGCAGCGGGTGCAGCGCCATGCGCGAGCCGCACAGCCGCGGGCGGATGACGTTGTCGATGCTGCCCACCAGGAACGTGCCCCACGCGAGCAGGAACACGCCCTCGCTCACCCGGTTCGCCGCGATGAGCACCACGCCAATGGGCCCCCACACGAGCGCGGTGCCGCCCACCGGCACCAGCGCCACCAGCACCATGGCCGCGCCCCAGACCCCTGCGTGCGGCACGCCCGCGATGAGCAGCCCCACGAAGCCCACCGCGCCCTGCACCAGCGCGGTGACGGTGTTGCCGTAGATGATGGCGTACGCGACGTCCGTGAACTCGTGCGAGAAGGCGTCGAAGTAGCGGCGCTCCAGCGGGAGCAGCCGCGCCACCTCGTTCACCAGACGACGGCCGTCCAGGAAGAAGTAATACATGGCGACCGTCATCAGGAACATGTTGACGACCAGCTCCGTGCCGGCGCCCACCAGCTCCGCGAGCAGCCCCGCGCCGCCCGACACCGCCGTCATCAGCAGGCGCTCCGTCTCCGAGCTCTCCGGGTCGAAGTGCACGTAGCGGGCAAGACCGCGGGGCAGGCTGTTGAGGAAATGGTGACGCAGGTCCACCTGCTCCAACAGGTCCTGCGCCTGGCCCACGAACTGGAGCACCTCGCGGGCCACCATCCAGCCCACCAGCGCCAGCGGGGCGAGAATCAGCAGGAACACCGCGAGGGTGGACACTCCCGCCGTCAGGGACTTGCGGCCCTGGAGCCGCCGGTCCAAGGAGTCCTGGATGGGCATGAACAGGACGACCAGGAAGCCGCCCAGCAGCACCGGCATCAGGAACGGCAGCAAGATGCGCGAAAAGAGAATCAGCGCGAGCGCGAACAGCCCCGCGAAGATGAAATTGGACCACCGCTTCGAGTCGCCCGCCGTCACCGCCCCACCCCGTCCCCCAGACCTGCTGCACGCAACGTAGGAACGGCATTTCCCACCAGGAAGTCCGTCCCGCCTTCACCCAAGAGGCCATCCATGACTTCTGGACGTTTCGTTCCGCTGGCAACCGTCACCACGGCCGTGGTGTCCAGCACCCTCCTGATGCTCGGCCCCGCCTGTCACGAGGGGGGAACCCTGGACTGCGGCGACGCCTGCGCGCCCGTGGAGGGCAACTACCCGCTCGCGTTCCAGGACGACGCGGGCCTGCCCGCCGAGTGCGTGAACCTGGACGTGCAGGCCGTGGCCAGCGGCGAACGGCTGAGCATCCAGCCAGCCGCCGATGGCGGCATCCTCACCGGCACGCTGACGGGGGTGGCGCTGACGGGCCAGGTCTACCCCTCAGGCAATCTGTCGCTGAACGGCACGCCGCTGCCCAGCAGCGACGGCGGGTTGAGCACCTTCCTCAACGTCAACGCGACCTTCACCGGGGGCCCCGACGACGCCGGCAGCCTGTCCGGGACCTTCACCGGCAACTACTCGCGCATCCAGGGCACCAGCGCCCTGAGATGCACCGTGACGCGCCCCTTCACGGCGACCCGACAGTGAAGCCAGGGCCGCCGGGAGCGGCGCCAGGGCGGAAGAACTACTTCTTCTTGCCTTCGGCGGCGGCGGCCTTGGCGGCTTCCTTCTGCTTCTTGATCCGCTTCTTCCAGTGCTGACGGATCTTCATCTGCACGCGGCGGTGCTTGCTCTTGCTGTTGGCCATGTGGGTGGCTCCTGGTCTCCGGAATGGAGCAAAGGGGGGCTTACCTATCAGAAGCCGACGGGCTCCCGGAAGAGGAACCCTCGGGGTCCTCCCGGGCGGGCGCCGCGGCCGCGGCCGGCGCGGGCCCGGGCCCCCCGTCCGGCGGGGGCTCGTTGGGGGCCGGGCGGGTCGGGAAGGGAATGCCCTCCGCGCTGCGCACCTGGGTGGGCAGCGCGCTGCCCAGCGTCACGTCCCCCTCGCGGTCCTCGTCGCTGGGCCGCTCCTTGGAGGCCGGCACGCTCGTCTGGTGGGGGCGCTTCTTCACTGAGGCGAAGATGGGGCGGCAGGCGTCCACGAAGCGGCGGACCTCGTCCAGGGGCAGCGCCGGGGAGTAGTTGTCGTTCACCCCCGTCATGGGCTCCGCCATGCACATGGCGTTGAGGATGGCCTCCTCCGTGCACTCCATCACCGCCTCGTAGAGGGGGTCCAGGCGCTGATCCAGGAGGATCTTCATCTTGTAGACCATCTTCTGGGTGCGCCGGGGGATGATGTTCGCGGTGGAGAAGCCCACGACGATCTCCCCGGAGCCGTGCGCCGCGTAGCTGCCCACCCGCCCGATGCCCAGGCCCACGCGCTTGCAGAGGCGGTTGATCTGATGGCTGAGCAGCGGCGCGTCCGTGGCGACCACGGCGATGATGGAGCCGTAGGACTTGCCGCGGTGGGGGGTGTTCTTGAACTTCTCCACCAGCACCTCGCCCACCGGCAGGCCGCCCACGCGCAGGTTGTGCATCTTCCCGAAGTTGGACATCACGAGCACGCCCAGCGTGTAGCCGCCCAGCACCTCCGGCAGCTTGCGCGACGACGTGCCGATGCCGCCCTTGAAGTCGCACGTCACCATGCCGGTGCCGCCGCCGACGTTGCCCTCCTGCACCGGACCGGACTTCGCGTTGTTGATGGCGGCGAAGACGTGCTCCTGGCGCACGTGGCGGCCGGAGATGTCGTTGAGCCACGAGTCGTCGCACTCGCCCACCACGGGGATGATGACGTCGTGCTCGTCGCCGATGCCCGGGTAGCGCTGGACCAGGTAGTTGGCCACGCCGTCGGACACGGCGCCCACGGCCATGGTGTTGGTGAGGAGGATGGGCGTCTCGATGAGGCCCCACTCCATCAGCTGCGTCATGCCGGAGACCTCGCCCGCGCCGTTGAGCACGAAGCCGCCTCCGCTCATGCGTTCCATGAAGATGTTGCCCAGGTTGGGCAGGATGGCCGTGACGCCCGTGCGCACCGGACCGAAGCCGGGCCGCAACGCCCCCGAGCCTTCGATGATCGTGGTGTGGCCCACCAGCACGCCTTCCACGTCGGTGATGGCGTTGTACTTCCCCGGCTTGAAGCGCCCCAGCGGAAGCCCCAGCTCCCGCGCCCGGACCCTCGGCCCATTCTCTTCCGGTATCCGCACCATGCCGGCGACCGTACCCGACAATCTCCGACGGTCAACCCGCTTCCCCACCGACTGTCGCGCACCTCAGCCGCGCGGCGGCAGCTTGAGCCCCTCGACGAGCAGCCGCGTCTGCACGCGGGCGAGCGCCTCCGCGGCCTCCGCGCCCTGGGGGGACTCGCCGAGCTGCCGGTCCACGAACAGCGAGGCGAGCCCGTGCACGAGCGACCACGCGGTGAGCGTGAGGGGCCGCGATTCACCGGGCCGCAGGAGGCCCGCCGCCTGCCCCGCCTCGATGGTGCTCACCAGCAGCGTGAAGGCGTCCGCCTCCCCTTCCACCGCCGGCGGCGGTGAGAGCGGCCGCGTGAAGTGCGGACCGAACATCACCCGGAAGTGCGGTGGGTGCCGCACGGCGAAGAGCACGTAGGCCTCGCCCGCCGCGTACAGCCGCTCCAGGGGATCTGCCTGGGGGGCCATGCGCTCGCGCATCTCGCGCGCCATGGCGCGGAAGCCCTCGTGCGCCACCGCCTCCAGCAGCGCCTCCTTATCCGCGAAGTGCCGGTAGGGCGCCGCGTGGGTGACGCCCGCCCGCCGGGCCACCTCCCGCAGCGTCAGCGCGCTGAAGCCCTCCTCGGCGATGAGCGCCACCGCCGCGTCCACCAGCGCCTGCCGCAGGTCCCCGTGGTGGTAGCGCACCCGCTCGGCCGGGGCCTCCTCCTGCTTCCGCTTGCCCTTCGTCGCCACCGTCCGTGCCTTTCCCTCGAGTGTCGAGCACCGCACGCGGAACCTACCCCGGCGCCGCGCGAAGTTTCCAGCGTCAACATGTATGTTGACATCGGAAACATGCGATGTTTACAGTGACTACAAGATGGGCGGCGCGGGGTGGGCCCGCGCCGGGACACCGCATTGGGCAGTGGGAAAGGGAGCTGTCATGACGACCGCGATGAAGCAGACGATGTCCTCCTCCGCACCGGGCTGGCTGCGGGCCTTCCGCACGCTCCCCCGCCAGCACGGCTTCGAGCCGCTGCGGGTGGAGGGACAGGTGCCGGAAGGGCTGCGGGGCTCGCTGTACCGGGTGGGGCCGTGGACGTTCGACGTGCACGGCCGGCAGTACCAGCACTGGTTCGACGGGGACGGCGGGATACTGGGCGTGCGCTTCGGCGCGGACGGGGTGACGGGCGCGTCGCGGCTGCTGGACACGCCCACCATGGTGGCGGAGCGCGAGGCCCCCTCGCAGCGCTACGGCGCGTACGGCACGCCCACGCCGCTGCTGCACAAGCTGCGCAACGTGCGCAAGAACTCCGCGAACACGTCCGTGATGGCGTGGAACGGCAAGCTGTACGCGCTCTTCGAGGGCAGCATCCCGGTGGAGGTGTCCCAGGACGACCTGTCCACGCTGGGCGAGACGGACCTCGACGGCACGGTGGTGGAGACGTTCTCCGCGCACCCGCACCGCGTGCCGTCACGCAAGGCGTCCTACAACTTCGGCATCCGCTACGGCCGCGAGACGCTGGCGGACCTCTACGCGCTGCCGGACGGCGGCAAGGCGCAGCGGCTGGGCGCGGTGAAGCTGCCGGGCGCGACCATGGTGCACGACTTCATCGCCACGGACCGCTCCCTTGTCTTCTTCCTGTCACCGCTGCGCCTCAACATCTTCAAGATGCTGCTGCGGGTGGGCTCGTACTCGGAGAACCTGCGCTGGCGGCCGGAGGCGGGCACGGAGGTGCTGGTGGTGCCCATCGACGACGTGGCGCATCCGCTCCGCATCTCCACGGAGGCCTTCTACCTGTGGCACTTCGGCAACGCGTACGAGCAGGGGGACACGCTGGTGGTGGACTACGTGCGCTACCCCGACTTCACGACGAACCAGTGGCTGGGCGAGCTGGTGCACGGCCCCACGTCCCTGGACGCGAAGGGCATGCTGCACCGGGCGGTGGTGGACCTGAAGGCGCGCACCTTCCGCACCGAGCAGCGGCTGGACGTGAGCTGCGAGTTCCCCCGCGTGGCCCCCGGCGTCGTGAACCGCGCGAACCAGACGGTCTACGTGGGCACGCACCGCAGCGACGAAGCGCGGCGCGGCCTCTTCGACGGCGTGGCGCGCGTGGAGGTGGCCACGGGCCGCGTCACGACGGCGAACCTGGGCGAGGGCACCTACCCCTCCGAGCCCGTCTTCGTCCCCCGCCCGGGCGCCAGCGCCGAGGACGACGGCTGGGTGCTCACGCAGGTCTACGACACGAAGACGGACACGTCCCACGTCGCCGTGCTGGACGCGCGCCGGCTGGAGGAGGGGCCCGTGGCCCGGTGCCACTTCGACCACGCCCTGCCGCCGACGTTCCACGGCGGCTTCGCGCCCGCGAAGTGACCCCGACTCCCGCCATCTCTGCTTTTCAAGTCATTTCAGATTAAATGACCTGAGGCGGCGAATGGGAGGCAGGTCATGAGACGGCTGTTGGCGGTGGCAGGACTGGTGGTGGCGCTCAGCGGGTGTCAGCCCGAGGCGCAGACGGATCCGAACCTGGCGGAGCAGGCCCAGGGCGCGACGAACGTGCCCGGGCTCTACGCCGTCTTCAACCAGCCGGACAACACGGGCGCGCGGGACTACCGCATCAAGGACGAGCTCGTCCGGCTCATCGAGAACAGCCCGAAGGGTTCCTACATCCGCATCGCGATGTTCCTGTGGACGACGGACCACCTGAACGCGGCCCTCAAGGCGGCGCTGTGCCGGGGCGTCGTCGTGCGGCTGGTGGTGGACGAGCAGAACGGCGGCGCCGCCTCGGAGTTCGCCTCCGGCGGCGTCATCCATGACCTGAGCAGCTACGTGCCACCGGCGGCGACGTGCCCGGACGGGCTGCGGCTGGAGCTCACCCGGTGCCACGGCACGGGCGCGGGGAGCGCGTGCATCGCGGGCTTCGACCGCGAGGGCACCATCATGCACGACAAGATCTTCACCTTCTCCACCACCAGGGATCCGCAGGGCAACCGCATCCAGCGCGTGGTGGTGCAGGGGTCGTGGAACAACACCTACTCCCAGAACAACTACTGGAACGACATGGTCGTCAGCTACGAGGACTGGGACTGGTACGACTACTGGGTCGGCTACCACAACGACCTGCGTGGCGGCACGAAGACGACGGACTACTACAACCCCACCACGGGCCAGGGCTACTACAGGTCCCCCAACGCGCCGTGGACCGCGTACTTCTTCCCGCGCGAGGGCAACGACAACGAGCTGTCCAGCGACACCGTGGCGAACAACTTCACGGACTCCATCAAGACCTACGTCTCCGGCTGCACGCTGGACGTGAACCAGAACCACTTCAATGACAGCCGCGCCATCGTGGCCACGGAGCTGGTGCGCATTGGCAGGCTGGGCTGCCGGGTGCGCGTGCTCTACACGGACATGGACGCGGGCATCCGCGCGAAGCTCACGGGCGCGAAGAACGTCACCGTGCGCCAGCTGTACGACGCCTCCGCCAACAACGTGAGGATGAGCGACGGCACGCCGCGCGAGGTCCTCACGCACAGCAAGCACTTCGTCTACTCGGGGAACTTCAACGGGACGGTGCGCAAGCTGGTGCTGACGGGCTCGCACAACCTGTCCAAGAACTCGCTGCGCTACAACGACGAGAACCTGGTGAAGTACTCCTCGGACGCGCTGTGGCAGGCGTACCACGACAACTTCGAGAAGGGCTGGGCCCAGGCCCTCAACGACGGCTGAGACGACAAGGGGACGGCGCCTCCGCGGCACCGTCCCCATCCCCGCCGCGCTTCAGCGGCGGCTCAGGACTTGAGCTCCGGGCGCGGCGGAGGCGTCGGCTCCTGGGGAGCGGCCGTCGCGGCCGCCGTCGCGGCGGCCTGCGCCGTCTGCTCCTCGATCCGCTGCACCACCTTGTTGAGCGGCGGTGCGTGGGCGCCGGCCGGGTTCTCCGTCTGGGCCCGGCGCGCCTCGCGCTCCTTGTAGCGGCGGATCGCGGGCGCCATGATCTCACCAATCAGCGTCCGGTAGTCCATGCCCGCGCCCTGGGCGATGAGCACCAGGTCGCTCCAGCCGGGCGTGAGGCCGGGCAGCGGGTTGCACTCGATGAAGTAGATGCGCCCCTTGTCGTCCATGCGGAAGTCGATGCGCGCCACGTCGCGGCACCCCAGCGCCATGAACGAGTTGCGCGCCGCCGTGCGCAGCTTCTCCAGGAGCGCGGGCTCCAGCTTCGCGGGCGCGTCGTAGCGGATGCGGTCCGTCCAATCCAGCTTGTGCTGGAAGCTGTAGACGGGGTTCTTCTCCCCCTTGTCCAGGAAGACGATCTCCATGGGCGGCAGCACGCGCGGGCGCCGCTCGCCCAAGAGGCCCACCGTGAACTCGCGCCCGCCGATGTACTCCTCGATCAG
Organism: Corallococcus sp. RDP092CA; assembly: GCF_041903675.1. NCBI lineage: Bacteria > Pseudomonadati > Myxococcota > Myxococcia > Myxococcales > Myxococcaceae > Corallococcus > Corallococcus sp. RDP092CA. The sequence goes on along the minus strand of NZ_JAYESI010000001.1, from coordinate 514,999 downwards.
CGCGGGCTGCTGGTACTTGCCGGCGATCTCCCGGACCACGTCGCGCAGCTCCGCCTCGGAGTTGCACACGCTCTTCGTCACCACGCCCTTGGAGCTGCCCTCCGCCACCGGCTTCACGATGAGCGGGAAGGTGGTGAACTCCTTGTTGAGGCGCTCCTTGCCCGTCACCATCAGCTGGAAGTTGGGCGTGAGGATGCCGGCCTGACGGACGATCTTCTTCGCCAGCGCCTTGTCCAGCGCGAGCGACAGCGTGGCCGGATCCGAGCCCGTGTACGGGATGTCCAGGAGCTCCAGCATCGCGGGCACCTGGCTCTCGCGGTTGCGGCCCTTGAAGCCCTCCGCGATGTTGAAGACGATGTCCAGGGGCGTGCTGGAGAGCACCGTGGGCAGCTCCGCCGTGGCCTCCAGGTCGATGACCTCGTGGCCCCAGGAGGCGATCGCCTCGCGGATGGCCTGGAGGGTGTTGGGCGAGTCGTACTCGGCCTCGCTGTCCTCCTGCACCGTCTCCGCCGTGGCGCTGGGCTTCACGCGCTTCACGTTGAAGCTGAAGCCCACCCGCAGCGGGCCGGACTTGCGCGCGGGCTTGCCCTGGCGGCGCGCGGAGTCGCGGATCTTGTAGCGCTTGCCCGCGCTCTGGATGATGGAGTTGATGACGCCGTCCAGGTGCAGCCCCTCCAGCTCCGCCGCGGCGTAGATGCCCGCGCCCGGCTCCAGGCTGGGCAGCGCGTTGATCTCCAGGAAGTACGGCACGCCCGCGTCGGACACGCGGAAGTCCAGCCGGCCCAGGTCGCGGCAATCCAGCACCTGGAGGATCTTCTGCGCCGTCCCGCGGATGTCCTCGGACATCTTCACCGGGATGTTCGCGGGGGCGCGCACGGACACGGACTTCTCCCGGTGCGTCTTCAGCTCGTAGTCATAGATGGCGTACTTGCGGCCCGCGGACGCCTCCGGGTCGATGACGTACTCCACCGGCGCGAGCACGCCGTCGTAGTCGTTGTCCACCGAGGCCAGGTACGGCACCGTGAGGTCGCGCCCGCTGATGTATTCCTCCACCAGCACGCCCGCCGGGTACTTCTCCAGCGCCTTCGCGACCTTCTCCTTCGCCTGCTCCAGCGTCTCCGCGATGGAGTCCTGGGTGATGCCCTTGGAGGAGCCCTCGAAGTTGGGCTTCACGATGACGGGGAAGCGCAGGTTCTCCAGCCGCAGCTCGCTGAGCTTCTCCACGTACTGCCAGCCCGGAGTGCGGATGCCGTGCTTGGAGAGGATCAGCTTGGTGAGCTGCTTGTCCAGGGTGAGCGCCAGCGCGTACGCGTCCGAGCCCGTATACGCGAAGCCCAGCTCGTCGAAGAGCGCCGGGTAGAAGGCCTCACGGAAGCGGCCGCGGCGGCCCTCCGCCGTGTTGAAGATGAGGTCCGGGCTGTAGGCCTCCAGGCGGGCGACGGTGCGCGATGCGGGGCCGCTCACCTCGAAGCGCTCCAGGCGGTGGCCCAGCCGCTCGATGGCTCCCGCCAACGTGTTCACCGTCTCCTGCGTGTCGAACTCCGCCTCTTCTTCCGAGTCCGACAGCCGCAGGTTGTAGGTCAGCGCGATGCGCATGGCTTGCCCCGTCTCACTTTCCTGAATGCCTTTCCACGGCGCACCTTGGCCGCGGACATCAACCGACCGGGGGCGCGCGTCGCGGCCACCGGCGTGCGAGCTGCAACCGTCGCGCCCGCGACAACCTTCCCGTCCACCACCTGCGTCTGCGCCCAGGTGTCCCCCAGGCGCAGGCCCAGCGGGTCGCACAGCACGCGCCACGCCTCCACGCCGCCAATCACCACGAAGCCCGCCAGGGCGGCCACCACGCCATGCGGCACGGGCATCATCCCCAGGAGCACCACCAGCGCGAGCGGCGCGTTGCGAAGCGTGCTGTCGCGGTGCCGCGCCGCGGAGCGCGTGGGCAGGTGCATCACCTTCACGCCGAAGATGCGCTTGCCCACGCTCTGGCCCTGGAGCATCCCGTCCGCGAGCAGCAGGAACAGCAGCGCCACCACCGCGCCCGCCGCGCCGCACACCACGTACAGGCCCCACGCCACCGCGCAGTCCACCACGCGCGCGCCCAGCCGCAGCAGCAACGACGCCTTCGGGTACGGGGAGTCCGGCTCCACGTCCTCCTGCACCAACCTCAGCACGCGGCCCGTGCCCCGCTCTGCCGACATGAGGCTGCGTTCGGGGGCGGCGCTCACTCCTCCGGCTCCAGCGTGAGCCCTTCTTCGGTGGGCTCCGGCTCGTCCAGCCCCGCCAGCTTCGCCAGCCGCTCGTGCGCGGACAGCGGGTGGACGAAGGGCACCACCGTCTGCGCGTGCTCGCCGGCGTGCTCCGCCGCGAGCTGGGCCGTGGGGCTGCCCGTCTCCGACATGCGCAGCAGCTTCCGCCGCGCGTCGTCCTCGTCGTGCCGGGCGGCCTCGCCCTCGCGGGTGAAGAAGACGAAGGCCATGGCCGGGCGCTTGGAGGACTCGCGCATCGCGAACTGCACGCCGTCCAGGTTCCAGCCCCTGGCCGTCCACTCGTTCAAGGTGCGCTCCAGCGCGCCCTCGTCCACCGTGGACAGCTCCACCACTTTGTACTGCAACGGCCCGGGCTCACGGAGGACGGGGGCCTGTCCCTTCCCGGGGCGCGGGTTCCGTCCGGAGCCTGGGGCCTTGCGCGGCGCCGGGCCCTTTCGAGCCGTCCGGGCCTGGGCCGGCGCGGCGCCACGTCGGAGCGGAGGCTTCTCGGTGCTGCGTCCGGGCCGCTTCTTTTGGGTGGGCATCGTGTGGGGCACCATTTGGACGCAAGCGGCGGAAGCGATCAAGCCTCCCGCCGAACACGTCCGCCCGGGGTGTCACCTACAGGAGCCTGGCCGCCTCCAGGGCGTGGTAGGTGATGACCAGGTCCGCGCCCGCGCGCTTGATGGACGTGAGCACCTCCATCATCACGCGCTCGTAGTCCACCCAGCCGTTCTGCCCGGCGGCCTTGAGCATCGCGTACTCGCCGGAGACGTTGTACGCGGCGAGCGGCAGCTCGAAGCGCTCCCGCAGCGCGCGGATGACGTCCAGGTACGACAGCGCCGGCTTCACCATGATGAAGTCCGCGCCCTCCTCCACGTCCAGCGCCGTCTCGCGGATGGCCTCGCGCACGTTGCCGGGGTCCATCTGGTAGCCGCGGCGGTCGCCGAACTGCGGCGTGCTCTGCGCGGCCTCACGGAAGGGGCCGTAGAAGCCGGAGGCGTACTTCGCCGAGTACGCCATGATGGGCGTGTCCTGGTGCTTCACCTCGTCCAGCGCCTTGCGGATGGCGCCGATGCGGCCGTCCATCATGTCCGACGGCGCGATGATGTCCGCGCCCGCCTGCGCGCAGGTGACGGCCATCTGGGCCAGCAGCGGCAGCGTGGCGTCGTTGGCCACGTGCTGGCCGTCCAGCACGCCGCAGTGGCCGTGGTCGGTGTACTCGCACAGGCACACGTCCGCGATGACCTGGAGGTCCGGCTCCGCGGCCTTGATCTCCCGGATGGCGCGCTGGACGATGCCGTCCTTCGCGTACGCCTGGGTGCCCTGCGCGTCCTTGTGGTCCGGGATGCCGAAGAGGATGACGGAGGGCACGCCCAGCGACCGGGCGAGCTTCGCCTCCTTCACCGCGTGCTCCAGCGAGAAGTTGAAGACCCCCGGCATGGAGGCGATGGGACGGCGCACGTCCCGGCCCTCCACGACGAACAGCGGGTAGATGAAGTCCGTGGGCGAGAGGCGCGTCTCTCTCACCATGTCACGGAGCGCCGCCGAGCGGCGCAGCCTGCGGGGACGGTGGACGGGGTGGGCCATGGGTCGCCGGTATAAACCGCCGCGCCCCGCGCTTCACCCCTTCCGCACGCCCATCCGCCTGCTCAGCCGGCGACGGGCCGCCAGGTCAGCTGATGGCGGCGTGAATCGCGCGCCATGCGGTCGGCCCGCCGCTCGGCCAGGTCCGCCTCGTACAGCGCCCGGGCGTAACGCACCCGCGCCGCCTCGGTCCCGGTGTTCAGCTCCTTCTCCGCGGCCTCCAGCTCACGGCGCGCATCCTGAAGCTGCTGCTCGGTCCCGTTTGCCCACGTCATGCCCATGTCTCCTGTGTGATGTGTTCGCGGGGGTTGGCTGTCCGCTCCCGCGGTTCGTGGACAGGCATTGCAGACACCGGACCAGCAACCCCGTTGGAACCCATAGGAGCGCAACACGTGGGAATGACGGGGTGTCGCGTCGCGCCACGCGCGCTCCGGGTGCGCAAGGTCTTACCCAGCGGCGCGAATGAAGGGACGCGGCTGGGGAGGCCCGCATGCAGGGCCGCCCGCCCCTCCCCGGAGGGCACGGCGTCCATGCGGGTGCAATCATCGCCCCGCCGGGTCGTCTACAGTCGCGACCGTGACGACTCCACCTCCCGCCCTCGAAGTGCAGGGCCTGCGAAAGACGTATCGCCGAGCCTTCGGACGCGGCGGCCATGAGGCCCTCCGGGGCATGGACCTCCACGTCCCGGCGGGCAGCGCGTTCGGGCTGATCGGGCCCAACGGCGCGGGCAAGACGACCTTCATCAAGAGCGTGCTCGGCATCGTGCGGCCCAGCGCGGGCACGGTGCGCGTGCTGGGCGGCTCGCCGGAGGATCCGGCCATCCGCGCGCGCGTCGGCTACCTGCCGGAGCGGCTGCACCTGCCCGGCGCGTGGAAGTCCCCCGCGTTCCTGGCCACCGTGGCCCGGCTCAAGGGGCTGAAGCCGGACGCGGCCGCGCAGGCGCGGCTGCTGGAGCGCGTGGGCCTGGCGGACGCGGTGGACCGGCGCATCGGCGGCTACTCCAAGGGCATGCGGCAGCGGCTGGGCCTGGCGGCGGCGCTGTTGGGAGACCCGGCGCTGCTCGTCCTGGACGAGCCCACGGACGGCATCGACCCCATGGGCCGGCTGGAGGTGCGCCGCATCCTCCAGGAGGAGGTCCAGAAGGGCGTGACGCTGTTCCTGAACTCGCACCTGCTGGCGGAGACGGAGCGCGTGTGCGACCGCGTGGCCATCCTCGCGGACGGGCGCGTGCTGCGCGAGGGGCGGCTGGATGAGCTGGCGAAGGCGGGGGCGCGCTGGCGCGTGCGCTTCGCGCCCGGCGCGGACGTGGCGGCGCTGACGTCCGAGGGCTTCGTACCGGCCGGCGGTGGCCGGGAGGAAGGCGTGTTCACGGTGGACGCGGCGGACGTGGGGGTGCTCAACGCGGCGCTGGACAGGGCGCGAGGCCGGGGCGCGCTGCTCACGGAGCTCAAGCGCGAGGGCGCGGACCTGGAGGCGGTGCTCGTGGGCGCCGTCGGACAGCCGGGGGTGGCGGCGTGAAGAGCCCCGTCTTCGTCATCGCGGGCTACGTGCTGCGCGAGGCGGCGTCGCGCAAGTTCATCCTGGCCTTCATGGTGGGGCTCACGCTGGTGCTGGCCACCGTGGCGCTCAGCCTCAAGCTGGAGGTCGTGGACGGAGCGCTCGCGGCGACGCGCCTGTTCGGCGAGGTGATGCGCTCCAACATCATGTCCGTGGACGTGGCGCTGCGGCCCATCTACCGCGCGGCCGCGTACCTGGTGTTCTACGGCGGCATCCTCTTCGGCATCGTGGCGTGCTCGGACTTCGCGCCGGGGCTGTTGTCGCCCGGGCGCATCGAGCACCTGCTCGCCCTGCCCCTCCAGCGCTGGCACCTGCTGGCCGGCACGTTCCTGGGCGTGATGACGCTGGCCGTGGGCGGCACGGTGTACGCCGCGGGCGGGCTGACGCTCATCTTCGGGGTGAAGGCGGGGTACTGGACGGTGGGGCCGCTCATCGCCGGGGGCCTGGCGTGCGTGGGCTTCGCGGCGGTGTACGCGGTGATGCTCACCACGGCGACGCTGGTGCGCAGCGCGGCGCTGTGCTCCGCGGCGGGCTTCGTGCTGCTGGTGGGCGGAATCCTCGCGGGCTTCCGCGCGGACATCTCGCGCTACCTGGAGTCCGGCTTCGGGCGCACGGCGTTCGACGCGGTGACGCTGGTGCTGCCGCGGCTGTCCGCGCTGGCGTCGCGCGCGGCGGACCTGGCCAGCTCCACGCCGCTGGAGAAGGGTTCGTTGGGCATGCTGCTGGGCGGCGTGCTGGTGTTCGGACTGGGAGCGCTCTCCGTGGGCTTCTGGCACTTCGAGGGAAAGGACTGCTGAACCATGGATTCGCGCGGGCGCAGGAGGGTGTGGCTGCTGGGGGCCGTGCTGTTGTTCGCCGGAGGCGCGTTCCTGATGTTCACGGGCCAGGGCGACACGCCGCCCGCCCCGGAGAAGGACGTGGACTTCCCCCGGCGCATGCGCGGCTCGGACGTGGCGCGCGCGGAGAAGCGGCGCACGTGGGTGATGCCCGCGGCGGTGGACGCGGGCGCGGCCGCGCCCGTGAAGCCGAGGGATCCGCTGCTCGCGGCGCTGCCCCGGGGACCGGGCCGCACGGCGGTGGTGATTGAAGCGAACGCGCTGCGCTACTCGCCCGTGGGCGAGCTGCTCATGGACTGCCTCTTGCGCGACGGTGGCAAGAACCTGGAGCAGTTCAAGGCGATGAGCGGCGTGGATCCGCTCCAGGACCTGGACCGGCTGGTCATCACCGACGAGGGCGTCATCCTCTCCGGTGACTTCAGCAAGGCGCGCTACGAGGAGCTGCTGGGCGGGCGCGTGTCGTCCGACCACGGCCCGGGCGCGCGGGTGTACGAGGGGGGCGACACGACCATCGCCCTGGCGGACGGCGGCACGCAGCGCGGGCGCATGGACGCGGCGGTGGGCACCTGGAACAACCAGATGCTGGTGTTCGGCTCGACGCCGGACACGGTGAAGACGGTGCTGGACCGCATGGACGGGCGCGGGGCGGAGGACGGGCCGCCGCTCCTCGACGAGAACAGCACCTATGGCGAGATGTACGGCGTCCTGGCGGTGGAGACCCTGGCGAAGCTGCTGGGGCCGGAGCAATCGGAGCTGGCGCAGCGGCTGAAGGACGTGGCCCAGAACGTGGAGCTGCACCTGGACACCAGCGGCGACGTGGCCATGGTGGCCAACGTGACGGGCATGGACGCGGAGAAGATGACGGACCTGGGCAAGTCCCTGGGCGGCGCGCTGTCCATGGCGCGGATGAAGGCGCAGGCGGACGGCAAGGAGGACCTGGCGCAGCTCCTGGACTTCGCGAAGGTCCGACCGGACGGCTCGTCCTTCAAGCTGGAGCTGGCCGTGCCGCTCGCCACCCTCCAGGAGCAGCTGGCCTGGTGCCGCGAGGAGCGCCAGGCCGCCGAGCGCGCCAGGTCCACCCCCTAGGGAGGAGCAGGCAAGCCGCCTTCACTGTTTTCAGCCGGACAGTCCGTACGGGATACCGTGGCCCGACAGGGAGCCGCGACCCGCCATGGGAAGGCGGGGGCGGGCTTTGCGCGCGCGCTGGTCTACCAGACGGTGTGGCGCTTCAGGGCGCCGGGCGCGCGCGCTTCGCCTTCGCCTGGGGACGGGGCCGCCAGCCGAGCACGACGCGGCCGTACGGCGCGGGCCCCATGTCCAGCCCGGGGACCTTCAGGCTGTCGCGCTCGCGGTCCAGCAGCGCGTAGTCGTTGATCAACGACAGGCCCACCGACGAGCTCAGCCACAGGTCGCGGCCCAGGTGGACGTTGACGGTGGGCCCCACGCGGACCTGCGTCTCGCGCAGGTAGCTGGCGCCTATCGCCTGGAGCTCCGGCTCGAAGCGGGTGCGGAGCACCTGCATGTCCAGCGCCCCCACCAACCCCAGCTCCACGGTGTCGCCCAGCTTGCGCAGCAGGGTGAGCCGGGGCAGGCCCACCTCCAGGACATACGGGCCCCGGTTGTAGGTCAGGCTCAGCATGGGAATCACCGGCACCTTGTCGAAGGGCCACAGCGCGACCAGGCCGAACGTCAGCCCGAGCCCGGGCGTGTCCCCCAGTTGGTAGCTGGCCATCGCGAACGCCACCCAGGACGTGTCCAGCGCCAGGTCGAAGGAGGACTGGAAGTCCGTGCGGGTGCTGGCCGTCACGCCCGTGACGAGCAACCAGCGCGGCGCCAGGGGACGGACGGCCGTGAGGCCCAGTTGGATGCGGTGGAACTGCCGGTCCACCGCGTCATCCTCCAGGGCGGGCACGTCCGCGCCCATCCACCGCGTCTCATAGCCCACCGACGGCAGCAGGTACGTGCGCCCCAGGACGAGCGGCGGCAGCGGCACGCGCAGCTCCAGGGTCCGCCGCTCCTTGACATGGACGCCCCCCGCTTCCAGCGAGCCACCCCCGGAGAGGCCGTAGCTCAGGTAGAGCCGATCCGCATGCGTCTGGGCCCAGGCCGGAGCGCCGGGGAGCAGCACCGCCACGGCCCAGCCGAGCAGGACCGGCGCCATCCGGGCCAGGAGTCGCCGCCGCATGGCGAGGCGGAAGTCCGCGCGCATCACACCCTGCCTTCGCTAGACGGGGCGGCCGGTCCCACCCCCGAGGCCGGGGAGTCTACCCTGCCCCGCCCCACCCGAGGTGAAGCGAAAAGCGCATGCGGTGTCAGCCCACCATGGCGTTGACCTCGTCCGTGAAGGCCGCGTCCTCGTCCGCGTGGACGAGGAGGGGCGGCAGCACGGTGAGGTCCGCCCGGCCGCCCTTCACCGCGTGCAGGAGCACCAGCTTCGCGGGCCGGTCCGCGCGCGGGTGCACCATGCGCACCGTGCGCGGCTCCAGTTGCAGCGTGCGCAGCACCGACACCAGCTCGCTGAAGCGCGACGCCGGATACACCATGCACAGCGCGCCCCGGGGCACCAGCAGGTAGGCCGCCGCGCGCACCACCTCCGGCAGCTCGCAGGCAATCTCATGCCGCGCGAGCGCCTTCTCCCGGGACAGGTTGCTCTGGCCCGCGGTGCGCGCGCGGTAGGGCGGATTGCACAGCACGTGGCCGAAGCTGCTCGCCGGGAAGGTCTCCGCCACATGGCGCAGGTCCCCCTGCACCAGCGTCACCGCGCCCTCGCAGCGGTTCAGGTACACGTTGCGCTCAGCCAGGGAGAACAGCCCCGGCTGTAGCTCCAGCGCGGTGATGTCCGTGCGCCCCAGCCTGCGGGCGAGCACCAGCGGGATGATGCCGCACCCGGTGCCCAGGTCGATCAACCGCCCCCGGTGCGCCCCCGCCTCGAACACCGCGAAGTGCGCCAGCAGCACGGGGTCCAGGGTGAAGCGGTAGCCGCCCCGGCGCTGGAGCACCTGCACGTCGCCGCCACAGATGGCGTCGAGCGTCTCCCCCGGGCCGGGCTCCAATCGCAGCCGCACCCGGTGGGGCCAGTCCTGCGCGGTGCCGGTCAGCGCACGCACGTGGCGGGCCGTCAGGCTTCCGGATCCAGGAAGAGCAGCCCCGCGGGCACGCGCGGCTCCACGCGCAGGGTGCGCGGCGGCAGCGTGGCCTGGGCCTCCATCACCGCCCGCACCTCCCACACCGGCGGTGGGTTGAGCGCGAAGCCCGCCTGGAACGTGCCGGCCTCCACGCCCGCCACCAGCGCCTCCAGCCCGTGCACCGGGAACACCTGCGGATGCCCGGACGCCTCCGGCTCCTGGATGCCCAGCACCGTGCGCAGCACCAGCGCGTTGAGCAGCGCCAGGTCCAGGCTGCGCAGCGTGGGGTTTCGCGGCGCGCCCTTGAGGTGCGCCAGGTCCAGCCCCTGCCGGAAGCGCAGGATGCGGCCCCGGCCTCCCGGCAGCACCAGCAGCACCGCGTGCTGGCCGGGCACCAGCGTGGCCAGCCGCTCGCGCGCCGCGGCCAGCCCCTGCGGCGTGGTGAGGGGCGCGTCCAGCTCCGTCACGCGCGCGTAGGCGGACACCAGGGTGAGGAAGGTGTCCTCCTGGAAGGTCTCCACGCCCTTCAAGGCGCGGTGGATGGGACACAGCTCCAGGCCGGGCTCGGACAGGGGCACCACCGCGGCCAGCGTCTGGCCCTGCTCGCTCAGGGCCGCCAGGGGCCGCATGGGGGCCTCATCCAGCACGGCCTGCAGGCGCTTGGACACCGGGGACGGCTCGATGCGCAGGAGCGACACCGGGCTGCCGTCGTACTGCCCCTTCCAGACGGAGATGCCGCGCTCGGCGGCCTCCGCCAGGAGGGCCCGGAGCGCCCCATGGTCATCCGCCACCAGGGTGACCGCGGGCTCCACCTCCCATGCGCGGGGGCGGTACGGGTCCTGCTCCAGCGACGGCACCGCGTCCGGCGTCAGCGCGCACAGGAGGTAGCGCACCGGGGGGCCGGAGAACCGGCCCCCGGGGCCGTGCAGCTCCACGACGTAGAGGGCGGGCCGTGCGTCCTTCAGCAGACCGCCCGAGTCCCGCAGCCGGCGCAGCTCCGCGCTCGGGTTGGCGGCCTCCAGCAGGGGCCGCACGTGCGTGGGCATGGGGGCCGCGTTGCCGCGAGGGGGACCGTCCCCGGGCTCCAGCGAGGAGCCCAGCGAGGTCAGGAGGGCCGAGAACGGGAGGACGCGCGCCATACCCGGGGAAGGTGATGCCGCCGCTTCCCGCGCGCCATCACGCCTGCCCGCCCGTCCGCCAGGCCGTCTACCACCAGACGTTCTTGTAGGGCCGGTCCTTGGAGCTGTGCGCGCTGCGCATGGCGGACCGGTCCACGCTCTCCTCCCACAGGAGGCTCACGGTGGTGATGGCGCCCGCGGAGCCCAGGAAGGACAGCACATAGGGGGTGGACTGGTTGAAGCCGCCGAGCACGAGGCCGGAGATGAGCAGCACCGCCGCGCCCACGCCCGCGCCGAACATGTCCGCGCGCAGGATCTGCGACGCCGTGGGGTTGTAGCGCATGGTCGCCAGGGCCAGCACGCCCGCGCCCACGCCCGGGGAGATGAGCAGCATGTCCTTCCACGTCTTGCCGGAGATGGACGTGCCCGAGAAGTGCACGATGGCCAGGAACAGCGCGCTGTACGCCGCCGCCCAGCCCGCGCCAGAGGCCACCAGCAGGCCATCCGAGAGCGGCAGCTGCCCGCCGCCGATGCCCGCCGTCAGCCACGCGCCCAGCTCCGCGCCCAGGAACGCGGACCAGGTGAGCACGCCCGCGTCCTGGGTGATGAGGTCCATGAAGCCCGCGAGGAACATGCCGCCGATCCCCGAGTTGAGGATGGTGAAGTTCGCCATGGGCGTGTCCACCCAGTTGTTGAACTGCCACCACGCGGAGGCGCCGAAGCCCAGGCCCGCGCCGATGAGCGTGCCCGCGAGCATGGACTCACGCGAGCTGCGGTCGAAGTTGAACTCCTTGGAGAACGCCTGCGTGAAGAAGCCGCCCAGCGCGCCCAGGGCCGTGTGGTGCAGCACGAAGCGCATGCTGCCGGGGCCGGACAGGAACGGCCCCCGGCGGCGCTGGCCGTCCAGGTACATGCCGTTGTCCTCCGGCGGCGGGCGGAAGCGCGAGGCGGCCGTCGCGGTCTCATCCCGGATGGACTCCGGGCGCACGTCCCGCGCGCCCTCCGTCAACGGCGCCTGCGGCTCGGTGCGCAGGCGGTCCGGATCCGGCGGCGCGAACGGCGCGTCACTCGCGGGTGGCGGCACGGCGTCCGGGTCCGCCTGGGGCGCGGCCTGCGAGGGCGGAGGCACGTCGGCGTCCGACGGCGCCTGCCCATAGCCGTCGTTGGAAGGCGCCACGGGCCGCGGCTCTTCCGCCTGGGGCGCCCCCTGCGACGACGGCGCCGGATACATGCCCGGCGCGGGCGGTGGCGGCGGCTGCGGCGCCGGATAGACCCCCGTGCCCCCCGCCTGCGCGAGGGCGAGGCCCGGCAACGTCAACAATGCGACCGCGAGGACGGTGACAGGGAGGTTCCAGGTTCGACGATGTGACACGCGAGGGGCTCCTTGGGTCCGGCCGTCCGGCAGAAAACCACAACCGGTGCGCCCGTGTTGGTTTTCCGCCGCGCGTCGAAGATTCTCGCGGACCCATGCCCGAAGGCATCTCGTGGTCCGAGCTCGGCGTCGACTCCGCCCGCGTGCAGGCGGTGAACGAGGCCCCCTTCCCTCCCGGTCAGCGGGACTTCGTCCTCTACTGGTGCATGGTCAACCACCGCTGGGAGGAGAACCACGCGCTGGACGCCGCCATCGCGCTGGGCGACCACCTGGGCCTGCCCGTCGTCGTCTACCAGGCCCTCCGCCCGGACTATCCCTACGCCTCGGAGCGCCTCCACGCGTGGGCGCTGGAGGGCATGGCGGACATGGCGAAGGGCTGCGCCGCGCGCGGCCTGCCGTACTGGCTGGAGCTGCCGCGCACGAAGAAGGAGCACACGCACCGGATCGCCCGCCTGGGCCGGCGCGCCGCGGCCGTCGTGTCGGACCTGTTCCCCACGTACATCATCCCCGGCCACCTGCGCGGCGCGGCCAGGGCGCTGCGCGTCCCGCTCCTCGCGGTGGACGCGTCGTGCGTGGTGCCCATGCAGCGCATCCCCGCCGCCCAGGTGGGCGCGTACGCGCTGCGCCCCAAGCTGCGCAAGCTGTGGCCGGAGTACCTGGAGCGCACGCTGCCGAAGCGGAGGCCCCGCGTGTCCGGCGCGAAGCTCCAGCCGGACTTCGAGCTGTCCGACGCGGTGGAGGCGCGGGGCGCGCTGGACACGTTCGCGCTGGACCATTCCGTGAAGCCCGTGCCCGAGCGCGGCGGACGCAAGGCGGGCCTCCAGGCGCTGAGCGCGTTCGTCCGCGAGCGGCTGGAGGGCTACGACACCGGCCGGAGTGATCCGGGCCTGGGCCAGCAGTCCAACCTGTCGCCCTACTTCCACTGGGGCAACCTCTTCCCCGGCGAGGCGGCGCGCGCGGCCATCGCGGCGAAGGGCCTGAACCACCCGGCGGTGCAGGCCTTCGTGGAGGAGCTGCTCGTGCGCCGCGAGCTGGGCTTCAACTACTGCTTCCACACGCCTGGCCCGAGGCAGCTGAGCGTGGACTCCCTGCCCGCCTGGGCGCGCGAGACGCTGACGCGCCACCGGGAGGATCCGCGCCCGCACCTCTACACGGACGAGGAGCTGGCGCAGGGCCGCACCCGGGACGCGCTCTGGAACGCGGCCCAGCGAGAGCTGCGGGAGCGCGGGCGGATCCACAACTACCTGCGCATGCTCTGGGGGAAGAAGCTCCTGGAGTGGAGCCCCACGCCCGAGGAGGCGCTGGCCCGCATCGCGAGGCTCAACGACACCTACGCGGTGGACGGGCGCGACCCGGCGAGCGTCGCGAACTTCATGTGGGTCCTGGGACTGCACGACCGGCCCTTCCAGGAGCGCCCGGTGCTGGGGAAGGTGCGGCCCATGAGCTCTCCGCGCACCGCGGAGAAGTTCGACCTGGCCCCGTACCTGGAGCGCTGGGGCGCCCCGCCAGCGGACGCCAAGGCCCCCGAGGGGATGAAGAAGTCCCGCCGGAAGACCGCCCGGTAGGCCGCCGGTGGACATCCCCCTGAAGACGGCGGTTCACTTTCCGGCCCGGGCTCACTAAACCGGGCGGACGCACCCGCATTCTCGGAACCAGGAGTCAGCCATGGGCACGATGAAGTTCGAGGTCCCCCACAACCTTCCCAAGGACGAGGTCAAGAAGCGCGTCGAGCACCTGCTGCAGTACTGGGGCACCAAGTACGGTGTGAAGTCCGACTGGCAGGGCGACGAGGGCGCGAAGCTCGCCGGCAAGGTGATGGGCATCAACCTGGACGCCAGCTTCGTCATCACGGACAAGGCCGTGTCCGGTGAAGGCACCGACCCCGGCATGCTCCTGCGCAGCCAGGCCAAGACGTACATCCAGAAGAAGTTCGGCGCGGTCCTGGATCCGTCCAAGAGCCTGGACCAGGTGAAGGGCAACCTGGACTGACCAGGTCCGCCGTGCGCCGGGCCGCGGTCTTCAGCCCGGCTGCTCCTCCAGCGCGGCCAGCGCGTAGCGGGCCGCGCGGGAGATGGACTCCGCGGAGTCGAGCATCTCCGGGTAGTGCCCCGCCAGCGGGCGCTGCGGATACTTGAGCTGCGCGACGGCGTTGCGGTAGCTGCGCCGGGCCGCCTCGAAGTCCTTCGTGCGCTCCTGCACCTGGGCCAGCAGGTAGTGGCCGATGGCCAGCGTGGGCTCCAGGAACAGGGCCTTGGCCAGCTCGGACCGCGCCTCGGCCATGCTCCCGGCCTGCATCGCCGCGACGCCACCGAAGACGCGCGCCTCCACGCACAGCGGCTCGCGCTGGAGCGCCTGCGCGAACGTGTCGCGCGCCTCGGCGATGCGCCCCGTGAGCGAGTACAGGTTGCCCAGCGTCAGGAGCGCGTCCAGGTCGGAGGGCTCGTCCACCAGCAGGCGCTTCACGCCGTCGATGGCGGCCGGGAAGTCGCCCTGCGCCATCTTCCGCACGGCCATGTTCAGGCGCTCGGCGGGCGGCAACAGCTGGGGCCACGAACCGCTGGGCCGCGCGGGCGGTGCTTCCGCCAGGGGCCGGGACGCGGGCGGCTCCGCGCGCACCGCCGCGAAGGAACCGGAGGGCCGATCCGCCGCAGGCCGACGCGAAGGCTCCGCCGGACGCGGTGCCTCCGGCCGGAGCGCGGGAAACTCCCCGGTGCGGGTCGGCTCTGGCCGGAGCGCAGGGAACTCGCCGGTGCGGGTCGGCTCTGGCCGGATGGCGGGAAACTCCCCGGTGCGGCGGCCGGCCAGCGCGCCCAACGCGGGCAGCTCCAGGGTCGGCCTGCGCGCGGGCGCATCCGGAGTCCGGGCCGCGTCGGCGACGCTCGCGCCGCGCAGCCTCGCCGCCATCTCCGCGCTGGCCTGCAACCGCTGGCGCAGCTCGGCGGCGAAGGACTCCGGGCTGCCCGAACGGGGCTCCGTCGCCAGGGGCGCCAGGGGCGGCGGCGGCTGGGGACGCTCCCCCAGGGGGCGCCGGTACACGAACGCGCCGTCCACTTCGATCATCTCGAAGCGGTCATAGACCTTGAACAGGCTCTCCGAGTACCCCAGGAAGAGCAGCCCGCCCGGGCGCAGCGCCGCGAGGAAGCGGTCCATCAGCCCGCGGATGGTGGGCAGGTCGAAGTAGATGATGACGTTGCGGCAGAGGATGAGGTCCAACGACGCGGGCGCCACCTTCTCGAACACCGGCGCGGCGAGGTTCTGACCGTCGAAGCGGATGTACTCGCGCAGGATGGGCGACGCCTCGTACCCGTCCTCCACGGGCCGGAAGAAGCGCTGGAGCCGCTCCGGGCCGATGGCCACCGCGCGCCGCGTGGAGAAGCGCCCCTGCCGCGCGGCCTCCACCGCGGCCAGGTTCAGGTCCGTGGCCCACAGGTCCACCTCCACGGCGAGCGCGCCCAGCTCCGCCAGCACCAGCGCCAGGCTGTAGGGCTCCTCGCCGGTGGCGCAGCCCGCGGACCAGATGGACACCTTGCGCATCTCGCGCCGCGCCCGCGAGAGCAGCTCCGGCAGCACGCTCTGCTCCAGCGCGCGGAACTGCTTCGCGTCTCGGAAGAACTCCGTGTGCCCCACCGTCACCAGCGGCAGCAGCGCGCGCAGCTCCTCCTCGCCGCTCGCGCTCATCAGCTTCTGCAGGTACTTCTCCGGGTCGCTCAGGCCCAGCACGGGCATCCGCGTGGACAGGGCGAGCCGCAGGCTGTGATAGCCATCCAGGGTGATCTTCAGCCCCGCGCGCTCCAGCAGGAGCCCGGCCAGCTGCTGGAGCACCTTGTTCCCCACGTTCAGCACGCGTCCACCCACTGCACGAGCGTCGGCGCGATGACGTCCAGCGGCAGCACCTGCTGCGCCGCGCCCAGGAGCACCGCCTCGCGAGGCATGCCGTAGACGACGCAGGTGGCCTCGTCCTGCGCGATGGTGCGCCCGCCCCGCTCGCGAATCTCCTTCAGGCCCCTGGCGCCGTCGCGGCCCATGCCCGTCAGGATGACGCCGATGCACCGGCGGCCGAAAGACTCCCCGGCCGAAGTGAGCAGCATGTCACACGAGGGGCGGAAGCCCCGCAGGGCAGGTCCTGCATCCAGTTCCAGACGACCGTCCGGCTTCACCAGCAGATGTCCTCCCGAAGGGGCGATGTACACCGTGCCCGGCTCCATGAACGCATCGTGGGTCGCCTCGACGACCCGCAGCGCCGTCTCCGTGGAGAGCCAGTGCGCCAGGCCCTCCGTGAAGCCCTGGCTGATGTGCTGACAGTAGGCGATAGGCGCGGGGAAGCCCCGCGGAATCATCCGCAGCACCGACGCGACGGCCTTCGGCCCACCCAATGAGGCGGCCAGCGCGACCAGGGGATACGGCGCGGCGGGCCCCTCCTCCACCGACGCCCGGGACTGCCGCGTCGTGGAGGGCGGCGAGCGCACCCCCTTCACCTGGGACAGCAGCACCAGCTTGCGGTTCACCGCGTGCCAGAAGTCCGGCCCCGGGCTCATGGGCCGGTCCATCACGTCCAGGGCGCCCAGGGCCAGCGCCTGGAACGCCTGCTGCCCGGTGAGCACGCCCGGGTGCAGCGCGAGGATGGGCGTGGGCCGCACGGCCATGATGTGCTCGATGGCCCCCAGCGCCTCCGAGGACGTCAGGTCCACCAGCAGCACGTCCGGGAAGTGCCGCCGCACCACCCCTTCCGCGCCCACGAAGTCCGCCTCCGGCGGGCCCACGGCCACCAGCGACTCGCCGTCGAAGAGCCCGCGCACCAGCGCGCGCAGGCCCCGCCCCACCAGGAGTACCCGGAACGCGAGTCCCGTCACCGCCGTGCCGCCGCCCACGAGAGGCTCCTCAGGTCAGCCGATCGATGGACTGCGCCAGGCTCTCCACGCCCAGCTCGCCCTTCACCAGGTACGCATCCGCGCCCGCGTCCAGACCGCGCCGCTTGTCCTCCGGAGACGCGAGCGACGACAGGATGATGACCGGGATGCGCGCCACCGCCGGCGTCCCCTTCAGCCGCCGGGTGAGGGAGAAGCCGTCCAGCTTCGGCATCTGCACGTCCGTGAGGATGAGGTCGTACGTGTTCGTCTGCACCTTCGCGTACGCCTCCTCGCCGTCCTGCGCCTCCTCCACGCTGTGGCCCAGCGCCTTGACGAGCGCGCCTTCCGTCGCGCGCGCGATGGGCGAGTCATCCACCAGCAGCACGCGCAGCCGGCGGCTGGCGGGCGCCTGGGTGACGGGGCGGGCCATGCGGCGCACCTCCGTCATGATGTCCGGCACGTGCAGCAGCACCGCGATGCGCCCGTCCTCCAGCGCCGCCGTGCCCGCGATGAAGGGCGCGCCCTTGAGGAACTCGCCGCCGCAGGGCTTCACCGCCACCTCGCGCTCGTCCACGAAGCCGTCCACCACCAGCGCGGCGTAGTCGTCGCCGTGGCGCACCACCACCGCGGGAGGCTTGTCGAAGCGGTTGCCGCCGTTGAGGCCCAGGAGCGGCCCCAGCGCCACCAGCGCCGTGGGCTTGCCCCGGTGCCGCACCGCCAGCGTGCCGAACACCTCCATGCGGTCATCCGGCTTGACGCGCATGACGGCCACCACGTCCGCGGCGGGCATGCCATAGACGTCGTCGCCCAGGCGCACCAGCAGCACCTTCATGAGCGCCAGGGACTGCGGCAGGCGCAGCGTGACGGTGGTGCCGCGGCCCTGGCGGCTCTGCACGCCCACGGACCCGCCCAGCGTCTCCACCTTGCGCTTCACCACGTCCATGCCCACGCCGCGGCCGGACAGCTCGCTCACCTGTTCGCGCGTGGAGAAGCCGGGGCGGAAGATGAGCTCGATGGCCTCGCGCTCCGACAGCGCGGCGGCCTGCACCGGCGACAGCAGGCGCTTGTTGATGGCCACCTGCTTGAGCCGCTCGGTGTCCATGCCCCGGCCGTCGTCCTCGACCTCGATGTGGAGCATGTCGCCGTCCACGCGCACGCGGATGCGGATGCGGCCCTGGGCGGGCTTGCCCATCTGCTGGCGGAAGTCCGGCGACTCCAGGCCGTGGTCCACCGCGTTGCGCAAGAGGTGCACCAGCGCGTCGCGCACGTCCGCCAGCATGGACCGGTCCACGCCGATGTCGGCGTTCTCGATGACCAGGTCCACTTCCTTGTTCTGCGTCTTCGCGATGTCGCGCACCGCGCGCGGGAACGCGTCGAACACGGTGGACAGCGGCACCAGGCGCGCCTCGGCCACGTGGTCCGCGAGCTGGGCCAGGTTGCCGTGCAGCGTGTTGATGCCGTCCCCGTTGCGGCGCACGAAGCGGAACGCGTCGTCGCGCAGCATGTGCAGGTCCGCCTCCGCGCGCTCCAGCTCCTGGCGGATGGCGTCCGGGACGTCCACGTCCTCGGAGATGCGCAGGAAGCGGTCGCCCAGGCGGCTGAAGCGCTCGAAGAGCAGCGCCGTCTCCGTGCTGCGCAGCCGGCCGCGAGCGCTCTCCACCAGCAGGTCGCCGGCGAGCAGACCCAGCGAGTCCAGCACCTCCACGTTCACGCGGATGCTGCGGTCCGCGATGGAGCTGCTCTTCGCGGCGCTGGGGGCCTCTTCCTCCTTCGCCGCGGGCTGCGGCGCGGCGACGGGCTCCGCCGCGCGGGGCGTGGCCTGCGCGGGAGGGGCCACCGGAGCCTGGACCGCGGCGGGCGGAGGCGCCGCCGGGGCCTGCGCCACAGGCTTCGGGGGCGCGACGGGCGGAGGCGGCGCGGCGGAGGCGGCGGGCTTGCGCACCGGGCCCAGCGCGGGCACGGGGTGGCCAGACACCTCCGACAGCGCCTTCACCATCTCCTCGGTGGCGGACGTGCCGGTGTGGGCCGCGTCCAGGTCCTCCAGGAGGTCCGACAGCACGTCGCACGCGCGGAGCATGACGTCCGTGGCCGTCTCGGTGGCCGTCTTGCCTTCGCGCTCGGCGCGCAGGACGTCCTCGGCGGCGTGCGCGAGCTGTCCGATGGCGGCCAGGCCCAACATGCGGGCCTCGCCCTTCATCGTGTGCAGCTCGCGCGCGACGTCGTCCGCGGCCTGCTCCGCGGTCTCCTTCTCCAGGTCGATGACTCCCAGTTGGATCTTCTGGAGTCGGTCGGCCGTGACCTCCTGGAACTTCTTCAGGAGGGATTTCTTGAGGGCCTCGGTGTCCATGGGTCGCGGGCGTCAGGGCGCTTCTGGCGCCCCTCGACCCATTTCTCCCCTCAGGAGAACGACTAGTCGGCCTTGAACCGCTTGATGAGCTCCGCGAGCCGGCCCGCGAGCTGGGTGAGCTCGGCGGCCGCCCCGGTGGCCTGCTTCGACGCCTGCGTCGTCTGGCGCGTCACGTCCTCGATCTCCGCCATGGACGCCACCACCTGCTCGGTGGCCGTGCGCTGCTGCTGGGTCGCCAGGTTGATGACCCGGGCCGCGTCGCTCGTCTCCTGCACGCCAGCGAGGATGCCCTCCACGGCCTGCGCCGCCACCGCGCCCAGCTTCTCGCCGGACTCCGTGGCGTGCTTGGACGCGTCCGCCGCACCCGCCGCGGCCTGCGTGGCCTCGCGGATCTCGGTGATGAGGTTCTTGATCTCCTTGGTGGACTCCAGGACGTTCTCCGCCAGCCGGCGCATCTCCGCCGCGACGATGGAGAAGCCCTTGCCCGCCTCACCCGCGCGGCTGCCCTCCAGCGCCGCGTTGAGCGCCAGCAGGTCGGAGCGGTCCGCGATCTCGTCAATGACCTCCACCACCGTGCCAATGCGCTCCACGCGCTTGGACAGCTTGGAGATGGAGTCCGCCACCGCGACGCCGTCGCTGCGGATCTGCTGCATGGCCTGGATGAACTCGCCGATGGCGCCCCGGCCCGCGCGGGCCGCGCCCAGCGTCTCCTCGGCCACGCGCGCCACGCTGCCCGCGTTCTCCGCGATCTGCGCGGACGCGTGCTTCAGCTCCTCCATGGTCGCGGTCGTCTCGTGGATGGCCGCGGCCTGCTCGGTGGAGGACGTCTCGTGCTGCGTGGACGCCGCCAGCACCTGGTTGGCGGAGGACGACAGCCGCAGCGCGGCCTCGTTGATCTCCCGCACGAAGATGCGCAGCGTCTCAATGACCTTGCCGAAGCCCTCCAGCAGGGGCCCCAGCTGGGGGTCCTCCGTGGAGGTGTTCCAGCGCGACAGGTCGCCTTCGCGCACCAGGATGATCAGCGAGTCGAGAGCCTGATCAATCTCCTGCGCCGCCACCTGCTTGCGGTGCTCCGCGGAGGCGAACTGCTCCAGCACCTGGTTGAGCAGGTGGCCGAAGCCCGTGGGGTCCGCCTGCAGGCGGTCCTGTGGGACGCGCGCGGTCAGGTTGCCGGCCAGCACCGACATCAGCGTGTCGGTGAAGGGCTTGAGCGGATCCACCACGGCGTTCGCGACGGCGGCGGTGTCCTCGCCGGCCTTCACGCCCGGGGTCTTCCTCGCGCCGCGGGACTTCGCGGGCTTCTCGTTGGGGCTCTCCAGGGACATGTGTGTCAGTGCCTTCCTTGCGTCTTCAAGGTTTCCGCCAAATCAATGAGCAACACGGGACGTGCCGCCTCTTCATCCAGGCCGAGGCAGACGCCCACCGCATACGAAGCCGCCGCGGCCGCAGCCGGCATGCGGCGCAGCCCGGCGAGCGGGATGGGGCGCACCCCGTTGACGGCGTCCACCTTCAGGTGGCCCTCGCCCTCGGGGGTGTCGAACACCAGCGCGCGCAGCCCCTTGTGGGGCAGGCCCAGGTCGCGCACGGTCAGGTCCTCCGGGAGCGCCCGGTCGATGCGCAGCACGGACGACGCGTCCGTGCCGTACTCCGAGTCGCCAATCTGGAAGAAGAGGATGTCCACCTCCGCCTGGGTGGGCTCCTGCTCCGCGTCCAGCTCCTCGCTCAGGACGTTGCCGCTCATCGCACCACCGCGCGCTGACGGGCCGTCTGCAGGAGCTTGGAGAAGTTGAGCAGGTTGAGGCCGTCCTGCGGCCCCGAGCCCTGCACGATGCCCAGCAGGTGCTCCGCGGCCTGATCACCGCCCAGCGGCGGCGGCAGGATGTCCGACACCGGGACGCGGCGCAGGCCGAGCACCGTGTCCGCCACCACGCCGGACACGTAGCTGCCGCTGATGCCCACGAAGATGCGGGTGCGCGGACCGATGCGCGCCTCGCCCTTGCTGAGGAAGCGCAGCAGGTCCACCACCGGCAGCACCTGGCCGCGGTGGCCGGTGACGCCCAGGATGAAGGACGGCGTGCGCGGCAGCGGCGTGAGGAGCCCGGCGCGCATCACCTCGAGCACGTTCTCGCTCGGGATGCCGAAGCGCAGATCGCCCACGCGGAAACAGAAGAATTCCTGCTCCGGCCGGGCCTGTGCGGCCACCGTGCGGTCTGGCGCCATGCGCAAGGCGCGTTGGAGGGGAGAGGAGGTCGGGGTCAAGGCACTGAAGTATCCAAGACCGGGAAAGAGGGGGTCAAGGGTCCATCGTCCGGAGCAGGACAGGCCGCCTGCTCGCCGTTTCGATGGTCCAGCGTGACCCAAAGGTGTAGGGTTGTGGGCTGGCAGCCCCTGAGGAGGACGATGTCCCGCGTACTGGTCATTGACGACAGCCCGATGCTTCTGGAGCTCACCGTCCGGGCCCTGACCGCCGCCGGTTACGAGGCCAGTGGCGCGCAGGACCTGGCCGCGCTCGACCAGAAGCTCACCGAGGGCCCGTTCGCGCTCATCCTCATGGACGTGAACATGCCGGAGATGTTCGGCGACGACGTCGTCGAGTACCTCCGCAAGCAGAAGGGCGTCACCGCCAAGCTCGTCCTCTACTCCGACATCTCCGAGCAGGAGTTGGAGTCGAAGACGAAGAACTCCGGTGCGGACGGCTACATCCTCAAGAGCGGAGGCCTGGAGGGCGTGCTGGGGGGCGTGATGGGCCTCATCGGCGCCCCGGCGCTGAACGTCCCCGCCGCGGTCCCCGCTCCTGCCGCCGTGGCCGCCGCCGCTCCTGCTCCCGCCGCGGCGGCTCCGGCCGCACCCGCCGCGGGTACGGGCGGACTCCCCAAGGCCCCGGCGGCCGCGGGCGGGCGCAAGCCGCGCATCCTCATCGTGGACGACAGCGAGATGACCGCGCGGATCATCGAAGCGGACCTCGTGTCCAAGGGCTTCGAGGTCCACGTCGCGGACACTGCGGACAAGGCCACGAAGATCATCCTGAAGAAGCAGACGCGCCCGGACCTGGTGCTGCTGGACGTGCGCATGCCCAACGTGAACGGCGAGCAGTTCTGCCGCTTCATCAAGAGCAACAGCCTCTTCAAGGGCATCAAGGTGCTGCTGTGCTCCGGTGAGAACGTCGAGGAGCTCCAGCGCATCTGCCGCGAGGCCGGCGCCGACGGCTACATCCCCAAGGACGCCGTGATGGGCAGCCTCGTCGCCAAGGAGCTGATGCCCCCCGGCGCCGAGTAGTCCCCTCCCGCGCCCTCAGGGCTTCGCGGCGGCCTCCGGCGTCGCGCCCGCATCGGACGGCGCGGCCTCCTGGGCCGGGCAGCTCGTCTTGCTGGCGCGCTCCCGAAGCTGCCCCTGGACCTCCGCGGACTTCGCCTCGGAGGGCTTCGCGCTCTCCACGAAGCGCTGGTACGCGGCCAGCGCCTCGCAGGACCTGCCCAGCGCGTCGTAGCTCTTCACCAGCGCGTTGAGGATGGGGCGCTGGCCGGGCTGTAGCTCGAAGGCCTTCTGCAGCTCCGCCGCGGTGTCCTCGGTGCGGCCCAGCGCCTCCAGCGAGAGGCCGCGCCACACGCGGTAGCTGGCGTTGTCCGGCTGCGCGGCCACCAGCGCGGTGGCGGCCTTCAGCGCCTGCTCCTTCTCACCGGCGCGCGCATGCGCCGTGTACGCCAGCTGGAGCAGGACGACGTCGGGGCCGCACTTCTCCGTGAACGTGTCCGTCGCGCGGGCCAGGCCCTTCGTGTCGCCGGTGTCCAGCAGCAGCTGCGCCAGCTGCTGCGCCTTCGCCTTGTCACACGGCGTCTCCGCCAGCTCCTCGCGCAGCTTGCGCACGAGCGGCTTCTTCAGGCCGTGGTCGAACTCCGGCTCCTCGGGCGCCTTGCTGCACGCGCCGAGGACGGCGCCGGAGGAGAGACAGAAGATGGCGAGACGCAACGCGGAACGGGAGGAGGCGGACATGCCGTCCTGCGTAGCCCTTCCCTCCCGGACGGTCAAACCTCCCGCGCGCCCGCGGCGTTCTCGCGCTCGTCCAGGCCGCGCGCGAAGTTGCCGATGATCAGCCCCGGCCGCGCCGCCTTCAGCCGCTGGAGCAGCGTGCGGATGCCCACCGGCTCACCTCCCGCGCCCACGCCGCGCGCGACCTCCAGGTACTGGAGCGGATCGATGCACAAGGAGCGCGTCTGCACCTGATCCACGCGGTACTTGCGCACCAGGTCCTCCAGCGCCCGCACCTCGCCCTCGCGGTCGGTGACGCCCGGGAACAGGAGCAGGTTGAGCGCCAGGTACGCGCCCCGCTCGCGCGCCAGCGCGATGGACGCCTCCACGTCCTCCCAGCCGTACTTCACCGGCTTGTAGTAGGCCTCGTAGAGCCCCTTGGACGCGGAGTTGAGCGACACGCGCACGGCGTCCAGCCCCGCGTCCAGCAGGGCCCTGAGCCCGTGCGTGAGGCTGGCGTTGGTGTTGATGTTGATGGAGCCCCGGTCCGTCTTCGCGCGCATCAGGCGGATGGACTCCGCGATGAACTTCCAGCGCGTGAGCGGCTCGCCCTCGCAGCCCTGGCCGAAGCTCACCATGGTGCGGCCCGGCGCGTTCTCCAGGTGGTACAGGCCGATGGCCGCCATCTCCTCCGCGGAGGGGCCGTCATCCATGCGCTCGTGCGAGGCCGGCGGGCCGTCCGCGGGTTGATCCGAGATGCAGCCCACGCAGCGCGCGTTGCACATCACCGACGCGGGGATGGCGCCCTCGTCGCGCGCGTAGAAGATGTTCTGCGACGTGAAGCAGCGGTACAGGAGCGCGCACGTCTTCAGCTGCTTGAGCACGCGGCTGTCCGGGAAGCGCTCCAGGTGCGCCGTCACCAGGCCCTTCAGCTCCGGCGTGGAGTACGCCTCCGGCTCCCAGTGCGACCGGCGGTCGGTGTGGATGGCCCACGCGAGCGGCCCGTCCTTGCCCCACGCCGCCGCCGTGTACGCCCACTGCGGCAGCACCGGCCCGCTGCCCTTCACCTCCCCAGGCAGGAACGTGCGCGTGTAGCCGGGGGGCAGCAGCGCGCCCACCGCGTTGGGCACGAAGGTCTTGCCGCCCACCTTCATCTCGCGCACCAGCTCCAGCTCGCCCGAGTCCGGGTTCAACCCCACGGGCAGCCGGCCGGGCAGGTGCACCAGGCGGCCGGCCGCCGGCAAGGCGATGGGCTTGTCCTGCGGGGGCACCAGCTCCTCGCCGCTGCGCAGCGTGGCGAGGAGGTAGGGATGCTCCATCACCCGGCCCTTGGGGTCCGCGAAGAGCAGTTTCGGCGCGTGCGTCATGCGCCGTTAACTAACACGGGTCGGCCGCTCCGCGTCCAACGCCTCGCGTCATGTGGAGGGCTGAATGCGGCCCATCACGGCCGCCCCGCTTCCGCGCCCGGGCGCGCCTTGAAAGCGCTCATGCGCTGGTCTATGGGTCCGCCACGTTTTCCAGGCAGTCCCCCATTCGTCGGAGGCAGTCGTGATCGTCGGAGTCCCCAAGGAGATCAAAACCCGCGAGTACCGTGTCGGCATGGTGCCTGCGGGCGTGCGCGCGCTCACCAGCGCGGGCCACACGGTGCTGGTGGAGACGAATGCTGGCGTCGGCTCCGGCATCCCGGATTCGGAGTACCAGCGCGTCGGCGCGCAGATCCTCTCCAGCGCGGATGAGGTGTGGAAGCGCGCGGAGATGATCGTCAAGGTGAAGGAGCCCATCGCGCCGGAGTACGAGCGCATGCAGCCCGGGCAGATCGTCTACACGTACTTCCACCTGGCCGGCGTGGATCCGGAGCTCACCAAGACGCTCATCAAGAAGAAGGTCACCGCGGTCGCCTACGAGACGCTCCAGCTGGACGACGGCAGCCTCCCGCTGCTCAAGCCCATGAGCGAGGTGGCCGGCAAGATGGCCATCCAGGTGGGCGCCGCGTGCCTGGAGAAGGCCCACGGTGGCAAGGGCATCCTGCTGGGCGGCGTGCCCGGCGTGCGCCGCGGCCGCGTGGCCGTCATCGGCGGCGGCGTGGTGGGCCTGTGCGCCGCCAAGGTCGCCGTCGGCATGGGCGCGGAGGTGACCATCCTGGACGTGAACCTGGAGCGCCTCACCTACCTGGACGACGTGTTCCTCGGCCACGCGCAGACGCTGGCGTCCGACACGGAGTCCATCGCGCGCACCGTGCGCGAGTCGGACCTCGTCGTCGGCGCGGTGCTCATCCCCGGCGGCAAGGCCCCGAAGCTGGTGTCGCGGGAGCTCATCGGCGAGATGGAGCCCGGCTCCGTCGTCGTCGACGTGGCGGTGGACCAGGGCGGCTGCATCGAGACCTGCAAGCCCACCACGCACGACAACCCCACCTTCACCGTGAGCGACGTCGTCCACTACTGCGTGGCGAACATGCCCGGCGCGGTGCCCCAGACGTCCACCTTCGCGCTCACCAACACCACCCGCCCCTACTCGCGGAAGATCGCGGACCTGGGCCTGGTGGAGGCCATCAAGTCCGACCGCGCCCTCCAGCGCGCCATCAACACCTACAACGGCCACATCACCTACGAGGCCGTGGCGAAGGACATGGGGTACGACTACGTGCCCCTGATGGACGCACTCGGCGGCAAGAAGTGACGTAGCGCCTGCCATCCCCACAGCCGGCCAGCCTTGTGCTGGCCGGTTGCCTGGATGAGCCCCGGGGACGGGTGTCCCGGCCGGTTCCCACCCTGTGGAATAAATGATCCCGTCGAGCGTCTCCGCACCCCAGAAGCGGGCATGCGGGCGGCGTGGCAGGGGAAAGCGTTGTTGACCCGTCTGCTCCGGTGCATAGATTGACCGTTAGACAGGCGACGCATTCCCCAATCATTTCGGGCCCCTGGAAGGCGGGAGCATGATGCTGGACTTCAGGCAACCCAACCGGACGAAGCAGGAATTCGAAGAGCTGGCGCTGGCGCACCTGGATCCGCTGTATTCGGCGGCCCTCCGGCTGACCAAGAACGAGCGCGACGCCGAGGACCTGGTGCAGGACACCTGCATGCGGGCCTACCGCTTCTTCGACAAGTTCGAGCGCGGGACCAACATCAAGGCCTGGCTCTTCAAGATCCTCACGAACACCTTCATCAACCGCTACCGCCGCAAGGTGAAGGAGCGCACGGTGGTGGAGGGCGTGGAGCGCGAGGCGGTGCATGAGCGCTTCGTGAGCCGGGACGCGACGGACTTCGCGGCCAACCCCGAGCAGTACTTCTTCGACCGGCTCCTGTCGGACGACGTGCTGCGCGCCATCGACTCGCTGCCCATCGACTTCCGGCTGGTGGTCATCCTCGCGGACCTCCAGGAGTTCTCCTACAAGGAGATCGCGGAGATTCTGGAGTGCCCCGTGGGCACGGTGATGAGCCGCCTGTTCCGCGGTCGCAAGCTGCTGCAGAAGACGCTGCGCGAGTACGCGGAGGGCCAGGGCGTCTTCCGGCACGACGGGGAGCCGGTGCAGGTTCCGGCGGACCTGGAAGAGTACCGTCGCCGGAAGAAGGCAGGCTAGAAAGAGGTTGGAGGGGCGTCGCACTCCCTCCGGACCACCTCATCGAGCGCCCATGACCTGCCAGGAACTCGAGCGGTTGCTGTATCCGTACCTCGACGGCGAATTCCAGCCCGAGGAACGCCACGACGTGGAGTCGCATCTCGAAGGCTGCGCCGCCTGTGTCGCGCGGGTGGACGAGGAGATGCAGCTGCGTCAGACGCTTCGCCGCGCGGCGAAGCACGCCGTCTCCGCCCAGGGCACGCGCGCGCCGGCGTCGCTGCGCGCGGGCATCCAGTCCGGCCTGCACCGCGAGCACCGCCGCGCGCAGGTGAACCAGTGGCTGCGCGCCGGGGCCCTGGCTCTGGTGGTGGTGACCGTGAGCGGCGGCTGGATGATGTACCAGGCCGGCAAGGCGCAGAAGGCCACCATCCTGGAGGCCGTGCAGCGCCACACGCGCCAGCGCCCCCTGGAGTTCGTCGCGGGCACGCCGGAGCAGATTGAAGCGTGGTTCAACGACAAGGTGGAGCACCGCATCACCCTGCCCCGCCTGCAGCAGGCGCGGCCCGTGGGCGCGCGCTTCTCCACGCTCAACGGCCAGGAAGTCGTCTACGTCAGCTACGAGACCCAGCCCCGCGTCACCAGCGAGCCCAAGCGCAACATCGGCGTGTTCGTGTATCCGGCCACGGGCCAGCGGGTGATCAAGGACGAGGGCCCCACGGTGGAGAACGTCGCCGTGGACTCGAGCCAGGCGTACAACGTCGTGACGTGGCGGGATCAGGACGTCACCTACGAGCTGGTGACGGACCTGGACGACGCCGCCATCCTGCAGATGCTGCGGGACCAGGAGCAGCGCTCCAACGGGCTCGTGCGCCCCGCGCAGGTGAAGCCGGTGGTGAGCGTGCAGCCCGTGTCGCTACAGCCCTGAAGCCCTCGGAAGGCGAGGGCTCGGGTGGTCGCCTGCTCAACTGAATACCGGGCGTTGCGCCCGGTGTGAAGATTGACGGTCCCACACATGGCCGATAGCCTCGACGGCGTCTTCACTCTCGCGCGCCACCGTGGCTGTTGCTCGCGGTGACACATCGCGCGCCCGTACCCCCAGGATGGCCGTCCCTTCATGTCCAAGCGAATCCTGATCGTCGAAAGCGACGCCACCCTCGCCACCACCCTGCAGCAGGCCCTGGAGGCCCGGGGCTTCTCCGCGCAGACGACGGGCGACGGCAAGGGCAGCGTGGAGCTGATCCGCCGTGAGCGCCCGGACCTCGTGGTGCTGGCGGTGGACCTGTCCGCGGGGCAGAACGGCTACCTCATCTGCGGCAAGCTGAAGAAGGACGACGAGCTCAAGACGGTGCCCGTCGTCATCATCGGCAGCCCGGACGGCTTCGCGGCGCACAGCAAGCTGAAGGCGCGCGCGGACGAGTACGTCGCCAAGCCCGTGGACACCGACGCCCTCATCGAGCGCGTGGGCGGCGTCATCGGCTTCCCGGAGCCGCCCGCCAGCCAGGAGGTGGTGGACGAGAGCCTCACGCTGGACTCGCTGGGCGACGAGCCCGCGACGGACTTCGGCGAGGAGATCGCCGTCGACACGGGCGAGGAGCCCGCGGTGGCCGGGGAAGACCTGGACATGCTCGACGACGCCTTCAGCGACATGTCCTCCGATCCCGTGGCCGAGGAGCCCGTGGTGGCGCCTCCGGAGGAGGTGGAGTCCCCGTCCGGCCTGGAGGAGATCTCCGCGCTCGACTCGCTGGGCCCCGAGAACGACGACTCGCTGGACATGCTGGGCAGCCTGGACGAGCCGGAGGAGAAGACCGTCGTCGGCTTCATGCCGCCGGTGGATCCGGAGCCGGCCGCCGTCGCCCCCCCGCCCGCGCGCCCCGCCCCCACGCCCCTGCGCGCGGTGCCCCCGCCCGCCCCCCCCACTCGCCCCGCCCCGGTGACGCCGGCCGCCGCCCCGGGCCTGTCCGCCGCGGACCTGGCGGAGCTGCGCAACCTGCGCGCGAAGGTGGCGGAGCTGCAGAGCGCGCTGGAGGACTCGCGCGCCGAGACGACGCAGGTCGAGGAGCGCGTGCAGTCGCTGGAGTCCGAGCTCCAGGCGAAGGCCACGGACCTGGAGGCGGCCCGCTCCACCTCCGGCAAGAGCGACAAGGACACCTTCGCGCTGCGTGACACCGTCAACAAGCGCGACAAGGAGATCCTCCGCCTCAAGTCCGAGCTGAACCAGAAGGACCAGGAGATCATCGAGCTGAAGGATCAGCACCTGGAGCTGGAGCAGAAGGCCTCCACCTCCGAGGACGAGCTGAACCACCGCGACGCGCAGATCAAGACGCTCACCGCGCGCACCGAGCAGCTCACCACGGAGCGCAAGCGCGTGGATCAGCAGCTGGCCGCCGCGAAGGAAGAGGCGCGCGGCGCCACCGCGAAGCTGGGCGCGCTCCAGACGGAGCTGGATCAGCACCAGGCCCAGGCCCAGGCGCTCCAGGGCGAGGTGGACGGCCTGCGCGCCCAGGTGGCCCAGCAGGACGCGGACCTCCAGGCCGCGCGCGAGGAGGCCGAGGGGCTGCGCTCCCAGGTGGAGGCGGCGCAGGTCGAGCTGGAGGGCCTGCGCGCCCAGCTGGAGCAGACCCAGGCGGACCTCGCCAACCAGAACGCCCAGGCGGCTGCGGAGGCGGACGGCCTGCGCGCGCGCATCACCGAGCTGGAGCAGGCGGCGGTGCGCAACGAGGAGCGCGTGACGAAGCTCTACGCGCGCATCAAGGGCGACGAGAAGCTGCGCGAGAAGACCAAGAAGGCGCTCGCCATCGCGCAGCAGTTGCTGGACGAGCCGGGCACCTCCGTGGGCGACGACGCCGACGAGGAGGCCGCGGCCTGAAGCACCGGCGGGGGGAAGGCGCGGCCCCAGCCGCCCTCCCCCGCTCCAAGCCCCTGGCTTACTTCCCGGCCTCCTTCTTGGGGGCCGTCTTCTTTTCGTGCAGCTTCTTGGCGAAGGACTGCACGGCCGCGGGCACGTTCTTGTCGCGGGACAGGTCCTTCAGCTCCGCGTCGCGCAGGGTGTTGAGGAACTTCATGGTGACGGTGAGCGGCACCTTGGGGTTCTTCACCAACGCGAGCTTCACCTTCTGCATCTTCGTCCACTCGCGGTTGTTGTAGATGACGCGCAGCACGTCCTCGTTGATGGCGCGGTTCGCGGCGCACGCGAGCACCTCGCCGTCGGTGATGCGCGGGCTGCGGATGACGGCCACGCAGACGAGCTTGTTGGTGTCGCGGATGAGCGCGGAGCGGGCCTCCTTGTTGCCCAGCGTCCCCAGCTTGATCTTCTCCGCGATGGACATCTTCATGATCCGCTGCGCGAGCGTCAGGCGCTTGCCCTCCTCCATGGGGGCGGCGTCCTCGGACTGCGCGTCGGAGCCCAGCTCCTGGAGCACCTCCTCCGCGGTGGGGCCCGGATCCGGCGGCGCGGCGGCGGCCTGCGGGCCGTAGATGCGCACGCGCGCCGCCTGCATGGCGGGCACGTCCGCCAGCACCAGGCCGCTGCGCACCGCGAAGTCACACACGCCGTCCACCAGCGACACCGGGACGCCGGGGTTGACGCACAGGTTGCGGATGATGTCCTCGTTGCGCAGCAGGCGCAGCTGGTTCTGGGAGATGATCTCCGCCACCCTCGGGCTGCACGTCCCCGCCACGCTGGCCACGGCGTCGTCCGGCGTCTCCGAGTTGAGGACGAGCATCTCCGCGTAGGCCTCCTTGTCCTTGAGCAGGCCCAGGAAGTAGCCCAGCACGGGCGGCTGCACGCCCTCGTCGCGCAGCGCGGAGCCGAGGATGCGGTCCGGCAGGTTCGCGGACGTCTTGGCGGCCGTCTCGCGCACGCCCGCGTCCGGGTCGAACGTGAGCATGTAGAGCGCGCCCAGCATGTCCGCCGGGTTGAGCGGCACCAGCGACTTGGCCGCCATCATCCGCAGGGGCACGGGGGCGTTGGGGTCCACGTGCTTGCGCAGGTTGGGCGGCAGGAACTCCGCGTTGAAGGGGCAGCCCGGGGGCGGGGCAGGAATGCTGGGGTCGGCGGCCGTGCTCATGTCGCGTGATTCCTTCCGTAGATGATGCGCAGCCCCTCCAGGGTGAGGAACTCATCCACCTCCTGGATGGCCTTCGACTCACTGGCCACCAGCGGGGCCAGGCCCCCGGTGGCCACCACTTTCGCGGAGAAGCCCATCTCCGCCTCCATGCGCGCGCACAGGCCGTCCACCAGGCTCACGTAGCCATAGACGAGGCCGGCCTGCATGGAGTGCACGGTGTTGCGGCCCACCACGTGTTGCGGCCGCGCGAACTCGACGCGGGGCAGCTTGGAGGCGTTCTGGAACAGGGCCTCCATGGAGATGTTGATGCCGGGGCAGATGGCGCCGCCCAGGTACTCGCCCTTGGGCGTCACCGCGTCCAGCGTCGTCGCGGTGCCGAAGTCCACCACGATGAGGCCGCGGTGGTGCTTCTCGTAGGCGGCCACCGCGTTGACGATGCGGTCCGCGCCCACCTCGCGCGGGTTGTCGTAGAGGATGGGCATGCCCGTCTTCACGCCCGGGCCCACGAACATGGGGCGCGTCTTGAAGTAGCGCTCGCTCATCTTCTCCAGGATGAACTGGAGCGGCGGCACCACGCTGGACACGGCCACGGCCTTCACCCGGTTCGCGTCGATGCCGCTCCACGCGAAGAGCTGGCGCACGAGGATGCCGTACTCGTCCGCGCTCCGGCGCGCGCTGGTCTCCAGGCGCCAGTGGTCCAGCAGCCGCCGGCCCTCGTAGACGCCCAGGACGGTGTTGGTGTTGCCGACGTCGATGGCCAGGAGCATCAGGGGCGCACTCTAGCGCCGGGGGCGCAGCTGCTCCACGTCCCCCGCCAGCACGCGCTCCACGCGCCCATCCGCCATGCGCACCAGCAGGGCGCCCGTGGGGTCGATGTCCTCGGCGAACCCCTCCCAGTCCCCCCGGTCCGTCTTCACCCGGACCGGGACGCCCAGGGTGCTGGAGAGCGCCTTCCAGCGGGCGCGCACCGCGTCGAAGCCGGTGGACAGGTACGTGTCCAGCCAGGCCTCCAGCCGGTTCCACAGGGCCGCGGTGAAGGTCGCGCGGGGCACCGGCCGCCCCAGCGCCAGGGCCAGGGACGTGGCCGTCGCGCGCAGGTCCTCCGGGAAGTGCTCCTCGCCCGCGTTCAGGTTCACCCCCACGCCCACGATGACGAAGTGCACGCGCTCGGGCTCGGCGGACAGCTCCGTGAGGATGCCGGCCACCTTCCGGCCCGAAAGCTGGACGTCGTTGGGCCACTTGATGGCGGCGTCCGCGCCCGCGTCGCGCAGCGTCTCCGCCAGGGCCACCGCGGCCACCAGGGTGAGCTCCGGCGCGCGCTGCGGGGGCAGCTCCGGGCGCAGGATGGCGGAGAAGTACAGGTTCAGGTTCGGCGGCGACACCCAGGCGCGGCCCCGGCGGCCCTTGCCGGCCGTCTGCTGCTCGGCCACCACCACCGTGCCGTGCGCGGCGCCGTCCTGGGCCAGCCGGAAGGCCGCCGCGTTGGTGGAGCCGATGGTGTCGTGGTGGCGCAGCACGCGGCCCAGCGCGCGCGTGGCGAGCAGCGGGTGGACCTCCAGCGCGGACAGCCGGTCCGGCCGGCCCACCAGCCGGTAGCCCTTCGCGGGCACCGCCTCGATGCGGTAGCCCTTCTGGCGCAGGGCCTCCACGTGCTTCCACACCGCCGTGCGCGACAGCCCCAGCCGGGTGGACAGCGCCTCGCCGGAGATGAAGCCCTCCCCGCCTCCCGCGAGGAAGTGGAGGATGCGCGCGTCCTGCGAGAGCTCGTTCGTCGTCTCCACGGGCGGCGGGCCGCTTCAGTTCGGGGCGGGGGTGGCCGGCGTCGTGGGCTCGGCGCCCGGGCTGGCCTTGAAGGAGATGAGCTCCAGCTCCGTCTGGGGCACGCGCTTGCCCCCGTGCTCCATGGCCACGTCCACGCGGACCAGGCCCACGCCCGCGGCGAAGGTCATCGTGTTGACGAGCGTCGTCTGCGCGTCGACCTTGTTGCGGCCCTCCACGCTCACGCAGTTGGGGAACGAGCCCGCGGGCACCTGGCAGGCGAAGCCCACCTGCACCAGCTGGTAGCGCTCCGTGGAGGACACGGACACGACGTTGTTCCAGCCGCGCCCGGCCTCCAGCGGGCCGCGCAGGAGGTAGCGCTTGGGGTCGCGCAGGCCGAAGGCGTCCACGGTGAGCTGGCCGCCCTGGTTGTCCACGAAGTACCCGTCCTGCTCCTTGACGATCTCCACCGTGACGGGTTTGTCGTCGCGCCCGTCGATGCGGTACGTCCACGCGTTGCCCACGGCCAGCGGGTAGTACTGGGCGATGGCCTCGGGCGAGGGGCGCGCGTCCGCTTCGACGCGCTTCGCGCAGCCGGAGCCCACCAGCGTGGAGGCCAGGAGGGCCAGGCCCCCCACCATCGACAGCGACTGCTTCAAGGACGGCTGCTTCATGCGCTCAAGGGTCCGCGTGGCCCTGGCCACGCGCCTCCGCGGTTGCGTGGTTGCGTGATGCGTAGAGCGTGTCCAGCGCCTGCTGCGCGGCGGCCTGCACGGACGGCGTGTCGTGGCCCTGGGCCACCGTGTAGAGGTACGCCTCCGCCTCCGGGCCGCCAATCTCGCCCACGGCGAAGACGATCTCCTGCAGGAAGCCCGAGTCGCGGCCGCGCGCCAGGTCGATGAGCGCCGGCACCGCGCTCCTGGCCTTCATCTCCGCCAGCGCGCCGATGGTGCGGCGCACCTGCTCCGCGTCGCTGGTGTCCTTGAGGCGCTCGATCAGGAGCGGCGCGGCGGCCGGATGCTTGCGCTCGGCCAGCGTCCGGAGCGCGAACTCGCGGAGGCGCGAGTCGGTGGCCTGGAGGTCCGCCACCAGCGCCTCGTCCGAGCGCTCCAACGCGGCGAGCTGCATCACCGCGGACTCCGTCACCTGCCGCAGCACGCTCCGCAGCGCGGCGCGCATGGCCGTCCGGCGTCCCTCGGGCGAGTCCTCCTCCACCGCCGCCTCGCCCAGGCCCACGACCTCGTAGCGCTGGGGCATGTTGCCGCCGAAGCGCTCCAGGGACAGGTTGGCGCCCACCTCGGCGAAGCTGTGCGGGTTGCCGTCCTTCAGCACCTCACGGGTGAAGGGCACGTCCAGCGACAGCCGCCAGGGCTGGGACTTCTTGGGAGCCTCTTCGTCCACCCGCTCGAAGCGGCCGGAGGCCTCCAGCGCGCCGTCGAACAGGTCCCGCACGCCTTCCGGGCCGAAGCCCAGGAGGGCGTTGTCCCGCAGGGTGGCCCCGGAGAGCTCCACCGGCGCCACCGGATAGCGCGGGGCCTGCGAGCGGCAGGCCCCGAGGAACAGCACGCAGGAGGTAAGCAGCAGGGCCGGCTTCATGGCCCCCCCAGGCTAACACTCCCGCGTCCACCGCACCCGATTCCGTGCGGGGATCAGCCTTCCTTGTTGCCCTCGGACGAGCCCTCCGTCCCAGGCGACACGGGCGCTTCGTGCACGTCGCGAGCCTCGCGAACCTCCGCGGGCTGCGACGGCGCCTCGGCGGTGGCCTCTTCCGGAGGCAGCGCCTGCGCGGCGACCGGGGTCACCGCGTCGGAGGGATCCTGCGTGGCGACGCCGGACTCCGGGGTGGCCTGCGCCGCTTCGCCCGCCTGCCAGGCGTCACCCACGACGGGCGGCGTGGCGGCGGGCTCCTCGTGCGCGGGGCTGGCGGGCGCCTGCTCCGTCACGGGCAGGGCCTCGCCGGCGAGCGCGACGACCTCACCGGTGACGCTGCCCCCCGGAGAAGGCGCGGCGATGGCGCCGGAGGCCCCCTCCCCCTCGGACGCGACCGCCGCCACCGTGGTGGCACCGGCCGACTCCGCGCTGGCGGTGGCTTCCCCCGCGGCGGCCTCACCCGGCGCCGCGCCGGCTTCACCCGCGGGCGCGCCCTCCGCTCCGCGCGAGCCACGGCCGCGACGGCCCCGGCGACGGCGGCGGCGGCGCTTGCGCTCGGAGGCGTTGCCCTCGGCGGCGCCGGCCTCGGCGCCCTCCTTGGCTCCGCCCACGAAGGCGCTGGCGGCCTCCAGGTCCTCGTCCTCCCCCTCGTCGTCGCCCTCCTCGGACTCGTCCTCCTCCGACGCGGGCGTGAGCCCGACGGCGGCCGGCGGCGCGGGGGCCACCGGAGCGGCCTTGGCCTCGGCGCCCTCGGCGGCGGGCGGGGCCTCGGCCCGGTCGCGCTGACGGTCGCGGCGGCGCTCGGAGCGCTCCGGACGCTCGCCCCGCTCGGGGCGCTCCGCGCGCTAGGGGCTGGCGGCGACCTCCGCCACGCCACCGCCCACCTCGCGGGCCAGCTTCTCGCTCTTGCGCTCCTCGCGGCGGCGCTGGGCCTCCTCGGCGTCCAGCTTCGCGGCCTCGAAGAAGCGCTCGTCGAGGTCGTACAGCTCCACCTGGGTGACGGTGACGGCGGTCTTCGCCTCCAGGAACTTCTCGCCCAGGGCGTCACCGCACCACAGCATCACCAGCGAGCCGGACGCCTGCGCCTCGGAGCGCGCGTCGCCGCGCACCTCGCCCGCGCTCACCAGCAGGCCCACCTGCGCGGAGTAGTGGCCCAGGTCGCGCCGCAGCTCCTGCACCGTCTTGCGGTCGATGCCCGGCGTGCCCTTGAGCATGCGCACCGCGTAGCGCAGCTCCACGCTGCCCTCGCGCTTGCGCGCGGTGAGCAGGGGGCCTTCCTTGGAGCGCTTGGCGACCTTCAGCTCGCGGAAGCCCAGCCCGTGCATCATCTTCACCACGGACTTCTCGAAGGTGCCCACGTCCGCGTCGCCCAGGCGCTTGCGCAGCCCGCGCGCCACCGCCCGGCGCGCGTCCTTGAGGGCCGTGCGCGCGGTGGTGATGAGGGCCTCGTCCACCAGCGGCTCGCCGGCCGCGGCGGGCTTGCCCAGCACCGGACGGCCGCCCTCCAGCGGGATGCCCAGGGCCTGCGCGAAGGCCGCCTGGAGCTCCAGGGGCGGCGCCTCGCTCGGCGCGCCCGCGCGCTCCAGGGACACCTCGCCGGTCTCCTGGTTGAAGGCGTACTGGGGCCGGCGGCCCGCGTCGATGCGGCGCTGGTTGTCCTCCAGCAGGGCGGTGAGCACCGCCTCCACCGTGGTCTCCTCCGCGCACAGCTCCTTGCCCTTGGCGCGCTCGATGAGCTGATCCGTGCGCAGCGCGGCGTCCGCCTCGCTGAGGATCTCGAACACCACCTCCGGCAGCGGCGGGAAGCGCTTGCGGCGCCCGCCCCGCTCCTCGTCACCCTCATCACGGCGGCGCTTGCGCTCCGTGCCCCGGCCCGAGGCGCGGACGTTGTCCGTGCGGGGCTCGGGGTGGCGCTCCACCGGCCGCAGCGGAGGCAAGTCCTCCTCCGGATGCGGCTCCATCACGCCCGTCTGTGCAAGTGCCTCGATGTCCTCGGGAAGCGACCAGTCCGTCAGCGCGAAGGTATCCTTCGCCGTGACAATCACCTTGCGGTCCCGCGTCCGTCGCGCCATGGCGGCCAGTCGCGACAGCATCGTCACTTCTGGCGTCTTGCCGATGTGGGACAGCAGGCTCAGCTGGATGGACTTCTCCGTGATTTCAAGGAAATGCAGGGGGCGACCTTCGCTCTCCAGCACACGGAGCGCGGCCTCGTAAAATGTCATCGAGTATTCCCCAAGAATTCCGAACGGTTACAAAAATGTAGGTCCGTATGGGCGGCGGATGCTAGCCACCGCTAAACTGGCTTGTCAACGAACGTCCATGACCCGACTCCGCATCGGACACCATTGGAAGCGCGAACCGTCGGCTTCCCCGCTCGATTCCATCGCGCTGGAGCTGGATGGCGTGAACCTGTTGTCCGGGGCGGTGGAGGAGCCCCTGGCGGAGGTCGTCCCCGCGCTGGTGGAGGCGGTGGCCGCCCTGCACGCGGGGAAGCGGCGGCTGGCGCAGGTGTCGCTGACGGAGGCGCACCTGGAGCTCGTGTTGCGCCGCGTCGGGCCGGACATCGAGCTGGCGGTGGCCAGCCTCGCCCGGCCCGCACACCTGCTGCGCCCGCCCATCCGGGTGGACGCCGAGGAGCTGACGAGGGCCACCCGCCAGAGCGGCCAGCGCTTCCTCCAGGACGTGACGAAGCTCGCCCCCAGGGCCCTGTCCGCCACGGCCGCCCGGAAGCTGGGAGAGGCCCTCCAGGGCCTGGGCAAGACCGTCCCCCACGCGGAGGGGCCGCCCGTGCCCCCCACCCCGCTGCGGGTCGAGCCCGTCTCCGTCCCGGGGTTCGGCTTCGAGCTGAAGGACGTCTCGCCGGCCGCGCGCGAGGCGCCGTCGAAGGGCACCTCCGGGGCGCTGGCGCCGCTGCTGGGCGCGGGCGAGGTGTGGCTGGCGCTGCCCGGGCGGCCGCAGGCGTGGCGCGCGCCGGGGCCGCCGTTCCTCACCGTGCTGGAGCTGTCGCGGCAGGCGGTGGAGCTGGCGAGGGCGGTGGAGCTGGGCGAGGCCCGCTTCGAGTTCGAGCCCGCGGGCGTGCGCCCCCGGCTGACGCTGGACCTGCCGGGACGGCGGGCGAAGCTGGGGCCCACCGGCACCTGGTTCGAGCTGGAGCCGGCGGCGCTCCTGTCCGCCCTCTTCCAGTTGGGCGAGGCGCTGGGGCTGGCGTTCGCGGAGGCGCACCGGGTCCAGGCCTCCAACCCGTACCTCGTGGAGCTGGCGGAGCGCTGCCGCGAGGGGCTGTCGCACCTGCGCGGCGCCCACAAGCCCCCCGAGGCCGAGGGCGAGGCGCGCGAGCGCAAGGCGTCCCCGGCGCGCGGTGAGTCCCGCCCCCTGAAGGTGCCCGGGAAGCTCCGGCGCCTGCGCTTCGAGAAGCTGTGGGAGCAGCGCGGGCTGGAGGAGCCGGAGGAGGCGCGGCTGCTGCTGGGCCGGCACGGGCCGGTGTACTGCGCGCCGGGGCTGGCGGGCGCGTTCTCCCGCAAGGACGGC
Source organism: Corallococcus sp. RDP092CA (assembly GCF_041903675.1). NCBI lineage: Bacteria > Pseudomonadati > Myxococcota > Myxococcia > Myxococcales > Myxococcaceae > Corallococcus > Corallococcus sp. RDP092CA. Next base: position 477,439 of record NZ_JAYESI010000001.1, on the reverse strand, counting down.
GCGCTCCTGTGGCGGCGGGCCGCGTCGCTGGGCGTGGCGGCGTCCGCGGACGGCCACGCGGTGGCGGCGGACGGCGCGCGCGTGTACGGCTTCACCGGCCGGGGCGCGGGGGCCCGGTGGCTGCACGACCACGACGGCATCCCGCTGGGGCCGCTGCTCCTGCGCCAGGACGGGCTGCTCCTGACGCTGTCCGAGGACCGCACCGCGGTGGCGTTCGCGGAGGCCACGGGCCGCGAGGTGTGGCGCCTGGCCCCGCCGCGCACGCAGCGCGGGTGGCTGGCCACGCAGGGGCACCGGGGGCTGCTGTCCACGGACTCGGGCTACCTGTACGGCCTGGACCTGGAGGACGGCCAGGTGCGCTACCGGCTGCGCTCGCCGCTGCCCTTCCATGGGCCTCCGGTGGCGTGGGGCCGGCGCTTCCTGGCGCTCATGGGGCGCGGCTCGCACCACGCGCTGCTGCTCGCGGACGCGCACACCGGCGAGGCGCAGTGGACGTTCGAGCCGGACCTCCTCCTGCCCTCCGCGCCGCTGCCGGTGGGCCAGCGGGTGCTCCTGGCCGGGATGCGCGACCAGGACGGGTTCCTGGTGTGCCTGGACGCGCGCGGGCGCAGGGTCTGGGAGCGCGCGCTGCACCTGGGCCCGGGCCCCTATGCGCTGGCGCCGCTGCCGCGCGCGGTGGTGGTGACGAGCGCGTCCGGGGCCGCCGCTCGCGTGGCCCTGTCCGGACAGGTGGACTGGCGCCTGGGCGCGGCGGGTGAGCCGCTGATCACCGCGCTGCCGGCGCGCACCGCCCGCGACGTGACGCTCATCGCGGGCGAGGTGGTGCGCGCGGTGGATCCGCGCGGCGGTCAGGTGCTCGCGGAGGTGCGCGCGGGGGTGGGGCTCGTCGCGCTCCAGGCGGACGTGCGCCTCAACCTGTACTTCCTGGACGACGCCGGCACGCTGTCCGCGTACCGGCTGGGCTCGCACTTCGCCGTGGTGAAGTGACGCCGGGGGAGGGGCTGACTACTCGCCCTTGTTGGCGGAGGCCTTGGCCGGGTCGATCTCCTCCTCCGGCCGCTCCTCCTGCGTGGCGCCCTCCCACGTCTCGTTGGCCCCCAGCTTCCACTCCGACGGCACGTCCAGCTTCCACACGTAGGTGGCGTTGGCGTTGCCGCCGGACGCCGCGTGCGAGGACACGTTGACGGTCATCTCCAGCTTCGCCACCTCGGCGGGCAGGAGGTCCAGGTCGTAGTGGCCCAGCACCATCTGCGGGGGGAACTCGGCGATGAGGCGCTCGGGGTAGTCGATCTTCATCGACGGGTCGGCGCCGCGCATCTCGCCCAGCAGCTTGCCCTTCGCGTCCGTGAGCTTCCACACCGTGTCGAACGAGGCGCTGGTGAGCATCTTCTTCACCTTGCCCTCGTCCTTCTCCACGCGCTGCGCGCCCCAGAGCACCAGCTGCAGGCGGATCTGCGGCTTGCCCATCACCATCACCACGTCGTTGGACACCACGTCCAGGCGCATGCCCTTGTCCGTGGCGGTCCACACCGGGCGGTAGCGGCCCTCGCGCAGGGCGTCGAACTGCTTGCGCGCGTACTCGTAGAAGGCCTTGCGGTCCCCCGCGCGGTTGTCCTTCTTGTCGCCGCCCGACTCCGCGCGCTTGTCCAGCTCCGCCAGGTAGTTGTCGAACTTCTTGTTGCCGTGGAAGCGGTCCAGGTGGCCGTCGACGTCGTCGAAGTACGCCTTGAAGAACGATTTCAGCTCGTCCCGGTAGGACGCCTCATCCGGGTTGGAGCGCATCCACCCCACCCGCTCCAGGTAGACGGACTGGATGCGGCGGAAGTCCGCGTCCCGCTCCGCCTCGAGCGCCCGGGCGGAGGCGGTGCGGTGGCTCGCCACCGCGGCGACGATCACCAGGGCGATGACAATGATGATTCCGAAGTAGCGCTTCAAGCGACAGGCTCCTGTGCGTACGGGCAGGCAATGATATGAGCCCCATCATCGTGCCCCAGGCCGAGGGAATCCAACTGTTCACCGTGCCCCTTCCGCTGGAGGAAGGAGAGCTGCTGGGAAGCCCCCAGATCGCCTGGCAGGCCCATGGGAAACCGTCAGACGGCAAAGCGGTGGTGGTGCTGCACGACCTGTCGCACTCCCACCGAGCGCTGAGCACGGAAGTGAACGGCGCGTACCAACCTTCCGGCTGGGGGCGCGAGCTGATCGGTCCGGGCAAGGCGTTGGATCCGGAGGTGACGCCGGTCATCGTGCCCAACCTCCTGGGCAGCCCGTTCGGCTCCACGTCGCCGCTGACGCCGGATCCACACACGGGGACGCCGTGGGGCGCGGACCTGCCGCCGCTCACCGTGCTGGACATGGCGCGCGGCGTGTCCGCGCTCTTGCGCGCCATGGAGCTCACGCGCGTGCGGGCGCTGGTGGGCGTGGGCCTGGGCGGGCTGGTGGCGCTGCGGCTCGCGGCGCTGTTCCCGGAGCTGACCGACGGCGTGGTGGTGCTGGGCGCGGCGCGGGCGCTGCCAGAGGGGCTGCGCGAGAGGCTGGGGCTCACGTCGCAGGTGCTGCGCATGGCGCCCGACAATGAAGACACCCCGCCCCTGCGCGAGCGCGCGTCGAACCGGACCCTGGCGCGGCTGCGGCTGGACTACCTCAAGCTGCTCTACGGGCGTGCGCACCTGGGCAGCGCGTATCCGGACAGCGCGGCGGCGCAGGCGGCGCTGGAGGCGGAGGCCGCGTCGTTCGCGGACACGTTCGATCCGGTGGCGTGGGCGCTGCTGTGCTCCGCGTACGCGGGCTGCGACCTGACGGAGACGTTCCCGAGGATCCGCGCGCGGGTGCTGCTGCTCTCTGGCTCGACTGACGCGCTGGCCCCGGCGGGCCGCGTGCGGGACACCTACCACCAGCTGACGGCGGCGGGGGTGCAGGCGCGGTTCGTGGAGCTGCAGGGGCCGGGGGACCACGGCACCCTGCTGTCGGACGCGCACCGGCTCAAGGGGCCGGTGCAGGACTTCCTGCGCTGGCTGCGCGGCTAGCGCTGCGACGGGTGCTGCGTGGCGAGCCGCGCCCGGAGCGCGCCCACGAGCATCCCGATGGCGATGTCGTTGTTGCCGCCGTGCGGGATGATGATGTCCGCGTGGTGCTTGGACGGCTCCACGAAGCCCATGTGCATGGGGCGCACGTGGCGCAGGTACTGGCCCACCACGTGGTCGAAGTCGCGGCCGCGGTCCTTGATGTCGCGGGTGAGGCGGCGAAGGATGCGCAGGTCGTCGTCCGCGTCGACGTAGATCTTCACGTCCATCTCGTCGCGCACCTCCTTCATGTGCAGCACGAGGATGCCCTCGATGAGGATGATGTCCCCGGGGTCCACGCGGTGCGTGTGCGGCTGGCGGCCGGACGTGACGAAGTCGTAGACGGGCTTCTGGATGGCGTGGCCCTGCTTGAGCGCGCGCAGGTGGCTGACCAGCAGCGCCGTGTCGAAGGCGTCGGGATGGTCGAAGTTCACCTCCCGCCGCTCTTCCAGGGACATGTCCTTCAGGTCCCTGTAGTACGAATCCTGATCAATGAAGGCGACCCGGCAGTCGGCAAGGGCCTCACGCACCTTGCGGGCCACCGTGGTCTTGCCGGACGCGGTGCCGCCCGCGATGCCAACGACGAGGGGTGACGACATGCGGCGGGCACTACCCCACCCGACAGGTGGGCGCAAGGATCCGTTGACCTGCCAACAAGGCGTGTTCCTTATGCCCGCCGCAAGAGCCCCCGCGCCTGCCCTTCCGCGAGCAACCACCCGGGCAGGGCCTCCACCGGGCGTGGCCCGTCCGCGAGCCCCTTGAGCCCCTCGGCCACCTCCGGAGGCAGCGTCAGGACCTCGAAGCCCGAGCCCTTGCGGCGGATGGCGAAGCGCCACGGGCCCGGCCCCGGCCGGGCCGCCACCTGCGCCAGGGCCTCCAGGCCGGACACCTCCAGCGCCCCGCTGGCCCACGCACGGCCGGTGAGGTGCCGCCGCAGCGCCCGTGCGGCGAAGACGAGCTCCGTCAGGTCCGCGGGGAAGGCGCCCAGGCGGACGTCCTCGGCCAGCGCCACCTGGCCCGGCGCGGGGGCGGGAGGCTCCTGGAGGAAGGCATGCGGCAGCATCATCTCCAGGGACAGCGCGGCGGCCACCCCGTCCGAAGGCGTGGCCATCACGCGCTCGCGCGCCCAGGACGCGAAGGCGTGGGACAGCGACTTGCCCAGCCCGTCGAAGAGGCCGCGGTACTCGCGCGAGCGCGTGAAGGCCTCCAGCCCCTCCGGCGTCGCCGCGAGCAGCAGGCGCGTGAGGGGCCACTCCTTGTCCAGCTGCTCCGCCACCACCGCCAGCCGGAAGTCGCGGTCCGCGCGCGTGCCCTCAGGATCCTCGTCCTCTGTGGCTGGCGTGACGCCGTGGCCCGCGTCGAAGAGCGCCCACGGGCGGCTGTCCCCGTTGAGCGCCGGCACGGGCTCGCGCGACGCGGGGAGGACGATGACGGGCCGTGACGCTTTGGGCACGAGCGCGCGCAGCCGCCGCAGCGACGCGAGCGCCACCTCCGGCGGATGGCCGTCCCCCTCGAAGGTGACGGCGCGCAGGCGCGGGCAGCGCGGGAGCACCTCGGCCAGCAGCTCGAACAGCTCCTCGCGCACGGGCTGCGTGTGATCATCCACGTAGAAGGTCCGCCCTCCCCTGCGCGTCACCACGCCGCCCGCGATGTGGAGCTCCACGACCTGATCCAACGGGAAGCCGTCCAGCCCCGTGCGCAGGGGCAGTCCCGCGGAGAGCTGGTGGCTGAAGAGGTGCCCCAGGTCCAGGAGCAGCGGCAGGCCCGTGCGCGCGTGCAGCTTCGCCATGAAGTCCAGCGCGTGCAGGCCACCACGCGTGGCGAGCACCGCGGGGTTCTCGATCACCAATGGGACGCTCAAGCCCGCCTGGATGTGGAGCGCGTGCGCCGCGCTGTCCCGCACGCCCGCCTCGTTGAACGGGGGCGTGACGTAGAGGTAGCCCGGGAAGGGCTGGCCGCCCGCGTGCCACCAGCCCACGTCGTTGCCCACCCACGGGCTGCCCACCGCGCGCGCGTGCGCGTCCAGCTGCGCGAGCGCGGAGGCGGGCTCCAGCTCCGGGCCCCACAGGTTCAGGTGGACGGGATGGAAGAGGACCGGCACCTCCGCGCGCCGGCGCCACATCTCCGGAAAGAGCGTGGCCTGGGCCTTCGCCTCCTCCAGCGCGATGGGCGCGCTGTACTCCACGAAGTCGAAGAGGCCGGGCGAGGCGTCGAGCAGCCGGTACGGCTGCGGCACGTCCGAGGCGCTCAGGTTGCTGCTCAGCCCCAGCCCCATCCAGGGCAGTGACCACGAGTCCGATGCAGGGCGCGTCATGGGCACACCCTAACCAGCCCGGCTCCAGGTGGCGCGACCCTTCTGCGGGCGACCGCGCCGGGCGCACGTCGGAACGCACCGAAGCGCGCGGCCCGTACCGCTGCGCATCCCGCACGATGAGCCAGGAGCGCGTATTCCCGATGACACCCAACGATAGGGCCACCGGGCACCTCGTCCCTTCCATGCTCGTCCGCTTCACCCTCTCCGTCCGAGCCTGAGCGGGCCCTTCGCGAACGTCACCCGGAGGGCGTCGGCTTGTCGCGAGCGGCGGCCTCTCGCGCGGCCTGGAGCACGTCGTCCACCGCGGACTCCACCGCGTCGCTGACCAGCTCCGGCGCGGAGGTGCGCCAGCGCTCCAGCGACGCCTCGTGCATCGCCTCCGGGTCCTGGAGCTTCGCGTCCGTCTCCGGAGCCACCTGCGCGATGCAGTCCGGGCACACGCCTTCGAGCGCCCGCGACCACACCTCCAGGTGCGTGGTGATGAGCACGCCCTCCATCGCCAGGGCCTCGCGCAGTCCGCGGCGACCCGCGCCGCGCATCTGCGCGCCGTGCACGCGGTCGAGCATCGTCCGCATCCACGAGGCCACCGCCTCCGGTTTCGGGCAGGTCTGCCTGCCACAGACCCGGCACGTCGTCTGCCAGGGCTGCCCTTCCATGGGATTCATCGCGGCCGCTCCTCGCGCCCAGGTCGAGCCCTCGCTTTAGCAGGGCCCCTCCCCGCGCGCACATAGACGTGAACATCCGCGATTGCAGAGAATCCTATTCCTTGAACCCAGTTGGAGGCCCCGCACGTGTCCCGAGCCGAGATCGATGAATCGCATGCGCAGTTCCGTGGAGCCTGGAGGCTCATGACGCTGGGCCTCCCCCGTGGAGAGGTCGTGGAGCGTGCGGACGTGTTCATCACCGCGGGACACGTGACGTGGTCGCTGATGAACATGGCGTTCCTCAACCGACCCGCGGAGACCGAGGCGGAGCTGCTGCGCGCGGTGGACTCGGCCGCGAGCTACTTCGCGCAGGGGCCGCACGGGTGGGCCTTCACGGTGACGCCGGAGTGGCTGGCGCCGGGCCTGCGGGAGCGTGCGGACGCGCTGCTCGCCACGCGGGGGCTCAAGCCGGGGATGGCCACGACGGGCATGGTGGCGGACAAGCTGCTGGCGCCCGTGCGCCCCCTGCCGCCGCTCGACCTCCGGCCGGTGCGCGACACCTGGGGCTACAACGCCGTCGCGGACGTGAACGCCGCGAGCTACGACACGCCCCAGGCGCTGGGACGTGAGGCCCTGGCCGCCCCCGGCATCTTCGGCCCCGAGACCCGGGCCTTCGTCGGCTGCCACGACGGCGTGCCGTCGACGTCCACGGTGGTGCTGCGCGTGGACGGCATCGCGTACATCGCGCTCGTGGCGACGCTCGCGGAGCACCGTCGCAAGGGCGCCGCGGAGACGGTGCTCCGGCGCGCGCTGGAGGAGGCCCGGAGCGCGTGGGGGCTGGAGCGCACGGTGCTCCATGCCACGGAGGCCGGCGCGCCCGTCTACCGCCGCATGGGCTACCGGGACGTGGCGCCGTTCTGCTCGTACTTCGCCCCCGCGAAGGGCGCGTGACCCTCCGAGGGAGCACCGGCGCGCGAGCCGGTGCTCCCATGCTGGACGGAGCCGCCGGGGACCGGGAACAATCCGCGTCCCCGGCGCCCCGGGCGAGAGCTCCGTCGAGGACGCGCTGCGCTGGTCGCCTGCGAACGTGGCGGTGCGCGCCGTGCCCACGCCCCCGGGGCCCCACCGCGTCGAATTGCGCTACCGGGCGCCTGGCGTGCTTCCGGGCGTCTGGCTCTTCGCCGCGACCTGCCTGGGGCTCGGCGGGGCCGAAGTGCTACGCCGCCGTCGCCTTTCCCGGTGACCTCGCGCGTCAACCGCGCCCAACGGTCATCCATTCAACGCTGCATGTGTTCTCCGCCAGGGCCTGGGGTTTGGACCGGCGCCCCCTGTGCCTAGCTTGGTCGATCACCCACCCCCACCCTGGATCTTCGCCTTGGCGACTCCTGCTCACACCGATGTGCGCCGCTCCACCGTCGCGCTGCTCGGCGCGCTCCTCGTCCTCACCTCCGCCCCCGCCCGGGCCCAGTCCGCGCCCACGCCGCTGGAGGACAACCGCACCATCACGCTGGGTTACATCGACATCGCGTATGAGCTGGGCGGCATCATCGACCCCACGCTGCAACCCGGTGGCACCAGCAGCGCGCGCCCGAACTGGTTCACCTTCGCGCCGCACGCGTCCCAGGCCGGCGGCAAGGGCATGTATGGCACCGCGCTCGCGCGGCACTTCATCGACGCCGCACGGCTGCGGCCCTCGCTGTCGTTGACGAGCGCGTTGGATCGGCTGGGGCTGAGCGGCGTGCTGCGTCTTCGACTGCAAGACCTGTCCCTCCAGCTCATCATCCAGGGCCTGACGGTGGACGCGGCCACGGCGCTCAGCGTGCTGACCAGCTCGCTCAACGTCTCGCAGCTCGGGGATCCGCGCACGCTGCTGACCACCGCGTCGCGCATGGGTGCCCTCTACTGGAGCGCTCCGGGCGCGACGCCGCTCGACAAGGTGGAGGCCATCGTCATCACGCTGGAGCGCACGCTCCACGAGGGCAACCTCGCCATCTACAACGACATCGGCGGTTCGGCGCGCCTGTACCTGGACTGGCGTGCCGCGACCACCGGGCCCATCACTCCCGCGCGCGTGCTCACCGAGTTCACCCTGGTGGACGCCTCGAACGCGGAGGCGCAGCAGGCATATGCCTATGCCGTCGCGCACGCGGAGGACTCGCCGCGCCCCACCCGCATGGATCTGCTCTTCCCCGGCATGCACTGGAAGAGCCTGCTCATCGCCGCGTTCGCCCTCTACGAGGACGCCCGCCTCGCGCCCACGCCCGCGCGCCGCGACGCGCTCATCGCCGTGGGCACCAACTTCGTGGCGTGGCGCGAGCAGTTGGATCAGGCCCAGCCCGTCTTCACGCCTGCGGGATCCCCCACCGACGAGGTCTCTCGCGCGGCCGTCCTCCAGGCGCTGACGCCGTTCTTGATGACGGACTTCGGCACGGTGCGCTGGACCTACGCCGACTACGCGTATTCCCAGCCGGACCGCGATGGCAACCCCTTCACCTCCCCGCCGACCGAGTACAGCTGGGCGGACTTCTGGGACCGGTGGAACGGCATCCTCTTCGCGTTCGACCGGGCCTATGCGCGCCCCACCGAGCTATGGGTCATGCCTGAACCCCTCACGGATCCGTTGAACTGACAGATGTCCCGGACGCCCGGTGCGCTCGCTTGACGGGCGCGGGGGCCGTGCGGGAGCGTGCAAACCCGATGAGTCCCCTGCCTGGTGGTCCGTTCGACCCTGCTCGCCACGCGTCCAAGGACGATGCGTCCTCACCGGGCCCGGATGCTGCGGGCACCTCGAAGGACGCGACCCAGCCTCCCGCTCCGGCCGACGAGGCCAGCATGTCCGCGCAGACCCGCCTGCAGGTGCTGCGGGAGATGATGTCCGAGGCGTTCCTGGCGCTCGATGCGCAGGGGATCATCCATGAGCTCAACCACCGTGCCGCGTCGCTGCTGGGCCTGCCGTACAGCACCTGCGAGGGCATGACGCCGTGGGCGGCGCAGCCGATGCTGGCGGGCACGACGCTGCACGAGCGGCTCCTGGACGCGCTCACCACGCGCGAGCCGGCGCGGTTCCTGTCGGAGCTGCCGTCGGGCGTCTGGCTGGAGCTGTCCGTGCGGCCGGTGGGCGGGGAGATGTGGGTGCTGGCCACGGACATCACCCGCCGGCAGCGCGCGGAGACCGAGGTCGCGCGCACCGAGGAGCGCTTCCGCCAGTTGGGCGAGCGCTTCCAGGTGGCGCTCGAGTCCGCGCAGATGGCGGTCTGGGAGACGAACCTCGTCACCGGGCAGGTGTTCCGCTCGGAGGGGCATGACCGGCTCTACGGCTACCCGCAGCCCTTGGCCGAGTGGACCCACGAGCGGTTCCTGGCGTCGTTGCACCCGGAAGACCGGCCGGTGGTGGAGGCGCAGGTGACGTCCATCTTCGACAACGACGTGCTGTCGTACACGTCCACCTTCCGCACGCACTGGCCGGACGACACATGGCACTGGCTCAACAGCCGCGCGCGCGTCATCCGCGACGCGCAGGGCAAGGTGATGGTGGTGCGCGGGGCCATCCTGGACATCACCGCGCTGAAGGAGACGGAGGAGGCGCTACAGGAGGCGGTGCGCACGCGCGACGACTTCCTGTCGGTGGCGAGCCACGAGCTGCGCACACCGCTCACGTCGCTGCGCCTCCAGATAGACCTGCTGCGACGCATGTCCGAGAGCAGGGGCCAGGAGCCCGTGGGCTCGGACAAGGTGAAGGTGCGGCTGGACGCGGCGGACCGGCAGCTCAATCGGCTGGCGGCGCTGCTGGACAACCTGCTGGACGTGAGCCGCATCCGCACGGGCAAGCTGACCTTCGAGCTGGCGAGCGGAGACCTGGCGCCGCTGGTGCAGGACCTGCTGGCGCGCTTCAGCGACGAGGCGAAGCAGGCCGCGGTGGAGCTGGACGCGCGCGTGGAGGGGCCGGCGCCGTGCCGGTTCGACCGGATCCGGATGGAGCAGGTGGTGAGCAACCTGCTCTCCAATGCCTTGCGCTACGGCCAGGGCACGCCGGTGCACGTGTCGCTGCGCCGGCAGGACGGCCGGCTGCGGCTGACGGTGCAGGACGGAGGCCCTGGAGTCCCCGAGGCCGATCGCGAGCGCGTCTTCCAGCGCTTCGCCCAGGTGCAGGGCTCCACGCGCACCGGAGGCCTGGGGCTGGGGCTCTACATCGTGCGGCAGATCGTGGAAGCGCACGGCGGCCGCATCTGGCTGGAGGACACGCCGGGCGGCGGCGCTACGTTCGTGGTGACGCTCCCGGAGGCGGGGACGTAGGCGGGTTTCAGCGCGTGAGCCATGTGGCTCCACACTTCCTTCGCGGATCCGGTTCCAACAACGGGAGCGGAGTGCCCGCACAGCCCCACCCGACTCCATCGCATGGCGTGAAGCCCACGCGATGGGTTCACCTCAGCGCGTGTATGGCCTTCCGCCCCCATGGCCGGGGCGCTCGGAATGGATGACGTGCACGTCGGTCCCGGTCAGCTCCACGGGTATGCGCAGGACGGCGTCCGCTCCGTCCATCTCGTCGCGAATGAAGAGCGTGTAGCGCCCCAGGGGGAGGTGGCTGAAGTCGAAGCCTGCCCCCACCATGAAGGACGGAATGAAGAACGCGTCCCCCTCTTCCGACTCCCACGTGTCCGGCCTTGGATCCGGCCTGAAGCCGGACCGGATCAGCGCATCCAGGGCTTCGGATGAGCGAGGCCAGGGGACGTCTCCTGGCAGCAGGAACGCAGTGACGAACTCGCGAGACGCATCGACGCCCGCGTGCAGCGAGGCCATCCCCTCCCGGGGCTCGAAATCCACCACCTGCCGTGAGCCGGCCTTCATCCGAAGCCGCATCGGAGAGAACGACGCCGGAGGCGGCTGGCTTCCCCCGCGGACGTTCAAGGGGCTGCATTCGGGATGCACGAAGCACTCGCGGTTTGCCGGGATGCTCACGGCGTAGTGGCCAGCCCCATCGGTTCCGGCGCTCACCCGGAGCCCACCTTCGCAACGGACGTCCAGCCTCACCCCCGCGAACGGAACCCGCGCTCCATCCGTCACGGAGCCTTGCAGCTCCGCGTTGGGAACGAGCCGCAAGCGCGCTGCGGTCTCTCCGGGTTCGAGCCCGTGGATCACCGACCCCTGCTCCTTCGCATCCACGCGCAGATACAGGCGCCGGCCCGCGACATGATCGAAGCGGAAGCGTCCCTCGGCGTCGGTCATCGCCGCTCGCGGGCGACGCGGACTCGGGCTGTCCAGGTCGAAGGTCTCCACGAGCTGGACCTCCTGATTCGGCACGCCCGTGCGGTCGTTACTCGCGAAGAGGCGACCCTGCACGGTGCGGCCCACGTCGAGGACGACGTCCGGGACCTGGAGCACCTCCGCATCCCGCCCTTGCGCGCGCACGAGTGCAGGAGCGAATCCCAGCACGTCGATGACCCACTGATAGGTCTGGTTCATCCACACGCTCCGCACGTACTCGCCCCGTGGATTGTCTGGGAAGTGTCCGTCGACTTCGAAGTACCCCACGGGCAGTCCATCCGGACGCACGACGCGGCCTTTCAGCGCCCCACCTTCACGAGGAAACACCAGCGCTTCGCCTGTTCCCGCCACGAGCGCCCCCTTCAACATCCGCGTCGGCGCCGGCTCGTCGGAGTCCCAGGTCAGCATGAAAAGAGGCTCGAACACATGCGAAAGGGAGAAGGCGCCATCCTGTTCCACGCGGGCTGCGCACCTTCCCCTCAGGCCGGGGGTGTCCTCGCGGTCCTTCCCCATCCAGGCCCTCACGAGTCCAGCGCCGAGCGCCCTTCCGCTGGTGTCAAGCGCACGCGCGCGCCAGGGTCCGAACCCCTGGGTCCCTTCGAAGCTCACGGTCGCTTCAGCCTGCTGTCCCGGAAGCACCTGGACCTCGATGGTGCGTGACCACTCACAGCCCGCCAGGGGCGTGTATCGGCCCGTGATGTGGTAGCGACCAGCGGGAAGGTCCGGGAACAGCATGGCCCCGGGCTCTCGCGTCGGGTTCAGGGTGAGCGCAGGTGCATCCTCATCCTCATCCGCGAGCGCGAGCCATGCGGAGGGTTCGGGCAGTCGATGCTGTTGGGGATCCAGCACCTGGACCCGCAGCGAGCCGAGCCTGCCCATCACCACCATCAACTCCGGGGCGGGCGCGGTGAGCTCCATCCGCGTCGGACTCCAGTTGTCCTTCTCAGCGCGAAGGGTCACGACTCCGGCAGGAACACCGTCGATGTGGAAGCGCCCTTCCGCGTCGCTTTCGGTCGCGGGCAGGGACAGGGGCTCGCCAGCGCGAAGGAGTCGAAGCCGGGCCCTCGCGACGGGCCGTCCTTCCGCATCCACCACACGCCCGGCGATGGGCGCCGCACGCTCCAGCGTCACGTCCCAACGTGGGGCATCGCTGAAAGGAACCCGCGCATCCGTGCGGGTCATGCTCACGAAGCCAGGCGCGTCGGCCTGGAGGACATACCAGCCCGGCATCACCTGGAGTCGCGCCATTCCGGTCGCATCCGTGGTGCCTCCCCTGGCGACGATGGACCCGCGATCCGCACGGCGCGCGATCAGGGACACGCCTGGAATCGGCTGGCTCGCCGCATCCGTGACATGGACGAGCACCGGCACCTCTTCGAGAGGCCAACGCTTCAGCACCGGGCGCGGAGCCTCCGCGCACGCGAGCACCACGGCCACGAGCCCCACCCAGCTCCATCGCATACGCGCAAGCCTAACAGCCGCGCACGAGCGACAGACAGCCCCTCAGCCGAAGCGCTCCCGGAAGGTGCTCAGGTTGGGCCCCTTGCCATCGCGCTCGTACACGGCGAACACCACGCGGCGGAAGGCTCCCGCCATCGTGGACAGGCCTCGCGCGAAGGCCTCCGCCGCGTCGTGCGGGTTGTTGCGGAACGCGCCGCAGCCCCACGCCCCCAGGATGAGCGTGCGGTGCCCGTGGTGCGCCGCCACCTGCAACACCTTGAGCGCCCGCGCGAACAGCACCTCGCGCAGCTTCCGCGCGCGCTCCGGGTCTCCCGCCGGCAGCTGCCTCGCGTTGGGCGCGGGCGCCGTCAGCAGCGACACGAGGAAGGGCCGCTCCAGCAGGTCGTAGCGCTCGTTGCGGAAGAACGGCACGTCCGGCGAATAGATGAAGTGGTCCGTGTACAGCGGCGACCGCAGCCTGCGGTTCACGTCGTAGTACTCCGGCCACTTCAGCAGGCACGGATACAGCGCCGAGCACCGCGCCAGGTCCTCCTCCTGCGCCTTCGCGCCCGTGAGGAACCCGCCGCCCGGGTTCACCGCCGACGCGAAGTTGAGCGCCAGCACGCGCTCCTCGCCCTCCTGCTCCACCAGCCGGCGCGCGGCGTCGCCCGTCTTCTCCGCCGTCACCTCGACGGTGAAGCCCGACACCGGCGCGGGCCTCGTGAGGTGCTCGAAGTCGCCGGGGCGCACCAGCACGGTGCGCTCGACGGCGCGCGCCACCGCGTCGCGCACCGACACCTCGCGCCCGGACAGCGGCACATAGGTGCCCTGCTCAAGGATGTGAAGGGTCTCGTCCGCGACGCGGTTCAGCGACATGGCGTCACTCGCAGCCGATGCGCTCGGGCGCCACCGCGAGGTCGTCGATCCACGTCTCCGACGCGGAGTCTCCCTTCGGGTGCACGAAGCCGTAGCCCACCCCGAAGTTGGTGAACGGCCGGATGCCCACGTTCGGGAAGTCGTAGGCCTGCTTCCCGTCCACCCACACCAGCGCGTGGCCCGTGGTGGCGGAGGTGTCCGCGCGCTCCACGCCCCACTCGATGCACGTCCACCGGTTGGGCGACACCGTGACCTTGGTGTCCTCCTGGAGGTTCCAGCCCGTGCCCTTGATGCCGCTCCAGTCATCCAGCGCGAAGGCGCCGTTGTGCATCCCCTGGAGCTCGATGCCGCCGAAGTCGGTGTCCTTCGGGGAGAAGAGGATGAAGTACGTCCCCATCACGCCCTCCGGCGAGGCCCGGTTCAGGTACACGTACGCACGCGTGTAGAGCTTCGTGCCAAACGCCGGGATGTCCTTGCGCAGGTGCGCGATGGCCTGCTGGTCCCCCGGCCCCGTGTCCTCGTTGTAGCCCGGGTCCGTCTTCACGTGCACCGCGCCGCCGCCGGAGCGGGTGCGCGAGCCGTCGATGGCGATGGTCGCGTGGTGGTCCTCGTCCGGCACCCGCCAGCCGTTCTGCCCCTGGTCGAAGTCCTCGCAGATGTAGGCGGAGGCCGGGCACTGGCCATTGCCCGTGCTGGTACCGGCGTCGGTGTTCGTGCCCGCGTCCATGCTCGTGCCCGAGTCCGGGGTGTTGTTCGTGTCGTCGTCGTCGCCGCAAGCCGACAGCGCGCCCACCGCGAGGGAAGCCATCATCAACGCCAGTGCCGAAGTCGAACGCATGAGTCCTTCCAGGAAGAGGCGTCGCGCCCTCGCGCTCCTACCGCGGGGACGGGACGTGTCTCCGTCCTAACACGCCCCCCCGTCCTCCTTGGAATGGGGCCCGCCAGACCCCGGCGGCCGCGGCGAGCAACCGGCGGTGGTGACGACACGCCCCGCGGGGCCATGCAGGTGTCGCCCCTGGATCAGTTCGCGCGCGGCGCGACGACAAGTGCTCACTAGCGGCACACCGCCCTGCCCGACAGGTGCGCGTTGCCGTTCCGGCCCGTACTGCTTTCCATGTGAAGCGCCAACGGCACGGGCGTCACCCTCACGGGCAGCTGGAGGGGTGGGAGCGGGTGGGGGATCCAGGCATCGGGAGAGCGGGAGATGGGAGAGGCCTTCCGAAGAATCACGGTCGTCGCGCCGCCGGCCGACGAAGGCACCTCCGCAGCGGCCCTGCCACCCGCCCGGCACCTGCCGCCCACGGGCTCGGTGGCGCTCGTCTTCACGGACATCCAGGGGTCCACGCGGCTGTGGGAGCGCTGCGGCCAGGCCATGCGCGACGCGCTGGAGCTGCACGACGGCGTGCTGCGCGCGCTGCTGCTGGGCACCCACGGCTACGAGGTGAAGTCGCAGGGCGATGCCTTCATGGTCGCGTTCGAGTCACCGGTGGAGGCGGCGCACTGGTGCCTGCGCGCCCAGGAGGCCTTGCTGCACGCGAGCTGGCCGGTGGCGCTCCTGGAGGAGCCGGACGCGGAGGAGGAGCACACACCGGAGGGGCTGACCCACCGGGGGTTGCGCGTGCGCATGGGTGTGCACGTGGGCGAGCCCGACTGCCGCCTGGATCCGTCCACGCACCGGCTGGACTACCTGGGGCCCCCGGTGAACATCGCGGCGCGGGTCGCGGCCGCGGGCCACGGCGGACAGGTGCTGCTCAGCGGCGCGGCGTGGACCCGCATCCAGCCGGAGCTGGCGGCGCTGGGGACGCCCAGCGCGCGCACGCTGGGGAGCTACCGCCTGCGCGGCGTGAGCGACAGCGTGGCGCTGGTGGAGCTCCTGCCCGCGTCGCTCGCGCACCGCCGCTTCGGGCCCCTGCGCGCCCCTCGCGAGCGGCCCGGCAACGTGCCCACGCTCCGGCAGGACTTGGTGGGGCGGGCCGAGGAGCTGGACACGCTCCGGCAGTGGATGTCGGAGGGCGCCCGGCTGATCACCATCCTGGGCCCCGGAGGCATGGGCAAGACGCGGCTGGCCACGCACTTCGGCGCGCAGGAGGCCGACGCGGGCGCGTGGGAGGGCGGCGTCTGGCGGTGCGACCTGGAGGAGGCGCTCACGGAGGGAGACCTGTGCCACGCGGTGGGCCGGGGCCTGGGCGTCCCGCTGACGGCGGACGGGGACGGCAGCATGCCCGCGGAGCGGCTGGGACGCGCGCTCGCGGGGTGCGGAGACGTGCTGGTCATCCTGGACAACGTGGAGCAGGTGGTGCGGCACGTGCCCGCGACGCTGGGCCGCTGGCGGGAGCTGGCGCCTCGCGCGCGGTTCCTCGTCACCACGCGAGAGGCCCTGCGGCTGCCCGGCGAGCGCGTGCTGGACCTGGCCCCGCTGGGCCTGCCGGATCCGCACGAGACGCGCTGGGACGTCATCCTGCGCTCGGACGCGGTGCGCCTGTTCGTGCAGCGGGCCAGCGAGGCGCGCGGCGACATCATCCTGAGCGACGCGGAGGCCCCGCGCGTCGCGGACATCGTGCGGCAGCTGGACGGCATCGCGCTGGCCATCGAGCTGGCCGCGGCGCGCGTGAGCGTGCTGGGCGTGGAGCAGCTGCGCGAGCGGCTGTCGAGGCGCTTCGACCTGCTGCGCGTGGGGCGGCGGGACGCGCCCGCGCGGCAGGCGACGCTGCGGGGCACCATCGACTGGTCCTGGAACCTGCTGGAGCCGGCCGAGCGCGCCGCGCTGGCGCAGTGCTCGGTGTTCCGGGGCGGCTTCACGCTGGAGGCCGCGGAGGCCGTGCTCGTGCTGCCGGAGGGCTCGCCGGACGTGCTGGAGGTGGTGCACTCGCTGCGCTCCCAGTCGCTCCTCTGCGCGCGCGAGGTGGACGCGCCGGGAGGCTTCCTGCGCCTGGGCCTGTACGAGAGCATCCGCGAGTACGCGGCGATGCGGCTGCGGGAGATGGGGGACGAGGCCGCGTGCGAGGCCCGGCACGCGGACACGTACCTCCAGGTCGCGGGCCGGCTGCGCGAGCGCGTGCAGAAGACGGGAGGCGCCACGGCGCTGCGGCGGCTGGCCCTGGAGCGCGAGAACCTGCTGGCCGCGTGCGACAACGCGATGGCCGTCCACCCCGCGACCGCCGAGTCCCTGGGCCGCGCGCTGGAGACGCTCGTGGCGCTGGAGCCGGACGCGCGCACGCGCGGGCCGGTGGGGCTGCTCGTGGGACGGCTGGAGCGCGCGCTGGAGGCGTCGGCGCACGTGGCCGTGCCGCCGCTGAAGCGCGCGGAGGCGCTCGCGGTGCTGGGCCGCGCGTACATGGACGCGGGGCAGGCGGAGTTCGCGCGCCAGGCCCTGGATGAAGCGCGAGGCGTCTTCCACACGCTGGGCGAGGCGGCGTCGGAGAAGCGCGTGCTCGTGGACCTGTCCATCGTCGCCCGTCACGCCGGGGACGGGGCCGCCGCGTGGACGCTGATGCGCGACGCGCAGGCGCTGCCCTCCGGAACCGACCGCTGGCTGGAGGCCTACGCGGTGGGCAACCTGGGCCTCCTCGAACAGCTCCGCCACGGCCCGGAGGAGGCCATCCCGCACCTGCGCGAGTCGCTGGCGCTGTTCCGCGAGGTGGGCGACGTGACGTTCGAGGTGGGCTTCCTCACCAACTGCGCGGTCGCCATTGGCGAGGCGGGCGACAGCGGCGAGGCCGTGATGCTGCTGGGCGACGCGCTGGGCCGCGCCCTCAGCGTCGAGGACCGCGTGGGACAGGCGCTGGCACGGCTGAACCTGGGCTGCTACCTGCTGGACGCGGGCGGCGTCGGGGATGCGTGCGAGCACCTGGAGGCCGCGGTGCGCCTGTCGCGGCTGCTGGGACAGCGGCTCCTGGAGGGCACGGCGCTCGGTGAGCTGGGCCGCGCCTCGCTCGCGCGGGGCGACTGGCAGCAGGCGCGCGCGACGCTGGCAGAGGCGGTCTCCATCCTGGGCCGCGCGTCCCGCTGGCAGGCCCTGCGCTTCATCGCGCATCGGGCCGCGCTGGACGCCGCGTGCGGAGAGCTGCGGGCCGCGCGCGAGGGCTTCGCCCTGCTGGAGGGCGCGCCGGAGCTGCGCGAGGACCCCGCCCTCTTCCAGTTGGTGGACCTGCTCCACGCCGCGCTCGACCTCGCCGAAGCCGACGCCGCGCCCGCGCGCAGCGCCGAAGGCCTCCAGGCCCGGGCCGCCGCCCGCCGGCGCATCGAAGCGGCCCGGAATGCCCCGCGCGAGACCGCGTCGTCCGACATCCGAAGCGCGCTCCGCTTCCTGGAGGCGCGCCCCGGCGTCACCGACCCGTGCGTGGACGCGTGACGGCCCGCCGGCTCACGGGGCCGGCGCCTGCGCGGGCCTCGCGAAGCGGCGGAAGAAGCTGTCGTCGTTCCAGCAGGGCCGGCCGGGGACGCCCGCCACCGCGTTCGTCAGCGCGGTCAGGAAGGTGATGAAGCGCGCCGCGCCCCCATGGTCCACGGGCTGCTGCGCCAGGTCATCCGACGGCGCGTGGTAGCGCTCGGACAGCCACTGATTGAAGACCTTCTGCTCCTCCGAGCCCGGCGTGTAGCCGAACTTGAAGAACAGCGCGGGCACGCCCTCGCGGATGAACGAGTACTGGTCGCTGCGTACGAACAGGTTGCGGTCCGGCTCCGGATCCGGGAGCACCTGGACGTCCAGCTTCGCGGCCACCTCCGCTAGCGGCACCGCGAGCGAGGACTCGTCCTTGCCGTGCGCCACCACCGACGTGAACGGCCAGTGGGGCATGGCCCTCCAGCCACTTCTGCGACTGCGCCACGTTCGCCACCACCGCCACCTTCAGCCCGCGCGCGTCGTTGAGCGAAGGGTCCGCGAACTCCACCGTCGGGCTCTTGCTGGAGCCCACGATGCGCGCCCACGGCAGCTCCACCAGCTTCGGGTTCTGGAGGTACCTTGGACACATAGCCCGCGGCTGTCGCGTAGCCCTTGCTGCCCGTGTCGCGCCCCTCCATCGCGTCACTGGGCAGCACCTCCACGTGCTTCCACCAGCGGTCTTCACCCGATGCGGGAGGCTCCGCGGCGAAGGCCCCGGAGGAGACGAACAGCGCGAGCGCGGAGGAGGAGAGCCGGTTCATGCCCCGGAGCATCCAGGGCGAAGCCGGGTCATGCCACCGCGTTCACGCCTGCGCGCCCAGCCGCCGACCGCGCAGCTCCGACAGCGTGCGCGCGTCCAGCAGCACCGCGGACTTCTCCTGCGGGGACAGGGGCTCCAGGCCGCCCGCCAGCAGCTTGCGCCGCGCGGAGGCCAGCGCCACCGGGACGGAGGCCGTCGGCTGGGCCTCCAGCAGCGCCAGGTGCAGCGCGTGCGCGCGCGGGTCGGTGAGCACGTGGTCCAACGCGTCGTCCACCGGCTCCATCCCCTCCTCCGCCAGTTCCTGCGCGCGCACCAGCACCGCGGGCGGCTGGACCTCCTCCGGAATGAGGAGCAGGCCCTGCTTCTGAAGCCACAGGCCCAGCGACGCGCGCGCGGTGAAGACGGAGATGGCCGGGGCCAGCCACAGCCCCAGGATGACCGGCGACAGCCACGCCAGCATCCCCGGCGCCACCGCGACCGCCAGCGCCGCGAGCACCACGCCAATCCCCATGTGCCACTGGTGCCGGCGCAGCGCCTCCGACCACGGCAGGTCGGTGTCCTCGCGCTGCTGGCTGGTCCAGTTCACCTTGTAGCCCAGCAGCGTCCCGAACACGAAGTGCGACTGGAAGAGCATCATCACCGGCGCCATCAGCGTGGAGACGAAGCCCTCCAGCATCACGCTCAGCACCAGCTTGAAGCGGCCGCCCATCCGCGCGGACTCCTCGCGGTTCGCCAGCACCAGCCCCATGCCCAGCAGCCGGGGAATCCATAGCAGCGCCAGCGACAGGCCCATCAGCCGCAGCGCGCCCACCGTGTCGAACGCGTCTCCGCCCGGCAGCGTGGACTGGAAGCCCACCAGCGTCGCGGGCGAAAAGAACCACTCGTGCAGCGCGGCGAACAGGCCCGCCACCAGGAAGATGAGCCACAGGGGCGACGCCACATAGGACATCACGCCCATGAGGAAGTGCATCCGGCTCATGGGATGCAGGCCGCCCGCCATCACCAGCCCCAGGTGCTGGAGGTTGCCCTGGCACCAGCGGCGGTCGCGCTGCGCGTAGGCGAGCAGGTCCGGCGGCGGCTGCTCGTAGCTGCCCCCCAGTTCCGGCACCAGCCACACCGTGTAGCCGGCGCGGCGCATCAGCGCGGCCTCCACGAAGTCGTGGCTGAGGATGTGGCCGCCGAAGGGCTGCTGGCCTGGCAGCACCGGCAGGCCACAGTGCTCGATGAAGGGCGCCATGCGCAGGATGGCGTTGTGGCCCCAGTAGTTGGAGTCCCCCAGCTGCCACGCCGCCGCGCCCGCGGCCACGACGGGCCCGTACACGCGCCCCGCGAACTGCTGCAGCCGCGCGAACAGCGTGGAGCGCCCCACGTTCTGCGGCGGCACCTGGAGGATGCCCGCGCCCGGGTTCAGATCCATCAGCCGGGCCATCTGCACCACGCTGTCGCCCGCCATCAGGCTGTCGGCGTCCAGCACCAGCAGGAAGTCGTAGCGGCGGCCCCAGCGCTCGCAGAACTCCGCCAGGTTGCCGGCCTTCTTGGCCGTGTTGTCGGAGCGGCGGCGGTAGAAGATGCGCCCCTGCCCGCCCACCCGGCGGCACAGCTCCGACCACGCCAGCTCCTCCGCCACCCACGACTCCGCCCGCGTGGAGTCGCTCAGCACGTAGAAGTCGAACGCGTCCAGCTGCCCCGTCGCCGCGATGGACTCATAGGTGGCCTGCACGTGCGCGAACACGGCGGCCGGGTCCTCGTTGTAGACGGGCATCACCACGGCGGTGCGGCGCGAGAGGGGCTTCGCCGCCTCTTCTTCCGTGGGCCAGCGCAGCCCCGGCACCCGCTGGTTCAGGGCCAGCTGGATGAAGCCCGCGACGCCGCTCCAGAACGACAGGGCGATCCACGCGAAGCACACCGTGAACAGGCCCAGCACGAACAGCTCCGGCACCGTGGTGCCGTGCGCCGCGAGCAGGCGGTGCATCTCCACCGAGGCGAACCCGGTGGACAGGGCCGCCAGTCCCAGCACCATGACGCGGCGGGGACGCGCCAGGGCCGGAGTGTAGGGTTGGGCGTTCATGCGGACTCCGGGCTCCCGTGCGGCTTGGATGTGGGCGGTGCCGCGCCTAGCGCGACGGCGACACGCCCGCCGGGCTGGTGGCGGGACGCAGCCAGCGGCGCAGCATGTCCATGAAGGGATTGAGCACGAGCTGCTGCTCGCGCATCTGGCAGGGCACCTCCGCCGGGGCGGACATGGGCACTGCTTCACACACCGCCCGGCGCCAGGCCTCCGGCAGCGAGGACGGGGCGCGCATCAGCACGTCCGCGCCCCAGCGCGCGCCGCCCACCAGCACGAACGCGGCCCGGCCCCGCACCAGCAGCGACGGCCCCACGTGCGCCGGCCCGAGCACCTCCGCCAGCCACCCCTCCACCCGCCACCGCGCGAGCGCCAGCGCGGCCTCCGGCGACAGGGACAGCTCGCGCGTGCCCAGGACCCAGCCCGCCAGCTTCTCCAGGTCGCCGCGGCCGGTGAAGCCGAAGTCCTGGAAGAAGCCCACCAGCGCGGCGCGGGTGTCCGCGCGGGGCGCCTGGGGCATCGCCGGAGCGAAGGAGATGAACGGGTGCGTGGTCACGGAATCCACAGGTAGCTCCAGGTCTCGGTGAGGGTCTCGGAACCGCGTTTCAGGAAGCAGCGCAGCTCGACGGGGCCTTCTCCGTCGGGCAGGAGCTCGAAGGCCGCGCGGAAGCCGCCGGAGACGGCGTGGACCTCCGCGCGCGGGTGCAGCACCTGGCCGCGCGAGGCGGTGACGACCGCCTCCACCGGGCCCGTGCCCTCGCTGCTGGCCTTCGTGAAGTCGAGGACGAAGCGGCGCGCCCCCGGCTTGCTGCCCGCCGCGACACGCGTCGCCGCGACGGTGGAACCTCCGGCCTTCGCGCCCTCGGGGGAGAAGCCCCAGGACAGCCGGTAGGAGAAGCGAAGCTGTGAACCCGCCTGCACCGGCGCGTCCGGCACCCAGAAGGCCACGATGTTGTCGTGGATCTCCTCGCGGGTAGGGATCTCCACCAGCCGCACGGATCCCGCGCCCCAGTCCCCCACCGGCTCCACCCAGGCGCCCGGACGGCGCTCGTAGCGCGCCTCCAGGTCCTCGTAGCTGGTGAACGCCTGGTCGCGCTGCAACAGGCCGAAGCCCGACAGCCCGTCCGTGTGGAAGCTGCTCATCTGGAGCTGCTTCGGGTTCTTCAGCGGGCGCCACAGCCGCTCGCCGCCCTTCATCCACACGGAGATGCCGTCGGAGTCGTGCACCTCCGGGCGGAAGTCGTCGAAGTCGCCCGGGTCGTTCTCCCCGAAGAGGAACATGCTGGTGAGCGGCGCGATGCCCAGCTGGCGCACCGCCTTGCGCGCGAACACCGTCGCGTCCACGTCCATCACCGTGCGCTCACCGGGGTGGATGGCGAAGCGATACGCGCCCGTGACGCTGGGGCTGTCCATCAGCGCGTGCACCACCACCGCGTCCGCGCCCTTCGCCGGCGTCTCCAGCCAGAACTCGCGGAACGTGGGGAACTCCTCGCCCCCCGGCTGCGCCGTGTCGATGGCGAGCCCCCGCGCGGACAGCCCGTACAGGTTGTCCTTGCCGAGCGCGCGGAAGTAGCTGGCGCCCAGGAACACCGCCAGCTCGTCGTAGTAGTCCGGCGTGTTGAGCGGCGCGTTGACGCGGAAGCCCGCGAAGCCGTTCACCTTGCCCTTGGGCGGCGTGCCCACCAGGGGGCCATAGGTGAACTGGTCCGTGGAGAAGGGCACCGGGCGCGCCTTGCCGCCCTCCACCACGTTCACGGCCACCGGCCGCGTGTAATAGAAGCCCGGGTGGAAGAACTGCGCCCGGAACGGCAGCCCCTGCTCACGCCACAGCGACGCGGTGTCGCGGAAGCGGATGTCCCGGTACTGGTCGTAGGTGATCTTCTCGAAGGACGGAGGCACCCCGATGGGCGGCTCCTGGTACGGCTTCGCCGCGAGCGCGCGGGCCTTCTCCTCCACCGTCGCCGCGGAGAACCCCGAGGCCTTCACCGCCGCCCCCGCCTTGGGCTGCTGGGCGCACGCCAGCGCCGCCACGCACAGCCCCAACCCCCAGGCCATCCCCACCGTCTGTCGCTGCCACCGCTTCAAGTCCCGCTCCTCCCAGGGGCCCACCGACCGCGCCAGGACGGCGCGACGCGGCAAAGGCTAGCAACGGTTGTGCCAGGCGACAGGAGGCGGGAGTTTTCCCAATCATTCCAAGGGTCTGCCCAAGGCCGGCCCCAGCGAGTTATTTGTCACTCAAATGATTTCGGTGGCTTGAGAGGGCGCTGAGAGAGGGGGCCGGCGGCGCCTGGACTGGGGGGTTGTGGACGATGCGGACAGGGGGCCAACAGCCCTGTCCGAAATCTCCACAGCGGCATGGGGCAGGCAGGCGGGGAGGATTTCCCGGGACATTGGCCCCCATTGCAGGCAGTGTGGCCGGGCCCTGGGAGGGCGCCGGGAATCCGCCCGGCGACCCAGGGGTTCCAATTCGTTCGCAGGTGCCTCGGGCCGCTGCTTGGCCTGACCGCGTACCGCCAGGCGCCCCCGTCATTCGGCGGGAGGGCGCGCTGCGCGGTCGGTCCCCCGCCGGAGGGGGAGTGCGCCGACCCTTCTCATTCGGGATTTCATGACTTTCGACGAACTGCAGTTGACCGATTCGCTCCTCAAGGCCGTCAAGGCGGAGGGTTACTCCACGCCGACGCCCATCCAGGCGAAGGCAATTCCACACGCCCTCGCGGGCAAGGATGTGTTGGGCGTGGCCCAGACGGGCACGGGCAAGACGGCGGCGTTCGCGCTGCCCATCCTCCAGCGGCTGTCGGCCAAGGCGCCCGCGGGCGGCGCGCGGCCGGTGCGCTGCCTGGTGCTGACGCCCACGCGCGAGCTGGCCAGCCAGGTGAGTGACAGCTTCGCCACCTACGGCAAGCACCTGCCCCTGCGCCACGCGGTGGTGTTTGGCGGCGTGGGGCAGACCCCGCAGGTCCAGGCGCTGCGCCAGGGCGTGGACATCCTGGTGGCGACGCCGGGGCGCCTGTTGGATCTCATCGACCAGGGCCACGTGACGCTGCGGGCGCTGGAGGTGTTCGTGCTGGACGAGGCGGACCGCATGCTGGACATGGGGTTCATCCACGACGTGCGGCGGGTCATCAAGGTGCTGCCGCCGGTGCGCCAGACGCTGTTCTTCAGCGCGACACTGCCGCCGGACATCATGGACCTGGCGCGCAACATCCTGAAGGACCCGGTGCGCGTGGAGGTGACGCCGGCGTCCAGCACCGCGGAGACGGTGAGCCAGCAGGTGTACTTCGTGGAGCGCGAGGAGAAGCGCGCGCTGCTCACGCACCTGTTGAAGGACGCGACGGCGATCCCGCGGGCGCTGGTGTTCACGCGCACGAAGCACGGCGCCAACCGCGTAGCCAAGCAGCTCACGGCGGCGGGCGTGCGCGCGGACGCCATCCACGGCAACAAGAGCCAGAACGCCCGCGAGCGCGCGCTGGACGAGTTCCGCGCCGGCACCCTGCGCGTGCTGGTGGCCACGGACATCGCGGCGCGCGGCATCGACATCGACGGGCTGTCGCACGTGTTCAACTACGACCTGCCCAACGTGCCGGAGCAGTACGTGCACCGCATCGGCCGCACGGGCCGCGCGGGCGCCAGCGGGAAGGCCGTGTCCTTCTGCGACTCCGAGGAGCGCGCGTACCTGCGCGACATCGAGCGCACCATCCGCCGCAGCGTGCCGGTGGTGGCGGACGCCGCCTTCCGCTCGCAGCTCCCCCCGCCCCTGCCCGGTGACGTGGAGGACAGCCGTCCCCCGATGAACCGGGGCGGCCGGGGCCCGTCGCGCGGCAACGGCGGCGGGGGTGGCGGTCAGCGCCGCGGTGGGCGCGGAGGCCGCGGCGGTGGCGGCGGTCAGGGCCGTCCCAGCGGTGGCTCGCCGCGTCAGGCCAGCGGGGGTGGCGGCAATGCCCAGGCGCCGCGCGGCGGTGGCCAGGGGCGTCCGCAGCAGCCCCGGCCCGCGGTGGCAGCGCCCGCGGCGGGGCCGAGCTCGCCTCCGCCCCGGCGTCAGCTGTCCAAGTGGGGCTGAGGCCGTCCCTCCGGGCGGGGCGCGGCGGTGAGCGCCGGGCCTTTTCCGGATGAGCAGGGATGGATGGAGTTCATGACGCCCGGGTCCTCGTTCGAGGGGCCGGGCGTCCGGCTGTCCGGGGTATGGCCGGGGTATGGAACGAAGGGGCTTGGCTCGCGCCCTGGCGGATGGGGCGTGGTAGCGTGGCGCCCTGTTTCACGGCGGTGCCTCGCACCCGTTTTGTCATCAGGACACGCCCTCTTCCATGACGCGCACGGCTGACGGTGAGCTGCACATCGATTCGGTCCTCCGGAATACCTACAAGGTCGTCTCCGTGCTGGGGCGGGGCGGCATGGGTTCGGTGTTCCTGGCCCAGCACCTGCGGCTTCCGGGCAAGCAGGTCGCGGTGAAGGTGCTGCGCGTCGGGGATCACGTGGGGCCGGAGCTCCACGTGCGCTTCCGGCGCGAGGCGGAGATCGCCTCCCGGCTGGGGCACCCGAACATCGTGGAGGTGCTGGACTTCGACACGCTGGAGGACGGCAGTCCGTTCCTGGTGTTGGAGTACCTGCGCGGAGAGAGCCTCGCGGACCGGCTGCGGCGCGGGCGGCTGACGCTGGAGGAGGTGTTCTCCTTCACGCGGCAGATGGGGTCGGCGCTCCAGGCGGCGCACCGCGCGGGCATCGTCCACCGCGACCTGAAGCCCGCGAACATCTTCCTGGTGCCCACGGACTCCGGCGGCGTGGTGGGCGAGCGGGTGAAGCTGCTCGACTTCGGCATCTCCAAGGTCATGTCGTCGGAGACGCTCCAGACGCAGGAGGCGGTGCTCATCGGCACGCCGCAGTACATGTCGCCGGAGCAGGCGCAGGGGCAGAACAGCCGCATCGACGCGCGGACGGACCTGTTCGCGCTGGGCGGCATCGTGTTCGAGATGATCTCCGGCATGACGCCCTTCGGGGGCGGGTCGCTCGCGCAGATCATCTACCGGGTGGTGCATGAGCCGCCGGTGTCGCTCGCCACGCTGATGCCGGACCTGCCGCCGAACGTCCCGAGGGCGGTGGCGCGGGCGCTGGAGAAGAACGCGGATCACCGCCACCCGGACGTCGCGTCGTTCATCGAGGAGCTCACGGGGACGGCCGGCCACGACACGCCCACGAGGGTCGAACCCCAGGTGCAGCCAAGGCCCGCCAGCAACAAGCCCCCGGTCTCCGCGGGGGGCCGGAAGCGCCTGGCGGAGCCCACCCTGGCGCAGGCCATCGCCGACCTCAAGGAGGCGCGCGCGGCGTTCTCCGCCACCAAGTGGGGCGACGCGGTCCGTTACGCGCAGCGCAGCTACGCGGCCCAGGACAACCTGGCCGCGCACCATCTGGCCATCCGCGCCCGCTGCCAGACCGGCGACATGTCCAACGCCCAGGCGGAGGCCCGTGCGTTGACCGCCCAGGAGCTGAAGCCGGTCGCCGTCGAATGTCAGACCCACGAGATTGACTTGACGCCATGAGCAGACACCGCCCGGCCGAATGACCTCGGCCGGGTGAGGGGGATACATCCAACATGAAATGCATCGTCGCCGTGGCCGTGCTGGCCACCTTCCTGGGCATCACCCTGCCCGCCCATGCCGCAGCGTCCGCTCCCGTGGAAGCCGGCAAGGTCTTCGTCGGCCCGCAGGGAGAGCAGGTCGCGGTCGTGCCGCTCACGCCCCGCGAGCAGAAGAAGTTCCTCCTGCGCATCCAGGGCACGGGCTCCGTCCTGGACAACCTGGTCCTCCCCTACACGGTGAAGGACTGGAGCAGCATCGGCACGCTGCGCCAGAACTACACCACCCAGTTGCACGGCAAGGACTACTCGCCGCTCGTCGTCGTGGGCACGCGCACGGAGCTGTACTTCCCCGGCCGCTCCGGCAACGGCATCGTGGTCCAGTACGACGAGGCGCGCTCCCAGAAGCTCAAGCCCGAGGAGTTCTACGCCCAGCATCAGCAGCAGACCCAGAGCGGCCAGCTCGCGAAGCTGATGGCCTTCGACCGCAAGGCGGAGGAGGCCGTCCATGACACCGCCTACGCCGAGGCGCTCCAGGCGCTGAACACCACCTGCGGCACCTCCGTGGCGGGCGCCATCGACTGGAGCACCGTCACCGAGCCCTTCCTCAAGGCCCAGAACATCGCCAGGTATTGCGCCCACCCCCTCTCCGCCCTGAAGGCCCTGTGCGGCGGCTCCGAGGAGGCCCGCCGCACCGTGAAGGCCCGCATCCAGCGCATGGACTGCCGCTTCGGCGACGCGCTGGAGCCCGCCCTGCAAGGTGACCGCTTCGTGTGGACCACCACGCCGGAGGCGTCCAGCCAGGAGAAGGCCGCCACCCGCTACTTCAAGAAGCACCTCTAGGCCCGCGCACCATGCTCATCCAACACATCCTTCCCGTGGCCATGCTCCTCGCCGCCAGTCCCGCCGCCGTCGAACCGCCGTGGGGCAAGGCGGAGAACCTGGGCCAGCGCATGCTCCTGGAGGCCACCGCCGTCTGCACCGACGGCCGGGGCCACTACGTCGTCTCCGTGCCCCGGGAGGACACGGACGACCTGGACGACCGGCTCTACTACGGCGACGGCAAGTCCCTGGTGGAGGTGCCCCGCCCCAAGGGCCGCGGCCTTCCCGCCACCACCTTCCTGGATCCGCGCTTCTTCAACCCCACCGCCATCGCGGACTACGACGGCGTGGACCTTCGCGTGCACTCCCAGCTGAACGTGGACACGAAGGAGCGTACCTGCTCGCTCCGCTGCGGCGAGCGCAAGGCGACGCTGGAGCTGCTCCCCGGCGCGGAGGCGCGCGAGCTGCTGCGCAAGGCCACCTACGTGCCCAACCCGCAGAAGTTCGCCCCGCACGCGCTCCTGCGCGACTCGGAGGGCACGTACTACTACGTGGACAAGGGCTCCACGCCCGCGGAGTCCCGCAACTTCCGCGTCTTCATCGGGCCCCGGGGCGACCTGAAGCCCCAGAAGATGACCAACGTCGTGGCGGACTCCGAGGGGGAGATCTTCACCACCAAGAAGGGCCAGCTGCGGCTCGTCATCGACCGCGCGCAGAAGCCCATGTGGATCGAGAAGGCGCGCAAGGAGGTGGAGCTGCGCAACGTCCCCGTGGAGCAGAACCTGCCCCTCATCTACAACGAGCTGGGCGTCTACACGGGCGCCCGGCTGGGCACGCCCTGCGACGACCAGTAGCCCGCGTCCGTCAGACGCGCACCAGCAGCGCCATCTGGTGCGCGCCGATGCCCAGGCCGACCATCACCAGGTACTTCGTGCGCAGCTCGCGGTGGAACCGGGCCAGCGTCACCGGCATGGACGCGTGCACCATGTTCCCGTACTCCTCGAAGGTGTCCAGGTACTCGCGCGGGCGGAGCTCCTGGGCCCAGTGGTCCATCAGCTTGCGCGTGGCCTGGTGGGAGATGAGCGTCACGTCCTCGCGCGCGATGCCGTGCTTCGCGAGCAGCCGCTCCACCAGCCGAGGCGGGCCGTTCATCCCCGAGTTCAGGAACGCCTTCACGCCCGCCGCCGGCGCGATGCCGTAGGTCGGGTACGCGAGCCCGGACTCCGGGCGCGCACCCATGATCATCGCGCCGTATTCGTCGCTGAAGGTGTCCGCGCCCCAGTCCACCAGCGCGAGCCGGTCGCCCGCGCCCACCACCACCGCGCCCGCGCCGTCGCCGATGCCAATGGCGTGGCCCTGCGTGTAGTCCACGTTGCGGGTCCACGCGGAGCCCACCGCCACCAGCGCGTGCTGGATGCTGCCCGCGCGCAGGGCCTCCCAGGCCAGCACCACGCCCATCAGGAAGTTGGCGAAGTCCGCCTGCACCGGCACCACCAGCGTGCCCTGCGACAGGCCCAGCTCGCGGTGCACCGCGTACAGCTCGTTGGGCGTGATGAACTCCGACACCGACACGTAGCCGTACAGCCGCTCCACGTCCGACGCCGCCAGCCCCGCGTCCTTCAGCGCCGCGGCGCCCGCCTTCGCGGTGAGCGCGGCCAGGGACTCGCCCCGCCCCAGCACCCGGCGCTCGCGGTTGCCGTAGAAGAGCGCGTGCTCGCCGCCGCTTCCGGCGGCGCGGCGCAGGTGCTCGAACAGCGGGTCGTCATTGCCGCGCACCTGCTCGGGGACAGCGGCGCCGACTCCCAGGAGTGCGTAGGTCGCGGCGGTCATGGCGCTACTTCGCGTCCGACGCCACCGCGGCGAAGCGGTCGCCGTACGGCGGGACCTCGCGGTAGTCGATGTGCGCGATGATGACCTGCGGCTGACCGGACTCGTTCGCGCGGCGCAGCACCTCCGGCAGCAGCGCATCCAACTGGCCGGGGGCGTTCACCGTGTAGGCGCGCGCACCCAGGGACTCGGAGAAGGCCTTCAGGTCCGGGTTGCCCAGGCCATAGAAGTCGTCCTCCAGCGGCTTCGAGCGGTCCTGCACGTGCTCGCCGTGGTTCACCATGCCCAGGAAGTTGTCGTTGAGGACGATGGTGACCGTGCCCACGCGGTAGCGCGAGGCGGTGAGCATCTCCGTGCCGTTCATCAGGAACGCGCCGTCGCCGACGACGGCCACCGCCGTGCGCTCCGGCCGGCCCACCTTGCCGCCGATGACGGCGCCGCAGGACCAGCCCATGGACGACAGGCCGCACGGGTAGAAGATGCGCGCGGGCGGCGTGATGTGCAGCAGGTGCGCCGTCCAGCCCGTGCAGTTGCCCATGTCGATGTACAGGTCCATGTCCGGGCTCAGGTGCTTGTCGAGCTCCGCCATCAGGTCCTGCGGCTTCACCGAGTCCCGGTCCTGCGGGGCGCGGATGACGGGCGCGGGCTCCGTCAGCGCCATCACCTGCGCCCAGCGCTCCTGCACGCGCGCGCCGCTGGACGGGCCAATCATCTGCCCCAGCTCCGCCAGGCCCGTCATCACCGAGCCCACGTCCGCCACGATGGGCAGCCGCACCGGCAGGAACTGGCCGATGTTGGAGGCGTTCACGTCCACCTGGATGACGTGGTGGATGGCCTGGAAGTAGCGGTGGAAGCTGCGCGAGGCCCACTCGCCCAGGCGGCTGCCGAGGATGAGCATCACGTCCACGCCGTCGCGCAGGTACGCCTCGGCGCGCTTGCTGCCGGCCAGGCCCAGCACGCCCAGCGACAGCGCCTCGCGCTCGGAGAACAGCCCCTTGCCGCGCATGCTGGTGGCCACCGGGATGCCGTGCTGAGTGACGAACGCGGTGAACGCCTCGGCGTGCTCCGCCATCGCCTCGCGCGCGCCCGAGCCCAGGAAGATGAGCGGACGGCGCGCGGTGCGCAGCAGCGTGAACGCGGCGCGCAGGTCCTCGAAGGGCGCCGTCGCCGGACGGGCGCGGAAGGCGCCGCGCGTGGTGGGGATGGACGCGCGGTGGATGGGCTGGCGCGCGATGTTGGACGGCACGCTGAGGTGCGCGGCGCCGCCGGGCAGGCCCTGCGCGGTGCGCAGGGAGCGCGCCAGCAGCCGCTGGAAGCTCTGCGCGTCCGGCACGCCCGTGGAGCTGGCGCACGCCTGGCGGAACATCTCCACCGTGTTCACGCCATGGGTGCTGCTGCTCTCCTGGAGCGCCATCAGGCCCACGCGGTCCGTGGCGACGTTGCCGCTGATGGCCAGCATGGGCACGCCGTCCAGGTGCGCGGAGGCCACGCCCGTCAGCGCGTTGGTGGCACCCGGGCCCGCCGTCACCATGCACACGCCCAGCTTGCCGGTGGCGCGCGCGTAGCCGTCCGCCATGAACGCCGCGCCCGCCTCGTGCGACGCGATGATGAAGCGCATGGAGCCGTGCTTGCGCAGCGCCTGCTGGAACGGCGCGATGTTGCCGCCCGGGATGCCGAACACCGCATCCACCTCTTCCGCCTCCAGGTGCGCGATCACGCAGTCCGCGACCGTGAGGTCCTCCACCGTCTTGAAGCCCCGCGCGTTCGTGTCCCCGTACATCGGGATCGGCTCGCCCTGCCGGGCCTCCAGCGCGGTCGTCTTCACCGCGGCGGGCGCCTCGTGGCGCAGTGCCTCGACGGGCACCTCGTTCCGCAGGGGGTTCGACGCGACCGACTGGAGCTCAGCGAGCGAGGAGCTGGACATTGAAGGACGTCTCCAAGGCCCCGGTTCCCAAGAAGGCCGACGCGCCTGCGTCGTTCTGCTGCCACCGAGTCCGGGGGGACCTCGATGCCTTGTGGCAGTGTTGTGGGGGTGCTGGAAAAATGCATCCCCTTGATACCGGGGAACCGAGCGATTGTGAAGTAAAAAGAGTGGAAAGTTCGCCTGGGGCTGGATTCTCAGACTTCGCGATGGCTATCACGTTTACCCAGGGACGTCTTCATCTTCACCAGGAGAATGATGTTCGCGCGCGCGTACGCGCGAGTAAGGAGGAGTGGATCCATGCCTCCACCGACTGGAGTAGGCTCGTGGACGCGCTGCCATCCGGCCGGAGTCGCACGGCGATGGCGCGTGCACCACAAATCCAACGTGGGGGTTGTCATGGCTGAGAATCTGCGGACGGAGTACGGCTACCGGATCAATGCGCCGGGCTACATCACCCCTGCCGAGGCCAAGGTCTGGTTCGAGGACCTGCGCGCCAAGGTAGCGCTGAAGCGCGGGCGGCCCTTCGGGCTCATGGTGGATATCCGCAGCCAGAAGGCGAACCCGCCGGAGACCCAGGAGCTCATCAAGCAGGCGATGGGCTGGCTCCGGCAGAACGGCATGGTGCGCTCGGCGGTGGTGCTCGACAGCACCGTGGCCCGCCTGATGATGGTGCGCATGGCCAAGCAGAGCGGCGTGTACGAGTGGGAGCGCTACATCGACGCGTCGAAGGACACGGACTGGGAGCACAAGGCGATCGACTGGATCACGAACGCCGCGGAGCCTTCCAAGGAAGAGGACGCCGCGGCCTGATGTCCCGTCCCTGGGTGATGGCGGTGGAGGCCCTCTTGGAGAGGCCCACCGCCTCCCCTGCCCTGCCCGGGCGCTGTTCCCCTCGCTACCTCCCAGGTCCTGCCCGTGATTCCCGGGTCCCCGCGGACGCCAGGCTGGTTCGGGGCGCTCCTGCTCCTCCTCGTCGGACTGCTGGGCCTGCGCTGCGCCTCGCCAGCGCCGCCGCGTCCTGGCCGGGTCCCGAAGGCGTCCCTGTCAGCGCTTTCCTCCCCTGCCCCTACCGCGCGGGTGTTGCGGGTGCGCGTGTACGCGGACGTGGACCACCGGGCGCGGAGCCTCCATTGGGAGCGCGGCTTCGCGGCGTGGCTCGAGCGCGCGAGCGACGCGGTGCGCGGGCCGCTCGGCGTGACGTTCGAGCTGGAGTCCGCGAGGGCGTGGGAGCGGCGCGATTCAGCGGGCCCGCTGGAGCCGGTGCTCGGGGAGCTGGAGGCGCTGGACGCGGGCGAGGACGTGGACCTCGTGCTCGGACTGGTAGCGGCGCCCACGTCCTTCAGTGGCGCCCAGCACGAGCTGGGCTTCGCGCGCGTGCTGGGGCGGCACTGCGTGCTGCGCGGCCTGGGCGGAGAGCTGCCGGTGGAGGCGCGGCAACGGCTGGAGGTCGCGGTCCTGCTGCATGAGTGGGCGCACACCCTGGGCGCGCCGCACGTGCGCGACGGACGCGGCTGGATGTCGCCGAAGTACGACGCGGGCCAGACGGGGTTCGATGCGCGGACGCTCGCGTTGCTGGGCGCGGGGCTCCGGTACCTGCCCGGAGCGCGCGTGGAGCTGGAGCCACAGAAGGCGTGGGCCCGGGAGCTGCGCGGCGTGGTGGAGCCCCTGACCGGCCCCGCCTGGGAGGGGCCCGAGCGGGACTTCCTCCTCGAGTGGACGGAGCGGGTGCGCGCCTCCGACGTCGTGCTGGGACCGGAGGGCACGCCGCGTTCGCTGACGCCGCTGGAGCGGCAGCGGCTGGCGGAGGTCATCGCCCTGGACAAGGCGGGCCGGACGGAGCTGGCCGCGGAGCTCCTGGAGCCGCTGGCGGTGCGGCATCCGCGGGACGAGCGCGTGCAGCTGCTGGCGTGCTACCTCGCCGTGCACCTCACGCCGGGGTCGGACGCCACGCGCGAGCGCTGCGAGCGGGCCGTCGCGCGGTTCCCGAGAGAGCCCTCCCTGCGCATGAACGTCGCGCTGCTCCACCTGCACGCGGGCCGCTTCGACGAAGCACGGGACAGCCTGGTGGCGGCGCGGAGGAACCTGGAGGCCCGGGCGGAGGTGGAGCCCGCGCAGTGGGCGGACCTGGCGGGCCTCTTCCTCCGTGCGCACTGCGTGACGTGGGCGGAGCAGACCGCGGCCCTCGCTCCGGGGCTGGCGGCGTCCACGGCGGTGCTGGAACAAGCGGCCCGGCTCCGGAGGCAGGTGGCGCTGCCGGTCATCGAGCCCGCGAGGGAAGGAGCCCTGGTCCGCGCGGTGGCGGACATCGAGGCGCTGTTGCGTGCCGGGTCCTCGGGCCCCGCGCGTGAACGGCTCGCCGCGCTGGCGCGGGCGTTCCCCGGAAGCCCGTCGGTCACGCTCCTCCAATGTGAGCTGCACCTGCTCCAGGGGCGCCTGGGCTCCGCGCGCAAGGCCTGCGAGCAGGTGCTCGCGCTCCGGGAGGATGCGGTGCAGGCCCACCTGCTGCTGGGCGTGCTGGCGACGAACACCCGCGCCCATGCGCGTGCACGCAAGCACCTGGAGCGGGTCATCGCGCTGGAGCCTTCGCGCACGGAGGCCTGGCACCTGCTCGCGCGCGAGTACCGGGGCACCCGTCAGCTGAAGACGCTCCAGGCCCGCTACCACGAACAGTTCGCGCGCGACCTGCCGTGAGCCTCGCGGCGGCCTACGTCGCGACGGACGCGCGCCAGGCTTCCTCGAGCAGCGACATCAGGAGGATGTCGTTGAAGCCCCCGCCGTTCGCGTCGACCTGGTAGCCGCGCAGCACGCCTTCCTGCTGGAAGCCCGCGCGGGCCAGCGCCTTGCACGACGCGCTGTTGCGCACGTTCACCATGCCCTCGATGCGGTGCAGGTTCAGGTGCTCGAAGCCGAAGCGGATCAGCGCGGGCAGGATTCCCGTCATCACGCCCTGGCCCCACAGCGCGCGCGCCACCATGTAGCCCACCTCCGCGCGGCGGTCCTTCTGGCTCCAGTTGAAGAGGGTCAGGTAGCCCAGCGGCGTCGGGGCGTCTTCGCGCGCCAGCACCCACCGGATGCCCCTGCCCTGGCGCATCGCCTCCAGGTCGCCGATCAGCTTCTGGTGCAGCGTCTCCCGGAGCACCGGCACCGTGAAGTTGAGGCTCCGCGCCACGTCCGGATCCGAGTAGAGCGCGATGACCCCGTCCAGGTCCTCCGGGGTGAAGACGCGCACCCGGAACGGCGGGGGCACGACGGGCAGCGGCAGCGTGACGTAGGACATGGACATGCGGAGCAGGCCCCGTGCGGTAGGGACGGGAGCACCCTACCGGTTGAGCGCCATCACCGCCATGGCACTGGCGTGTTCACGCCTCCTCCAGCAGTCGGCGTCGCTCGCGCAGGACGTCGCGGAGCGGATCCCACTCGCCCCGGGCCCAGGGCAGCACCTCGTCCACCATCGCCCGGTGGAGGGAGGCCAGCGCCGCGTCGGGCGTGCGCCTCCCGGTGAGGGTGGAGTCTCTCCACCCTTCATCCATGGTCATGCAGGCCCCGCTCCTCAGCGCCCGGTACGCGGCGAAGGCGCACGTCGCGAGCAGGTGCTCCGGCTCCCCGGGCGCGAGGCCCGTAAAGCCCACGACCCGCCTTTCGGCGTCCGCCACCATCAGCGTCGCGTAGTGGAGGCACCACGCCGCGTTGAACAACTCCGACGCCAGGAGCTGGCTGGGGACGAACAAGCCGATCTCCATCGCCTTGCGCTGGTGCGCCGCGTCCGGCGCGAGGACCCACTCCTCCAGCGCGAGGAGGCTCGACTGGGCGCCGTCGTTCTCCGGCCCATGCCTGTCCCAGAGCCGCGCCGCGACGCGCGCCACCGCCACGCACAGCCGGACCTCCTCTTCCTGGGTCAGCGGCCCCAGCGACTCCACCCAGGCCCGCAGCCGGGCGGAGTCCGGGTGCTCCGCGTCCACCGGCAGCGGCCCCGGCCCCGGCCCCGCGAGCGCCAGGGCCAGCCGCGGCGAGCCCGGCCCCGGGGTCCGCGCCTCCACGGGCAACGGGGTGCTCCGGACGATGGCGTCCGCCACCGACTCGGCGTGCACGCGCATGCACCAGGCGAAGCGGTCGCCGTGTCCCCGCTTCAGGGCATGCGTCACCACGCGCCGCAGCAGGCCCACCGCGGGCCGGGCCTCCGCCCCCATCCCCGCGAGCAGGTGGAGCGCGAAGAGCCCCAGCCGGGCCCCGTCCTGGTCATCCGGAAGGAGGCCCACCAGCCCCCGCGCCGTCGTGTCCAGCAGGGGCAGCGCCCGCGAAGGCGACAGCCAGGACAACACCTGGAGGACGACGACGCGGCTCTCGTCGTCCAGCACCACCTGCTCCTCCAGCGCGCGGAGGACCTCCTCGGAAGGCGGCGTGCACCGGCCCAGCACGCGCAGCGCGGAGCGGCGGACGTAGGGGCTCTCGTCCGACAGCCGCCCCAGCGCCTCGCGCAGCACGTCGTCCGGGACGGGACCGTCCAGCGCCGCCAGCGCGTCCAGCGCCGTCGCTCGCGCCTGCCACTGCGTCTTGTCCTGGCAGGCCTCCAGCAACAGCCGCACCGCGAGCCGGGAGGGCCGAGGACGCAGGTACACCAGGGCCCGCAGCGCCTGACGCCGAACCCGGGCGCTCCGCCGGGACAAGAGCTCCAACACGGCGGGCACCGCGCACCGGGGCAGCGGGCCTGCCTCCATCAGCGCCTCGAGCACGTTCAGGCGGAGGTCCGCGTCCGCGGACTCCTTCTCCGCCAGCTGGGGCCTCGCCAGCACCTCCAGCAGCGCGGGCACCGCCCCCAGGCCGATGGCCCGCAGCGCTTCGTGCGCGTCATACGAAGAGGCCGTCTGCGTGCCGCCCTGCGCCACCAGCACCGCCGCCCACTCGCGGGGCGTCCGGTCCGCGTGCCGGAAGCCCGAGCGCACCATCAGCGCGTCCAGCCGGCGCAGCGAAGCAAGGTCGTCTCCGGAGGCCCGGCGCCGGGCCTCCGCCAGTGCGTCACCCATTCCGGCTCCCTACTCCGCGCGCATCGCCTCCACCGGATCCAGCCGCGCCGCGCGCGACGCCGGGTAGATGCCGAAGACAAGCCCCACGCCACAGCTCATGCCCAGCGACAGCAGCACGGCCCACAGGGGCACGCTCATGGGGAACAGCAGCACCCACTTGCCCAGGAAGACGCACCCGAAGCCCAGGCCCAGCCCCAGCACCCCGCCCACCAGCGACAGCATCACCGCCTCCGTGGCGAACTGGCCCAGGATGCGGCGGCGGCGCGCGCCCAGCGCCTTGCGGATGCCAATCTCCCGCGTCCGCTCCGTCACCGACATCAGCATGATGTTCAGGATGCCGATGCCGCCCACCACCAGCGACAGCAGGCACACGCCCACGCCCGCGAAGGCGATGACCTGGGACAGCTCGTTGAAGGACGCCGTCATGGACTCGTTGGTGTGCACCTCGAAGTCGTTCGCCTCCTGCGGCGTGAGGCCACGGCGGCGGCGCATCAGGTTCACCACTTCGTCCTGCGCCCTCTGGAACGACTCCCCGTCGCGCGCCTGGATGTCGATCTCCACCGAGCGGTTCCTTCCGTAGAACTGCTGGAACGCGAGCATGGGGATGAGGGCCTGGTTGTCCTCGCTGGACATCCCCATGACGCTGCCGCGCTTCTGCAGGACACCAATCACCACGAAGGGCCGACCCTGCAGCCGCACCTCCGAGCCCACCGGGTTCGAGCCCGGAAACAGCGTGTCCGCCACGTCCACGCCGATGACCATCACCGGCCGGCCGTCCAGCGTCTCCGTCTGGTTGAAGAAGCGGCCGGTCGTCACCACGACGCCGCTCGTCTCCAGGTACGTGTGCTCCGTGCCGATCATGGTCACCGAGCCAGGCGTCTCCCGGAACGCCGTGGTCAGCTTCTTGCCCCACACCTCCATCTTGGGGGTGGCCGAGCCCACGGAGGGGCAGGCCTCCAGGATGGCGCGCGCGTCGTCGCCGTGCAGGTCCTTGCGCTTGGCGTACTTCGCCCAGTTGATGCGGCCGAAGCCGGAGGGCCACTTCGTCACCTCGAAGGTGTGCGCGCCCAGGCTGCCCAGGTTCTTGTTCACCTGTTCGCGCAGGCCCTCGATGAGCGCCATCATCGTGATGACCGTGGCCACGCCGATGACGATGCCCAGCAGCGTCAGGAGCGAGCGCAGCGGGTTGCCCAGGAACGTGCCCAGCGCCAACCGCAGGTTGTCCAGGAAGGCACGCATCGCGCCTACTCGTAGCGGAGCGCTTCCACCGGGTCCAGCTTCGCCGCC
Source organism: Corallococcus sp. RDP092CA (assembly GCF_041903675.1). Taxonomy (NCBI): domain Bacteria; kingdom Pseudomonadati; phylum Myxococcota; class Myxococcia; order Myxococcales; family Myxococcaceae; genus Corallococcus; species Corallococcus sp. RDP092CA. The sequence goes on along the minus strand of NZ_JAYESI010000001.1, from coordinate 440,191 downwards.
CGCGCGGCCGGCCAGATGCCGAACAGCAGGCCGACCAGCGCCGCGAAGACCACCCCGCCCACCACCGTGCTCGGCCGCACGTCCGCCGCCAGCGGCGTCACCAGCGACACGACCTTCGCCGTGCCCAGCCCCACCGCCGTCCCCAGGAGGCCGCCCACCGCGGACACGCTGGAGGCCTCCATCAGGAACTGGAGCACGATGGTGCGCTGCCGCGCGCCCAGCGCCCGCCGCACGCCGATCTCCCGCGTCCGCTCGCGCACGGACACCAGCATGATGTTCATGATGCCGATGCCGCCCACCAGCAGCGTGATGAGCCCCACGCCGGTGGCCACCGCGTAGAGCGCGCCGGTGAGCTCCTCGTAGGTCGCCGCGAGCGAGTCCGTCCGGTTGATGTTGAAGTCGTCCGGCCGGTCCGGGGGCGTCGCGCGGATGCGGCGCATGATGCCCACGAGCTGGTCCTCCACCTTCGCCATCCGGCCCGCGTCCGCCACCGCGATGGCGATCTGCATGGGCCGCCCCTTGCCGAAGCTCGAGTTGAAGGTCTTGAAGGGCATGAACACGATCATGTCCAGGTTCTCCGCCACGAGCTTGCCCTTGCGGCCCAGCGTGCCCACCACCTGGAAGGGCCGCCCGTCGATGCGGACCGTCTGCCCCAGCGGGCTGATGCTGGGGAAGAGCGACGCGGCCACGTCCGCGCCCAGCACCACCACCGCCCGGTTCACCTCATCGTCCGCGCGGGTGATGAACCGGCCGGAGACCACGTCGTAGTTGCCAATGGTCAGGTAGTCGCTCCACGCGCCCTGGATGCGCACGTTGGAGACCTGGAGCGCGCCGTGCCCCACGTCCGACATGCGCATCACCGTCGGGGAGATGGCGGTGATGAAGTCCGCCTGGGCGCGCACCTGCGCCACCTGCTCCAGCGTGAAGTTCTTCCGGTTGCGGTAGATCCACCAGTTCCCCTTGATCATCCAGGGGTACTTGGAGATGAAGACGGTGTTCGCCCCCAGCGTGGCCAGCTGCTTCTCGAACGAGGCGTTGAGCCCTTGGATGATGCCGACGATGGCCAGGAGCGTGGCCACGCCGATGCCGATGCCCAGGGTCGTGAGCACCGTGCGCATCCGGTTCGCCTGGAGGGAGAACACCGCGATGCGGGCCCCCTCCAGCACGTCCACGCGGAAGCCCTGCCGGAGCTTCACGCGGTGCCCGCCTGGGACACCCCGGCGTGCCCGCCCATCGCCACCTCCGGCCCCGGCCCGTCCGCGACGATCTGCCCGTCGCTCAGCCGGATGGCCCGCGGACAGCGCGCGGCCAGCTTGGGCTCGTGCGTGACGAGCACCAGCGTGTGCCCCGCGCGGTGCAGCTGCTCGAAGAGCTTGACGATCTCCTCGCCGGTGGCCGAGTCCAGGTTGCCCGTGGGCTCGTCCGCCAGGAGCATGGACGGCTCCGACACCAGCGCCCGCGCGATGGCCACGCGCTGGCGCTGACCGCCCGACAGCTCGTTGGGGCGGTGGTGCATGCGGTGCGTGAGCTGCACCTTGTCCAGCGCCGCCTTCGCCCGCTCGCGCCGCTCCTTCGCGCCAATCCCCCGGTACACCAGCGGCAGCTCCACGTTGGCGAGCGCCGTCTCCCGGGGGAGCAGCTGGAACGTCTGGAAGATGAAGCCGATCTCCACGTTGCGGATGACGGCCAGGTCGTCGTCGTCCATGCGCGACACGTCCTTGCCGTTGAGCATGTAGCGGCCGCTCGTGGGCGTATCCAGGCAGCCCAGCACGTTCATGAGCGTGCTCTTGCCGGAGCCGGACTGGCCGATGATGGCCACCCACTCCCCCCGCTGGATGCCAAAGGACACGCCGCGCAGCGCGCGCACCTCCTCACCGCCCACGAAGAAGGCCCGCGTGAGCCCCTCCACCTGGATGAGGGGCTCCGTTCCGGGTGCGGGGGTCGCGGTCACGACTTGCCCTTCGCCGCGGCCTTCTCCGGCTCGCGCACCGCGTCCCCGTTGGACAGCTCCTTGGACAGCGTGCGGTAGGGGCCCTCCACCACGCGGTCCCCGGCCTGCAGGCCCTCCAGCACCTCCAGCTCCGTGTCGGAGGCGATGCCGGTGCGCACGCGGCGCACCTGCGCCTTGTTGTCGGCGTCCACCACGAACACCACCTTGGCCAGCGACTCCGTGCGGCGCTTGGCGGTGAGCGAGGTGCCCTCCACCGGCGCCTGGTAGTCCGGCAGCGAGCGCTCGGCGCGCACCGTGACGGCCTGGATGGGCACGAGCACCGCGTCGTCGTGCGTCTCCGCGCTGATGCGGGCCTCGGCGCTCATGCCGGGGAGCACGCCCGGCGGACGCGCGTCCAGGGCGACGGTGATGGGGAAGCTCGTCACCTCGGCCTCCGTGCCCGGGTTCTTGATGGTGGCCTTCTGGGCGATCTCCACCACGGTGCCGGTGAAGGACTGGCCCTCCAGCGCGTCCAGCGTCACCTCCGCGGGCTGGCCGTACTTCAGGTGGACGACCTCGTGCTCACCGACCTCGAACTTCACCTCCATCTGGTTGAGCGCGGCGATGGTCATCACCACGTCCTCGGAGAAGTCGGAGCCGCGCACGCGCTCGCCCACTTCACGCGACAGCTCGATGACGTTGCCGTCGATGGGCGACAGCAGCGTGGTGCGCGCCAGGTCCGTGGCGGCCTGCTCCAGCACGGCGGAGCTCTGGGCCACGCGCTGCCTGGCCGCGGCGAGGCGCGCTTCCGCGGTGTCCATCACGGCCTTGGCCTGCTCGACCTCGGCGGCGGACGCGAGCCCCTTCTCCGCCAGCCCCTGCACGCGGGCCAGCTCCGCGCGCTGGCGCACGGCGTCCACCTCCGCCACCTGCACCTCCGAGCGGGCCGCGTCCCTGGACGCGGTGGCCTGCTTCACGGCCGCCTCGTAGTAGCGCTTGTCGATCTGCCCCAGCACCTGCCCCTTGGTGATGGGGTCTCCGTCCTTCACCTTGAGGGAGACCAGGTCTCCGGACAGGTTGGAGGAGATCTTCACCGTGGTGGCCGCCTGCACCTTGCCCGCGCCGGTGATGGTGCGGGTGATGGAGCCCTTGCGGGCCTTGGCGATCTGGACCTCCTGCGTCGGGGGCGGCCGGTCGCTCAGGCCGCTCACGGTGATGCCCGCCGCTCCAAGCAACAGCGCGCCGGCGATTCCCGCCTTCCACCACGTCATTGTGCGTCTCCCGGATTCAGCGTGCCCATGGCCCGGAACAGGGCATAGCGGGCGATTTCGACATCGATGCGGCTCTGGAGCAAAACCAGCTCCGCCTGGGTCAACTTGAGCTGCGCGTCCCGCACGTCCAGCGTGGAGCCGGCGCCCGCGCGGAAGCGCTGCTCCGCCAGCTCCAGGCCCTGCTGGGCGACCGCGCGGTTGGCCGTCGCGAGCTTCGCGGAGGCGATCTGCCCCTCCAGCACCTGGTGGGCGCGGCGCACCTCCGCCTCCAGCTCCCGCGCCGTCTGCGCGAACGTCAGCTCCGCCTTGCGGATGTTGACCTGGGCGCGCGCGGACTGGGCGTCCGTGACGAAGCCGTTGAACAGGTCCCACGTCAGCGTGACGCCGCCGCTGAAGACGTTGCCGTAGCCCGGCTCGCTGAAGAACGGGCCCAGGTCCTGCGCGGTGTGCGAGTAGCGCGCGGACAGGCCCACGCGGGGGATGTAGTCGCCCTGCACGATGGCGCGCTGCAGCTCCGCCACGCGCACGCGCTGCTGGAGCGCCTTGAGCAGGGCGCGGTGCTCGCGGGCCTGCTTGATGGCGTCATCCAGGGCGGGCGCCGGCGCGGGCTCCTGCTGGAGCACGCCCGGGTCCACCGCTTGGAGCAGCTCCGTGCCGGGGCGCGCCAGCCACACGGCCAGCTGCACCTGGTCCGCCACCAGCTGGTTCTGGCGCTGCACGATGTTGATGCGGTCGTTGCCCAGGTTGACCTGGGCGGCGATCTCCTCGGACTTGCCCACGCGGCCCGCGGTGAAGAGGGCGCGGGCGCGCTCCAGCTGCTCCTCGCTGCGCTGCGCGGTGGCGTTGAGCACGTCCAGCGTGGCCTGCGACAGGAAGAGCGCGTAGAAGCGGCGGATGGCCTCCAGCTCGGAGGTGTCCGCCTCCTCCAGGGACTGGTTGCGGGTGGCGTCCACGTTGACGCCCGCCTGCTCCAGCTGCTTCCAGAGGCCGCGGTTGTAGACGACCTGCGACAGGCCCAGGGACGCGAAGTAGCTGTCCGCCGTGTTGGAGGTGCTCACCACCTCGCGCGTGACGGTCTCCGTGTCGCTGATGGGGACGGAGTAGACCTGCCGGCGCCGGCCCAGGTAGTCCAGGCTGGGGCCCAGGTTGAGCTGCACCTGCGGCAGGAGGCTGGAGCGCGCGACGCGCTGGTCCTCCTGGGCCACGGCGACGTCCAGCGCGGCCTGGAGCGCCTGGGTGTTCTTGCGGCCCAGCTGGCGCGTCTCCTCCAGCGTGATGGGCGTGGCGGTGAGCAGCGTGGCGACGACGAGCAAGGCGCTCACTTCGCACCTCCCGCCGGCAGGCCGATGAAGAAGACCCCCGCGTACATGAGGTACATCACCCCGATGAGCGCCATCGCGCGGCCCAGGCGCATGCCGGTGGCGGTGGAGAAGCCCACGCCCAGCAGGCCCACGCTCCACAGGTTGAAGAAGTCCACGCCCTTGAGGACGCGCTGCATCTTCGGCGACAGGCCCTCCAGCAGGGCCAGGCTGGAGGGCACGAGCCGCTCCGCGCGCAGGTCGGTGAGCGAGTGCTGGTAGCCAGCGCACACCGCGTAGATGAGGTGGTAGAGCGCGATGGGCAGCAGCGCCACCGCGGCGGCCGCCATCAGCTGCCCGAAGGCCGCGGGCTTGTTGAAGAGCCACGCGGCGACCCAGAGGACGCACGCGAGCAGCAGCACCATCAGGGGCATCACGATGAGCCCCTTGGCGATGCCGCCCACCAGCGCCTTGCGCGACGCGGTCTGGATCTGCTCGGCGATGTCGGACTCCGACACGCTGGAGGCCGTGGAGTCGGTGGGCAGCGTGCTCACCACGGAGGCCGTGGCGTCCCAGCGCAGCGCGTAGGCGGTGCCGGAGATGGCGACGCAGAAGGCGAGGATGAGGAGGGGCCACAGCCAGCGCCGGGCCTCGACGGCTGCGCGCGTGCCCCCGATGGGGTCCATGAAGACGCGCGCCGGTTGTACAAGGGAGGTCATAGGGATGGGGTCTCAGGGCGAAGTACGCAGCCCGCCCGGAGTGATTGCCCGGTCCCTTGAATTGAGTCGGGAAACGGGCGGGCGGCCAAACGAAATCCGGCCGCGGCCCATGGTTTATCCTGCCTTGCATCCATCCTGTAGCGGTCTGTAGCCTAAATTTTGCGGCGGGGCGGTGGACGGTGTATTCCGCTCGGCTGGACGCTTGCCGGAGCATGAATGGTCGACAGCACGGATCTCGCCCAGGTTCTCCATGAGGCGCATGACATCGCCCGCAGCGTCGCCCAGAAGCCCACGTCCGCCCACGTGCTGCTGGCGCTCTTCACGGTGGAGAACCGCGCCCAGCTCCTCTTGAAGGAGAAGGGCGTGGATGAGGACGCGCTGCTGCAGCTCATCACCGAGGCCCCGGCGGAGACGGGCAACATGGTGCAGGAGCTGACCGCGCGCGCCCGGGAGCTGGCCAGCACCTTCCGTGCGGGCGAGGCGGACTGCCTGCACCTGCTCATCGCCATCATCCGCAAGCGCTGCGCGGCGAGCGACCTCCTGGGGCGGACGGGGCTGGACCTCATCTCCCTGTCCAACACGGCGCTCGCCTACTCCACCAGCGGCGGCCTGCCGCGTCGGCTCCAGCCGGGCTACGGCCAGGCGCTGGCCACGCGCGCGCCGGTGGGCCGTCCGGTGGGCGCGCCGCCGTCCCCCCTCCCCTCCTCCACGTTCGCGATGAGCCTGCCGCGTCCGGCGCCGGCTCAGCCGGTGATGGCGCCCCAGGTGACGGCTCCGCCGCCGGCCGCGCGCTCGACGCCCGCGCTGTCGCCGCGCGACCTCATCGACGTGGACGAGGACGACGTGACGCTGGATGCCGCGGAGCCCGCGCCTCCGCGGATGGCGCCGCCCGCGACGCCGGCCCCGGTGGCTCGCGCGACGCCGCCCGCCCCGCAGGCGCCGGCCCCGGTGGCCCGCCCGTCCGCGACGCCGCCCGCGCAGGCCAAGGGCCAGCCGCTGACGCTGGATGCCAAGGCCTTCCCGATGCTCACGTCCCTGGGCCGCAACCTGAGCCTGGCGGCGCGCGAGGGGAAGCTGGACCCGGTGGTGGGCCGCGCGCGGGAGGTCGAGGAGGTCATCGACATCCTGGGCAAGCGCCGCACCAACAACCCGTGCCTGCTGGGCGAGCCCGGCGTGGGCAAGACGGCGGTGGTGGAGGGCGTGGCGCAGCGCCTGCTGGGCCTGCGCGGCACGCTGGCGGAGAAGATCCTCGTCGAGCTGGACATGGCCACGCTGGTGGCGGGCACGCAGCTGCGCGGCTCGTTCTCCGAGAAGCTCAACGCCCTCAAGGAGGAGGTGCGGCGGGCCGAGGGGCGCGTGGTGGTCTTCATCGACGAGATCCACACGCTGGTGGGCGCCGGCTCCACGGGCGAGGGCCCGCAGGACGCGGCCAACGAGCTGAAGACGGCGATGGCGCGCGGCGAGTTCCCCTGCATCGGGGCGACGACGCATGACGAGTACCGCAAGTTCATCGCGGCGGACCCGGCGCTGGAGCGCCGCTTCACGCCGGTGGTGGTGAACGAGCCGTCAGTGCCGGAGACGGTGCAGATCCTCCGGGGCATCATCGGGCGCTACGAGGAGCACCACGCGCTGCACTACCTGCCGGAGGCGCTGGAGGCGGCCGCGTCGCTGGCGAGCCGCTACGTGACGGACCGGTTCATGCCGGACAAGGCCATCAGCGTGGTGGACCTGGCGGGCAGCCGCTGCCACCGCGAGGGCAAGCACCGGGTGGACGCGGCGGACGTGGCGCGCGTGGTGGCGAAGCTGGCGGGCGTGCCGGAAGAGCGGCTCCTGATGAACGACTCCGCGCGGCTGCTCCGGCTGGAGAACGACCTGGCGGAGCGCGTGATTGGCCACAGCGACGCGCTGGGGCGCATCGCGCGGGTCATCCGCCGCAACTACGCGGGCTTCGCGTCGCGCCGCCCCATGGGCAGCTTCCTCTTCCTGGGCCCCACGGGCGTGGGCAAGACGGAGATGGCGCGGGCGCTGGCGGAGGTGCTGTTCGGCAACCGGGACGCGCTGGTGCGCCTGGACATGAGCGAGATGTCCGAGTCCCACGGCGTGTCGCGCCTCATCGGTTCGCCCGCGGGCTACGTGGGCTTCGGCGAGGGCGGGCAGCTCACGGAGCCGGTGCGCCGTCGGCCGTCGTCGGTGGTGGTGCTGGACGAGATCGAGAAGGCGCACCGCGAGGTGCAGATGCTGCTGCTCCAGGTGTTGGAGGAGGGGCGGCTGACGGACGGCAAGGGCCGGCACATCGACTTCTCGAACACGGTCATCGTGATGACCACGAACCTGGGCGCGGAGGCGTTCAACCGCACGGGCCGCGCGGTGGGCTTCGGCGCGGCGGACGCTGCGGCGGCCAGCGCGCTGGACCTGGCGTCGGACACGGCGCGCAAGGCGCTGCCTCCGGAGCTGTGGAACCGCATCGACGAGCGGCTGCCGTTCCGCCCGCTGGCGGAGCAGGAGGTGGCGAAGATCGCCACGCTCATCCTGGCGGAGAGCAGCAAGCGGCTCGCGACGGAGCGCGGCATCGTCTACACGGCGGGCACGGACGTGGTGGGGCACCTGCTCAAGTCCGGCGGCTTCGACCCGATGCTCGGCGCGCGGCCCATGCGCCAGGTGGTGCAACGGCTGGTGGAAGGTCCCCTGGCGGAGCGCATCCTGTCCGGCGAGTTCGGCGCGGGCGACCGCGTGCGCGTGGCCGTACAGGCCGGGCAGCTCCAGTTCGCGCGGGACGCAGTCTGACGGTGGCACGGCGAGGCGGGGGCGCGGGGAGCGGAGCTGCTCGCTCGAAGCCCGAGGAGCGGGCACGCGCGCCGTCCGTGGCCCCACAAGGTCGGCCCAGGCGCGGCGCGACACCCTCCGCGCCAGCGACGAGAAGGGCTCCGGCAACTTCGCGGAGCCTCGCGGCCAGGGCGCGGCGTGTTCCCGTCGTCATCGTCGGCGCGGGCCGGCTCGGTGGCGCGCTCGCGCTGGCCTTGCAGGCGAAGCGCTGGCCCGTGCGCGTGCACTCACGCGACGATGCGGGCCGCGAGCGCACGCGGGCCCTGGGCCTGAAGCCCGCGACCCCCGCGGACTTGAAGAAGGCGCGCGTCTGCCTGCTGTGCGTTCCGGACGCCGCGGTGCCCGCCGTGTCCGGGGCCCTCTCCCGCGAGCTGCCGCGCACGGTGGCGCTGGTGCACACCGCGGGCGCCCTGCCCCTCTCCGCGCTGGGGACACAGCGGGGCCGCGCGGTGGGCTCGTTCCATCCGCTCTGCGCCGTGTCCTCCGCGCATGATTCGCTCGCGGGCCACACGGCGGCCATCAGCACGCGCGCCCCTGCCCTGCGCGCCGTGCTCCAGCGCATGGCGGAGGACGTGGGCTTCGCGATGTTCGACGTGCCGGAGGCGCACCGGGCCGCCTACCACGCGGGCGCGGTGCTGAGCGCGGGCGGGCTCGTGGCCCTGGCGGACGCGGCCGTGGGCGCGCTGGGCGCGGCGGGCATCGAACCCGAAGCCGCGCTGAAGGCCCTGCTGCCGCTGATGCGCTCGGCGCTGCGCGGCATCGAGGCGCGCGGCCTCTCGGGCGGGCTCACCGGGCCCATCGTCCGGGGAGACGCGGGCGTCGTCGCGGCGCACCTCGCGGCGCTGCCCGGGGACATCGCGCCGCTCTACGCCCAGCTCTCGCGCCGGGCCCTGCGGCTGGCCGCGGAGCGACTCAAGCCCGAGCCACGGGCCGCGCTGGAAGCCCTGCTCGCGAAGCGATAGCGCAACCGCTCCGGCCCTCTGACCGGAGCGGTGAAGCCATGGCGCGCGTCCCGGTGCCTCCGGACGCGCGCCCCTCCCACCGGACTTAGGTGAGGATGATGCGCGGGCTCTGGAGCGCGCGGCGCACGATGGCCAGCGCCTGCTCGGAGGCGGCCTCGGCCTCCGTGAGGCGGCGCAGGCAGACGTCGCCGTTCACCGCCACGGAGCGCTTCAGGTCCGCCAGCAGCGTCAGCGCCGCCTGGAGCATCTCCTTGCCCTGCGGGGACTCCGCGGCCGGCTTGCCCGCCGCCTTGGACACGTGCTCGGTGAAGCGCTGCACCGCGTCCATGGTCGCGTTCGGGTCGTACTTCTCCAGCAGCGGCTTCAGCCGCGTCGGGTTGATGCGGATCAGGCGCAGCGCGCCGACCTTCTGGAAGGCCGGGTGCACCAGGCCGATCTCCGACATCTCGAACGCGCCCAGCAGCCCCTCGTCCGGCGCGCGGTGCGAGTGCGGCACCACGTCCACGAAGAGCGCCAGCGGATCCGCGCCCTGCTTGAAGGCCTCCAGCTCGTCGTCATCCAGCGGCGGGAAGGTCGCCGGCGTGCCGATGAACAGCAGCGGCAGCACCACGTCGTGCCAGAAGTCCTCCGGCGCGGAGCCCGTGCCGCCCACCGTGGCCACCAGGTGCGTCATCAGCTCCGCGAGCCGGGGGGCGCGCTCGGCCTGATCCGCCAGCGTCTTGCCCTGCTCCATGCGCTGCAACGACGTGACGATCTGCCCCTCGAACTGCTGGCGGGCCTCCGGCGGCAGCGGCGGCTGGGTGCGGCCCAGCGCGTCGCGCACGTCGCGCGCCAGCGCGTCCGTGTTCGACTCCAGCGCCTGCTTCGCCTTGGCCGGGTCCACCACGATGAACTGCAGGAAGCCCGGGTCGAACAGGCGCTGGTAGTCCTGCGGGCCCAGCCGCTGGGGCTGACCGGCGCCCAGGGCCTGCGCCGGGTTGGCGCCGAAGCGCACCTGCCCCAGCGAGCGGCGGATGTCGTTGGCCAGGTCGTCCAGCCGCGTCAACTTGCCCTGGGCCAGCGCGTCCATCACCGCCCCGAACGGGGACAGCATGATGATGGCCTCGGGGAAGCCCAGCGAGGCGCCCTCGGGCGAGTCCCGGTTGGGGAACCAGAAGGCCTGGTGCTCGGCGATGAGGCGCAGGGCGAAGCCGCCCGCCAGGCCCAGCGCCGCGCCCTGGTGGTTCGGGTTGTTCGGGTCGAACCGGCCGCCGAGCAGCTGGATGACCGCCTTCTCCACGTCCGCCCACGGCGCCTTCGTCAGGTCGACCGGCGCGCCGCCGGCCTTCTCCAGCGCGGCGGAGAGCTGGAGCTGCGCATTGTGGACGTGCTGCGGAACGGGGAGCCCCTGGGGCTCGGCGGGTTCGGTCATGAGAAAGGTTCCTGTGCGAAAGCGACGCGTTCCCTTACCGTGAAAAACGCGTTCGTGACTACGAATTGTGGTCGGTAGGATGCGCCGCCATGTCAGCTCCCCGCGGGCCTGCCCGCCAGCCCGCCATCCTCGCCTGTCTCCTGCTGCTGACATCAGGGTGTGCTTTCGTCGCACCCCGTTTTCCGCAGAACGTCCAGGCGTCGTTCGCCCGGGACGAGATGCACAAGCTGACCACGCGGTCGCTGGAGGTGTACTACCCGGCCCCCCTGCGCGGGACGGCGCTGCGGGTGGCCGCACGGATGGAGGGCTGCGTGGACCGGCTGCGCGCGGACACGTGGAGCCAGGCCGAGCGCAAGCGGGTCCTCGTCTACCTGACGAGCGCGGACTTCAACAACGCGTACGTCCAGTCCGAGTTCGCCAGCACGCCGCAGCAGATGGTGCTGCCCCAGCACATGACGCTGGAGCAGTTCAACCTGCTGGGCCTGGGGGAGACGGACATCGGCGACGTGGCCTGTCACGAGTCCGTCCACTACGTGCAGATGCAGCAGGTGGGCGGCCTCTGGAACGTGCTCAACCAGGTGACGGGCGGCCTCTTCCAGCCCAACATCTTCACGGAGTCCTGGTTCCTGGAGGGCCTGGCCACCTACTACGAGGGCCGGCTGGGCAAGGACTCGGGGCGGCCCCACAGCCCGGTGTGGCGCGGCTGGTGGGAGGGCGCGGTGCAGGCCCGGAAGGGCGAGCTCAACGCGGGCTACCTGTCCCCCGCGCACCGCGCGCTGGAGCCGTTCGGCGGCAACTACCTGAGCGGCATGCACTTCGTGGAGTACCTGGCGCGGACCTACGGCGAGAAGCGCCTGTGGAAGCTGGTGGACGAGCAGGGCAGCTCGCTGTTCCCTCCCATCGCGGTGACGCTGCGGTTCAGGCGGGTGTACGGCAAGGACATCGGGTCGCTGTTCAGCGAGTTCGAGGAGAGCCTCCAGAAGGATCTCCAGCTGCGCGAGCGCCCCGCCTCGCAGCAGGTGCTGGTGCCGGACGCGGGCTACTTCTCGCGGCTCGCCGCGAACCCGGCCGACGGCAGCACGGCGCTGGTGAGCGTGGGCCGGGAGGAGATCACCCACCTCACCGTGCGCGAGCGCGACGGCCGCGAGCGCTTCAGCCGAGCGCTGGTGCGGCTGCTGCCGGGGCGCCGGTGGGTGGTGGCCAGCCCGTCGCTGGTCAGCGGCATGACCTTCAGCCGCGACGGCCGGTGGCTGTATCTGGTCAGCGCGGACGTGGACTCGGTGGGCAGCTACACGGGGAAGCTGTGGCGGGTGGACGCGCGCACGGGCGACGTGGTGCGGCTGTGGGACGACCTGGTGGGCATGGGCGGCGACCTCACGGCGGACGGCCGGTCCTACGTCTTCGTGGAGGCGAGCGGCGACGCGGCGAACCTCGTGCGGCTGGACCTGGAGAGTGGCCAGCGCGAGCGGCTGACGGACTTCCAGGCGCACGCCGCGCTGGGCACGCCCGTGACCTCGCCGGATGGGGGGCGGTTCGTGTTCCCCATGTCCGGCGCGGAGGGCTGGGACCTGGTGCTGCGCGAGCCGGATGGTTCGCTGCGCTGGCTCACGCGGGATGGGCTGTTCAACTACTCGCCCCGGTGGCTGGACGAGGACCACCTCGTCTTCCTGCGTGAACACGAGGGGCGCCTCCAGGCGCACGTGATGACGGTGTCCACGCGGCGCATCGCCCGCGTCACCGATGCGCCGCTGCTGGTGCTCGACGCGGCGCCCGTGGGTGGGGATGCCGTGGTGTTCCTCAACCGCGACGGCATCAACTTCACCGTGGACCGCGCGCCCCTCACCAAGGCCCTGGCCGAGCTGCGCGCGGCGCGGGAGCCGCCGCCCGAAGATGTCGCGACCGCGCCGGACACGGACGCCACGCCAACCGCGAGCGCCGCCCCGGAAGGCATGATTCCCGCCGGCCCCCTCGCGCAGGGCACGGAGGCTCAGACGGCAGAGGGCGCAGAGGCTCGGACGGCAGAGGGCGCGGAGGCGCAGACGGCGCAGGGCACGGACGTTCCGAAGGCGCAGGGCGGGGAGGTACAGGACGGCTTCGTCGCCTTCCCTGGCTCACCCGCCGCCTCGACGGAAGCTCCCGCGCAGCCGCCGCCCGATGCCCCCACGGCGCCGGTGGCACCGCCTCCGCTGCCGGTCGATCCCGCCCATGACGTGGACGCGCCCGTGACACCTCCGGCCGTCGCGGGCCACGCGGTGGACGTGCTGACGGACGAGCCCTACTCGCCGCTCGAGGGCTTCTTCATCCCGAACTACCGCGTCCCCTACTTCTACACGGTCCCCAACGACGCGGATGAGAACAACCCGTTCATCGGGGGCGGCATCTCCATCGCGGGACAGGACCGGCTGGGCTTCAACGCGTACGCGCTCACGCTCACCTACGACACGAAGGAAAAGCAGCCCGGCGTGTCGTTCGCGTACGGCAACGCCCTGCTGTCGCCGTTCTACCTCCAGGTCTCCGGGTCGTACCTGCGCGAGAACAACCGCACGGACCTACAGGCTACCGCGTTCGCGTCCCGCACGTTCTGGACGACGCCGGTGAGCTTCGGCGTGCTCGCGCTCGACCGCCGCTTCGACGCCACGGAGCGGCGGCCGGCCATCACCACCCGGCTCATCGGCCCGGAGGTCGCCGCGTCGTACTTCGCCGGCGAGGGCACGTCCTACGGCGGCACGCAGCGCGGCCTGGGCCTGTCCGTGAGCGGCGGGGTCTTCCCCAAGGCCTTCACGCGCGACACCACCGTGGGCGACCTGCGCCTGGGCGTGGACGGCTACCTGGGCGGCCTGCCCTTCACCGGCAAGGACAACCTCCAGCTCTCCGTCGCGGGCCGCGCCCTGCCCGGCGCGCCGGACAAACTCCTGGAGGTGGGCGGCATCCTCCCGGGCCAGGCCTTCCTCATCAACCGCGACAGCACCAGCGACGGCGGCCTGCCGCTCCAGCTCCAGCCGGGCATCGCCTTCAGCGAGTACCTGCGCGGCTACGAGGACCACACCTTCCGCGCGCGCAACGTGCTGCTCGCCAACGCGCGCTACCGCTACCGCTTCATCATCGACTACGGCTGGGCGTCCACCCTGTGGGTGCTGCCGTCCCTCTTCCTCAGCCAGTTCGAGGTGGAGGGCTTCGGGTCCTTCGCGCGCACGGACAACCGGGACAACCACACGGCGGTGGGCGGCACCGCCACGCTGCGGCTCACCGTGGGCCAGGCCTACGCCCTCTCCTTCTTCTACCAGTACGCCCACCGCTTCGAGGACGGCTTCGGCGACCTGCACCTCATCGGCATGACCTTCTGAGCGAGGGCCCTACGAAACGCCCGCCACGCGCAGCCCGTACAGCCCCTCCTCACGCGCCACCGCGAGCACCGAGGAGGGCACCAGCTCCACGGGCTCGATGCCGCGCGCCAGCTGGTCGCGCACCAGCGTGGAGGACACCTCCGCCAGCGGCGGCCCCACGGTGTCCGGCGCCGGGTAGCCCGCGCGGTAGAGCACCAGCACGCGCGCCATCCGCTGGATGCGGTCGAAGTCCTTCCAGTTCGGAAGGTCCCTCAGGATGTCGCTGCCGATGATCAGCGAGAACCGCGTCTCCGGATACCGCTCCACCAGGAACGCCAGCGTGTCCACGGTGCGCCCGCCGCCGGCCAGCTCGCGCTCCACCAGGCTCGTCTGGAGCCAGCCGGACGTCTCACGGCAGAGCGCCTCGCACATGCGCACGCGCGCGTCGAAGGACTCCAGCTGCTTGCCGAACGGATGGTGGAACGTGGGCATCAGCCAGACCGCGTCCACGCCCTGCGTCGCGTGGACGTAGGTGGCCGCCATCAGGTGGCCCACGTGCGGCGGGTTGAACGAGCCTCCGAGCAGCGCGACCTTCACGGCGGGCCTCTTACTTGACGGTGAGCTTCGTCGAGCGCGAATCGACCTGCAGGACCCGGGGCGGCAGCACCAGGTGCCCGTCCAACCGGAACGCGGAGAAGCTCAGGTTGCGCTCCGCCTTCTCCAGGAGGCCGCACGTCTGCTCCGCGGCCCCCACCAGCCGGCCCGGCGTCACGAAGTAGCGCGGGCCAATCTGCACCACCGCGGGCTCCGACTCCTTGCCGTGGATGAACACCAGCGCGTTGAGCAGGTCGTCCCGCACCAGGTCGTTCTTGTCGTGCACCACGCAGCAGAGCGTCTCCCCCACCAGGTCCATGGCCTTGTTGGCCACGGTGGGATCCCGGTACGCCAGCGAGTCCCGCTCCGGCACGCGCACGAAGCGCTCCATCACCAGCCGCCGGTCGTCCTCGGACGCCAGGTCCGCGGGGGCCTCGCGGGAGGCGGGCGTGCGCGCCAGGCCGTCCTGGGGCGCCGCCACCAGCCACTGCGTCACGTCCGCCAGGAAGTCCGCGTCCGAGTACTCGCGCCCGCCCCGGCTCTTCTTCCGGCGCCACAGCACCCACTCGTCCAGGTCCGTGTAGCGCGCGCCGGTGAAGAGGAAGCGCCGGGCGCCCTTCGCCCGCAGCAGCTCATACGCCGCGTCGAAGGCGTCCAGGTCGCCGTGAGTATCGGAGAAGACGCCAATCACGTGGAGGTCACCGCGCGGAAGCGTACAGCAGAGCGGGCTCCCGGTGCTTGCGGAAGGCCTCCGTCTGGAGCTCGAAGCCCTCCAGCATCCGGTCCAGGCTCCAGCCCCCCTCGATGCCTCGACGCACCTGGTCGGTGCCGCACAGCAGGTCGAACGCGGGCACGTCCTCCACGAACTCGTACGCGTCCGCCCGCCAGTCGAAGTGGCCCGGGCCGATGTCGTGCAGCGCCTGCATGATGGCGATGCCCGTGCGCAGCGGCTGGAACGCGTTGCGGTCCGTGACGTGGATGAACGCCCCGCTGCACGACTGGCCCTGGAACTTGTCGAACGTGGGGGTGAAGCCCACCGGCCGGAAGGCCACGCCCGGCAGCCGCTCCTTGTCCAGCCGCGCCATCAGCTTGTCCGTGTCCACCCACGGCGCGCCGAACTGCTCGAAGGGGCGGCAGGTGCCGCGGCCCTCGGACACGTTGGTGCCCTCGGCCAGGCACATGCCCGGGTACACCAGCGCCGTGTCCGCGGTGGGCATGTTGGGCGACGGCGGCAGGAACGGCAGGCCCGTGTCGCTCCAGTGCATGTCGCGCGTCCAGCCCTCGCACGGCACCACCGTCAGCTCGCAGCCGAAGCCCTCCCGCGCGTTGAACAGCCGCGCCAGCTCCCCCGCCGTCATGCCATGGCGGTTGGGCAGCGCGTACAGCCCCACGAAGGAGCGGAACCGGTCCCCCACGAGGTTGCCCTCCAGCGACACCCCGTTCAGCGGGTTGGGCCGGTCCAGCACGTAGAAGGGCACGCGGGCCTGGGCCGCGACCTTCATCGCCAGGGCCATGGTGTAGACGTAGGTGTAGTAGCGGCTGCCCACGTCCTGGATGTCGAACACCAGCGCGTCCAGGCCCTTGAGCCACTCCGGGCGCGGCGAGAGCGACTCGAAGGTGGAGCCGTAGAGGCTGTGCACCGGGACGCCCGTCTTGCGGTCGCGCGCCTCGTCCACGGCGACCATGTACTGGGCCTCGCCGCGGATGCCGTGCTCCGGCCCGAAGAGCGCCGCCAGCGTCACGCCGTCCGTGCCGGCCAGCAGGTCCGCCAGGTGGCGGAAGCGCGAGTCCACGCTCGTGGGATTGACGATGGCGCCCACGCGCTTGCCCTTGAGCGCGGAGAAGCCCTGCGCGGCCCATACATCCAGTCCCGTCTTCACCTTCGTCACGTTCGGTCGCCTCGTCCCATCGCCCACGGCCTCGCGCGGGCGTGAGGTGGTCAGTTCGCCGCCAGGCGCTTGAGCGCGCTCTGCGCGGCCTTCTTCGAGTCACAGGTGCCCAGGCCGAGGAAGCCCCCGGACGCCCCGTCATTCGGACCGCCGGCGTCCGCCAGCGACTCCAGCGCCCCGCGCGCGGACTCCAGGCGCAGGTTGGCCACGGCCTCCGCCGCGCTGGAGCGCACGCCGCACTGCTCGTGCTTCAACAGGGAGATGAGCCGGGACTCCGCGCGACGGCTGCTGTCCTTGCGCACCGCCTGCGCGTAGTAGACCACCGCGGCCCCCGGGTTGCCCTGCGCCTCCTCCAGCCGCCCGTTGAGGTAGCGCTGATCCGAGTCCTCCTGCCGGATGAGCCGCTTCGCCTCGCTCACGCGCTCGACCTTCTCCGCGCCGGTGGCGCCCTCCACGTCGCGGATGGCCCGCATCGCGGGGCCCCCGCCATTGACGAGCACCCCTCCGCCCACCAGCACCGCCAACAGCAGCACCGCGCACACGCCCCAGCCGGCCACGGCGGACGACACCCTCGACGTGATGGAGGCCGGCAGCTTCGCGTACGCACGCGCCCAGAGCGCGTCCGTCGCGGTGCGCGCCTGCTTGCCCAGCACCGAGGCCCGCTGTCCGACCACCGCCCCCACCACCGCGGCGCGCTGGCCCACCGCCACCGCCCCGGCGGCCGCGCGCTGCCCGACCGCGACCGCGCCCTGCCCCACCGCCGCCGCGCGCTGGCCCAGGTCCAGGCTCGAGTCCACGCGCGCCAGGGCCAGGTTGCCGTAGGGCGGCAGCGAGGACACCTCCTCCGGCGAGGGGAGCACCGCGTCCGGCGTGGGCGCCAGGACCCGGTAGGGCGCGCGCGGCACGCGGAAGACGCGGATCTTCCCGGGGATGCCCTTCAACTCGAAGGCGCCCACCTCCTGCGACGGCACCTCCGCCTTGTTCATGGAGAGGTAGACGGCCTCCGTGAAGTAGACCTCGTCCGCCTCGGTGATGCCCTCCACGCGGGCGGCGATGTTCACGGGCTCGCCGAAGATGTCGTTGGCCTCCACCCGCACCTC
Organism: Corallococcus sp. RDP092CA; assembly: GCF_041903675.1. NCBI lineage: Bacteria > Pseudomonadati > Myxococcota > Myxococcia > Myxococcales > Myxococcaceae > Corallococcus > Corallococcus sp. RDP092CA. The sequence continues at coordinate 422,871 of NZ_JAYESI010000001.1, read as the reverse complement.
GCCCACGTTCACCGCGACGCGCACGTGGAGCTGGTCGTCCTCCAGGAGCTCCCGGTTGTGGTGCCAGAGCCGGTCCTGGATGGCGATGCCGCTCAGCACGGCCTGCGTGGGGGACTCGAAGGTGACGAGGAACGCGTCCCCGATGGACTTGATGATGCGCCCACCGAACGCCTTGAACAGCGGCGAGAGCAACGCATCGTGCACCTGGAGGAGCCGCTGGTTCTCCTCCAGCGTCTGCCGACTGGTGCGTTCGGTGAAGCCCTTGATGTCGGTGAAGACGATGGCGAGGTTGGCGGTCTTCAAAACGGGGGCAGTGTATGCAGCGCGTCGCGCGAAGCAATCGCCACGGACCGCGCTCCGCCGCCCGCTGTCAGCGCTTCGAAGGTTTGAGGGCCCGCATGGTGCGCTTCGGCGGCGCGGTCAGCTGCGACCGCACCTTCGCGGCGAGCTGGGGCCTGTCCGTCCGCTCGTAGAAGGCCGCCAGCGTCCTCAGGACGCCGGGGTTGTCCGGCTGGGCATCGCGCGCGGCCAGGAACTCCCGCTCCGCGTCCAGCGTGCGGCCCTGCTTCTCCAGCACCGCCGCCAGCTGCATGCGCACCTGCACCCACGCGGGCCGGGACTTGGACAGGGGGCGGTAGTGCAGCTCCGCCTTGAGCCAGTCCCCGGCCTGCGCCCAGAGGCCCGCGAGCCGGAAGCGCGCGTCGTCGTAGGACGGGCGCAGGCTGACGGCCTTCTCGTAGGCGCGGATGGCGTCGAAGGTGGCGCCCCTCTCCTCCTGGAGCTGGCCCTGGAGGAAGTACACGCGCGGGTTCTCCGGGGCCTCGCGCCGGGCGGCGTCCAGGTGGGCGCGGGCGCGCTCCAGCTCCGGGTCGCTGCCGCCCTTGAGGAGCAGCCGCGCGGCCTCCAGGCGGGGCAGCTCCCAGCGGGGCTGGCTGGCAATCAGCCGCTCCAGGGCGGCGAGGCTCCCCGCGTCGTTGCCCGCGGCCTCCAACGCCAGCGCGTCCGCCAGGGGGCTGGGGGCCGGGGACGCCTGCGCCGTCAGGACCGGAGAGGCCGGTGCGTCGGACGCGCCCGCAAGCAGCGCCGCCACGAGAACCCACATCATGGTTTGGCAGATAGCAGGTCCCGGTGGGCCACCTCAATACTTCCCCTTGACGGGCACCCGGGCTCGCATGAAACCCATGACCGTGCAGATTTCCCAAAGGACGTTGGAAGACCTCGGTTTCTCGGAAGTGCTCCGCGCGCTGACGCAGCGCTGCCGCACCGAGCCGGGAAAGGAGCGGGTGCTCGCCCGTCCGTTCCTGGACACCGAGGCGGAAGTGACCGAAGCGCTGGCGCTCGTCGACGAGGCCCGCTTCCTCTCCCAGCAGCAGTTCTCCCTGCCCCTGGGCGGCGTGACGGACCTGCGCAACGCCGTGGGGCACGCGGAGAAGGGCGGCGTGCTGGAGCCCCGCCAGCTCATCGACGCGGCCCAGCTGCTCTTCGCCTTCGCGCGCACCCGCGAGGCCCTGGACGAGCGCAAGGAGCGCGTCCCCCGCCTGGTGGAGATCTCCAAGCGCCTGCCCTTCCTGGAGGCCATGGCGCGCCGGCTGGATCAGTGTTTCGAACCGGACGGAACGATCTCCGACCGCGCCAGTCCGGAGCTGAAGGAGGCGCGGGACCGCGCGCGCGGCCTGCACCGGCGCATCAAGACGCGCCTGGACGAGCTGCTCCACGACGCGACCTTCACCAGCAAGCTGCGCGAGAACTACTACACGCTGCGCAACGGGCGGTACGTGGTGCCGGTGGTGTCGAACTACCGCGCGGAGGTGGACGGCATCGTCCACAACGCCAGCCAGACGGGGCAGACGCTCTTCATGGAGCCCCAGGCGATGGTGGGCCTGGGCAACGACCTGGCCATCGCGCAGTCGGAGGTCGCGGAGGAGGAGCTGAAGGTCCTCCAGGAGCTGAGCAGGCTCGTGGGCCGCGAGTCCGCGCGCATCCTGGAGGGGCTGGAGGCGGTGGCGGAGCTGGACGAGTTGGAGGCCATCGCCATCCTGTCCGCGGACCTGGACGCCACGACGCCCACCTTCGTGGACGTGAAGGAGTTGCAGCTGCGCTCGCTGCGCCACCCGCGCCTGGTGCTCAAGGGCACGGAGGTGGTGTCCAACGACGTGGCGCTCACCGAGGCGGCCCGGGCGCTGGTGGTGTCCGGCCCCAACGCGGGCGGCAAGACGGTGACGCTGACGGGCGTGGGGCTGTGCGCGCTGATGCTGCGCGCGGGCCTGCCCATCCCGGTGGGCGACGGGTCTCGGATGCCGCTGTACCGCTCCGTGCACTCCACCGTGGGCGACACGCAGGACCTGAGCCAGGGCCTGTCCTCGTTCAGCGGCCACGTCACCCTGCTGCGCGACATCCTGTCGGCGGTGGCGACGAACTCGCTGGTGCTCATCGACGAGATCGCCTCGGATACGGATCCGCGCGAGGGCGCGGCCATCGCCATCGCGGTGCTGGAGGAGCTGCTCGGCAAGGGCGCGTATGTCCTGGTGACGACGCACCTGGAGGAGCTCAAGGCGCTGGCGCACATGGATCCGCGCTTCCTCAACGCGCGCGTGGGCTTCGACTCCAAGCGGATGGCGCCGACGTTCCGGTTGCAGATGGGCGCGTCCGGCCAGTCGTCCGCCATCGACGTGGCGGCGCGGGTGGGCCTGCCGGCTTCGGTCTGCGAGCGCGCGCGGGAGCTGTCGCTCAACGCGGGCGGCCCGCTCACCAAGGCGCTGGCGGCCGCGGAGGAGGAGCGGCGCAAGCTCCACGAGGAGCTGGAGAAGGCGCGCGTCGCGGCGAAGGAGGCGGAGGCGCTGCGGGCGGACCTGGAGCAGCAGAAGGTCGCCTTCGAGCGCGAGCGCAAGGGCCGCATGATGCAGTTCAACGAGGACGTGCACGCGGCCAGCGAGCACGCCGCCCAGGAGGTCCGCGACCTCCTGGCGAAGCTGCGCTCGGAGCAGAACGAGAAGGCGCTGTCGGAGGCGCGGATGCAGCTGCAGCAGCGCGCGGATGAGGCGCAGAAGCGCGCGGCGGCGGCGAAGGCGGAGCTGTTCCAGGTGGAGGCCCCGGGGCCCGCGACCCTCAAGGTGGGCGCGTGGGTGCACCACTCCGGCCTGGGCCGGGACGTGGAGATCCTGGAGCTGACGGACGGCCAGGCGGTGGTGTCCGCGGGCGGCGCGCTGAAGATGCGGGTGCCCACGACGGAGCTGTCCGGTTCGCGCGGCCGCAAGCCGCAGCAGGCGAAGTTCCCGGAGCGGCAGAAGGGCGAGGCGGCCCTGAAGCGCGCGGCCTCCGCGGCGCCGGCGCAGGTGGACGCCACGAACTTCCGCTGCGACGTGCGCGGCATGCGCGCCGACGACGCGCTGGCGGAGCTGGAGACGTTCCTGGATCAGGGCCTGCGCAAGGGCGAGGAGGCCGCGCTCATCATCCACGGCCACGGCACCGGCGCGCTGAAGCAGGCCATCCGCGACCACCTGGCCGCGTCGCCGTACATCCGCATGTTCCGTCCCGGTGAGAGTCACGAAGGCGGAGACGGCGTCACGGTGGTGTCCCTGCGCGGCTGAACCGGCGTGTGACAGGGGGTGGGGTCTCGCCGGCCCCGTTCCCCTGGCCCGGGTCGTGTTGGATACAGTACAGGGCCATGGATCGGCTCTGCCTGCTGGGATGTGTGTTGCTGCTGGCCGCCTGCGGGGAGAAGGCCCCGGACGAGGGCGCCCTCCGCGTGTCCGTGAAGTACGGCTCCTTCAAGCCCGCGTGCGTGCGCGTGGAGGTGAAGGACGCGAGCGGGCATCGGGACCGCACGGACATCCTGTCCGGCCAGTTCAAGAACGCCGACAAGCAGGAGGTCCTGGTCGCGGTGCGCCGGAAGGCGGACTGGGACACGGCGCTGAGCGTGACGGCGTCGTCCTACGCGGCCTCGACGGCGACCGGCTGTGATGGGCCCTTCGTGGAGAAGTACGAGAGCGAGGGGGCCCTCGCCATCGTCGCCAGGAAGTTCACGAACTTCGACGTGACGTTGAGGGCGACGGACGGCGACGGCGACGGCCATCTCGTGGGCGCCATGTGGGACGAGCCCGCGGACTGCGATGACTCGAACCCGGACAGGTACCCGGGCGCCGTGGAGACCTGCGGCTCCACCGTGGATCTCAACTGCAACGGGCGGGTGGGCTGCCAGGAGGCGAACTGCGGGGGCCAGGCGTGCGACGACGGCGATGCCTGCACGACAGGGGACCACTGCGATGGCATGGGCCTGGAGGCGAAGTGCGTGCCGCAGCAGACGAGGACGTGCACGCAGCCCACGGGCGTCTGCGACGCGCAACTGGCGTGCAATCCCGCCTCCGGGCTCTGCGAGCCCACGGAGCCCACGGTCGGCAAGCCGTGTGACGACGAGAACGCGTGCACGGACATGGACCAATGCGGGGCCGACGGGAAGTGCGCGGGCACTCCGCGCACGTGCACGACCTCGGAGCAGTGCCTGGCAAGCCAGGGACAGTGCAACGCGACCAATGGCGAGTGTGAGTTCCTTCCGCTCTCCAACACGGCGACGTGCAACGACACCCTGTCGTGCACCGAGCCGGATCACTGCGATGGGAGCGGTCATTGCGTGGGGACGCCCACGCCCTGCCATCCATCGCCGTGCTACCGGGTCAAGCAGGCGTGCACGACCAGCACCGACTGCGAGTACGAGGTGGACCTCAACGGAGCCTGCACGACCTCGGATGGCGTTCCAGGCGTCTGCCTGGAGGACGCCACCTGCACCCCGTTCCCCTACCGGCCCTACAACTTCGAGCCGAACACCATCGTGGCGGCGGACATCGGTGAGTTGAAGACGAGCGCGAACGTGACGTTCGACACCCGCACGAAGAACTGGACCCCGGTGGGCGCGGTCTCGACCTTGGAGACCCTCAAGGTCATGACGCTCTCGCAGGGCCCGGACCTTCCTCCCGCCCTGCTCATTCCAGTGCGGACCCTGGAGTTGCATGGGAGCCTGACCATCAAGGGGCCCTCGCCCGTCATCCTGGCTGTGTTCGGCGACGCGAACGTGGACCAGTCCATTCTCGCGACAGGCAACATCACGAACCCGTCCGCGGATTGCGGCACAGCTCAGGGAGGGGGAGGCACCTTCGCGGGGAAGACGGGCGGAGGCGGTGGCGGCGCGGGCAACGGGACTCCGGGAGTGGACGGCGGCAATGGCAAGAACAACAGCCAGAGCCACGGCGTCGCGGGCACTCCCCGGCCCACCGGACCGGAGCCCCTGCTGGGGGGCTGCCCTGGCGGTAACGGTGGAGGCACGGCTTCCGCCGTGGCGGGTCAGGGAGGCGCTGGAGGAGGCGCGATCCAGGTATCGGTCGCACGCACCTTGAACGTCTCGAAGGTCATCTCCGCGAGCGGCTTCGGAGGAAAGCGAGGCGTTGCGGGAGGAGGAGGCGGCGGCGGGAGCGGCGGCCGGGTGGTGCTGGAGGCCTTCCAGTTGTTGCTCACCGACAGTGCTCGCGTCACGGCCAACGGCGGCGGGGGTGGCGAGGGCGGCACCAGTCTCCCCAATGATGGCGAAGACGGAGCCAACGGCAGCGAAGACTCCGCGACTCCTGCCGCTGGCGGTACGGGCGGAAACGAGACAGGAGGCGCTGGGGGCGCCGGGGGTACGGGCACCGGGGGCCCGACCAAGGGCACCGATGGAACCGACGATCTCTTGGGCACGGAGGGCAGTGGTGGCGGTGGTGGTGGCGCCGCGGGCTACATCCATCTGCGCAGCGTCCAGACCTGTGCCCTCCAGGGAGGGTACCTCATCAGCCCTCCGGCCGTGGACGGCTGCACGCACCCCTGACCCGTCTTGCGTCAACCGTGATGCCCTGGATCCACTGCCCCAGCGGCTCCATGCCGCCCCGGGCCGCCGCGCACCTCTCGTGAGCGGCGGCCCGCAAGCGGACAGCGGCCTCCTTTTCGACAGGCGGGGCCCCCGCGCCAGCGATATGGATCGCCCATGCGCAATGCACTGATGGCGGCTTCGTTCCTGGCCCTCGCGGGCTGCTCCCACTCGACGCCCACGGCTCCGGCGTCCTCCACCCAGGCGCAGGCGGCGCCCCTGTCCGCGCAGGCGCTGGTGGACGCGCCGGACCGCACGGAGGCGGATCGCACGCTGGACGCGGGCCGGCATCCGGCCGCCCTGCTGGAGTTCGTGGGCGTGAAGCCTGGCATGCACGTCGCGGAGCTGATGGCGGGCGGCGGCTACACCACGGAGCTGCTCGCGCGCGCCGTGGGCCCCTCCGGCAAGGTGTACGGCGAGAACCCGAAGGTCGTGCTGGAGCGGTTCGCGGAGAAGCCGTGGCAGGAGCGGCTGGCGCGGCCGGTGAACCAGAACGTGGTGCGCCTGGACCGTGAGCTGGACGCGCCCTTCCCGCCCGAGCTGGACGGCACGCTGGACGCGGTGGTGAGCCACATCATCTACCACGACACCGGATGGCTGGGCGTGGACCGGGCGAAGATGAACGCGGCGGTGTTCCAGGCGCTCAAGCCCGGCGGCGTGTACGTCATCCTCGACTCCAGCGCGAAGCCGGGCACGGGCATCACGGAAGGCCAGACGCTGCACCGCATCGACGAGCAGTTGGTGCGCGACGAGGTCGAGGCCGCGGGCTTCAAGCTCCAGGAGGAGGGCAACACCTGGCGCAACCCGGAGGACACGCGCGACTGGAGCTCCAGCCCGGGCGCCGCGGGCGAGCGCCGCGGCACGAGCGACCGCTTCGCGCTCAAGTTCGTCAAGCCGTAGGACGGAGCCACACCGATGGCCGCGCGCACGTTCAAGGCGAAGCTCGAAGTCGCCAACGACATGGGAGGCCGGTTCGTGCGCTGTCCGTTCGACAGCCGCGAGGCCTACGGTGAGGCGCGGCCTCCCGTGGTCGGCACCGTCAACGGGCTGCCCTTCCGGAGCCGGTTGATGGTGTACGGGGGCGTCACCTACCTGGGCTTCACCAAGGAGGTGCGCGAGGCCGCGGGCGTCGAGGACGGCGCGATGCTGAGCATCACGCTGGAGAAGGACACGGCACCTCGGGAGATCGAGGTGCCGGAGGACCTCCAGCGCGCGCTGGACGCGGAGCCCGCGCTGCGGGACGTGTTCACGAAGCTCGCCTTCACGCACCGCAAGGAGTTCGTGAAGGCGCTCACCGAGGCGAAGAAGGAGGAGACCCGCGCGCGCCGCCTGGCGCAGACGCTGGAGAAGCTGCGTGCCAAGGTGGCGAGGTAACGCCATCTGCGGCTGACGCCAGCCGGGAGACTGGGACCTGTCGGCTCGCTTGACGTGGAGTGAAGTAGCATCCGCTCCGATGACTGCTTCCCGTCCGGCACCTCCCGTCCCCCGCTCCCACCCCCAACAGAGGACCCGCCTCATCGCCTGTGGTGTGTCGGCCGTGCTCTTCGTGCTCGCCTGTGCGACGCCCGCGATGACCGTGTTCAACACGAACCTGCGCGCCGAGGAGCACATGTGGGGCATGCCCCTGCTGCTCGTCGGCTGGCTGGGGGTGTTCACCCTGCAGTTCGGCTGGTTCGCGAACCCGCTCCTGTGCCTGGCCCTCATCCTGCTCCTCGCGGGAGCGAACCGGAAGGCGCTCTGGGTCGGCGGCGCGGCGTGCATCCTCGGCCTGTCGTCGCTCACCTGGTACGTGAACCCCATCCCCGCGGATGAAAGCGGCGGCAACCGCTACCTGGAGCTGCTCCACCCCTCCGTCGGCTTCGTGTTCTGGATGGCCAGCCTGGGGGTGATTCCTTTCACGGCCCGGCTCCTCCTGGAGCGTGAAGCGGAGGCCAGGGCTCAGGCGGCTTCGTCACCCGAACCCAACGCCTGACCTCGGACCGCCGTGAGGAGCAGGTCGTACTTGCCGCCCAGGAACGTGCGGAAGCCGTGCTGGTGCAGGTAACGGCGATAGAAGGACAGGTCCTTCACCAGCAGCGACAGGTCCGGCTCGCGCAGGTTGCGCACGCGCGCGCCGTAGACAATCTCGCCATCGCGGAACCGTGAGTTGGGAAAGCCCAAGAGCAACGAGGCTCGGGGCTCCAGGTGTTCCTGCACCAGCTTGCGCAAGAGCGCCCGGTCATCCACGCCCGGGCTCTGCAGCGTGCCCACCGACACCACCGCGTCGAAGCGGCCCAGGTCCGCGGGCAGCGCGTTCAGGTCCGCCTGCACGAACGCATGGCGCGGCTCCGGGAACGCGGCCCGCGCCTCCGCCAACGCGCTCGCGCTGTGATCCACGCCCACGAAGCGGATGCCCTCCACCTCGGCGAACGCGGTCAGCTCGTCGCCCCGGTTGACGCCCAGGTCCAGGAGCCGGCCCCCCGGCGGCAACGCCAGCCGTCCCACGGCGTCCAGCCAGGGCATCAGGAAGCCCGCGTCCTCGAACTTCCGCACGCGCGCGAAGTCGGACGTGGCGCCATAGCGCTCCTGCGGCGCCTCCGTGCGCGGCCCGCCTCCCGCGTGCCAGGGAGCCTCCGGGCCCAGCGGCTCGAACGTGAGCCGGACGTGCGTCCCGTCCACGCTGTGGGGCGTGCGCAGGCGGCACGACAGCCCCTCCGCCAGATCGCACCAGCACCTCAGCGGCCGGTGCACGAGCCCGTCCTCCACGCGCTCCCCGGGATAGCGCCCGCGCCCCAGGTCCGGATCCGGAACCTCGATGGAAACAGGCCCGGACGCCACCCGCGCTTCCAGGTGGCGCAGGACGACGATCAACGGCTCGGAGTGGAAGCGGCGTGGGCTTTCGGTGGGAGGGCGCGACGACATGCGCCCCACCCTATACGGAAGGCGACGCCGCGGCCCTTCTCGCCTGGAGCTGCTCCCAGACGAACGCGAGGACCAGGAACCCACCGCCCACCGCGCACACGCCGGACCAGCCCGCGTGATCCCACGCGATGGCGGACAGCGCCGAACCGCAGGCCCCGCCCACGAAGTAGAACATCTTGTAGAGCGTGTTGAGGCGCGTCTGCGCGGTGGGGTGCAGGCGGTACAGCTCCGTCTGGTTGGACACCGTGGCGGCCTGCGCCCCCAGGTCCAGCAGCACCACGCCCGCGATGAGGCCGGCCCACACCTTGCCGAAGACGGCGAAGACCCCGAACGCCGCCAGCATCGTGACGATGCACGCCCGGACGATGCGCCGAGCCCCGATCCGCTGCGCGTGCCGCCCCGTGACGTTCGCGGCGAGCGCCCCCACCGTCCCGACGAGGCCGAACATGCCCGCCGTCCCCGGCCCCTGGTGGTACGCGTCGCTGCTCAAGAAGAACGCCAGCGACGCCCAGAACGCGGAGAGCGCGGCGTACATCAGGGCGCCCGTGAGCGCGATGGCTCGAAGCCCCGGCACGTCCCGCAGCAGCCCCCACAGCGAATGCAGCAGGCGCGGATACGACAGCCGCGTGTCGGACGCGTAGAGAGGCAGCCCCAGCCGCAACAGCATCGCCAGGCCCACCATCGTCGCGCCGGCCGCGAAGTACATCCCGCGCCAGCCCAGGTGCGTCGCCACGAAGCCGCTGAGCGTGCGCGAGACGAGCACGCCCACCAGCGCGGCGCTGAGCACGACGCCCAGGTTCCTCCCCCGCTCCTCGGGTGAGCTGAGCGCCGCGACGAAGGGGATGAGGATCTGCACCAGCACGGACGTCAGCCCGATGGCCACGCAAGCGACCAGGAACAAGGGGAACGTCGGCGCCAGCCCCGCCGCGAAGAGCGCCGCCGCCGCGAGCCCCAGCATCGTCACCAGCAGGCCGCGCTTCTCCAGCACGTCCCCCAGCGGCGTCAGCAGCACCAGCCCCGCCACGTAGCCCAGCTGCGACATCATGGGCACGGAGCCGACAGCGGAGGCGGAGAGACCGAAGGTCTGCGCGATGACGCCCAGGAGCGGCTGGCTGTAATAGACGTTGCCCACCGCGAGCACGGTCGCCGTCGTCATCGTCCACAGCAGCCGGCGGTCCATCGGCGCGGCCTGGGGCTGGGGCACGGCGGCGGGGAGCGAGGCGGTGGTCTCCATGCGACATGCCTAGCGCTCCCCCATCCATACCTCCAATATATCCTGGGTCTTGAATCCAGACCTGGAGGGTATGGACCATGGAGCTGCGCCACCTGCGGTACTTCGTCGCGGTCGCGGAGGAGCTCAGCTTCACGCGCGCCGCGAAGCGGCTGCACATCGCCCAGCCGCCGCTCAGCCAGCAGATCCGCAAGTTCGAGACCGAACTGGGCGGCGCCCTCTTCGAGCGCGAAGGCCGAGCGGTGCGCCTCACGAAGCTGGGACGCGAGCTGCTACCGGAAGCCCACCAGCTCCTGGAGCGCGCGAAGCGGTTCCAGGAGCACGCGGCGCGGCAGGCCCGGGGTGAACAGGACGTGCTGGTGCTGGGCCTCATCTCGTCGTTCGCGACGCCCCGGTTCGCGGCGATGCTGCGGGCCTTCCAGAAGAAGGTGCCCGGCGTCCACATCGAGCTGAGCAACCACCCGTCCGCGTGGCAGCTGGAGGCGCTGGAGCGCGGCACGTTGGACGTGGGCATCCTGCGCCCTCGCGAGCGGATGCCTCCGGACGTCGTCTCACACCTCATCCGCCGCGAGCCCTTCCGGCTGGCGGTGCCCGCGCGGCATCCGTTCGCGAAGCGCAAGGCCGTTGCGTGGAAGGACCTGCGGGATGAGCCGCTCGTCCTGGTGGAGCCCGGCGTCGCGCCGCCGGACTACTACGCGGCGTTCTTCGACCGGCTCCGCGACGCGGGGGTCCAACCGGCGGTGCGACAGTACGCGCAGAACGTCGCGACGAAGATCTGGTTCGTCTCCGCGGGCTTCGGCATCGCGCCCATGCCGCACACGCCCGACACGGAGCACCACTCCGGCGTGGCGTTCATCGACCTGCCGGAGGACGCGCCGGTGACGAACACCGTCATCGCCTGGCGCAAGGCCGGAAGCTCCACCGCCCTGCTCCGGTTCGTCGAGTTCGTGCGCGAGTCCCTCGCCGCGAGCTGAACCCCTATGACGGCGCCCCCACCGCGCGCCGGATGCCCTTCAGCTTGTCGGGGTTGCGCGTGACGTAGAGGGCGACGATGCGGCCGTCCTCGATGGCGAACGCCGTGGTCTGCAGCGTCCCGTCCGCCTCCAGCGTGACGTACGCGGGCAGGCCATCGATGGTGCCCTCGTGCACCACCTGCGCCGAGCCCACGACCGGAATGCGCCGCAGCCCTTCGAAGAAGCGCACCAGCTTCTCCCGGCCATAGATGGGATTGAGGGCCGCCTTCGCCTTGCCGCCCCCGTCGGAGTACAGGATGACGTCCTGGGCCAGGAGCGCCTGGAGCGCCTGGGTGTCGCCGCTCCGGGACGCGGCATGGAACGCGGAGGCCAGCTCGTGGCCCTTCGCCGCCGTCACGGGGAAGCGGGGCCGGGCCTCCTGCACGTGGGCACGCGCCCGGCTGGCGAGCTGGCGGCACGCCGCGGGATCGCGGTCGATGGCCTTCGCCACCTGCTCGAAGTCCATGCCGAACACGTCATGCAGGAGGAACGCGGCGCGCTCCAGCGGGGACAGGCGCTCCAGCGCCATCATCAGGGTCAGCGTCAAGTCGTCGCCCTCCCCTGTCTCGATGATGGGCTCTGGGAGCCAGGTCCCCACGTACTCCTCGCGCCGGACGCGCGCGGACTTCAGGACGTCCAGGCACAGGCGGGTCACCGTGCGGACGAGCACGGCCTCGGCGTCCCGCACGGCGTCGCGGTCCGTCTGGTGCCAACGCAAGTACGCCTCCTGCACGACGTCTTCCGCCTCCGCGACGATGCCCAGCATCCGGTAGGCGACGCGGAGCAGCCGGGGGCGCAGCGGGTCGAAGGCGTCCGCGGGGTTCGGGTCAGGCGGCTTCACTGCGAGGGGTCACCGGGTGGAGGGCCCGGAAGCCGATGGCGAACCGGTTCCAGGAGTTGATCACGCCGATCATCAGGGTCAGCTTCACGATCTCCTCTTCGGTGAAGTGCGGCTTGAGCGCAGCGTAGTCCTCGTCCGGAGCGTGTGTCGTGGAGATGAGCGTCAGGGCCTCGGTCCAGCCCAGGGCCGCCCGCTCGCGCTCGGTATACAGCGGGGACTCACGCCAGGCGTCCAGCAGGTAGATGCGCTCCTCGGTCTCCCCTTGGGCGCGGGCTTCGCGGGTGTGCATGTGGATGCAGAAGGCGCAGCCGTTGAGCTGGGAGGCGCGGATCTTGACCAGCTCGCGGAGGCTCGGCTCCAGCCCCAGGGCCTCCACCTTCTTGCTGAACTCGATCATGAGGTTGGCGGCTTCCGGCGCGGCCTCGAAAGCATTCAGGCGGGTCTTCATCAGCAGGTCCTCGTTCTGGGGGGCGAAATGCCATCCCATCCCCAGGACGAGACAGCGGGGCCCGCGTGTGACATGGCCATCCAGGAGCGATGATGGCCACCCAGGAGGCGCCCCGGATGGAGACCGTGAAGGACGTGGAGACGCTCGAACGCCTGTACGGGGTTCCCGTGAGGCAGTCCGTCTTCAAGGAGGTGGACCACCTCCACCCGGCGTACCGGCCCTTCATCGAGCGCTCGCCGTTCATGGTGCTCGCGACCTCCGGTCCCGGAGGACTGGACGCGTCGCCACGAGGGGACCCCGCGGGGTTCGTGGCCATCGAGGACGCGCACACGCTGCTGCTGCCTGACCGCCGGGGCAACAACCGCATCGACTCGCTGCGGAACATCCTGGCGGATCCGCGCGTCGCGCTGCTGTTCTTCGTCCCCGGGGTGAACGAAACCCTGCGCGTCAACGGCCGGGCGAGCATCGTCATCGAGCCGGCGCTGCGGGAGCGCTTCATCTACGAGGGGAAACCGCCGCGCTCCGTGCTGCGCATCACCGTGGAGTCGGTCTACTTCCAGTGCGGCCGCGCGCTGATCCGCTCCGGGCTCTGGGACGCGACCCGGCAAATCGCCCGCGCCGAGCTCCCGAGCACCGGCGCCATCCTCGAGGCGCTGAGCCAGGGCACCTTCGACGGCGACGCGTACGACCGCGAGCTGCCGGGTCGCGTGAAGACGACGCTGTACTGAGCCTCAAGCGCCCGCGTCGAAGACCGTGGCCTTGCGCACGCGAACGCGGAGCGTCTGCCCTGCGCGCACACCTTCCAGGGCCGGCCCGATGACGCGCAGGAATACGTCCCCCACGGGGAAGCGGTACTCGGCCGCATGACCGAGGAACAGGCGGGCGGAGAGCACCAGCGGCGTTCCGGCCTCCCCCAGCTCCAGGTCCTCCGGGCGCACGACCAGCGTTCCGGGCCCGGGCTTCGCCTGAGCGGGCAGGTCGAACACGGTCTCCGTCCCCGCACAGTGGAAGGCGCCCTCCCGGGTCTCCCCCCGCAGGACGTTCGCGCCCCCGACAAAGCCCGCCACGAACGGCGTCGCCGGTTCTCGGTAGAGCCGCTCCGGCGTGTCCACCTGCTCGATGACGCCCCGGTTCATCACGGCGATGCGGTCCGACAGGGCCAGCGCCTCGCCCTGGTCGTGCGTGACGAAGACCAGCGTCGTGCCCAGCCGGGCGCGCAGCGCGGCGATCTCCGCGCGCAGCTCCTCGCGCAGGGCCGCGTCCAGGTTCGACAGGGGCTCGTCCAGCAGCAGCACGCGAGGCCCCGCCACCAGCGCCCGCGCGAGCGCCACACGCTGCAACTGTCCGCCAGACAGCTCGTGCGGCATCCGCGCCGCGAAGGACTCCAGCCGCACCCAGCGCAGGGCCTCGCGTACGCGGGAGGCCACCTCGTGGCGAGGCACCCTCCGGAGCGCCAGGGGATAGGCGACGTTCGCCTCGACGCTGCGATGGGGCCAGATGGCGTAGCTCTGGAAGACCATGCCCAGCCCGCGGCGCTCGGGCGGAACACGAACGCCGGGGCCGGCGACCACTTCGTCTCCCAGGCGGATGACGCCCGCGTCTGGATGCTCCAGCCCGGCGAGCATCCGCAGCGTCGTCGTCTTGCCGCAGCCGGAGGGGCCCAGCAGTGACACGAACTCGCCCTGCCCCACGTGCAGGCTCAGGCCGCGCACCACGGGCGTCCCGCCATACGCCTTGACCAGTCCCTCCAGGACGATGGCCGCCATCACCGCACCTCCGGCACCCGACGCCGAGCCCATGCCAGCACCGCCTGCCCCGCCACCACCAGCGCCACGAACGCGCACGCGAGCACGGCCGCGGCGGCCGGATCCGCGTAGCTCTGCAACTCGAACAACAGCGTGCCCAGGACCTCGGAGCCCGCGGGCACCAGCAGCACGGACAGGGTGATCTCCGTGGCGCACGCGAGGAACGCGAGCACGAACGCCACCACGAGCGCCGGCCGCAGCAGCGGCAGCGTCGCGTCCACGAATGCCCGCGAGGGTCCGGCACCGCCAACGCGAGCAGCCTCCGCGAGCGATGGATCCACCTGGGCCAGGGCCTCGGAGCTGTTGCGTTCGCCGAGGGCCAGGTACTTCCCCACGTAGCCCACGAGCATCAACCAGGGCGTATGCGCCAGGGCGAGCACGAACGCCACGCGATCCAGCACCACCAACCGCCAGTCCCGGGAGAACGCCACCAGCAGCGCGAGCGCCAGCACCGTGCCCGGCACGGCGAAGGGCCACACCGCCATCGCCTCCACGCCCGCGCCGCCGCGACGGAAGGCCCGTCGCAGGAGCGCCCCCGCAAGCCCCAGCCCCACGACGCAGAGGCCCGCCCCCGTCGCGAGCAGCACGCTGCGCCCCGTGGCCCGGAGCGTGCGCGCGTCCCAGAGCACGCCGGCCCAGTGCGACAGCGTCAGCGAATCCCACGACAGCGCTGCGCCGAAGCTGCGTTGCAGGGACGTCAGCAGGATGGCCGCCAGGGGCATCATCACCAGCACCCCACCGGCCGCGCCCACGGCCGCGAGCGCCCAGGATCGACAGGCTCCCAGCGTGAGCACGCGCGGCGACACACCCTTGCCCGCGCTCAGTCGAACCCGGCCCCTGCGGCCCAGCAGCCAGGTCAGCCCCAGCGCGAGCGGGGTGAGCAGCAGGAGGAACGACGCGAGCACCGACGCACGAGGCAAGCCCTCCTCGCTGCCCAGCAGCACCAGCTCATAGATGCGCGTGGTGAGGACGCGGGTGGGTGGCGACGCGGACACGCCGAGCAGGTAGGGCACGCCGAACGAAGACGCAGCCATGAGGAACACCATCACCGCACCCGACATCAGCGCGGGCAGCACCAGGGGCACCGTGGTGTTGAGCAGGGCGCGAAGCGGTGAAGCGCCACACACCCGGGCAGCCTCCTCCAGCGCGGGATCCACGCGCCGCAGCGCCGCCGCCCCCGCGAGCAGCACCAGCGGAACGCCCGACAGTCCCTCCACGAACGCGATGCCAGAAGCGCCATAGACGTTGAACACCTCCGCGCCCAGCATGCGGTTCAGGTATCCGGCGCGAGGGCTCGCGAGGGACAGCCATCCCATGCCCCAGATGAACGCGGGAATGGCGGAGGGCAGCGTGAACAGCACGGTGAACGCGCCACGCAGGGGCAGGTCCGTGCGGAACAGGAGGAAGGCCAGTGGAGCCCCCAGGCACAAAGCCCAAGCCGTCGCGCCCAAAGAGATCCCCAGCGTGTTCACGAACGCGCCGGACTCCGAGGCAAGCACCGGGCCCAGTCCCCCTGTCGCCGCCCCCACGCCCCGCACCAGGAGCGCCACGACCGGAATCACCGCGAAGAGCAGCAGCGGCACGAGCCAGACGGCCAACGCAATCCACCGGCCCCTCATCGAGCGTCTCCCGAAAGGGTCGAGCAACTGCGTCCGCAGCGCGCCACTTCCACACCGGTGCGCGCCATCCAACCGGATGAGAAAGGAAGAATCCCGCCAAGGCGCCCCGGCGGAGGGACACCGAAAAAACCTGTCCGACTGTCGGACAAGCCAGCACCACCACACGAACCGGTCCGACTGTCCGACAGGTTGGAACCACCGCTCGAACCTGTCCGACTGTCCGACAGGTTGAGACCATCGCTTGAACCGGTCCGACGGTCCGACAGGCTGGAACTACCTTGCGAGCCGGTCCGATGGTCAGAGAGATGCGGGACACGCCATGAACCGGTCCAGCTGCCGGACAAGTTGGAACCATCGCTCAAACCTGTCCGACTGTCGGACAAGTGGAGGACCTGCCATGAACCGGTCCAACTGCCGGACAGGTTGGGACCACCCTCAGGCGCACCGGCGAGGACCTCAAGCGCACCAAATGAACCGGTCCAACTGCCGGACAGGTTGGGACCATCCCTCAAACCTGTCTGACTGCCAGACAGGTGGGGGCCGTGGCATGAACGAGTCCGACGGTCCGACAGGATCGGAGCACCGTGTGAACCGGTCTGACTGTCCGACAGGTGGGGACTACCGCAGCGATTTGTCCGGCTGTCGGACAGATTGGTTCCTCCTTGCGAGCCGATCCGACTCTTGGACAGGTTGGTTCCAGCTTGCGAGCCGGTCCGGCTGTTGGACAGGTTGGTTCCACCTTGCGAGCCGGTCTGAATGTCGGACAGGTTTTGAACGCGCCGTTCGCCTTGGGTTGATGCGTTTCCGCGGATGATTCGCTTGGGACTGGTTGCGTTCCCTGTACGGGCCAGGGCGTCGGCGTGACACCTGCGGTATGGAAACCTGTCCGACTGTCGGACAGGTTTTGAGCGTCGCGTCCCGGCGGGGGCCAACCTGGAGGTCGGAGGACTCAGGGCGCGAATCCGCGTTGGCTGCTGCGCTGCGTCTCCCTGGAAGCCCTCGATGATGCGGCGGCCCTGGGGGCGCTGCCGTCCATTCGCTTCGGTGCTGGCACCTGCGCTCAGGTCCGCGCGGCCACGGAGATGTTCCCAGCTCATTTCGCGAAGGCCCGGCTGAAGGATTCCTTGATGTCGCCGCCGTGCACCAGCCCCTGCTCCAGCAACTCCGGCGTCCAGGTCCGCGCTCGGTCCATCAACCCCTCCAGACCGGGTTCGCCACGCGGGCCGCTCAGGCGCGGGTCCACCGCGTGCATGTCGCCCTTCTCCACGATGATGCGCTGGCCCTCAGGCGACAGCAGCACGTCCACCAGCGCCTTCGCCGCCACCGGGTTGCGCGTCGAGGCGAACAGCCCTACCGGGCCCGGGATGACCACCGCGCCATCCTCCGGCCAGATGATCTCGATGGGGCTCCCCTTCGCCTTCGCCGCCAGCGCGTTCTCCAGGAGCAGCACGCCCGCGTCCACCTCGCCGCTCTCCACCTTCTGGAGCACCGCCGCGTTTCCGCCCGCCACCACCGCGCCCTTCTCCCTCAGCCCCGAGAAATACGCATCCCCGCGTCGCGCGTGCAGGAACACTGCCCACGTGAACGCGGTGCCCGACGTGAGCGGATCCCCGATGGCCACCCTCCCCTTCCAGCTTCCGTCCACCAACGCGGTGAACGACCTCGGCGCGTCGCCCGCGCCCACCCGGTGCACCAGCACCATCGTGGACAGCCGCACCGCCGCGTACCTCGCGTCCAGGTCCAGGAGCGTGCGCGGGATGCGCAGCGCGTTCACCGACGCGTAACGCAGGAACGCGCCTTCCCGCGCCAGCCGCTCGTAGAGAAACGGATCCGACGTCATCAGCACGTCCGCGCGCAACGCTCCCGCGGCCCGCTCCGCCTCCAGCCGGCTGGCCACCTTCTCACTCCCCGCCTGATACCAATGCACTTGCATGCCCGGCAGTCGCTCCTGGAGCAGCGGCTCCAGCGCATCCAGCACGTGCCGGTACATGGACGTGTAGACCCACACCTCGCCGGATGGGGTCGCGGCCTGCGCCATGGCGGCGCCTCCCGACGGCGCCGCGGATTCGATGCGACACGCGGCCAGGAGGATCACCGCGAGGAGCGGGCCGACGCGCCGCACAAGGTGAGGGATGCGCATGCGGGTGTCGATTATGCGGCACACGCCCGCCCTGCACACCCATCCCATGGCGGTGGCTCCTGCACAGTCAGCCCGCGCGCCCGTTGTCCGCGGCCTCGTCCAGTCCCAACGTCGGCCTCCCAGACTCCACCTGCCCCTCGGGAAGGACGCCCGCGCATGACCCGGAAGGAATTCCTCGCCGCGACGCTGTCGCTGATGGCTGCTCCGGCCGCGCTCGGGGCATCACCCCCGAAGGTGAAGAACGCCCCCTCCGTGCCCCGCCGCAAGCTGGGCCGCACTGGCGTGGAGGTGTCCTGCATCGGCCTGGGGGGCTTCCACATCGGCCAGCAGAAAGAGGAAGCGGAGAGCATCGCGCTCATCCGGGGCGCGCTGGACCAGGGCATCAACTTCCTGGACAACTGCTGGGACTACAACGACGGCAAGAGCGAGGAGCGCATGGGCAAGGCGCTGCGCGACGGCTACCGCGCCAGGGCCTTCCTGATGACGAAGATCGACGGCCGGGACAAGAAGACCGCCGCGAAGCAGCTCGACGACTCCCTCCGGCGCCTCCAGACAGACCACCTGGACCTGCTCCAGCTCCACGAAGTCATCCGCGACAACGACCCTGACCGCGCCTTCGCGGAGGGCGGCGCCATCGAGGCGATGAAGGACGCGAAGAAGGCCGGCAAGGCGCGCTTCCTGGGCTTCACCGGCCACAAGTCCCCGGACATCCACTTGAAGATGCTGGAGACCGCGAAGCAGCACGGCTTCCGCTTCGACACCGTGCAGCTGCCCCTCAACGTGATGGACGCCCACTTCAACAGCTTCGAGAAGCGCGTGCTGCCCGTGCTCGTGGACGAGGGCATCGGGGTGCTCGCCATGAAGAGCCTGGGCGACCCGTTCATCCTCGACAGCAAGACCGTCACCGCGCCCGAGTGCCTCCGCTACAACCTCTCCCTGCCCGTCAGCGTGGTCATCACCGGCATCGACTCCCAGGAGCGGCTGCAGCAGGCGCTCACCGCCGCTCGCACCTTCAAGCCCCTGAGCGAGAAGGACGTCCAGGCCCTGCTCGCGAAGACCCGGGAGGCGGCCCAGGACGGCGCCTACGAGAAGTACAAGACGAGCCACCACTTCGACGGGACCGTCCAGAATCCCCAGTGGCTCGGCTGAGCACTCCAGACTTCCTGGCTAGACGAGTCAAAACCGGCAAATATGAATGCTCCCCCTACCCCGGAGCATTCATGCACCGCCCCCTTCGAGCAGGCCTTGTCGCCGCAGGACTCCTGAGCACCTTCTCCGGATGCGCTCCGGAGCCGGAACCCGCCGCCCCGGTGGAGGCGGAGGGCTACGGGCAGACGCAGCAGGGCGAGCGCGCCTACGACCCGGGCGCGGGATGGTCGCTGGCGTGGCAGGACGACTTCACGGGCTCGGCGCTGAACACGGCCGCATGGAACGTGCTGACGAGCAACTGGGATCCGGTGACCAACAACTGCAACTTTGGCACGGGTGAGCTGGAGTTCCCGCGTGCGCAGAACGTGGCGGTGGCCAACGGCAAGCTGATCATCTCGGCGGAGCGCACGGCGGACAACCCCACGGACTCGCGCTGCCCGGGGCAATACCGGTCGTTCTACTCCGGCCGCATCCACACCAAGGGCAAGGTGGAGGGGCGCTACGGAAAGATCGTCGCGAGCGTCAAGGTCCCTCCGGGCTACGGCATGTGGCCGGCGTTCTGGACGCTGGGCTCGAACATCCAGAGCGCGGGCTGGCCGGCCGCGGGGGAGATCGACATCCTGGAGTGGAAGTCCACGGAGCCCACGTGGATGAAGTCCGCGCTGCACTGGCACAACGGCGGCAACGCGGACTGGGGCACGGGCGCGAGCCGCGGCGTGGACCTGTCGCAGGACTTCCACACGTATGAAGTGGAGTGGACGGCGAACACCATCGTGTTCCGCCTGGACAAGGACTTCGTCTCCACCGCGACGTTCAACCACAACGAGTCCGAGTTCCAGCAGAACCACTACCTCATCCTGAACCTGGCGCTGGGCGGCGTCTGGTACGGGAACCCGGCGCCGGCGTCCATCGACCTGGCCTGGGGCGCGAAGAAGACGATGGAGGTGGAGTGGGTGCGCTGGTACCAGCCGGGTGGCTCGCAGTCGCTGGGGCTCACCAACCCGGGCTTCGAGAACGGCATGACGGGCTGGACCACCTGGAGCCCGAACGGCACGGGGGCGGCGGCGTACTCGGAGACGTACAACGGCGGGCACTCGGGCAGCTTCCACCTGACGCACTGGACGTCGGCGGCGCCCTACGAGGCGTGGACGTACCAGACGAAGTCGGGCCTCGCGTCCGGCAACTACAAGCTGCGCGCCTGGTTCCGCAAGGGCGGCACGTTCGACTTCGCGCGCTTCCAGGTGAAGGCCTGCGGTGACTGCGCGCCGGCCATCACCAACCTGGGCACCTACGGCAACTACACCCTGCTGGAGACGCCCGCCATCAACGTCACCAACGGCTACCTGGAGTTCGGCCTGCACAGCAAGTCACCGGCCCACAACGGTTCCAACTTCATCCACATGGACGACGTGGAGCTGATCAAGCTGTAGGCCACGGCTGTCTTCACGCGCGCGCCGGAGCGGACACCGGCGCGCGCGGCGGGCGTCCCACCTACGGCACGAGCACGAAGTCGTCCACGTACAGCGTGCCCTGATCCGAACCCGAGTCGTCCATCACGTAGAGGTCATCCACCGTGCCGGACGTCGCGCCCAGGGCGCTCAGCGGGATGGAGACCTTCTGCCAGGTGTCCGCCGCGATGGGGTGCCCCAGCGCCGTCTCCAGGTTCATGCTGCCCAGCGGCGTGCCGCCGTTGTAGAGCGCCAGCCGCACCTGCTGCCCGCCCGTCGTGCCTCCATGCACCCAGAGGTCGATGGACTGGTACTGCGCCAGGTCCAGCCCCGTGTGGTGGAACATCAGCGCCTCCCAGTCATCCGGCTCGAAGCTGACCGCCGTGGCCCCGGAGTGCACCGTGACGGACTGGTCCAGGTCGTGCGTCGCCCAGCTCCAGTCCTGGAAGCCGCTGCCCATCGCGTCGTCGTAGACGACCGTGCCCACCGACGGGAGCGCCTCCGTGAGGCCCTCCGTCAAAGCCAGGCCCTCCGCCACCGTCACGGCGCGGATGCCCGTCGACTGCACGTAGTCGAGGATGTTCGTGAAGTTGGACGTCCGGTACTGCGTCTCTCGCGTGGGCGTGCCGGTGCTGAACTCGTGGAAGAGGATGATGAGCCAGCTCTTCTCCGCGATGGCCTGGTTGATCCACCCCTTCACCGTCGCCACCGACACCGCGCTCGACACGTCGTTCGCGCGCAGCTCGTAGATGACCGTGTCGCGGTAGTTGCGGCCCGCGTTGATGGTGCGGTGGCTGACGTACTCCGCCTTCAGCGCCGTCATCACCGGCGCGTTGTACGCGCCGTAGGGTGAAGCGAAGTCCTTGCCGCACGCCGCCCCCACGTTCGCCTCCAGCCACGCGCGCGAGTCGTGCAGCTCCGACGTCAGCTGCGCGGGCGTCAGCGTCGTCAGGTCCGCGTGCGTGCGCGTGTGGCTGGCGATCTCATTGCCCTCCGCCTCGAGCGTCCGCACCTGCGCGAGGCTCATGTAGCCGCCCCACCCCTGCGCCACCGCGTCGGTGACCAGGTAGTACGTGGCGGGGATGTTCCGCGACTTCAGCGCGGGCCGCGCCTGCGTGTACTGCGTGCTCCAGCCGTCATCCAGCGTGATGGAGATCATCCCTTCCGCGAACGGCGACGCGGCAAGCGCCGCGGAGGTGCCAAGCAGCGCCGCCGCGCAAAGCGCGCGCGAAGTCCCATTCTTCCAAGCCATGTCCTGTATCCCCCCTGTGAGGAGCTCCCAGGATATGCGCGTCCCCGGAGCGAAACCCAGACACCGCTTCCCGGTCACCGCCCGTGACGCACGTGCTAGAAGTCGGCCCGCCCATGAGTCTCTTCCGCCTCCCCTCCCTGCTCTGCGTCGTGCTCGCGCTCGCGGTGGGGTGTCAGCGTTCGACACCTCCCACTTCGGAGCCCCAGGCGCGGCGGATCGTCTCGTTGTCCCCGTCCGTCACGGAGACGCTGTTCGCCCTGGACGCGGGCGCGGAGGTCGTGGGCGTGTCCGACTACACCGCCCTGCCCGAAGGCACGCCCGCCCTGCCGAAGGTGGGCACCACGTTCGCGCCCAACTTCGAGGCGATCGCGAAGCTCAAGCCCACGCTGCTCGTGGATCAGCAGGTGAAGCAGGCTCCGGCGGAGGCGCTCTCCGCGCTCGCGCCGCTGAAGGTGCTGCCGTGGACGTCGCTGCAAGAGGTGGTGGGCAGCGTGAAGGAGCTGGGCCGGCTGAGCGGCCGTGAAGCGCAGTCCACCGCGCTCGCGGAGCAGTTGCAGCAGACGCTGTCGCGCCCCGCGCCCAGGGATGCCCCCCGCGTGTTGCTGGTGCTGGGCGACGTGGGAGGCGCGTTGTCGGAGGTCTGGTACATGAAGCGCGCGTCGCTGCACGGCGCCGCGCTGGAGGCGGCGGGGGCTCGCAACGCCGTGGCGGAGGACGTCACGGGGCCTCCCAACCTGTCGCTGGAGGGCGTCATCGCGCTGGATCCGGACGCGGTGCTGGTGCTCGTCAACGCGCCGGCGCTGGACGCCTCGCAACAGGCGCGGATCCTTTCCCCGTGGAAGCAGCTCACCGGCCTGCGCGCGGCGCGGGAGGACCGGGTGCGGCTGGTCATCGGGCCCGACGTGCAGTCCACCGGCCCCGCCATCCTCCACGTCGTCGAGCTTCTCCGCGCCGCCCTGGGCACCCTGCCCCCTCCGCGATGACGGCCGGGCTGACGCTGGACGCGGTGACGGTGCGGGCGCGAGGACGGGCGCTGCTGGACGGCGTGTCCCTCCACGTGGCGCCTGGCGACTTCGTGGCCATCGTCGGGCCCAACGGCGCGGGCAAGTCCACGCTCCTTCGCGTGGCGCTGGGCCTGCTGCGCCCCGACGGCGGGCATGCGTGGGTGGACGGGCAGGACGTGGCGCGCCTCGCGCCCCGGGAGCGCGCGGCGCGGCTCGCGTGGCTGCCCCAGCGACTGGAGGCCGCGGAGCCCGTCACCGCGCTGGAGCAGGTCGTCTCCGCGCGCTACCGCTTCCCCGAGTCCCGCAAGGCCTCCGTGGAGGCGGCGCACCAGGCGCTCGCGCAAGCTGGCGCCGCGTCCTTCGCCCTGCGCCCCATCACGGAGCTGTCCGGCGGCGAGCGGCAGCGCGTGGCGGTGGCGGGGCTGCTCGCCCAGGAGACCCCGCTGATCCTCCTGGACGAGCCCGCCAACTTCCTGGACCCCGCCCAGCAGTTGGAGCTCTACGCGCGCATGGGCCACCTCTGGCGCGCGGGGCGCGGGATCCTCTGCGTCACCCACGACGTCAACGTGCTGTCGCACACCCACGCTCCGGGCACGCGCGCGCCCCGCGTGGTGGGCCTGCGCCAGGGCCGCGTGGCGTTCGAGCGCGCGCACGACGCGCCCGACCTGGGCGAACACCTGGGCGAGCTGTTCGGCGTGCGCATGCACGGCACGTCCGTGGACGGACACCGCGTCTTCGTGGGCCTGCCCCGCGGTGGAGGCACGTCGTGAAGGCCTGGCTGCTCGTGGGGGTCTGCGTGGCCGCGTGCGCGGTGGCGCCGTTCATCGGGCCGGCGCTGTCCCCGGACTCGGCGGACTTCATCTTCTGGCAGCTGCGCGTGCCCCGCACGCTGATGGCCATGCTGGTGGGCGGCACGCTGTCGCTCGTGGGCGCCGTGTACCAGTCCCTCTTCGCGAACCCGCTGGCCGCGCCCAGCACCGTGGGCACCACCGCGGGCGCGACCCTGGGGGCGCTGGTGGCCATCATCCTGGGGGCCCGGCTCGCCCCCGGCGGGCTGCCGCTCATCACCGCCGCCGCGTTCGTGGGGGCGCTCGGCGTCAGCCTGGTGGTGGCCGCCATCGCCGCGGGGCGCCGCGTGCGGATGAACGACGTGGTGCTCGCCGGCATCGCGTGCTCCATGGCGGCGAGCGCCATCGCCAGCGGCCTGCAGTTCACCGCGGACTCCGCGGAGCTCATGGCCGCCATGCGCTGGTCGCTGGGCCACCTGCCGCAGGTGGGCTACTCCGGCGTGTGGCTCATCACCCCGTTCGCGGCCGTCACCCTGGCGGGGCTGCTCGCCCTCACCCGCGCGCTGGAGGTGTTCATCGCGGGCGAGGAGCACGCGGAGTCCCAGGGCGTCCCCGTGCGCCGCGTGCGCACGGTGGCCATCGGCCTGGGAGCGCTGGGCGTCGCCGCCTGCGTCGCGTGGTGCGGGCCCATCGCCTTCGTGGAGCTCATCGTCCCGCACCTCGTGCGCCGGACGCTCGGTGTGAGCCGCCGCGTCCTGCTGCCCGGCTCCGTGGTGGTGGGGGCCGCGTTCCTCGCGTTGTGCGATGCGTCGGCGCGGGTGATCCTCCCCGGGCGGGAATTGCCCGTGGGAGTGGTGACGGCCGCGCTGGGCACGCCCCTGCTCGTCTCCCTGGTCGCCCGCGCACGCTCCTGAAGTCCCCGGCCAGACGAATGCGGCCCGCGAACGCCGGGGCCCTCGGGACGAGGGGTGTACGCGACGACTTCGGGTATATTCCGCGCCATGTGGGGCCCCCGGCTGGGACGCGCCCCTGGAACTTCACGAAAGGCTTTGGGCATGAAGCGGCTGGGTAGCGTGGGTTTGATGCTGGGCGTACTGACCCTGGGCGGGTCCTTCGGGTGCACCGACGAGAAGGAAGAGAAGGCCAAGGAGCACCGGGTCAAGGGCACCAACTTCCTCGCCGACAAGAACTACGCGGAGGCGGTGAAGGAGTACGAGGAGTCGCTGAAGATCGACCCGAACCAGGAGAAGGTCTGGGAGCGGAAGGCCTTCGCGCACCTGCAGGCGGGCCAGACGGACGAGGCCGCGCAGGCCGCGCTGAAGCTGGTGGACTTCGCGAAGACGCCCGAGGCGAAGTCCGAGGCCTACCGCAACGTCGCGGCGATGTACGCGAAGAACGGCCCGCTGGAGAAGGCCGAGCAGTACTTCCAGGAGTGCCTGAAGATCAACCCGAAGGACACCGACGCGCTGAGCTGGATCGCGGAGGTGCACTCGCAGCGCGGTGGCGCCCGCTCCATGTCCGCGCCCGCGGTCCCCGCGGAGCTGGACCTCGCGCTGAAGACGTATGATCAGGTCATCGCCATCAACCCGGACCTGCCCAATCCGTACCTGAACAAGCGCGTCGTGATGTTCAAGTACATCGAGCACGAGAAGGCGATGATGCAGGCCGCCGAGCAGGAGGCCGTGGAGGCCGCCACGCCGCCCAAGCCGGAGAAGGGCAAGAAGCCCGTGGTGGATCCGCAGGCCGCGGAGCGCGTCGCCGCCGCCAAGGCCAGCGCCGCCGAGCACGCCAAGCGCATCGAGGAGCTGACCGCCCAGGCCACCGAGGCGACCAAGCAGTTCGGCGAGGCGACCAAGCGCGCCAAGGCCGCGCAGGCGTCCGGCGCCACCAAGTAGTCCCGGCGGAGGGGACGGGGCCTAACGCCGGCCTCGTCCTCCCCCGAAGAGGGCCAGCAGCACGCCGCCCACGAGCGCGGCGCCGCCGCCCGCGACGTAGAGGGTGGTCTGCTCGGTGTTGCGGCCGGTGATGAGCTCGGTGGCGCGCTCGGTGAGCGAGTCCCGCGCCTTGAGCCCGGTGAACAGCAGCACGCCGCCCGCCACCGCGAGCATCAATCCCACGATTCGCACAGCACCCACACGGCCTCCTTGAGTGGAACGGCGGCGCGGCCGGAAGGCCCGGCCCCGCGCTCAACGCTTGCGCTTGCCCGGGGCTCCGCGCCCCGGCTTCTTCGCGCCCTTGGACCCGCCGGCCTTCTTCCCCGGCGCGGCCTTCTTCGAGGGCTTCGCCCGCGAGCTCGCACCCGCGGCCGCCTTGCGGAGCTTCTTGGACGCACCCGCGCGGCCGGCAGCCGCTCCCGTGGAGAGCTGGCCCTTCTGCGCGGCCAGCGCGCGGATCCGGTCGAAGCCCGGGTGTGGCGACGCGGCCGGAGCGGAGGCGTCGGCGTCGAAGCCCGGAGGCGTTAGAGCCTCGCGAGGCGCCCTGGCTCGCGGCGCCGACGCATCGTCCGAGTCCGAGCGCGCCGCCCCCCAGACTTCACGGGGGCGCTTCGCTCCGCGCGCGGCCTCACCGCCGAGGCGGTCCGCGTCCTGGAGCCCGCGAACGGGCCTCGCATCGCGAGCGGCCTCGTCACCGGAGCGGTCCGTGTCCACGAGGTCCTCGCGAGCCGCCGGGGCCTCCGGCGCCGCGCCGGGCTCACGGCCCTCATCGGACGCGGGGCGCGTGGGACGGATGACCTTGCGCTTGCCCTTGGCCGGCGTGGCCGGCGCCGCCCTGGGCGCGGGGGCCTCCTCCGTGCGGGCCCGCAGGACGCGGGAGGTGGCGCGGGCAGGCGCGGCCTCCTCGCGGCGTCCCTCCCGGCTGAACCGTCCTCGCGGACGCGACGTGGCCGGCGCCGCTCCCAGTGCCTCGTCGCCGTAGCCGGAGACCGTCGCGGCCTCGACCGTGGCGGCGTCCTCGGACGACGGCGGCTCCCACGCCTTCACACCGAGGAGCGGCTCCTCCGCCTCCCCGAGCGACCGCCACTGCGCCGCGTCCGCGGCCTCGTCCCCCGCGGGCTTCCGCCACGGCGTGCGGCCCGTCTTCGTGGCCTCGCGCTCGCGGCGTCCAGGGCGCTCGTGCCCCGCCGGGTGACGACGGCCCGGCGCCTCGTTCACGAACTCGCGGTGGCGCGACAGCGGGCGCGCCCCCCCGGTCCGCTGGAGCGGGGCCTCGTCCCCGAACTGGAGCGCCTCGAAGTCGATCTTCCGCGCCGTCGTGTTCGCCGACAGCAGCCGCACGCGCAGCTTCTGCCCCACGCGCACGCGCCGGCCGTTCGGATACACCAGCGAGTGCGTGCGCTTGTCCAGCTTGGAGCCCGGCCCCAGGGACTCGCCCTTCACCAGGCCCTCCACGTGGACCTCGTCCAGCTCCACGAAGAAGCCGAACTCGGCGATGCCCGCCACCGTCGCGTCGAACTCCTCGCCCACGCGGTCCTTCATCAGCAGGGCCGCGTAGAACGCCACCACCTCGCGCTCCACCGTCATGGCCGCGCGCTCGCGCTCCGAGCACTGCTGCGCCATGCCCTCCAGCCGCTCCTCTTCCCGGTCCAGCTGCGCGTCCGAGGGCCGCTTGCCCTTGCGCGCCCACACCGCCTTGAGGATGCGGTGCACCAGCAGGTCCGGATACCGCCGGATGGGCGACGTGAAGTGCAGGTAGTTCTCCGCCGCCAGGCCGTAGTGGCCCACGCGCGTCGCCGTGTAGACGGCCTGCATCATGGAGCGCAGCAACAGCTGGTTCAGCGCCCGCTGCTCCGGGTGCCCCTCCAACTGCGTGATGAACGCGTCCAGCTCCTTGGACGAGACGCCGTTCTCCACGTCGAGCTGGAAGCCATACGCCTCCGCCAGCACCGCGAACGCCGCCAGCTTCTGCGGATCCGGCTCGCCGTGGAACCGGTACACCGTGGGCAGGCCCTCGTCCTGGAAGTACGCGGCCACCGCCTCGTTGGCGGCCAGCATGCACTCCTCGATGAGCCGGTGGCTGTCCTTGCGCTCGCGCTTCTCCATGCGCAGCGGCAGGCCGTCCTCGCCCAGGACCACCTTGTGCTCCGGCACGTCGAAGTCGATGGCGCCGCGCGCCTTGCGCATGCCCATCAGCGCGCGCGCCAGCGCCATCAACTCCTCGAACCGGGGCTTGAGGAAGTTGCGGTGCGGCACGTCCTTGCCGTCCAGGACGTCCTGCACCTCGTTGTACGTGCAGCGCGCCACGCTGCGCATCACCGCCGGGTACAGCTCGTGCGAGCGCCGCTGGCCGTGGCGGTCGAACGTCATGTCCGCCACCATGCACAGCCGGTCCTCGTCCGGGCGCAGCGAGCAGATGCCGTTGGACAGCCGCTCCGGCAGCATCGGCAGCACGCGGTCCGGCAGGTACACCGACGTGGCGCGGTTCAGCGCCTCCGCGTCCAGCGCGCTGCGCTCCTTCACGTAGTGCGACACGTCCGCGATGGCCACCACCAGCCGCCAGCCCCCGGCCTTCGGCTCCGCGTAGACCGCGTCGTCGAAGTCGCGCGCGTCCTCGCCGTCGATGGTGATGAGCGGCAGCTGGCGCAGGTCGCGGCGGTTGCCCTCCGTGGCCTCGGCCTCCGTGACCTTCACCGCGAACGCGTCCGCCTCGTCCATCACCTCCGGAGGGAACTCGTCGGAGAAGCCATGCGCGAAGGCCGACCCCAGCACCTCCGCGCTCGGGTCGCCGGGCCGGCCCAGGGAGCCGGCCACCTCGCCGAACAGCCCCTGCCCGGGCTCCAGCAGGTCGGCGCCCACGCCCAGCCGCACCTTCACCAGGTCGCCGTCGCGCGCCATCTGCGTCGGCGGCACGCGGATGGGGCCCGGCAGGTTCGGATCCGTGGTCATCACCACCGAGTGCCGGCCCTGCGCCACGTAGGTGCCCACCGCCAGCTCGCGCCGCCGGCCGAGCACGCGCACCAGCCGACCCTCGAAGCGGCCCGGCCGCCCCGCCACCTCCACCAGGACGCGGTCGTTGTCGAGCGCCCGCTGCGCCTCGCCGGGCGGCAGGAAGATGTTCTCCCCCTCGCCCGACACGGGGTGCACGAAGCCGAAGCCGTCCCGGTGCACGTGGAGGATGCCCTCCACCGCGGGCTGCCCGGAGGCCTCGAAGCGGTCCTCCCGGAAGCCGCGCTGGAGCGAGCGCCGGAAGCCGCCGCCACGGAGGTCCGGGCGCTCGTCCCGGAAGCCGCCCCGGCGCTCCTCGCGCCCGCTCCCCGGCGCGGGGCCCCGCTTCTTGAAGGGAGGCGCGGACAGGTCGCGGCGGGCCGCGAAGGCGTCGTCGGGCGGCCGGGGCACGCGCGGCCCTTCCGGCCGGAAGCGCTTGCCCTCCTTGACGATGGCGCCCGCGCGCACCAGCTCACGCAGGACGCGCTTCAGCTCGGTCTGCTGGCCGGGGTTCAGCCCCGCGACGCGCAGGAGCTCCTTCACGCCCAGCGGGTGGTCGGCCTCGGCGAGGAGCTGTCGGATGTGATCTTGGGAGAGGCTCACGGTGGGGATGCGGCAAGGCCGCTGAGGGAACGGGTAAGCCCGAAGGGTGCGGGCGGGAACCCCCCGGCCCCCATTCGCCCTCCCTGGTAGACCTTGCGGTCCAGGGAGGGCCCGTGCGCCCGGACCGTCAGGGCTTGACCGTGACGTTGATCTTGAAGGAGCGCTCCACCACGCCCGGCGTGAACGCCTTGGCGAGGAAGAACTCCACTTCGAAGTTGCCGGGGTTGCGCGGCGTGAAGAAGAACTCGCGCGTGGCCGGGCCGCCCGCGGCCCCCGGCTCGAAGTTGGCCTCGCGCAGCCCCACGCGCTTGGCCAGCGTGGGCTCGATGGCCCAGGTGGCGCCGGGCTGCTCCTGGAGGCGCACGGTGAGGCCGTGGTTGAGCTTCACCTCCACGGACGCGGGCACCTCGCCCTCGACGTGCACCAGCTCCATCTCGTCGCGCGACACCGAGCGCGCCTCGGAAGGACGCGGCTCCACCGTCTCCGCGTTGATGCGGCCGCCCCAGCCGGACGTCTTGTCCACCACGCCCGTCACCTGGAGCGTCTGCCCCACGTGCTTGCGCAGGCCCTTGCTGGCCGCCTTTCCCTCGATGGCGAAGGACACCTGCTGGCGCGTGCCGCCGTTGGACACCACGAGCACGAAGTCCTCGCCCATCATCTCCAGGTTGCCCCGGATGCTGGCGAAGCCCTTGATGCCGGCGCCCATGCCCGCGGCGACGGCCATGGAGACCTCGCCGGGCGACAGGTAGCGCAGCTTCGGCTCCGTGTCCGCGGGCGTCGGCGAGACCTCCTCCACCTCCGGCTTCTTGGCGGAGTACTTGCGCACGTCCACCACGCCGCTGTGGTTGGTGGTCTTCTTGATGAGGCCGCTCACGGAGACCTTGTGGTCCACGTAGGCCGGCAGGACCTCCTGATCCGGCCCCTGCAACAGGAACGTCAGCTCGCGCTTGTCGCGGCCCACGACGACCAGGTGGGGCAGCTCGCCGCTGAGGACGAGCCGGCCCTTCAAGCTGCCCTCGCCCGTCACGCCGCGGCCCTCACCGGCGGTGAGCAGCTGCTCCATCTCGCGCTTCGTGAGCGGCTCGCCCACCGGCGGAAGCTTCGTCGCGCGCGGGCGCGGCTTCTCCACGGGAGGCGCGGCGGGGACGGTCGGAGGGGCCTTCGCGCCCGCCTTGCCCGCCGCCTTCTTCGCGGGCGCGGCAGCGGCGGGCTTCGCGGGCGCGGGCTTCGCGGCGGGCGCGGCCTTGCCAGGCTTCGCGGGGGGAGCCGCCTTGGCCGCCGCCTTCTTGGCGGCCGCGGGGGCCTTCTCCACCTTCTCCGCCACGGACTTCTTCGCCGCTGCGACCTTCCCCTTCGCCCCTTCAGCCACCGCCTTGACGACCTTCGTCGCGGCCGTCGCCACCTTCTTCGAGGCGTTCCTGATCAGATCCAGGCGGGCCGCGTTGTCCTTCTTCGCGGTAGGCTTCGCACCGGCTTTTGCAGCGGGAGTCGGCTTCTTCGCCCCGGACTTGGGCTTGGCCATCGACGCTGTCTCCTTGAGAATTTCCCGTGTGGTATCAACGGGTTGGCGGGACGCCCCTGCTGTTGGACGCGAGCCTCGCGATCACGGTTGCTTGTAACGATGATCAGCAGGGCTGTCAAACTAACACTTGATTTTCCCACGGACTTTGGGTGGGAGACGGACATGAGTGACGCCCCCGCATTGCTGCCGGTGGAGGAGGCCCGGGCGCGGCTCCTCGGGCTGTGCGCGCCGCTGCCCACCGAGTGGGTGCCCGGGGATGACGCCCTGGGGCGCGCGCTGGCCGAGGACGTCCACGCCCGCCGCACCCTGCCCCCCTGGGACAACTCCGCCATGGACGGCTACGCGGTGCGCTCCCAGGACGTCGCGGGCCCCCTGCCGGTGCGCCTCACGGTGGGCGAGACGGTGTTCGCCGGCGGACACCCCACCCGGGAGCTCACCCCCGGCACCTGCGCGCGGATCATGACCGGGGCGCCCCTGCCCCCGGGCGCGGACGCGGTGGTGATGCGCGAGCGCACCCGGTCCGCGCCGGACGCGCCGGACGCCGTGGACATCCTGGAGGCCGCGGGGCCGGGGAGCTTCGTCCGTCCCCGGGGCGAGGACGCGAAGGAGGGGGACGTGCTGCTGCGGCGCGGCACGCCGCTGGGCATCCCGGAGCTGGCGCTGCTCTGGGCGCAGGGCCAGGGCGCGGTGCCGGTGCCCCGCCGGCCGCGCGTGGCGGTGCTCTCCACCGGCGACGAGCTGTGCCGGGTGGACGAGCCCCCTGGCGACGGCATCGTGGACGTCAACGCCCCCGCCCTGGCCCTGGCCGTGCGGCGCGCGGGCGGCGTGCCCACGCTGCTGGGCATCGCCCGGGACACGCGGGAGGCCGTCCAGGAGGCCCTGTCCCGCGCGGAGGGCTTCGACGTGGTGCTGACCAGCGCCGGCGTCTCCGTGGGCGACCACGACTTCGTGAAGGACGCCCTGGAGGCCCTGGGCGTGAAGCGGCACTTCTGGCGCGTGGCCATCAAGCCCGGCAAGCCGCTGGTGGTGGGCCAGCGCGGCGGCGCCCTGTTCGTGGGGCTGCCCGGCAACCCCACCTCGTCCCTGGTGACCTTCGAGCTCTTCGTGCGCCCCGCCCTGCGCCGGCTCCTGGGCCACGCGGACGTGGAGCCGCCCCGGGTCACCGGCCGCCTGGAGGGGAGCCTCTCCAAGGCCCCGGGGCTCGCCCACTTCGTGCGGGTCACGGCCACCTGGCGGGCGGGCGAGCTGTGGGCGAAGCCCCTGGGGACTCAGACGTCGGGGGCCCTGCGTTCAGCTGCGGCAGCCACCCATCTGCTCCACTTCCCCCGGGAGCTCAGCAGCGTGACTGATGGCTCCCATGTGGAGCTGGTTCCCCTCTCGTGGGTCGCTTGAGCAACGCTGCCCCCTCCGCCTCATCCAAACAGGCGGGTTTCACCACCCCCATCGGGGTGTCACCTTGACTTGCATCCGATGGGGCGAGAAGTAACGGCCCCCTTCTGGGAGACGACCTACCATGTCCGACACTCGCACACCCCAGATCCTGCCGACCCGGAAGCCAACCCAGCACCTGGAGCGGTACTCGGAGGCGGACGTGCCCACGGCCCGCGGGGTGCTGAAGACCATCGTCTTCCGCGACAAGCGCAACGGGCGCGAGCACGTGGCGCTGGTGGTGGGCGAGCCCAAGGGCCTGGAGGGGGTGCCGGTGCGCATCCACTCCGAGTGCCTGACGAGCGAGGTGTTCGGCAGCCTCAAGTGCGACTGCCGCGAGCAGCTGGACCGGGCGCTGGACTTCGTGGCCCAGAACGGGCTGGGCGTGGTGCTCTACCTGCGCCAGGAGGGCCGGGGCATCGGCCTGGGCAACAAGATCAAGGCCTACGCCCTCCAGGCGAAGGGGCTGGACACCTACGAGGCCAACCGCCAGCTGGGCTTCGCGGACGACTTGCGCTCGTACGACATCGCCGCGGAGATGCTCCGGTCGCTGGATGTGCGGTCGGTGGACCTGATCACCAACAACCCGCTGAAGATCGCCGGGCTGGTGGAGGAGGGCGTGGCGGTCCGTCGCCGAATCCCTTCCCGGACCGAGCACAATCCGCATAACGTCGACTATTTGAGGACGAAGCGCGAGCGTACGGGGCACCTGATTGAGCTCTTCGCGGAGGACGACGACACGGAAGCCAAAGCCGGCTGAGCGCCCGGCCCGGCGGAGCACCGCGCGCTTCGAGGTGCGCTTCTGGGGGGTGCGCGGTTCCATCCCCTCGCCCGGCCCCGCGACGAAGCGCTACGGCGGCAACACGCCGTGCGTGGAGGTCCGCTGCGGCAATGAGCTGCTCATCTTCGACCTGGGCTCCGGAGCGCGGGGCCTGGGGGACGCGCTGGCGGCGACGCGAAAGCCCGTCAAGGCGTCCATCTTCATCTCGCACTACCACTACGATCACCTGCAGGGCCTGCCGTTCTTCTCGCCGATGTTCTCCCCGGCGAACGACGTGACGCTGTACGGCTCCCCCCGCGACGGCAAGTCGCTCAAGGAGATCCTGGCCGGGCAGATGGTGCACCCGTACTTCCCGGTGACGGCGGAGGAGGTGTTCCGCACGCGCCTGGCGTACCGGGACGTGGTGGTGGGCGAGGACATCCCGGTGGGCAAGGTCGTCGTGCGCACGCTGGAGCTGAACCACCCGGGCGGCAACGTGGGCTACCGCGTGGACTTCGGCGGGCGCTCGCTGGTGTACGCCACGGACGTGGAGCACGGCACCGCGCTGGACGCGAAGCTGTTCGACTTCGCGCGGGGCGCGGACGCGCTCATCTACGACTCCATGTACACGGAGGACGAGTACCGCGGCCGCAACGGTCCGGCCCGCACGGGCTGGGGCCACTCCACCTGGGAGGCGGCGGTGCGCGCGGCGGACGCCAGCGAGGTGAAGCAGCTGGTGCTCTTCCACCACGACCCGGGCCGCGACGACGCGGGCATGGATCAGCTGCTGCGCGAGGTGCGAAAGCACCGCAAGGCCACCATCGCCGCCAAGGAGGCGATGGTCCTCGAGCTGTAGCGGCGGTCACGGCCCGGGCGCGCGCAGCGCCCGGGTCACCGTCTCTCGCAGCCCCCGGAAGGGCAGCCGCGCGAGCGCCGTGGGCACGTCCACCCACTCGAAGGCGTCGTGCTCCGGGCCCAGGCGCACCTGCGTGTCCGGCGCGGCGCGCACCGCGAAGCCGTGCTCCTCCACCAGCCTCGGCGGCAGCGCTTCTCCCAGCGCGAACGCGTGGCGGTAGGCCAGGTCCACGACGGGGAGCGCGAGCCCCGTCTCCTCCGCCACCTCGCGGCGGGCGGCGTCCGCGGGGGACTCGCCCGGCTCCAGGCGCCCCGTCACCGTCTGCCAGAAGCCGCCGCGCTCCGGCGTCCGGCGCAGGAGCAGCACGCGCGCCTCCGGCCCCCGGCCGTGCACCACGGCGACGCTCACCGTGCGCAGGTCCACCGCGCCGTCCACGCGCCGCGCGTCGAAGACCTGGGTGAGCTCGCGCGCGAGCACCTCCTCCACGTCCGGGACGGACACCGGGTGGCCCAGCTCGCGCTGCATGGAGGTGACGCCCGCCTCGCGGATGCCGCACGGGACGATGAGCTGGAAGTGCTCCAGGTTCGTGTTCACGTTGAGCGCGAAGCCGTGCGTGGTGAGCCAGCGCGACAGGTGCACGCCAATGGCGCCGATCTTCCGCGCGTCCGGCGAGCCCTCCTGCCCCAGCCACACCCCCGGCCACTTGGGGATGGCGCCCGCCGTGAGCCCGAAGGCCGCGAGCGTCTGGATGAGGCCGCGCTCCACGTCGCGCACGTAGCGGCGCACGTCGCGGCGCTCGGGCGGCAACAGGAGGATGGGGTAGCCCACCACCTGTCCGGGGCCGTGGTAGGTGACGTCGCCGCCGCGGTTGGTGTCGAACACCTCCACGCCCTCCTGCGCGAGGCGCGCGTCGGTGGCGGTGATGTTCTCGCGCTTCGCGGCGCGGCCCAGCGTGAGGACGGGCGGGTGCTCCAGCAGCAGCAGCGCGTCCCCGATGCGCTCCTGAAGGCGGGCCTCGCCGAACAGGTGCATCAGCTTCAGCCCGTCCTCGTACTCCACCCGGCCCAGGCGGAAGACGGTGAGCGTGTTCATGGTGATCCCTTTCGCCCCCCTCGTGGGTTGTGGGATGGCACGGCGGGCGTCTGGGCCGCCTCCAGGCTCCAGCTGCCCGCGTAGACGCGAGCCAGCAGCGCCTGGAGCTCATGCCCCGCGCGTGGAGAGCGGACCGCCTCGGCCGCGAACGCGCCCAGGACCTCTTCCGACAGCGTGACCGCGGGCTGGCGCAGGGCCAGGGAGCGGCGGGCCACTTCGACCAGCTCCGGCACCGTGGGGCGGCGCACCGGGAGCAGCACCTGCACGCGCTCCAGCAGGGACACCGGCACGAGGCCCTGCACCGCTTCGATCATCCCGGCGGTGGTGGGGACGGGCAGGCTTCCGCCGTCCCCTCGCACCCACAGGCCCAGGGACGACGCGGCGCCCCGGGCGCTCATCACCACCGCGCGCGCCGGGTGGCTGGAGAGGAACGCGGTCAGCGTGGCCTGGGCCCGGGGCTCCAGGCGGTCCACGTCCTCCACGAGGAGCGGCTCGGTGCCCTGCGTGGAGTCCAGCGCGTCCACGGTCGCGAGCACGCCCTGGCCGCGCCGCTGGAGCGACTGGAAGAAGAGGCTCTTGCCGCAGCCCTCCGGCCCGACGAGCAGCAGGCAGCGCGCGCCCGCGTGGAGCGTGCGCTCCAGCAGGGTCTTCACCTCGTCGTGGCCCACCATCTCCACGGCCCCGGCGCGCGGCTCCTCCGCCACGGGCTCGCGCACCGCGGGCGCCGCGGCGACGCCGCCCAGCAGGGCCTGGGATTCGCCCAGGCAGCCCTTGCAGATGAACGCGCCCGCCGGGCCCGCCACCAGGTCGCCCACCTCGCCCCGGGGGCGGCAGCAGAACGAGCACCACGCGTCCAGCGCCGGATCCGCACGGGTGGGCCCCCGCTCGATGAGGCGCTTCTCGCGCCGACGGCCCCGCGTCGGCTCGGCGGGCGCGGACGCGGCGTCCTCGTCCGGCGGGCGCAGGAAGCCACCAGGGACGACGGAGTCCTCGTCCGGCGGGCGCAGGAGGCCGCTGGGGATGGCCGCGTCCTCGGCCCCGGAGGCGCGCAGCAGCCCGGTCGCCGGGTCGAGCGCGTCTTCTTCGGGGGGCATGAGCATGCCGCCAGGGACCACGACGTCGTCTTCACCAGCGCCGCGGTTCCCACCCGGGCTGACGGCCTGCGTCCGCCCGGACTGGGACCGCTGCTCGGTCGACGCGGCGCCCTTCGATGAAGTCGACGAGGCATCGCCGCTCGGAGCAGCATGCCGTTGGCCACCAGGAGCGGGAGCCTCCCGCTCCACGTGCGGGCCGTCCCCCTCGGTCCCGGCGGCATCCCCGGGCCGGGGAGCCGGGCTCGTGGCGTTGGCCTCGGAGGCGAGCCCGCCAGGAGGGGTGACCCCGCTCGGGGCGCACGGCGCGGCGGTGGACCCGCCACGCGGGGTTCCTTCGGGCTCGGGAGCCAGGCTCGTGGAAGCGGGCCCGTCATGCGGGGTGACCGCTTCAGCCGGCGACGGCGCGCCGACGGCGGCGATCCTCCCGGCGAGCCTGGGCAGGCCGGGCTCGGTGGCGAGCGGTGTGCCGCCGGTCACGGTGGGGTCCTCGTGGGCCGCCAGCGCGTGCGCCGCCGCGTCCGCCTTGTCGTTGAACGCGGCGGACACCTCATCGCTCCAGCTCACCGAGCGGAAGGTCATCGCGTCCTTGTTCCCCGCCATGGCCGCGGTGAAGGCGGGGCTGACGTCCGGCGCGCGGGCCTTCAGCTGGCGCGCCTGCCTCAAGAGCTGCGAGGCGCGCGAGGCGTGTCCGGACTTCTGGTACAGCGCGGCGGCCCGCTCCAGGCACTCCGCCGCTCGCGCGCGGTCCCCCTGGAGCTCGGCGGTCTGCGCGGCGCGGATCAACTCACGGGGATTGTCGGCCATCGCGGATGCCCGCCTTCAGCGCTGCTCTTCCGGAGGTCCCCCGCCTCCCGGCCGCCCCCCGGAGCTGGAGCGGTCGGGAGTCCCCACGACGCGTGCCCTCACGCCATCGCGAGGAACAACAGGTCCGGCGCTTCCAGGTACTTGATGATCTCGTACACGAAGCTCGCCGCGACATCGCCGTCGATGACGCGGTGGTCGCAGGACAGCGACAGGTTCATCATGTCCCGAACCACGACTTGGTCGTCCTTCACCGCCGGGCGCTTCTTCAGCTTGTGAACGCCCAGGATGCCCACCTCGGGGTGGTTCAGGATGGGCGTGGCGAACAGGCCGCCGCTCTGCCCCAGCGAGGTAATCGTGAAGGTGCCGCCCGTCAGCTCCTCCATCTTCAGCTTGCGGTCGCGCGCCGCCGCGCTCAGGCGGGAGATCTCCTTCGCCAGCTCGCCCAGCGTGAGCTGATCCGCGTTGCGCACCACCGCCACCGTGAGGCCGTCCGGCGTGGCCACCGCGATGCCGATGTTGTACTCGCCGCGCACCACCAGCTCCTGCGCCGCCTCGTCGAAGTTCGCGTTGAGGTGCGGGAACTTCTTCATCGCGGCGATGGTCGCCTTCACGATGAACGGCAGGTACGTGAGCTTCGTGCCGTCCCCGGCCGCCGCCAGCTGGCTGTTGAGCCGCGCGCGCAGCGCGACCAGGTCCGTGGCGTCCACCTCCTCCACGAACGCGAAGTGCGGCATCGTGAACTTCGAGCGCACCATCTTCTCGGCGATCTTCTTGCGCAGCCCGCGCAGCGCGATGCGCTCGTCGCCCTTGCCGGAGGCCACCGGCGCCGCCGGGCGCGCGGCCTGCGGCGCGAGGGCCGCGACCTCGTTCTTCTTCGGCGCGCCGGTGCCACCCTCCAGCGCCGCCACCACGTCCGCCTTCGTCACCCGGCCCTGCGGCCCCGTGCCGGAGATCTCCGCCAGGTCCAGGCCGTGCTCGCGCGCCATGCGGCGCGTGACGGGCGTGGCCAGCACCTTCGTGGCCTGCGCCGGGGCCGCGGGCGCCGCCTGCGCGGGGCTCGAGGCCGGAGCCGAGGGAGCGCCGTGCGGCGCCGGGGCGCCGTGGGCCGGCGCCTCCGCCGGGGGCGCGCTCCCCTCCAGCTCCAGCGTCACCAGCAGCTGGTGGACCTTCGCCATGTCGCCCTCACGGCCGTGCGTCTGCACGACGCGGCCGGCGTGGGGGCTGGGCACCGTGACGGTGGCCTTGTCCGTCATCACCTCGGCGAGCACCTGGTCTTCCTTCACCAGGTCGCCCGCCTTGACGTGCCACTTCACGAGCTCGCCTTCCGTCACGCCTTCACCGAGGTCCGGGAGCTTGAATTCGAAAGTCGCCATGAGGGGGAGTGTCTCTCTCGGGTTGGGGAAGGGGTGCGTCCGGTCAGCCGAGTCGCTCGACGCGCTCGCGCTCCATCAGGCCCTTCATGAAGAACTCGGCGGCGCGGTAGCTGGAGCGCACCAGCGGCCCGGAGGCCACGTAGAGGAATCCGAAGGACTCCGCCAGCGTCTTGTACGCCTCGAACTGCGCGGGCGTCACGAAGCGCTCCACGCGCAGGTGGTACTGCGACGGCTGGAGGTACTGGCCCAGCGTGAGCACGTCCACGCCCACGTCGCGCAGGTCCTTGAACGTGCGCTCCAGCTCCTCGTCCGTCTCGCCCAGGCCCACCATGACGGACGTCTTGGTGTAGACCCGCTCCGGGCGGTTCTTGAGGTACTCCAGCACGCGCAGGGACTGGCGGTAGGTGGCGCGGCGGTCGCGCACCGTGGGCGTCAGCCGCTCCACCGTCTCCACGTTGTGCGCCACCACGTGGGGCTTCGCCTGCGCCACCGTGGCCAGGTCCTCTTCCCTCCCCTTGAAGTCGGGGATGAGCACCTCCACGAGCGTGCGCGGGCTCTCCTTGCGCAGCTCCCGGATGGCGGACGCGAAGTGGCTGGCGCCCCCGTCCGGGCGGTCGTCGCGGTTCACCGACGTGACGACGATGTACTCGAGGTTCATCTCCCGCACCGCCTGCGCCAGATGGATGGGCTCCATCGGGTCCAGCGGCGGGGGCGCCCCCACCTTCACGTGGCAGAAGCGGCAGGCGCGCGTGCACACCTCGCCCATCAGCATCACCGTGGCGGTGCCTCCGCCCCAGCACTCGGCGATGTTCGGGCAGCGGGCCTCCTCGCACACCGTGGCCAGCCCCACCCGCTTCACGATGGCCTTCACCCGCTCATAGCCTTCGCCATGAGGCAGGCGCACCTTCAACCACTCGGGCTTCCGGGTGCTTTCTGGGACCTGTGGGAGAGGAAACCGATCAGGAGTCGCCATGGGTCGCGGGCCTTCTAGAAGGTGGGTGAAAGCAGGGTCAAGCGTGAAGCCCTAACGCCTCGCGTTAGCGCAAGCCAACCCCGAGGACAACTTCCAGCAGGTGTAACGCGGTGGACAGGGCGCGGCCATGTGGGGCGGGCAGGCCCATTCCGCCGTCGCCCACGATGAAGAACCCGGCCCCCGAGCGGCGGGGGCGCCTCCTCGCCCACCTTCCGGGCGACAGCCCACATGGCTTCGCGCTCCGGTTCGCGGCCCGGCCCCCGGAGGTGCGCGCTGGGTGAACCGTCGCGACAAGACAGCGGCGCCCGACCCTCCCAAGCGAGGACCGGGCGCCGCCGGGACCGCGTGCACGGGGGATTACTGACCGAGCACCTGCACCTCGATGCGGCGGTTCTGCACGCGGCCCTCGGGCGTGTCGTTGGAGGCGATGGGATTCGCGTCCCCCTCGCCGCTGACCTCGATGCGGTCCTGAGGAATACCGCGGCGCACGAGCGCCCGGCGCACGCTCTCCGCGCGGCTCTCCGACAGCTGGCGGTTGGCGTCCGCGTTGCCGGTGGAGTCCGTGAAGCCATTGATGCGCACGCGCGCGTCGGACTTCTCCTCCATCACGTCACCCAGCTCGCCCACCATGCGCTGGCTCTTCGCGGTGAGCTGCGAGGAGCCCGTCTTGAACTCCACGCCCTCCAGCACGAAGCCCTGCTCCGCGCTCGGGCCATTGAAGGCCTCGCGCAGGCTGTCGGCGTCCGTCACGCGCATCTTCTCCTGGCCGGAGCCGCCAGTGCCCTCGTCCTCCTGCTTCCCGGTGTCCGCCGCGCCCGCGGTCTGCTTCTCCGCGTCACCGGAGCCGCCGGTGCCCTCCTGGGGCTGCGTACCGGCCCCTCCCGTCGCGGGCGGGGTCGGCTGCTCGGCCCGCGGCGGGGTCGCGGGCTGCGTCGCCGGCGCGGGCGGGGGCGGCGTGGGCTGGGGCGCCTGCGCGACGCGGTTCTGCGCGGGCGGCGGCGTGGTGCGGCTCACCGGCGTGGCCCGCGCGGGCTCGTGCCTGCGTCCGCGCAGGGCGCCCCACGCGAGCGCGATCAAGGCCAGCAGGGCCAGCGGGATCGCCCAGCCGGCGATGCTCTTCTTGCGCTCCGGCGGGCGGTTGTAGGTCGCACGAGGCGTCGTCTCGCGCACGGTGTGCGTCTCCCGCACGGGCGCTGTCTCACGGACCTGCGACACGGTCTCGCGGTGGGGCTCGATGACCTCCGCGACCGCGTGGCGCGCACCGCCGAAGCCCAGGATGCCGCCCAGGCCGGCCGGCAGCGCGGCGGCGATGTTGTTGCGCTGGCCGTTGAGCATCTGCATCAGCCCGGACGCGCCCATGCGCTGGTCGCGCACCTGCTTGCCCAGCACGCCCATCAGCATGGGGGCGGCGAGGGACAGCAGCCGCATCGACGAGCCGGAGTTGCGCATCCCGCCGAAGCGCGTGAGCGCCTCGGTGATGCCGCCCAGCTTGTTGCCGAAGAGGCCGCTCAGCATCCCCTTGCCCCGCTCCTCCTCGTCGAGCAGCCCCTCGGCGACGCCGCCCGCGCGCGGGGGGGCGTCAGGGCCGGTGAAGCCTCCCTCGTTGAGCTTTGTCAGCAGGCGGTGGGCGCCGGCCTCGTTTCCCCCCTGGTCCACGACGCCCGCGGCCACGGCGGCGATGGCGCCGGGAAGCGCCTTGGTGGTCGCCTGCGGATCCTCGCCCAGCGAGCCGCTGACCTTCTGGAGCAACCCCTTCTGCATGAACTGTGATCCGACTGCTTCGATCAGATTGAACGCCATGTGATGCCTCCCGGTTGGGTTCCGCACCGGGATGGCCGGTGCGCGAAGCCAGCTCCCCACCGGACCGCGCGGGGCTGAGGGCTCTGAGCAATCGATACGGAGCCCCCCGAGTGCTGGTAAGCCCTTTACAGAGGGGCGTGGGAGAGCCCCCGGAGGCCCGTCACCTTCGCGGACGACTGCGAACGAGGGAGCCGTCCAGCCCCCGCGTTCACTTGCTCTGCGGCTTGTCCAGGAGGGCGCGTGGGAAGTAGTGCGCGAGCAACTGCTCCGCGGTCCATCCCTGACGTGCGAGCAGGGCCGCGCCGGCCTGGCAGAGCCCGACGCCATGGCCGAGGCCCTGCCCTTCGAGGAGGGCCTGGTCCCCCCCCAGCGTCAGCGAGAACCGCGCGCTGCGGATCCGATCCCACCCGGCGCGGGCCCCGAGCGCGCGGAAGAACGCATCCCCGCGGGCGTCGCGTCCCGATGCGCGATCCACGACGCGCACCACCGCGCCGCTGGAGTCCCGGTCCAGCAGCAGATCCTCCACCTGTGACGGCCCCCCGAGCGCCTCCGACGCGGCGGCCGACACCAGCGAGCGCGGCACGACGGCGCGCCATGGCGACGGGGGGCATTTGTCCGGCACGGCGGCGGCGCCGGTGAGGTCCGGCGCGCCGAACACGGCCACGGGCTCGGCCGTGTGTCCGCCGCAGCTGGCGTGGAAGGGAGCGAGGGCAATGGCCCCCCCGGGCAGTCGCAGCACCATGCCCTCCGTGGAGCGCGCGGCATCGCGGGCGCGGCGCAGGTGGCGGGCGAAGCCCTCACCGCGAAGGACCTGGCAGTGGGTGAGGTCGCAGGCCCGGGCCTCGTCGTGCCGCTTGCCGGAGGCGAGCACGTAGCTGCGGGCGGTGATGGCCTGGGCAC
Source organism: Corallococcus sp. RDP092CA (assembly GCF_041903675.1). Lineage (NCBI taxonomy): Bacteria > Pseudomonadati > Myxococcota > Myxococcia > Myxococcales > Myxococcaceae > Corallococcus > Corallococcus sp. RDP092CA. The sequence continues at coordinate 381,215 of NZ_JAYESI010000001.1, read as the reverse complement.
GGAGCGCTTCGAAGGGCGTGTCGACCTCGGTCTCGCTCGCGGTGACGGCGGCGACGTAGGTCTCCAGCGCGAAGGTGGCGACGACGATCAACTCACCGTCCCGGGCCGCCAGCGACAGCGAGGCCTCGTAGCGCCGATCCAGGCCCCGGCCCCGGACGCGCCAGTTCCCCGCGGCGAGCCGCAGGGCGTGAGGCTGAGGGTGGCCATCCACGACGAGGGTGTTTCCCGAAGCCACGGCCTCCAACGAGCGAGGACCGTCGAGCCGCAGGCGCACGGGCCGGTGCTTGGAGAGGATCCGCACGTCGACCCGCGTATCGGGCGAGGGCTCCCGCGCATGGGCGTCAGGCTCGAAGGAGCTGCTCGCATCGGCCGGTGCGCGGACCGCGGGCGACGAACGCGCGTGGCGCGAGCGACCGGCCACCGGCTTCGCTTCGTCTCGCGCGGTTGACGCAGCCTTCCGCTTCGCCGCGTGGGCAGGCGCGAACCTCACCACGCCTGCCGCGCTCCTGCCGCTCCTTACGCGGGTCAGGAACGAAGCGCGCGGTAGCCGATGGGGCGCCGACCTCGATGGGGCGACCGCCTGTCGCTCCGCGAACGCAAGGACCACGCTCCCTGGGAATCGCACCCGCGCGGTGTCAATCGCGGGTGCCCCCTCGCACCGCGAAGGCGCGGCGTCATCCCACGCCCCCATGCTCGCGACGCCGGGCACCGTGCCCGCCACCAGCGCGGCGATGAGCACGGCCACGCCCGCCGCGTTCATCGGACGCGGTACCGCGTCACCGCCAGCGGTTCGGAGCCACCGGGCGCCCACAGCTCCAGCCGGCGCTCGCCCTCCACCGCCGGCAGGCGTGTCACGAAGGGTGGGCGCAGCTCGATGCGACGGCCGTCGTCCGTGCGCAGCTCCAGCAGCGTCGCGCCCTGGGGCGCCATCACCCGCACGGGCACCGCCTGCGCGCCTTCGGGCAGCTCCGGCTCCACCAGGAACTCGTCCCCGTTCGCCGGCAGGATGAAGCCGGGCTGCGCTCCCGGCCCTCCCCCGGCGCTCACGGACGCGGAGGCCAGGCCTTCCGCCTGGGCCCACGCGAGGTACGCCGGCCCCACGTCCAGCGCGCCGTCGCTCCGGTGCATGCTGCACGTGTGACGCGGCGCCGTGCCCGGCAGATAGACCTCCTTCATCGCGCCGGGGCAGTTCGGGCCCGCGCGATCACCGGACAGCGGGCAGATCTCCGCGGCCTCGAAGTGGCTCCGGTCCACCAGCGGCGCGGGACGAAGGCCCTTCATCGCCAGCGCCATCACCCGCGCGAACACCGGGCCCGCGCCCGTGATGCCGGACACCCCGCGCATCGGCGTGCCGTCGAAGTTGCCCACCCACACGGCCACCGTGCGCTCGCGCGTGAAGCCCGCCGCCCAGTTGTCCACGTGCGCCCGGCTCGTCCCCGTCTTCGCCGCCACGCGGAACGGCAGCCGCAGCGCATTGTCCAGGCCGAAGGCCGGCGCCCGCGCGGCCTCGTCCGCCAGCACGTCCGTGAGCAGCTCCACCGGGCGCGCCGCCAGGAAGCGGTGCTCCTCCAGCTCCAGCGGGATCCGCAGCGGCGAGCCATCCGGCCCGAACGCCGTGCGCACCTCCCGCAGCGGCCCCACCACCCCACCCCGCGCCAGCCCCCGGTATGCCCGCGCCAGCTCGCGCAGCGTCACGTCGCCGTTGCCCAGCACGATGCCCACGCCGTAGTGCGACGCGCTCTCCGTGAGGCTCTGGAAGCCCGCCTCGCGCAGCACGCGCAGCACCTGATCCGGCCCCAGCGCGTCCGCCACCCGCACGGCCGGGATGTTGTAGCTGGACGCCAGCGCCGCCCGCAGCCGCACCGGCCCGTGCACGCGCCGGTCGTAGTTCTTCGGCACGTACGCGCCGCCCGGCGTCGCCAGGTGCACCTCCACGTCCGCGAGCACGCTCGACGGCGTGAAGCCCTTGCTCAGCGCCAGGCCATACGCGAACGGCTTGAGCGCCGACCCCGGCTGCCGCAGCGACCGGACGCCATCGTTCTGCCCGCCCTTCTCCTCGTCCAGGAAGTCCGAGGACCCCACGTAAGCGAGCACCTCGCCCGTCGCGTTGTCCACGACGATGGCCGCCGCCTCGCCCACGCGCCGGTGCGCCAGCCCCCGCAGCTCCTCCGTGATGGCCTTCTCCACCGCCGCCTGGAGCGCGGGGTCGATGGTCGTCTCGATGCGCGCCGCGCGGTCCAGCCCCAGCTCCGGCAGCCGCTGGAGCAGCGCCGTCGTCAGGTGCGGCACCTCGAACACGCGCTCCGGAGGCACCAGGTCCAGCGGCGTCTCCTCCGCCAGCCGCGCCTCCTCCTTCGTCAGGAAGCCCTCCTCCACCATGCGCGAGAGCACGTCGCGCATCCCGGCCAGGGCCATCTCCGGCCGCCGGTACGGATCCCTCCGCGCGGGCGACCGCGCCATCCCCGCGAGCAGCGCCGCCTGCCCCACCGACAGGCGCTCCGCGGGCCGCCCAAAGTACCGCTGCGCCGCCGCCTCCACGCCGAACGTCGAGTTCCCCAGCGGCACGCGGTCCAGGTACTCCAGCAGCACCCGCTCCTTCGACAGGTGCGCCGTCAGCCGCAGCGCCCACAGCGCCTCGCCGGCCTTGCCCCACCACGAGCGCTCCCGGGGCACCAGCCTGCGCGCAAGCTGCTGCGGAATCGTGGACGCGCCGGACACGATGCGCCCGGCCGCCACGTTGTCGCGCGCCGCCCGGGCCACCGCCACCACGTCCACGCCCGGGTGCCTCGCGAAGCGTTGATCCTCCGCGGCGATGAAGGCCTGCCGCACCCGCGGGGGAACGCGGCCCCCCGGAAGCCCCACGCTCCGCCCATCCTCGCGGGAGAGCACCTCGCGCAGGGTGTGCCCCGTGCGGTCGGTGAGCACCAACGAGGACAGCGCTTCACGGGACAGCAACGTCCCCGGCAGGGGCCACGCGATGAACACCCCGCAGCCCACCGCCAGGAGCGCCGCGAGCACGACCACGGCGCGCGCCACCCCGCGAAGCGTGAGGCGCCTCCTCACTTCGAGGCGACCTCTTCCGGCAACAGCACCGGGAAGCGTCCGCCCTCGGAGCGACCGAACACCTCCGGCGCGTACATCTCCTCCGCGTGCGCGGGCTTGAGCAGGAAGTCGCCCGGCGTCGTGGCCCGGGCGACGAAGCTCGCCACGTGCACGCCCGGGGGAAGCTCGTCGGCGAAGAGCACCACGCGGTCATCGCGCATCTCCGTGTGGTTGAACGGCGACCAGAAGCGCGTCGCCCAGACGTTGCTGCCCTCGTCCGTCTCCGACAGGTCCTCCTCGCTCTCGTACTCGTAGCCCTCGCCGGGGCCCTCCTCCTCGCCGGAGCCCGCGGGGCCCGGCAGGCTCGCCGTGCTGGCCAGCGACGTGTCCACCGGCTCCAGGCCCGCGGGCAGCGGCACGTCCACCGCCACGAAGTTGCGCCGCATGGGCGTGGCCACGCGCACGCGCACGCGCACCAGCTCGCCCGCGCGCGCCGCCTTCGCCTGACCGCCGCCCGAGTACGGCTCGAACCAGCGCTGGACGATGATGCCCCGGTCCAGGGGGTCCACCGGCAGCTGCGCCGGCGCGTAGCGCAGGAGCGCCCCGTAGTAGAGGTTGCCCGTGCCGTTCACCCCGAAGGTGAAGGGCTGCGCCTTGTCCGCCGGCCCCAGCTTCTCCACCGGCACCTGCACCGTCTTCACCGCCATGTCGCGGCCGCGGAAGTCGGCGGAGGCAATCACCTGGCCGCCCAGCTTCACCACCGCCTCGAAGGACGGCGCGGCCGTCTCCTTGCGGCGCACGACCTCCGACAGCGCCATCAGCGTGAAGGCCGCCTCCTGCGTGTTGCGGAAGCGCCCGTCACCCTCGCGCGCGGACGCCAGGTAGCGGCCCATCTTCGACACGTAGGGGTGGTCCGGCTGCACGTCCACCAGCGTCTGGAGCACCAGCGCCGTGGTGCGCGTGTCGGAGGACCAGAGCGGCGCGTACGTCTTCGCGTCCGTCTCCTGGAAGTGCACGCCCGCCGCGGTCTCCTGGGCCGTGTTGAGCAGCTCCTGGAGCAGCTTCTGGCCCTGCGCGCGGTTGCCCTTCCCCACGAAGATGGCGTCCGTCAGCATCGCCCGCGCGAAGAGCGGCAGCTTCTGCCGCTGCTCGAACAGCTCGTTGTAGTACGACGGCCGCGGCGCCCCCATGCGCGCCAGCGTGTAGAGCGCGAAGGCCCGCGTCTCCAGCCCCTGCGCGGTGCAGCCATAGGCGCACTGCGAGCACACGCCCGCCGCGACCTTGTCCGCCAGGAACTTCTTCGCCTTGTCGAGCACGGCCGCGTCCACCGGGTAGCCCACCTCCTTCGCGCGCGCGAGCGCCAGCGTCGCGTACGCGGACGCATACGGCGACGAGCACTCGCTGGAGGTCCAGAAGCGGAAGCCGCCGTCGTGGTTCTGGAGCGCCTCGATCTTGCGCACCGTCGCCGCCACCACCGTGTCCGGATCCAGCGAGCCCTGCGTCTTCAGCGCGTCGTCGCTGAGGAAGCCGCGAACGAAGGCCTGCTTCTGCTCGTCCGAGCCGCCGGTCCACGGCACGCCGAACTTGCCGGACAGCTCGCGCAGCGCGACGAACGGCACCAGCCGCGACGACATCTGCTCCAGGCAGCCGTAGGGGTAGTCCACCAGCTGGTTCATGGACTCCTCGAACCCGCCCATCACCGTGGAGGACATCGTCACCGTGAGGCCGCCCATGCCCGGGCGCACGCCGCCCGGCGGCTGGAGCCCCTCCACGCGCTCGCTCGTGGTGTCGCCGTAGGTCGCCACCGCCTCCATGCCCATGGGCAGTTGCACGGGGATCTTCTGCTCCACCGCGTCCGTCTCCCCGCCGCCCGCGACGGCGAAGCGCAGCACCGCGGTGCCCGGCTGCTCGGCCACGAAGGTGAAGCGCACCTCGCGGGCCTTGCCATCTAGCGGCACCGTCTTCTCCGCCGGCCCCTCCACGCGCACGCCGGTGAGCTGCGCGGTGACCTTGGCCTCCTTGATGGCCGGGTTGGTGGTGTGGATGACCACGCCCGCTTCCGCCTTGTCACCCACGCGCACCAGCCGGGGGAGCGCCGGGAGCGCCAGCAGCGGCTTGGCCACCTGCACCTTGCTCTCGCCCACCCCGAAGCGGTCCGCGTCCGTCACGGCCACCGCCATGATGCGGAAGGTGGTCAGGTTGTCGGGCAGCGTGAACTCCACCTTCGCCTGGCCCTGGTCGTCCGTCTCCACGGACTGGAACACCGCCGTCGTCTTGAACTGGGTCCGGATGCCGGAGCCCGTCGTGTCGGAGCCGCCGGAGCCGCCCGGCCGCGAGCCCTTCTCGCCGTACAGCTTGCGCAGCACCAGGTGGATGAGCGGCTCGCCGATGCGCACCGACAGGCCGTGCTCCTGGAACATCGCGTCCACCGGATCCGGCGTCTTGTAGCCCGTCAGCCGCAGCACGCCCTCGTCCACGGCCCACAGGGTGACCTCGGACTTCGCGCCCTGGCCCGCCGCGTCCTTCACCGCGACGCTCACCGTCACCTTGTCGCGCGGGCGCTTCTCCTGCGCGTCCGGCGTCAGCGCCACCGACAGGCGCTTGGACTTCTTCTCCACCTTGAGCTGGGTGTAGCCCACGCGCACCGCGGGGCGGCCCGGGTCGTCGCCGGACTCGATGCCCTTGGCCGCCTCCACGCGGCCGCGCACCAGCACCACGCCCACGTAGACGTTGGGGATGGCGCCCTCGCCCAGCGGGACGTCCAGCGCGGTGGCGCTGCCCTTGAGCTTCACGCGGCGCACGCTGAGCACGCCCTCGCGCTCCACCGTGAGGATGGCGTCCGCCTGCGGGTACGGGCTCTTCACCAGGATCTTCGCGGTGTCCCCCACGTCGTAGAGCTGCTTGTCCGCCACCAGGTCGATGCGGTCCGTGTCGTTGCGCTGCCAGGACACCCAGCCGGAGCCGGTGACGTAGAGCGAGTCGCGCGTCGTCGCCTTGCGGCCCTTCGCGTCCGTGGCCACCGCCTCCATCACGTACAGGCCGGGCTCGGCGGGGGTGAACCTGCACGACTGCGGCGTCGCCGCGCTCTTCACGGAGCACTTCGCGGCCTCCGTCTCCACGGGCTCCGTGACGGTGAACCACTGGCCGCCGTCGCCCTTCTTGCGGATGGACTTCCACTCGCGGCGCTTGATGTTCACGTCCACCGCGACGCCCTCCTGGCGCTTGCCCTCGGGCGATACGGCGACCAGCTCCAGGCCCACCTCCTTGCCCGCCTCCGCGAAGCCGGTGGAGAGCACGCGCAGGCCCGCGTAGACGTCCGCGGGGTGCACCACGAGGAGGTTGCGGTTGGCCACGCGCTGGCGGTTGACGTCCTCCACCTCCGCCTCCACCGTGTACTCCCACGTCTTGCCGCCGGGCGCGTCCGCGGTGCCCAGCGCCAGCGCCAGCTGGCCCTGCGCGTCCGTGCGGCCGTCACCCGCGCCGAACGACTCGCTGCTGTGCTCCGGCTGGTCGTCGTCCCACCACCAGGTGTTCACGCCGAAGGTGAAGGCCTCGTTGCCCGGGGGCGCGAAGGAGGAGCTCTCGCGCTGCACGCTCCAGCGCACCTGCGCGTCGCCCATGGCGCCGCCGAACAGGTAGCGCGCGTCCACGCGGGCGGTGAGCGCCTCGCCGGCCGCGACGTCCTTCTTCGGCACCGCCACGTCCACGCGGAACTGCGGCGCGCGGTACTCCTCCACGCGGAAGCTGCCGCCGTAGCTCAGCGTCTCGCCGCCGACCTTCAGCTTCGCGGCCACGTCGTAGAAGCCCAGGGGCACGTCCTTGCCCAGCTTGAGGTCCGCGCGGAAGGTGCCGTACTTCGTGACGGTGGCCTCCGTCTGGAAGACCTTCTCGCCGCGCGAGCTGGTCACCGTCACCTGCGCCTTCGCGTTCGCGGGCGGCGACTTGAGGATGCCCAGGCGGCGGTAGCGCGCCACGCCCTTGAGCATCACGTCGTCACCCGGGCGGTAGATGCCGCGGTCGGCGAACACGAAGCCCAGGCTGTCCGGGACGCGGCCCTCCCACGCGCTCCGCAGCGAGAACGCGCCGGGCGACATGCCGCCCTCCCACGTGGACAGCGTCACGCCGATGTCCGAGTCCTTCACCGCGGACACCATGGCCCACGGCGTGCTCCAGTCGGACTCGTCCTTGGGCTTGAGCAGCTCCGACAGGCCCGGCACCTTCGCCAGGCCGTTGGCGTCCGTGGTGCCCGTCCAGTGCTCCGTGCCCGCCTTGTCCCAGAGCGTGAGCTGCGCGTCCGGCACCGGGGCGCCCGTCGCCAGCGACGTCACCCACACCACGCCGGAGGCGGCGCCCAGCTTCGCGTGCACCGCCAGGTCCGTCACCTGCCCGATGACGCGGCGCGGGTAGCGCTGCTTGAGCGACGGCGCATCGAGCTTCGCGAGGAACAGGCCCGTCTTCGCCCCGTTGAACGCCGGGCGCAGGTCGAGCGGCGAGGTGCGCTGCAGGTTGCGCTCCGCCTTCGTGTCCACCGTCGTCCGGTAGGGCTCCGTGGCCGGCCACGTGTTGGTGTCGATGAACCGCGCCATCTCCGCGGGGGACAGCGCCCACACCTCCGCCTGCACCTCCGGGACGTTCGTCGTGGTCAGCGGGATGGAGCCGTCGCCGGAGGCCTCCACCAGCGCCTCGCGCGAGCCGGAGTCGAAGGAGGGCTCCACGTCCGACAGCTTCACCTGGCCCTGGAAGGCGGGGCCCGCCTGGCCGAAGACGTCCTTGTAGCCCGCGGCGACCTTGATCTTGTACGTGGTGCCGGGGCGGTAGCGGCCGGGCAGCGACACGTAGGGGTTCTTCAGCTCCGAGCCCGACCAGGGCATCTGCGTCTGCACGCGCTCCCAGTCGATCTCCGCCTTCGGCTCCAGGGTCACCTTCCCCTTGAGCGAGGCCACGTCCAGCTCATTGGACGTGAAGAGGATGAGCGGGCCGTAGGAGCACGCCTCGTCGCCCCAGGCGAACACGCACGCGCTCGCGGACTCCACCTGGAGCGCGCCGTGGGTGGCGTAGGCGTAGCGGACCGCCTCGCCCATGGGCAGCGGGCCGTCCGTGCCCGTCAGCTCGCCGTCCACCACCAGGGTGAACTGCGTTCCCGCGGGCAGCTTCTGCGCGGGCTTGAGCTCGTACTTCACGCGCCGGTCCTGGGACTTGCGCTCCGGGCCGCTGCCCACCTGCACCTCCTTCAGCTCCGCGAACGGCGTCGCCTTCACCAGCGTGAGCGGCACGGGCGCGCCGGTCGCGGGCTCCAGGCGCGCGTGCTGCGCCAGGTCCTTCACCGCCTGGTTGAACACCAGGGTGAAGCCCTGCTCCGGCTGCAGCCAGCGGAACTCCGCCTCCGGCTGCGCGGACTGGAGCGAGGGGCGCGGCGTCTCGAACTGGAAGGTGTACGGCTGCGCCAGCGCGGTGCCGTCCATGGCCTTGAGGCCCGCGGGCACCGTCACCGTGTACCGCGTGCCCAGCTTCAGGGGCGAGCCCGGCACGAACTCCACGCTCGCAGAGCCCAGCCAGCGCCACTCGCCCTCCAGCGCCGGTTCGAGCTTCGCGGGGGCCGCCAGCCCGCGCTCCGCGGCGACCGAGCCCAGGGCGATCATGGGCTTGGTGAAGGTGATGGTCGGCCGGGCGTTGCCGTAGACCTGCCCCTGCGGCCGCGCGGCCGCGATGGAGAGCGGGCCCTGGGCCGCGGCGTCCTCGGCGTCGATCTTCAACGCGGGAGGCTCGGGCAGCGGCTCGACGGCGAGGCCAGGGGACTTGGAGGACGAAGCCGGCGCGGTGCCGGCCTCCGAGGGGCCGCCCTTCGCGTCCTTGTCGCCGCGCGAACACGCGGTGGCGACGGCGAGGCAGAGGGCCAGCAGAGAGAGTCTGCGCATGGTGGGGCTCACGGAGCTCCAGGGAGGGCACTCGTGCATGTCCCCCCTGAAAAATGACGCGAGCACCGTACCATGGGGCACCCCGCCCCGCTGTCACTCGTGCGTCATCCGGGGAGGCGTGGCGCGCCTCGAATTCCGAGCGATTGAGAGCCCCGGACCGGGACCGGAACCCGGCCGTAACGCAGCCGGCCATCCAGCACCGGGGGGCCGTCCGCGAGCACGGAGGTGGGCGCGAGGACCCGGGCGATGGACACGACGCAGCCGCCCAGCAGCTTGCGCCAGTAGGACCTGGGACGGCGAGGAGATGACGCCATGGGTGCCTCCATGCAGAGAGAGGAGGCATCAAGGTGGAAGGGGCGCGGCGGCCGGGCCATCGCCCCCGTGCGCAGGGGCCCTTCGTTCACCGGACAGTGGCGGGCCTCAGCCGCCGCGCAGCAGGGTGGCGCCCGCGCCGAGCCCCAGCAGGAAGGCCCCGAGGACGAGCAGCAGCACCCAGCGCGCGGCGACGCCCGTGGCGCGAGGTGTCTGCTGGCCGACGGTGGCGCGCGTGGGCGCGGACTCATCCGGCACGAGGATGCGGACCTGGATGGCGGCGGTGCGCAGCACCTCGTCCACGTCGGCGAGGAACTTCTCGTATTCCTCCGGGACCAGCTCCAGCGGCGTGCCGTGCTGGAACTCGTAGCGCTTCGCCACGGCCTCGTGGTTGCGCAGCGAGGCCTGTCCCTTGGCCACGTCCACCCAGCCCGCGACGAGCGCCGGCGCGACGCCCTTGCGGTCCACGAGCGAGATGGCCTGGCGGGCCTGCCTTCCGCCCGCGGTGCTGGGGCCCTCGGGCTCATCCACGCGGAGGATGCGGTGCGGGGTGCGGCCGTAGATCTTGTGCTGGAGCTCGGCCTTGAGGCGCTCCGCGAGCAGCGCGGAGTGGGTGGCGAACATGGTGCGCAGCTCGGGCGTCGCCTCCGCCTGCTGGCTGGCGGCCTGCGCGGAGGGGAGCGGCGCGAAGATCACCGGCTGGCTGGCCTTGCCGGGGGCGTCGCTGGCGCGGCTCGCGCGGGGAGGCTCGGAGGTGGAGCCATCCAACTCGGCGCCGCGGCCCGCGTGGATGAGCTCCGGGAGCGCGAAGTCCTCCTCCTTCGCGCCGCCGTCCTTGCCGTGGCTCCGCGCGGAGCCTCCGCCCCGGGCAGGACGGACGATCTCCGGAAGCCCCTGGCCTTCCTCACGAGCACCATTCCGACCCGGGCGGATGAGCTCCGGGAGGCCCTCCCCTTCCGCGCGCGCACCCGCGCGGCCCGGGCGGATGAGCTCCGGGAGGCCCTCTCCTTCCGCGCGTGGACCCACGCGGCCCGGGCGGATGAGCTCCGGGAGGTCCTGCCCCTCCTCGCGCGTCACCGCGCGCCCGGGACGAACGGCCTCCGGCGCGCCCTGCCCGCTCGCGCGCGCCTCTCCTCGCGCCGGGCGCCCTGGCCTCGCGGACTCCGGAAGCCCCCGGCCGTCCTCACGCGACGGACGCACGGCGGTCTCCGGTGCGGCGTAGGCCGCGTCGTCATCCTCCGCCCATGGGCCCGCGCGCTCGTCGTCCTCACGCGCCCGGGGCGGCGGCGGAGGCGTGAGCCCGTCCACGCGGGTCTCCAGGACGGGCTCGTCATCGTCGGGAACGGGAGGCGGCGTCATCCGCGTCTCGAGCCCCGTGAACTCGGGGACGCGCGGAGCCGAGGGGGGCGCGGCGCGCTTCTGGTTGCCCCAGGTCCTCCGGCCGGGATTCCCCGCGGCACGGGCAGCGGCCTCCGTGGCGTCGCGCTGCACGGAGGCCGGCACCTGGGTCTGCTCGGTCCGGACCTCCTCCGTCTCGTCCAGGTCGTCGTCGAGCGGTGCCACCCGGGTCTCGTCGATCCGCTCCGGCTCGTCGTTCCTGCGGTGCCCCTTGGCCATGTGCGCGACCTCTCGCGCCAGACCATAGCGCTTCGCACGACTTCCGGGGGATGCGCCGTACGCGTCAGTAGCGGGGCCAGTCCGGAAAGGCGATCTCGATGGCCCCCCCGAGCCACGACGCATAGGCCGCGTCATCCGCGAGGGGATACGCCTTCCCATACGTCCGCTCGAAGTGCTCCGCCCAGTGCGGCTGCGAGCCATCCAGGTCCGTGAAGCCGTACTCGCGCGCCAGCGTCCACGACGCGACCACGCGCCCCGCCCTGCGGTGGACCTTCGGATCCGCCGCGAGCGCCGCCACCGCGCGGCCCACGTATGCCGGCGTCTCCGACGCGATGAAGTCGGGGACGTCCTTCACCGCGTCGCGCCAGTTGGCCTCCGTCACCCCGAAGCCATCCAGCATCTCCTCCGAGCGCAGGAACCCCGGCGTCACCGCCAACGCCGTGATGTTCGTGCGGCGCAGGTCCCGCGACATCGCGAAGGCCAGCCGGATGACGGCCATCTTCGTCACGTCATACGAGACGCCGCCCCGGTACCCGAACGAGTCCCCATCCGTCACCTCCACGATGAGCCCCCGGTCGCGCTCCAGCATCAGCGGCACCGCGTAGCGGCTGGTGACGAGGTGCGTAGACACGGCGCGGTCGAACATGAGCCGCGCCTTCGCGGGCGACTGCTTCCAGAACGGCAGCCCCAGCTCGTGCAGCGCCTCCCCGCCCCAGATGTCGTTGACCAGCACGTCCAGCTTCCCGGCCTCGGAGCGGATGCGCCGACACAGCGCCTCCACCTCCTCCTCCACGGAGTGGTCCACCCGCACCGCGAGGCCCTTGCCGCCCAGCGCCGTCACCTGCTCCGCCGTCTCTTCGATGGTCTCCGGCCGGGAGGCCCCGCTCGCCAGGTTCCCCCGCACGCTGCGCCCGGTGCAGTACACCGTGGCCCCCGCCGCCCCCAGCATCGTCGCGATTCCCCGGCCCGCGCCCCGCGTCGCTCCCGCGACCAGGGCCACCTGTCCCTCGAGTGGCTTCATGTCCGTGCTCCCCTTTCACGCGCCACCTTGCCTGCCCAATCCTGACAACCCCTGTCATGATTCCCGCCCCAGGCTGCACCTCTCTCCCAGGCCGGAGGGCCCATGCGCGCGGATCGCCTCGTCCACCTGTTGATGCGCCTCCAGGCCCGCCCCCGCAGCACGGTGGGCCAGCTGGCGCGCGAGCTCCAGGTCTCCAGCCGGACCGTGCACCGGGACCTGGACGCGCTCTCCACGGCGGGCGTCCCCCTCTACGCCACGCGCGGGGCCGCGGGCGGCGTGGCGCTGATGGAGGGCTGGCGCACGCAGCTCACCGGCCTCACCCGCCCGGAGCTCCAGGCCCTGGCCACGGTGGGCGCCCCTGGAGCCCTGGAGGACCTGGGCCTGTCCACGCCGCTGCGCACGGGGCTGGTGAAGCTGGCGGCGGCCCTCCCCGCCCTCCAGCAACCCGCGCTGGAGCACGCGCGCCAGCGGCTCCACGTGGACGCCTCCGGCTGGTTCACCGGCCGCGAGCCCCTGCCCCACCTGGGCAAGCTGCGCGACGCCGCCTGGCAGGACCGCCGCGTGTCCCTCGGATACCAGGACTTCGAGGGCACCCGCTCCCGCCGGACGGTGGACCCCTACGGGCTCGTCATCAAGGCGGACCGCTGGTACCTCGTCGCCGGGACGGACAAGGGCCCGCGCGTCTTCCGGGGCGGGCGCATTGGCGACGTGCGGCTGCGCCCGCAGGGCTTCACCCGCCCGCCGGGCTTCGACCTGCCCGCGTTCTGGAAGGACTGGTGCGCGAGGTTCGCCACCGAGCGCCCCCGCTACGACGTCACCCTCTCCTGCACCGCGGAAGGGGAAGCCGCGTTGCGGAGGCTGCGTCCCCCGGCGGACGGTGAGCGCCTGGACAGGGCCCCCGCGGCACGCGGTGGGAAGCGGGAGGTGACGCTGAACTTCGAGCGGGAGGCCATCGCGGTCTCCCAGCTGTGCGAGATCGGGGCGGGCGTGGAGGTGCTCGCCCCGGAGCCGCTGCGCCAACGGCTGGCCGCGCTGGCGGCCTCGCTGCGGGCGCTCTACGGCGGGCCCGGCCGGGAGGGGCCGGGCCGCCGGGCCCGCTAGAAGTGCAGCGGGTGGCCCAGCGTGGCCTCGGCGCCCTCGTGCATGATCTCCGAGAGCGTCGGGTGCGCGTGGATGGTGTGGGCCAGCTCCTCGGTGGTGATCTCCAGCTTCATCGCGACGCAGGCCTCGGCGAGCAGCTCCGTGGCGTGCGGCCCGATGATGTGGATGCCCAGCACCTCGTCGTACTTCTTGTCGGAGACGATCTTGATGAGGCCCACCGACTCGTTGGAGATGGCCGACTTGGTCACGGCGCCGAAGGGGGCGATGCCCACCTTCACGTCATAGCCGCGCTCCTTGGCCTTCTTCTCCGTGAGGCCCACGGACGCCACCTCGGGGTAGCAGTACGTGGCGGACGGGGTCAGGTCGTAGTTGATGGGCGCGGGGTTCTTCCCGGCGATGTGCTCCACCACCATCACGCACTCGGCGCTGGCCATGTGCGCCAGCATCGGCGTGGGGATGACGTCGCCAATGGCGTAGACGTTGGGCTCGCTGGTGCGGCACAGCGTGTCGACCTTGATGAAGCCGCGGTCCACCTGGACGGCCGTCTTGTTCAGGCCCACGTCGTCCGTGACGGGCGAGCGGCCCACCGCCGACAGGAGGATCTCGGCCTCCAGCGTCTTGGTCTCGGAGCCCACCGTCATGGTGACGCGCACGCCGTCCGCGGTGTGCTCGACCTTCTCCACCTTGGCGCCCGTGTGCACGTCGATGCCGCGGCGGCGGAAGATCTTGTCCAGCTCCTTGGAGATGTCCGCGTCCTCGATGGGGAGCAGCGCGGGCATGTACTCCACGATGGCCGTCTTGCTGCCCACGTGGTTGAACACGGAGGCGAACTCGCAGCCCACCGCGCCCGCGCCCAGGACGATGATGCTCTTGGGGATGCGGTCGATGGTCAGGATGGAGTCACTGTTCATCACCCGCTTGTGGTCCACCACCACGTTCGGCAGGGACTTGGGCACCGAGCCCGTGGCGACGATGATGTTCTTCGTCTCCAGGGTCTGCTTGGAGCCGTCCTCCGCCGTGACCTCCACCTTGCCCTTGCCGGCGATGCGGCCGTGGCCCTTCACCACGGTGATCTTGTTCTTCTTCATCAGGAAGTCGATGCCGTTGGCACCCTTCGTGACGACCTTGTCCTTGTGCTTCTGGGCGTTGGCCCAGTTCACGGTGGGGTTCGCCACGTCGATGCCGAAGTCGGACGACTCCTTGATGTGGTGGAAGAGCGACGCCGTCCACAGGAGCGACTTGGTGGGGATGCAGCCGCGGTGCAGACACGTGCCACCCAGGCGCTTGTCCTTTTCGATGATGGCCGTCTTCAGCCCGAGCTGGGCCGCGCGGATGGCGCCGACATAGCCGCCAGGACCCGAGCCGATGATCACCACGTCGAAAGTCTCAGCCACACACGCCTCCGGTCATTTTTGCGGATGGAACTCGCGGGCGCTGATAACCCCCGGTCCCGGTTGGAATCAAGGAGTTTGCTCGTGCGTCGCTTCCCGCTCCACACGCTTCTCTTGATGCTAGTAGCGCTGCTGGCGTTCGCGCGCCTCTATTACGTGACGCACCGTGCCCCGCCCCCGCCGCCGGCCCCCGGGCAGGCGCCGGGCGCGACGCCGGTGAGGATCACCCCGCCCGACCTGGGCCCCGCCGCGTGCCGCGGGCTGGACGCCGTCCTGGGGGACCTCCTCGCCTCCGACGGCGGCACCGGCGCGGAGGCCGGCACGGCCTGGAGCGATGCGCTCCGGCAGCTCGGCGACTGCCCCGCACCTCCCGCCGCCGCCTGCGCCCGGGGCCCTGCGCTGGCCTCTCGCGCGCCTGCCTCGGGAGAGGGCAGCCCACCCCGCGAGCTGCTCGCCACCCTGTGCGAGCGCTGTGCCCCCGCCGACAACCCCTGCGGCCAGGCGGTGATGCGCGCGTTGCAGGAGGCCGCGCGGCGGGGGAGCCCCGACCTGCCGGAGGCGCGCTGGAGCCTGGAGCGCGCGGGGCCCGCCCTGGGCACGGCCTGCCAGGAGCTCGCGCGCCAGGCCGTGGGGCCCGCCGCCGTGACGGGGATGGTGATGGAGCCGGCGCTGCTGGCGCTGCTGGAGGAGCTGGCGCCCACGTGCGCGCGGACGGAGCAGGTGCCCATGTCGCTCGTGAACGCGGCGGCGGTGCAGCAGGGCCCGCGCGCGCCCCGGCTCGCGGCGGCGTACACGGCGGGCGCGCTGGAGACGAAGCCCCTCGATCCGGATCAGCACGCGGGGCCCGGGGACGCGCTCCGCGCCTTCGACCGGGACGAGCTGTCCGGCGTGCTGCTGCCCAAGGTCGATGCGGGCACGGACGGAGCGCTGCGGCTGGGGTACGCGCCGGCCCTGAAGGCCGTGGTGTCCTTCCAGGTCCAGGCCACGGGGCCGGGCTCCCTGCGAGCGCACATCCGCGCGCCGGAGGGCGTGGGGCGCGCGGAGCCGGACGGCAAGGGCTTCTTCGTGGATCCCACCGTGTGCCGCTTCCAGGGCACCGGCCGGTGGGAGATCTGCAAGCCCGCGGTCCCCGTGCTCGACGTGGACGCGGTGAGCGTCCTTCCGGAGCGGCCGGGGGTGGAGCTGAAGGAGCTGGAGATCATCGGCGCCCGGTAGCGCGGGCGCCACGACGCACGCGGCGCCGGAGGGCCTCCGACGTCGCCCGCGTGGGTCTCAGGCGATGAGGCCGCGCTCGCGCGCCTGACGGAAGATGGGCGCCGCGTCCTTCTTCAGGGCGGTGGAGACGTCCTTCACGATGGCGTCCGCCGACTTGGCGACCGACAGGTAGTTGTCGAACGTGCGCGTGAGGATGAGCACGCCCGAGATGATGACGCGCTGGAGGTTGTGCTGGAGGTCCGTGCCCTCGTACACGAGCCAGGACTGCTCACAGTAGCGGCGACCCTCGGCCACCATCTGGTTCAGGTGCGCGCGCTCGGTCGCGTCGGGAACCTTCGCCTTGGGGCTGATGGACGCGATGTAGAGCACGTTCTGTCCCAGCCGCTGCGTCGCGTCCTCCATCTGCGCCATGATGGCCTGGACGTCGTCCTTCGTCGGCGGGTTGTGCCAGCGCGAGAACAGGACGCGGTCGATGAGTTCGGATTGGTACGTGGCAGACACGAAGCCTCCGGGATGCGAACGCTGATGTCGACGGGGCCGCTTCGTCGGGCGCGGCCCGTGTCGCAGGCCGGAATCTGTACCAGGATCACCGAGGCGGTTGAAGAGTAGCGGACACACGCTTGCACCTTTGGGGCGCCTGTGTGCCAGCCACGCTGTGAGGATGCAGTGGGAGTGGACTACTGCACCCGGGTCGCAACTGACACGCCGGGATAATCCGGGAGTTCAGGGCACCTTCGGGCGTGCGCGAGCGGCGAAGACGGTGTCGAGCGTCATGGGTGGACTCCAGGGCGGAGCAGCTCACGCACGCGCCTGGCCAGCGCCGCGTTGGTGGCGGCCTCCATCCAGCCTCGCGGGTCCGCGTTCACGTCGTGCTCCGGACGGCGATGAAACGGCAGCGCGCGAGGGAATCCCAGCAGCGTCCACTGGGGCCCCCGAGTCAGTCCCGGTCTTGCTGCTTGCAAAGCCGTGCGCCCTTGAGCACAAGCGGCGCATGGCAACCTCCGACGTCCTCGTGGTGGGCGGTGGCGTGATGGGCTGTGGCATCGCGCTGAGACTCCGTCAGGCCGGCGCGCGCGTGACGGTGCTGGAGCGCTCCATCCCGGGCGCCGAGGCCTCCAGCGCCGCGGGCGGCATCCTCGCGCCCCAGTGGGAGGCGGACGGCCCCGGCCCCTTCTTCGAGCTGTGCCTGCGCAGCCGCGCCCTCTACGGGAGCTTCGCCGCCGAGCTGCGCGAGCTGTCCGGAGTGGACATCGCGTACCGGCCGTGCGGCCTCTTGCGCGTCGCGTTCGACGAGGCGGACCTCCACCGCGTGGAGTCCACCGTCGGCTGGCAGCACGGCCTGGGGCTGCGCGCCGAGCTGCTGGACGGAAAGGCCGCGCGCGCGCTGGAGCCGCACCTGTCCCCCACCGCAGTGGGCGCCGCGCACTTCCCGGATGATCACCAGGTGGACAACCGGCTCTTGGTGCGCGCGCTCACCATGGCCGCCGCGCGCGTGGGCGCGGTGTTCAGGAGCGGCTACGTGCGCGGCGTGGTGCACGAGCACGGCCGCGCGGTGGGCGTGGACCTGGATGGCGAGGTGCTGCGCGCGGACGCCGTGGTGCTGGCGGCGGGCTCCTGGTCATCCCTGGTCCAGGGGGCGGGCGTGTCGGCGCAGGCCGTGCGTCCGGCGCGCGGACAGATGGTGCAGCTACAGACGCGGCTGCCCCTGCTGGAGCGGGTGGTGACGTCCGCGAAGGGCTACCTCGTGCCGCGCGCCGACGGACGGATCATCGCCGGGAGCACCATGGAGCACGTGGGCTTCGACAAGCAGGTGACGGCCGCCGGCCTGGCGCGGATCCTCGACATGGCCCTGGAGCTATGCCCGGACCTGGCCAGCGCGCCCATCACGGAGACGTGGGCCGGCTTCCGCCCCTGGACCGAGGACGCCCTGCCGTACATCGGAGAGGGCCCCTCGCCCGGCCTGTTCCTCGCCACCGGACATTTCCGCAACGGCATCCTCCTGGCCCCCATCACCGCGAAGCTCGTCGCCCAGGCCGTGCTGGGGGAGAAGCCCTCGGTGGAGCTCGCCCCCTTCCGGTACGACCGGGGGACGCAGGCGCGCGGATGATCGGGGCGCTTGCCCGGCCTACCCTGGAAGGCGGGGAATGCCCAGAGGACCGGAGACGTTCACCCCGGCGCCAGGGCTCGCACCCCACCCTGGATGGCAAGGAGGCGAGGGGGTGATGATTTCTCGCACTCGTTCGCCTTTAATCCCTGGAAACCTCTAGAATCTTCGGCCGTGGAAGCCATCCCCCCCGCACCGCCCAGAATCCTGATCGTCGACGACGACGATTCCGTCCGCGACGTCATCTCCGTGCTCCTCCGCGAGGAGGGCTACAACTGCGTCGTGGCCAACGGCGCCGAGATGGCGCTCGACGTGGCGGGTGAAGAAGAGACGCCGCTCGTCATCAGCGACATGAAGATGCCGGGCCGCGACGGACTCTGGCTGCTGGAGAACCTGCGCGAGCGGCTGCCGGACACGTCCGTCATCATGCTCACCGGCTACGGCGACACCGAGTCCGCCGTGGACTGTCTGCGCCGGGGCGCGGTGGACTACCTGCTCAAGCCACCGAAGCTCACCGACCTCATCCGGGCGATCGAGCGCGCGCTCGCCAAGCGCCGCATCGAGATGGCCCGCAAGCGCTACCAGAAGAAGCTCGAGGGCAAGGTGCGCGACCGCACCGCCGAGCTTCGCAGCGCGCTGCACAACATCGCGAACACGTACCAGAACACGCTGCTGGCGCTGGTGGCGGCCCTGGACGCGCGCGAGCACGAGACGAGCGACCACTCCCAGCGCGTGGTCAGCTACACCTCCGCCATCGCCACCCGCATGGGCATCCGCGGCAAGGAGATGGAGGAGATCGGCCGCGGGGCGCTGCTGCACGACATCGGGAAGATCGGCGTGCCGGACGCGGTGCTGCTCAAGCCGGGCAAGCTGACCCCCGACGAGTGGCTGGAGATGCGGCGTCATCCGGAGATCGGCTTCCAGATGATCCAGAACATCCCCTTCCTCAACACGCCGGCGGAGATCGTCCTGTCGCACCAGGAGCGCTACGACGGGGCGGGCTACCCCCGCAACCTCCAGCGCAACGAGATCCACATCGGCGCGCGCATCTTCGCGGTGGCGGACACGCTGGACGCCATGACGAGCGACCGGCCGTACCGCAAGGGCACGACGTTCGCCAACGCCATCCAGGAGATCAAGCGCTGCGCCAACACGCAGTTCGACCCGGACGTCGTGAAGGCGTTCCTGGACATCGGGGAGGAGGGCCTCATCCGCATCAAGGAGGAGATGGCCCAGAAGAAGCTCAACCCGATGCAGGCCGCCGCGGACGCCGCCGAGTCCGAGGCCGAGCTGGCGCGGCTCACCGACCTGGATGACGAGCCGGACGCCTCGCCGCCGGTGGGCCCGAGCGCCACGCCGATTGGCGCGCCGCCCGTCACCATCCGTTCAGCGTCCGGCGGCGAAGGCTGACCCTGGCCACGGGAAGCGGTGCCTTTCCCCGCGGGGGTTGCTATCCATGAGGGCGGAAGGCCCCGTGATGACCGCCCCCCTGCCCGCTCCCGATCCGCTCGCCCCGCCGCTGTGTGACGCGCAGGGGCGGCGCATGACGTACCTGCGGCTGAGCATCACGGACCGCTGCAACTTCCGGTGCACCTACTGCTCGCCGGCGTCGTGGGGCGGCAGGAAGGACCTGCTCGACGCGGGCGAGTTCGAGCGCATCGTCTCCGTCTTCGCGCGCATGGGCATCCGGCGCGTGCGGCTGACGGGCGGTGAGCCGCTCGCCCGGCCGGACATCCTGGACATCGCCCGGCGCATCGCCGCGGTGCCTGGCGTGGAGCACCTGGCCATCACCACCAACGCCAGCCGCCTGGAGCCGCTGGCCGTGCCGCTGCGCGACGCGGGCGTCACCCAGCTGAACCTGAGCCTGGACACGCTGTCCGCGGACGTCTTCCGGCGCATCTCCAAGCAGGGGGACTTCGCGGCGGTGCTGCGCGGCATCGACGTGGCGGCGGGCGCGGGCTTCCAGTCGCTGAAGCTCAACGTCGTGGTGATGCGCGGCATCAACGACGCGGAGGTGCCGGAGCTGGTGACGTTCGCGCACGCGCGCGGCATCACCCCGCGCTTCATCGAGCTGATGCCCTTTGGGCAGGGCACGCCGGTGCCCACGGCGGAGCTGCTGGAGCGACTGGCGGCGGCGGGCCGCGTCCTCACGGAGGAGCCGCCGGAGGACACCGCCTCGCCCACGGCCGGCCCGGCGCGCTACTGGCGCACGGACAGCGGGCGCGTGGGGTTCATCTCCCCGCTGACGCAGAACTTCTGCGGCGGCTGCAACCGGGTGCGGGTGGCGTCCAACGGGGACCTGCGCAGCTGCCTGGGCGGCCGGGCGCAGGCGCCGCTGCACCAGCTCATCCGCGGCGGCGCGACGGACGCGGAGCTGGCCGTGGCCGTGCGCCGCGCGCTGGGGGAGAAGCCGGAGGGGCACCGCTTCACGGAGGCCGGAAACGGCGCCACGCTCCTGCCCATGATGGGCATTGGCGGCTGAGGGCTACTTCACCAGCCGCAGGTTCACGGGGTAGCGGTACAGCTGGCCCTCGTTCGCCTTGAGGCCGCCGATGACGCTGAACACCAGCGACGCGATGGCGACGATGGGCGCCAGGATGAAGCCCACGCCCACGCACATCAGCACGCCGGAGATGACCATGGCGATGAGCGTCGTGATCTGGAAGTTGAGCGACTCGACCGCGTTGCCGCGGATGAAGGACGACTCCTTGCCCTTCGCCAGCATCAGGAACAGCGGCACCGCCCAGCCCAGGAAGCCCGCGCCCACCACGAGGCCGGCGATGGAGCCGAGATGGGCCAACATCCCCATCGTCTTCTCGTCCTGCGTCGCCGTGGGCGAGCCGGTGATGAACGAACCAAACTGCTGATCCTCACGCTGCTGGGGGTCCATGTCCATGTGAGCCCTTTCTGAATTCAGGGGGCGCGATGGGTGCGCCCGGATGGGCGCACCATGACATGGCGTGTCGGTGCCTGTCATCCAGCGGACAAGGGGCGCGCGAGGAGGCCCCCGTCCGCCGGCTGGCTTCAGCGGTACAGCGCGTGTCCCGCCTTCTTGAATTCCTCGCTCTTCTCCTTCATCCCCTCCTCCAGGGCCTGGGCCTCGTTGACGCCGACCTTGTCCGCGTAGTCGCGCACGTCCTGGGTGATCTTCATGGAGCAGAAGTGCGGGCCGCACATGGAGCAGAAGTGCGCGACCTTGGCGCCCTCGGCGGGGAGCGTCTCGTCGTGGAAGGCGCGGGCGCGCTCGGGGTCCAGGGACAGGTTGAACTGATCCTCCCAGCGGAACTCGAAGCGCGCCTTGGACAGGGCGTTGTCGCGGGCCTGGGCGCCGGGGTGGCCCTTGGCGAGGTCCGCGGCGTGCGCGGCGATCTTGTAGGTGATGACGCCTTCCTTCACGTCGTCACGGTCGGGCAGGCCCAGGTGCTCCTTGGGCGTCACGTAGCAGAGCATCGCGGTGCCGAACCAGCCGATCATCGCCGCGCCGATGCCGCTGGTGAAGTGGTCGTATCCGGGCGCGATGTCCGTGGTGAGGGGCCCCAGCGTGTAGAACGGCGCCTCGTGGCACACGGCGAGCTGCTTCGTCATGTTCTCCTGGATGAGGTGCATGGGGACGTGGCCGGGGCCCTCGATCATCACCTGCACGTCGTGCTTCCAGGCCACCTTCGTCAGCTCACCGAGCGTCTCCAGCTCACCGAACTGGGCGGCGTCGTTGGCGTCGGCGATGGAGCCGGGGCGCAGGCCGTCGCCCAGGCTGAAGCTGACGTCATACGCCTTCATGATCTCGCAGATCTCCTCGAAGTGCGTGTAGAGGAAGTTCTCTTCGTGGTGGGCCAGGCACCACTTGGCGAGGATGGAGCCGCCGCGGCTGACGATGCCGGTGAGGCGCTTCGCGGTGAGCGGGACGTACTGGAGGCGCACGCCGGCGTGGATGGTGAAGTAGTCCACGCCCTGCTCGGCCTGCTCGATGAGGGTGTCGCGGAAGATGTCCCAGGTGAGCTCCTCGGCCTTGCCGCCGACCTTCTCCAGGGCCTGGTAGATGGGCACGGTGCCGATGGGCACGGGCGCGTTGCGGAGGATCCACTCGCGCGTCTCGTGGATGTTGCGGCCGGTGGACAGGTCCATGACGGTGTCCGCGCCCCAGCGGATGGACCAGACCATCTTCTCCACCTCCTCCTCGATGGAGGACGTGACGGCGGAGTTGCCGATGTTGGCGTTGATCTTCACCAGGAAGTTGCGGCCGATGATCATCGGCTCCAGCTCCGGGTGGTTGATGTTGGCGGGGATGATGGCGCGACCGCGGGCCACTTCATCGCGCACGAACTCTGGGGTGATGACCCGCGGAATCGCGGCGCCCCAGGAGTGGCCGGGGTGCTGGGCGGCGAGTGAGGCGTCGAGCTTCTGGTTCTCGCGCACGGCGACGTATTCCATCTCCGGCGTGATGATGCCCTTGCGGGCGTAGTGCATCTGGCTGACGTTGTGGCCGGACTTCGCGACGCGGGGCTTGCGGATGTGGCTGAAGCGCAGGCCGTTGAGGCGCGGGTCGGCTTCGCGGGCTCGGCCGTACTCGGACGTGATGCCGGCCAGCTCGTCGGTGTCGTTGCGGGCGCGGATCCAGTCCTCACGGACGGCGGGCAGGCCCCGGCGCAGGTCGATGTCAGCGGAGGGGTCGGTGTAGGGGCCGCTGGAGTCGTAGACGTGGACGGGAGGATTGGGGGTTTCGGGCCCGGAGTGGCCATGGTGGCGAGTGGGCGTCTGGGCGATTTCGCGCAGGGGGACGCGGAGGTCGGGGTGCAGGGCCCCGGACACGTAGACCTTGCGTGAGGCGGGAAGCGGGCCGCGGCTGATGCCCTCCAGCACCTTCCCATCGACCTTCAGGCTCTTGGACGCTCCACTCATCGGACGGCTCCTCGTGAAGGGCGGACGGGAGACGGGACGGGAGCATGGAGCGCCCAGACCGCTTCCCTCCGCCGGTGCTAACCGGTTCAGGTTCAAAGGGATCGGACGCGGAAACACGTCCATCTCAGCCCCCTTCCGGAGGCGCCCCTAGCGACTGCGGAGCGATGTAGCGCAGGGGGAAGCCCGCTTCAACCCGGCTGGAGGTGTGCTGGGGTCCAGTGGACGCACGGTGGCCCCCTGGGGAGGGGGCCGCCGCGGATCGGCGCGCCAAGGAGGCGCGCGCCCTTCTCAATGAATGCATGCGCCAACAGAAACCCTCTCATTCGAACCTTGGATGCATCACCCTCGGGCACACCTGGCTCCTTCTGCTCGCGTCAGCTTTTCCGCGCCCTCCTGACACGTCAACACCATCTCCTGACACGTCAAACACAAACCCTGTCACGTCAAGAATTTCCAGAATTTCAGCTTCAATCACAACAAAGCCTGCCGTAGACTGCGGACTTCCCCAACAGGAGTTCACATGCAACACCACCCAACCCGGACGGCACCGGCTCACGGCTTCGTGCGTCCCCGCTCGCTCGCGATGGTCGGAGCGCTCGCGATGCTGACGTCCTGCGCGACGAAGGGCCCTGTGGCTCCCGTGGTCGACGACACCACCCTCTTCGTCGGCAAGGTCATCACCCTGGACGACCAGGGAACCATTGCTGAAGCCGTCACCGTGGACCGCTACGGCCGCATCTTGAAGGTCGGGGCCGAGAAGGACCTGAGCGCGGGGCTCGGCGCGGGCGCCAGGCGCGTTGAGCTGAAGCCAGGCCAGGTCCTCCTGCCCGGGTTCATCGATCCCCACCTGCATGTGCAGCCGACGCTCCTCCAGAGCCTGCTGGGCACCCACAACCTGGCGCCCTGCCTGCCCCCGCCCTACAACCAGTCCGCGCCCGCGGAGTGCGCTCAGCACAAGGACCTGCTGAGCGCGCTGAGCTCGATGAAGGTGGCGCCCGCCACGCCCGAGACGGCCACCCAGTTCGTCCTCGGGATGAACCTGGACCCGTCGCGGCAGCAGTTCATCCCCGGCAAGTGTGACGTGAAGTCGGCTGAAGAGTTCATGCAGCAGCCGAAGCTCTACCTCGATGCGTGTGTGAGCAAGGAGCGGCCGGTCCTCATCCTCGACCAGTCGGGCCACCTCGCCTACGTGAACGAGAAGGCGTTCGAGATCGCCTGCCAGGGAAAGAAGCCCTGCATCCCGCCTGAGTCCGTCACGAAGAACGGAGGACGGTGGGTCCTCGGCAAGGACGGCCAGCACACGGGGCTGATCGAGGAGTCCGCCGGCTACGCTCCCTTCCTCGCGGCGACGCAGCAGGGGCTCCTGATGAACGCGGCCATCCCGAGCGGGAGCCTCCAGGAGCTCAACAAGGCCATCCAGGCCCTGCGTGAAGCCGGGCTCACCACCATCGCGGATGGCGGGCTGTCCAGCCGATCGCAGCTGGAAATGGTCAAGCTCCTCGCCGAGAACCCCGCCTTCCCGCTGCGCGTCACGGGCGTCGTGACCCACCTCGCGGCCGGAGCCGTCGTGAACAAGGACGGGGCCGTCGCCACGCCGGCGCTCAAGCCAACCGGGCCCGCGTGCACGCCGAGCCCGACCAATGACTGCGCGCTGCCCAAGTGGCTGGGGGCCGGCGCCATCAAGCTCTGGGTGGACGGCTCGACGCAGGGCTGCACCGCGCTCCTTGGACAGCCCTACGCCTACAGCGCGGACGGTCACTGTCCGAACGCCAAGGAGGGCCAGGGCGACTTCAAGAGCGCGAAGGCCCTCGCGGATGCCATGCGCCCGCTCTGGGCGAGCTCGGACTGGCGGTTCCAACTGCATGCCAACGGCAACGAGGCGAACCAGTGGGCCGTCGATGCGTTCTCACAGCTCCAGCTCGAGCAGCCCAATCCGCACCGGATGCTGCTCATCCACAACACCGTGGGTCAGGAGTCCGTCTCCCAGGCGATTGGTGAGCTGCGCAAGGGCACCCATGTCGCAGACCAGAAGACGGTGCCCAAGATGGACGTGCGGGTGACGCACCTCATTGGCCACGTCGCCTACTGGGGCGACGCCCTGGCGCAGATGCTCGAGAAAAACGGCGCACACAAGGACATCGACATCGACCCGGTGGACTTCGACCGCCGCAATGGCATCCCTTTCTCCTTCCACAGCGACTCGATGGTGACGCCAGCCCGGCCGCTCTGGTTCGTCGAGCAGGCCGTAACTCGCCGCACGTGGGCCTATCCGGACTTCCAGAAGACCTACGTGCTCGGCCCGCAGCACGCGACGACCGTCGAGGAGGCCCTGCGCGCGGTCACCATCGAGCCGGCCCGCCAGCATGAGATCGACAGCTGGGTGGGCAGCATCGAGCCGGGCAAGGTGGCGGACTTCGTCGTCCTCGGCGCCAACCCGCTCGACTACGACCCCTCCAAGGGCGGGAACCCGGCGACCATCAGCCAGATTCCGGTGATCCGGACGTACCTGGGCGGAAAGGACCCCGCGAGCAGGAACTGAGTGTGCTCCCAAGCGCGTCGTCTGTCTTTCGGGCGACGCGCGCTAGGACGCCTGGCGTTGGGCCCTTGCGAGCCCCGGCGTCACGATACGACTGCCACCCTCCCCAATCACACCTTCACGGTCTTCACCAACGGCAGCTCGCGCACGCGGGTCCCCGTGAGCGCGAACACGGCGTTGGCCAGGGCTGGCGCCACCGGGGGAACTCCGGGCTCTCCCACGCCTCCGGGGCGGCCGTCGCTGGGGATGATGTCCACGTGGATGCGCTTCGGCGTCTCCGCGATGCGCGCCAGACGGTAGTCGCGGAAGTTGCTCTCCACCGTGGCGCCGTCCTTCATCGTGATGGCGCCGTAGAGCCCCAGGCTCAGGCCAAACACCACCGCGCCCTCCATCTGCGCCCTCACGCGCTCCATGTTCACGATGGTGCCCGCGTCCGCGACGATCCACGCCTCGTCCACCCGGATGCGCTCGTCCGCGTCCTTCACCACCGCCACCACCACCGCCACGTAGGTCAGGAAGCTGCGGTGCGCCGCCAGCCCCAGCGCCCTTCCCTCCCGCTTGCGCTCGTCCCAACGCGCCAGCCCCGTCACCCGTTCAATCACCCGCCGCAGCCGCGCCGTGTCCACCGGGTGCTCTTCGATGGACTGGCCATAGTTGGGCACCTTCGCCACGCCCAGGTCCTTCGGCGTCACGACGCGCGAGGGACCCAGCACCTCCAACAACATGTCCCGCGGATCCGCGCCGCGCTCGTGCGCCAGCTCGTCGATGAAGCTCTGCACCGAGAACGCGTGGTAGATGTTCGCCACGGAGCGCAGCCAGCCGATGCGCGTGTGCGCCCTCGCCTCGCAGTTCTCCATCCGGACGTGGGGGATGGTCAACGGCAGGTCCAGGATGCCCTGCCCCAGCTCCCCGTCCCCCGCGAACGTCGCGTCGGAGAACGTCGAGCCGATGGGCGGGAACGCGATGCGCTGGTGCCACGCCACCACCTTCCCGTCCGCGTCCAGGCCCGCCTCCAGCCGCTGCGCGCTCGTGGAGTGGTAGTAGTCGTGGCGCACGTCGTCCTCGCGCGTCCACTGCACGCGCACCGGCGCGCCCACCGCCTTCGCCAACAGCGCCGCCTCCACCACGTAGTCCGGCTTCGACTTGCGGCCGAACCCACCTCCCAGCAGCGTCACGTGCACCGTCACCTTCGATGGGTCCAGGCCCAGCGCCTTCGCCACCTCGCTGCGCGCGGCCTGCGGGTTCTGCGTCGTGGCCCACACCTCGCAGGTGCCGTTCTCCACCTTCGCCACCGCCGCGGGCGGCTCCATGGGCGCGTGCGCCAGATGCGGCGTGTTGTACGTGGCCTGCACCCGCTTCGCCGCCTTCGCCAGCGCGCCCTCCGCGTCGCCGACGTTGCGCACCACCTTGCCCGGCCGGCCAATCACCTCCAGCAGCTGCTCGCGGTACGCCGCTGAATCGTAGACGGCGTTGTCCCCGCCCTCCCACGTCACGTCCAGCGCCGCGCGGCCCTTCATCGCCGCCCAGGTGTGGTCCGCCACCACCGCCAGCCCGCCCAGCGGCTGGAACAGGAAGGGCTTCGTCGCCGCCGGCAGCTCCACCACCTGCCGCACGCCCGGCACCGCCAGCGTCCTCGACGCGTCGTAGCGGGCCACCCGACCTCCCGCCACCGGCGGACGCGCGATGACCGCCGTGCGCATCCCCGGCAACACGATGTCCGCGCCGAACACCGCCCGGCCCGTCACGATGTCCGGCCCGTCCAAGAGCGGCAGCTCCTTGCCCAGGTGCTTGAGCTCGCTGCGCGGCCTCAGCGTCACCGCCTGCCTCTTCGGCACCTTCAGCTTCGCCGCATCGCTGGCCAGCTCACCGAACCTGAGCGAGCGCTGCGTGCCCTTGTGGAACACGGCGTGGTCGCGCGCCTCGCACTCCGCGGGCGCCACCTTCCAGCGCTTCGCCGCCACCGCCACCAGCATCGTGCGCGCCGTCGCGCCCGCGTAGCGCAGGTCGTCGAAGATCTTCCGCACGCTGCTGGAGCCGTCCGTGTTCTGGTCGCCGTAGGCTTCGTCACCGTCGCCCTGGACCACCTTCACGTGGGCCATGTCCGCGCCCAGCTCGTCCGCGATGAGCACCGGCAACGAGCTGCGCACGCCCTGCCCCATCTCCGAGCGGTGGCAGACGATGGTCACCACCCCATCCGGCGCCACGTGCACGAAGACGTTCGCCCTCAGGCCCTCCGTGGGCACCGCGGGCAGCGACGTGGGCATGGGCGCGGCGTGCGCCCTCGCGGGCAGGAACACCTCCAACCCCAGGCCCGCGGCCACGAGCCCCATGCCCTCCAACACCGAACGGCGCGACAGACGGATGCGCGTGTCTTGCATGGTGGCGGCCCTCACTCCGTCGGCAGTCCCGCCGCCTTCTTCACGGCGGTGCGGATGCGCGTGTACGTCCCGCAGCGGCAGAGGTTGCCCGCCAGCGATTGATCGATCTCCGCGTCGGTGGGCTTCGGCTTCCTCGCCAGCAGCGCCGCCGCCGTCATGAGCTGCCCCGCCTGACAGAAGCCACACTGCGGCACCGCCAGGTCCACCCACGCCTTCTGCAAGGGATGCGAGCCGTCCGGCGAAAGGCCCTCGATGGTCATCACCTCGCGGCCCTCCGCGCGGCGCACCGGCGTCACGCACGAGCGCACCGCCGCGCCGTCGATGTGCACCACGCACGCGCCGCAGAGCGCCTGGCCACAGCCGTACTTCGTGCCCGTCAACGTGAGCACGTCGCGCAGCGCCCAGAGCAGCGGCATCTCCGGATCCACGTCGAGGTCGTGCTCGGTGCCATTCACTCGCAGACGGATGCTCACGGTCGGATCTCCTCGCGCGGGCACTCCGCGCCATCCTTCACCCACGCGGCCACCAGGGCCCCGAACTCCGCCTGCGTTCCCGGCGCCGGCGCCCGGTCCGCTCCGGGCTTCCAGCCCCAGCCCACCAGCTCGTCATGCGCGGAGTGCTCGATCAGCTCCGCCAGGCTCTTTCCGCCGTTGCGCGCCGGGTCCTTCAGCTGCTCGCACAGCGAGCGCGGCGTGCGCCCCTCCCAGGCCATCACCTTCGGCGCCACGTGCCACCTGGGCGCGCCGGGGACCCGCGCCAGCTGCGCGTTGCGGTCCTGGTGGCACGACGTGCACTCCAGGCCGGGCACGCCCTGGTCCTCGGGGCCCCGGGCCACCGGCGGATCATGGACCCGGCCGTTCTCGCCCTGGAGGGGGCTGTCGCCCGCGGGGTGGCAGTTGACGCAGCGGGGATGCAGCATCACCCGGCTCGCCTCCAGGAACAGCGCCCGCGAGCGCTCCTTCTTGTCGCCGATGCCCGCGAAGGCCTCCGGCGGCCGGAGCGTCTGAGGATTCGAGGGCGGCGGCACCGCGGCCGGATGCGCGGCCCGCCCTCCGCATCCCGCGCTGAACAGGAGCGCCAGCGACAGCCCCGCGGCCCCCGCGCCCAGCACGGCTCCCAGTGCCTTCGAGCGAAGTCTCATCGTGCCCGGTCCATCCCTTCGGCCAGAGGTCGTCCAGCCCCACGCGCGGCCTCGCGAGGCCTGGAGGGGCCATGCTGCCCTGCCCCGGCCCTCGCCGAGCCTGTCAAAATGCCGCAAGGCCCGTGAAGGTTTTCTTCAGAACGGCTCCAACCCTGCGCGTGCAGGGCGCCGTCACGCGGCGTGGGAGACGGCGGCCGCCGTGAAGGCCCGGGCCTCCGCGCTCGCCGTGCGCCTGCACGCCCTGGTCGCGGTCCGTGCCTGGGTGACACGCGCCACCGACGGGATTGACGGAATGTCTTTCGGGGCGCGTGGAGGTTCCGCGCAAGTGCTCGGAATCGCAAGCGCGAGGCGTTGGAACGCGGTGTGTATTGGGAAGCGCGCAAGGAGATAGCCCGCCATGCGCCAGAGCCCCGCGTCGTCCGTGTTCTCCCTGACCCGCCTCTTCGTCGAGCAGTGTGCCCGCTGGAGGCTGCGCGAGGAGGTCATCGCGTTCATCCTGGAGTTCGGCACGCCTGCCCGGGC
This sequence comes from Corallococcus sp. RDP092CA, assembly GCF_041903675.1. Classification (NCBI taxonomy): domain Bacteria; kingdom Pseudomonadati; phylum Myxococcota; class Myxococcia; order Myxococcales; family Myxococcaceae; genus Corallococcus; species Corallococcus sp. RDP092CA. Next base: position 352,024 of record NZ_JAYESI010000001.1, on the reverse strand, counting down.
GTGCGGTGCCACCCACCTCACCGTGCACGAGCGCGACCTGCCGGTGGCGCTCCGGGACTCGTCCCTCGCGCGGCAGGCGCGAGGGTGGATCCTCATCCTCAATGACGAGGACCGGCTCCTCACCTGCTACCGCCGGCAGGACGCCTCGCGCTTCCTCAAGCAGAAGTCCAAGCGCCGCCCCGCGGGCATGCCGCGAGGCCACGATGACGTCCTGCGCGACCTGCGCCTCGTCCCTGCCTGAATCAGTCGAGCCCCGCCTTGCCCACGGACCAGTAGGCCTTTACCTTGGGCGTGGCACGCTCGCCGTCGCCTCGCAGCCGCGCGCGCAGCGCCTGGATGGACTGCGCCCGGCCCGTCATCACCAGCGTCGCTCCGGGCTTCGTGCGGAGGGCTTCACGCAGCCGCTCGTGGACCTGGGCCAGGTGTGCGTCGCCTGCCGTCCGCTCCACGTCGTGGCCCTCGAAGCCCAGCTCGCGCAGCGCGGGTGCGCAGTCCTCGCGGCGTGTGACCTCGAAGATGGGGGTGACGTCGCGCTTCGCGCCGGTGCGGAACGCGTGCGCCACCGCGAAGGACGTCTCGTCACCGAAGAGCACCACTGGCGCGTCTCCGGACGCGAGCGCCACCGAGCGCCCGGGCCCGAAGAACTGCACCGCGTCTCCGGTGCGCACCTCGCGGCCCCACTTCGCCCCCGGGCTGTCGCCGTGCAGGTAGACCAGGAAGGCCGTGGCCCCGCGCGCTTCATCCCACGACAGCGGCGTGTACGTGCGGAAGCCCAGCCCCGGCAGGAAGACCTGCACCTTGTCGCCGGGGGTCCACTTCTGCTCCCGCAGCGCGGGGCCCTCGCAGTCGATCCAGCGGAAGGCGCGCGACACCTCGCGCACCTGGGTCACCTTCGCGTCGGTGAAGAGGAAGCGGCCCAGCATGCTTCCCAGCATGGCCTTGGCGTTTGCCATTGAAACCTCCGTTCAGGCGTTCATACGCCCCTTGTGGGTGCATGGCTCGTGAAGTTGCGTGAAGGCGTCCGCACCTTCCAGGGAAGAACCCCCACGAGAGGAACCGGACATGGGCCCCTGGCACACCCGGGTGCGCTGGTTACGGACCAGCGGCGCCACCGTCCTTGCCATCCTGGCAACCAGCTCCTGCGCGATGGGCCCGGAGGAATACGGGCCGCAGGTGACGACGAGCTCGCAGAACCTGGACAGCTCCGTGTCCGAGTTCAGGGACGTGCTGTCCCCCTATGGCACCTGGGTCGACCTGCCGGACGTCGGCTGGGTCTGGCGGCCGGATCCGAACGTCGTGGGTCCGGACTTCGTCCCCTACGCCACCGGGGGCCGGTGGGTGTCCAGCGATTGGGGCTGGACCTTCGAGACGGATTGGGACTGGGGCTGGGCCCCCTTCCACTACGGCCGGTGGTTCACCACGCCCTCGATGGGCTGGGTGTGGTGGCCGGACAGTGAGTGGGCTCCCGCCTGGGTGGACTGGCGGTGGGGGGATGGCTTCGTCGGTTGGCAGCCCCTCGCGCCTCCGGGCATCAGCATCGGGCTCGGGTTGGGCTGGACGTTCGTGGGCGCGAGCGACTTCGTGCGGCCCGATGTCTGGCGCCACCGCCTGCCTCCTGAGCGCGTCCCAGGGTTGCTGCGCCAGACGCGCCCCGTGGGCGAGCACGTAGAGGCCCGCGCGGGACACTGGAACCGGGGGCCGGAGCCCAGCGAGGTCGCGCGGGTCACCGGGCAGGAGGTTCCACTCGCGAGGCCGATGACTCCGCCCACGGCCCACCCACCGCGAGGGCGCAGTGGGCTCGGCGTGGCCCCGTCACGCCCCTCGCCCTCCGTGCCACGTCACCCGGTTCCCGCGGCGCCGGTCCGCCCGCATGAGGAGGCGGCCCCACCGCCCGCCCCGACGATCCCCGGCGCGCCGCATGAGCCCGTGATGCCAGAGCCCGTCGCGCCTCATGAACCCGCGGCGCCGCACGAGCCCGTCGTGCCGGAGCCCGTCGCGCCTCATGAACCCGCGGCGCCGCACGAGCCCGTCGTGCCGCATGAGCCCGCGCCTCACGAACCGGCCCCTCACGAGCCAGCCCCCTCGCATCCGTCAGGTGGGCACACTGGCGGCTCGCATGGCCGCCGGTGACCGAAGCACCAACCTCGAAGACGCAGGGCCCTGGACCTCCTTCACGCAGTGGAGGGCGGGGCCGGTGGGGAAGCTGTCGCTGCGCAACGCGCTGGACGCGTGCACGCCTTGCGTCTACGCGGGCTGGAGGAACCGGCCGTCCACCAGGTGGTCGATGACATCGCGTGCGGAGTGCGGGTCCAGCTTCGCCTTCGCGCCCAGGTGCGTCACCGCGTTGGAGACGGTCGTGGGTTGCTCGAAGGCGGCCAGCGCGGCGAGGAGGATGGCGCCGTCCTCGCCCTGGGTCAGCGTGGGGTCGGTGAACCGGCGCGGGCTGATGGACGGCGCGCACGTCAGGGTGATGCCATCCACCGAGCGCAGGACCGTCACCGGCTCCTTCGCCAGCTTCGCGGGCGCCCGGTGGCTGCCCAGCCAGTCCCCCAGCGTGAAGCGCTTCATCGAGGGCGCGGTGTTGCGCAGCCGCGTGCGACCGCTGAGGGCGACGTGCTTCCTCGCGTCCCGGTGCTTCCAGGCCAGGGCGTCCACCCGGTCGGAGTTGCGCTGCACCGCGGCCTCCAGCTCCCGGTCCTGGAAGCGGATCATCGGCACGGAGACGTCGCCGGGCTCGCGGCGCTCGAAGTAGGCGAGGAACTCCGCGAACGTCTTCGCCTCCGTCACCATGTCGAAGCGCGCGGGGTGCTCCGTGACGAGCGCTCCGGGCTGCGCCTCCAGCCGCTGGTAGCCCACCACGCAGTCCAGGCCGATGATGCGCTCCACCAACCGCAGCTCCTCCGCGAGCCGCTCCTTGTTCGTGAACGGGAGGCCTCCGATGCCGGAGACTTCGATCTCCACGTTCGGGTGGCGGCGGACGGACTCGATGACGTCCAGCAGCTCAGGGTCCTTCGCGCACGGCTTGAGCAGGCCCTTGGCCATCTGCTCCAGCCGCTGCTGCTCGGAGAAGCAGCCGATGTCGATGACCATGTAGATGCGCTGGAACGTCTCCGCGAGCGCCGCGACCAGCTCCACGCGCGGCACGCCCCAGAGGAAGTACGTGCAGCAGTGGCGCGACAGGTCCACGCCCGCCCAGGTGCTCCCCAGGAACTCCGCCGTGCTGCCCGCGAAGTCGTAGCGCATCTGCCACGTCCGGCTGGCGATCTCCTGGTGGTCCCTGCGCACGTTCTCCTCCGCGCGCAGGAACGGCTTCGCGCGGCCGAAGTCCGCCTTCTGGTTGCCCCGCGCCCCGCCGCAGTAGAGGCAGTTCTCACCGCAGCCCTTCCCAGGCGCCACCCAGCCGGAGAAGGAGTGCAGGTCCATCTGACTGAGGAAGAGCTCGTTGAAGTGCGAGTAGTAGACGTCCTGCGTGTTGGTGGAGCGCTGCACGTACGCCAGCGGCAGCCTGCGCGGACGCCCCTCCGGGGTCCGCGTCACGCAGTTGGGTGGTGACGCCTCGCCGTTGCACAGCGCCAGCAGGGGGACCTCTCCGTCCCCCAGCACGACGTGGTCGATGCAGTCGTAGGCGCTCAGCTCCTTCCACCAGTAAGACGCGGAGTTGCCTCCCACGACGACGCGGATGGACGGGTCGATCTTCCGGACCGTCCGCGCGATGAGCAGCGCGCGATCCACGTGGTGGAACCACTTCAGGCTGATGCCAATGAGCTTCGGGCGCACGCGGGCGATGAGACGCTCGAAGGCGTCGGTCACCTCCCCTTCGCTCTCGTCTCCGTCGTACAGCCGCACGAAGGCCTCAATCCCGCCGCGCCGCAGATAGCTCGCCAGGTAGAGGATGCCGCACGTGGCCTCGCCCGTTCCGGCACCGACGAGGAGGACTGGCGAGAGGGCACGACCACTGCTCATGGGACGACCACCGACCTGGGAGGGAGACGGGGCCAGCGTAGGCGAATCCGGACAGCGCCCGCGTGGATTCGTCGCTCGCGCTCCCGCGGGGCCGCCGGCCTGCTCCCTGGCCGGCCCGAGCCCAGGGGGTCATGGGCGGTCGTCGAGCCGGCCCGAGCCCGCCGTCCCACGCCCGCGAGCCCCCCCCGCGTCCGGCGCCGTCGGCGATGGCTTCCGCCCCCGCCTGCGCCGTCGCCGCTTCGAGGCCGCGCCCGGGGGCGGTCCCCCCAGCGCGCGCAGGACCTGCGCGCGCACGCCGCCCTCCAACCGCAGCTGCTGCAAGAGCGCGTGCGCCTGACGGGCGCCCTGGGGATTGCGCACGGCCTCCCCCAGCCGCTCCATGATGTCGATGCGCAGCGCCACCGGCCCGATGACCTCGTAGCCGAAGGCCCGCGCGCTCCGGCCCGCCAGCGCCGCGACGCTCAGCACCGGCTCCTGGGGGACGCCCTGCGGACACGGCGCCTGGTTGAACAGCGCCGTCAACATGGCCCGCCGCTCCAGCGCCTGGGGCGCCAGGGCCTCCGCGACGTAGAGGAAACGCGGGCCCTCGTGGACGCCCTGGGCCCTCAATCGCTCACGCGACTCCTCGTCCAGGAGCCGCCACTGCTCGCGCGCCTCGCCCTGGGAGATGACGCCCAGCCCCTCCGCCAGCCGGTACGCGATGCCTCGCATCACCGGCGAGCGGCCCGCTCCCGTGAAGGACTCCGCGGGAAAGCCTCCCATGGCCTCCGTGACCAGGTCCCTCGCCAGCGCCACCAGCCGGCGCTCCAGGCGCTGCCGCGCGCCGCCCGTCCACACCTCCGGATCCGCCAGCGCCAGCTGCGGCGAGCGCCGGTCGCGCCCCCGCACCAGCCGGGCCAGCGGCTGCGCCTCGAACGAGATGCGCCCCGCCGCGTCCACCTCGAAGGCGTCGTGCGTCGCGTCCACCACGCGCTGGACGAACTGCTCCTCCGTCATCAGCCCGCTGTCCGCGCCCGGCACCTCCGTCAACAGCCGCCCCAGCTTGGCGAACGGACTGTCCGAGCCCCCCGACCGTGGCTGCGTGCTGGCCCTCACGAACCGGCGCGCGCTCCGCCTCGCGGCGCGTTGCACGAAGCGCTCCACCAGCCGCTCGTGCAAGGCATCGCCCAGCGCGTCCTCGATGCGGCGCGTGCGCTCCTGCCACTCCGCCGCGTCGTGCAGCCAGCCCGGGCGGTGGCTGATGTACGTCCAGATGCGGATGGCCGCGAGCCGATCCATCAGCGTGTGGAGGTCCCCGGACGCATCGTCCAGCGGCGACACCTGCCGTGTCAGCCACGCGGGGTCCAGCCTCCCGTCCCCGGCCGTCAGTTGGAGGAACACCTCGCGCAGCAGCGCGACGTGCTGCCCGAAGAGGCCCTTGCGGAAGTCCGGGACCTGGCAGACCTGCCACAGGAGCTCCACGGCGGCCTTGTCGGGGGTGAGCTCGCGGATGGCGGGCACCGCCGCCAGTCCCTTGAGCGCGTCGAAGTCGTCCGCGCGCTCCACCCGGATGAAGGCGCTGTCTCGCGGCGCCCGCGACAGCGAGTCCAGCAGCGCCTCCGGGCTGGAGAAGTCCAGCGAGGAGTTGCGCCAGATGAGGCTGCGCACCGCCGGGAAGCGGTGGGACTCGATGGCGGAGACGAGGCGCGGCGACAGCTCCGGCAGCGTGTTCAACGCCCCGAAGCTCCCGTCGTTGAGGTGGCGCCCCGCGCGGCCGGCGATCTGCGCCAGCTCGTCGGGGTACAGGTCGCGCTGCTCGGCGCCGTCGAACTTGGACAGCGTCGCGAAGGCCACGTGGTTGAGGTCCAGGTTCAACCCCATGCCGATGGCGTCCGTGGCCACGAGGTACTGGACCTCGCCGGATTGATACATCGCCACCTGCGCGTTGCGCGTCCGCGGCGACAGCGCGCCCAGCACCACCGCCACCCCGCCCCGCAGGCGGCGCAGCGACTCCGCCAGCTCGTACACGCGGTCCGCGGAGAACGCGACCACCGCCGAGCGCGGCGGCAGGCTCTTCAGCGAGCGACGCCCGGAGTAGCGCAGCTGCGACAGCCGCGTGGCGCGCTTCATGGACGCATGCGGAATCAGCGCCTGCACCATGGGCCGCATGGTGTCCGCGCCCAGGAACCAGGTCTCCTTGCGGCCTCGCGCGTGGAGCAGCCGGTCCGTGAAGACGTGCCCGCGCTCCCGGTGCGCGGCGAGCTGGATCTCATCCACCGCGAGGAAGTCGACCTCGCGGTCCGTCGGCATCGCCTCGACGGTGCAGATCCAGTAGTCGGGCCGGGGCGGCACGCGCTTCTCCTCGCCCGTCATCAGCGCGACCCGGCCCTCGCCCACCTTCGCGGTCACCCGGTCGTAGACCTCCCGGGCGAGCAGGCGCAGCGGCAACCCGATGAGGCCGGAGTCGTGCTCGAGCATCCGTTCGATGGCGCGGTAGGTCTTCCCGGTGTTCGTGGGCCCCAGCTCCGCCACGACGACGGACGGCCGGCTGGATGGGCGCGAGCTCATTGGCGAAGACTAACCCCGAACGCCCTCCTCCGCCCCCGAGGCTGCGAGGGACGTTCGCGGACGACGTCCTGGCCCGTGCCCGGCGTGGAGGCAGGCGTCGGCGACAGCCCCTTCCAGGAGCAACGGGCCCCGGGGCGGGACGGACAGGCGCGACGTCACCGGCCCGCGGGGGCAGGAGGGATGGCCATCCCTCCCAGGACCCTCCAGCTTCCCGACATGCAGCCGCCTGGAGGCAATCCCATGGACCGCCCGCCGTCCTCCATCATCGACCCGGGGATCCGCCTCACGCTGCTCAACGCCGCGCTCGCGAGCGAGGTCCTCTGCGTCCGGCGCTACACGCGCCACGCCCTCATGGCCGGGGGCGCCTGTCACGAGGCGATGCGGAGCGTGTTCGGCCTGCACGCGCGCGACGAGCAGGACCACGCGCTGCGGCTCGCCGAGCGCATCCAGCAGCTGGGCGGCCGGCCGGATTTCGTGGTGGGAGGACTCATGTCCCAAGGTGATACCCAGGACGACGACGGACGCACGCTGGTGGAGCTCTTGCGCGAGAACCTGGCGGCGGAGCGCGTCGCCATCGCGACGTACCGCGGCCTGCTCCACTCCTTCGCGGACCACGACCCCACCACGCGGCGGCTCCTGGAGGAGCTGCTCGACGAGGAGGAGGCGCACGCCACCGCCCTGCACGCCCTGCTGGAGCATTGAGCGCCCGGTCCGGCGGGTTCCTCGGGCGGGTCTCGAACGGACCCGCCGGGCCGTGGCTCCTCAGGCGCCGGGCGCCGGCTGCGCGTCGCGGTAGCGCACCATCCGATTCAGCGACGGGTCCCACAGGTTCAGCCGCAGGCAGCTCACGATGTCCTTGGCCGAGAGCGTGGTGACGTGCGGCCCCTGGAGCTCCGGGATGGCCGCCATCGCCTCCGGCAGCCGGTAGAACGGGATGCGCGGGTTGAGGTGGTGCACGTGGTGGTAGCCGATGTTGCCCGTGAACCACTCCATCACCGGCCCGAAGCGCATGTAGCTGCTCGCCTCCAGCGCCGCGTCCGCGTGGTTCCACGCGGCCTCCGGCAGGATGGCCACCTCGTCGAAGTTGTGCTGCGCGTAGAACAGGTACGTGCCCAGCGCATACGAGGCGAACAGCGGCCCCACGAAGGCGGTGAGGTACGCGCCCAGCCCCAGGAAGTGCCACACGGCCACGGACAGCGCGACGTGCAGGCCCAGCGCGAGCCCGGACGTCCAGTAGCGCTTCGGGTTCTTCACGAACGGCAGGAGGCACAGGCTGTAGAGGAACGCGGTGAAGTAGCCGAACAGCAGCGTCACCGGGTGACGCTCCACCACGTAGCCCAGCCGCTGGGCGCGGCTGGCCTTGCGCCACTGGTCCGTGGTCCAGGTGACGAAGGTGCCCGCCGAGTCCGCCGCGATGCGCGCGGTGTTGGCGTGGTGATGGTTGTGCGTGTCGTTCCAGATGCGCGCCGGCGTGAGCGTGAGCAGCCCCTGCACCTGGAAGAGGGCCTTGGCCCACCGGGACGTGGGCAGCAGCGCCCCGTGCATGGCGTCGTGGAAGAGGATGAAGCAGCGGATGAGGACCAGCGCTTCGATGAGGCCCCCCACGATGCGCAGGGGCCACCAGGGCGCGGCCACCGCCAGCGCCGCCGCGCCCGCGAGCGCCGCATAGGTGGTGGCGAGCGCCCAGAGGGAGCGAGCGGTGTCCTGGGCAGCGAAGGGACGCGTGCGGGCGATGAGGTCCTTGCTCGACGGCGACGCGGTTCGTTCCATGTCGACAGGGCTCCGGGGGTGACCGCCCGGCGACACACCGGGACGGATGACCGCGAGCGTTGTCCCATCCCCATGTCACGGCCGGGTCAGCGCCATCCATGACGCGCGAAAGGCGCCTCCGCGTCATGGATGACGCGGGAAGCCGTGGATCAGCGCTTCTTGCGCCAGGCGCGCAGCTCCGCCTTCTTCTCCTTGCCCACCGCGTCCAGCCGGTCCTGCCACACCTCGCGGTAGGGGCGCAGGGCCTCCACCACGGCGCGGGCCACCCCCAGGTTGCGGTACCACTTGGCGTCCGAGGGCACCAGGTGCCAGGGCGCCCGCTCGGTGGAGGTGCGTGCGAACACGTCTTCATACGCGCGCGTGTAGTCCGCCCAGTGCTTGCGGTCCTCCCAGTCGCCCGCGGAGATCTTCCACGCCTTGCGCGGCTCCTCCTCGCGCGCCAGCAGGCGCCGCTCCTGCTCGCCCTGGCTGATGTGGAGGAAGAACTTGAGGACGAGGGTGCCGTGCTCGGAGAGCAGGGACTCGAAGTCGCGGATGTGCTGGTAGCGCGACCGCCAGAGCGCCTTGGGGACCAGGTTGTTCACCCGCGCCACCAGCACGTCCTCGTAGTGCGAGCGGTTGAAGATGGAGAACTCGCCCAGCCGCGGGGTCTTGCGGTGAACGCGCCAGAGGAAGTCGTGCTCCAGCTCCTCCGCGCTGGGCACGCCGAAGGACGTGACGGACACGCCGCGCGGGTTGAGGCTGCCCACCACGTGCTTGATGGTGCCGTCCTTGCCGGCGGTGTCGCGGCCCTGGAGCACGATGAGGACGGAGTTCATCTTCGCGCCCCACAGCAGGTCCTGCAGGTCGAACAGCTCCTCGCCCAGGGCGTCGAACTCCGCCTTCGCCTCCCCCCGGTCCGCCTTCTTCGGCGGCGTCGTGGGGATGCGCTCCAGCTTCACCTTCGCGCCCTGCTTGTCGTTCAGGATGATGTCCATGGTCCCCTTTGCTCCAGGTGTGGCCCCAGCCTGCCTGAGCGCGAAGGGGGATTCCCACCGTCCCGGGCCAGGACGGCGGCGGAACGTCCGGGTCGAACCTTTCGAGGCCCGCCGGAGTCGCTCGGCCCCGCGCGGACGCAGGGCCGGCGCGCGACCTCCAGCGGCCGTGCAGGGCCTTCAGCGCCGCCACTCCAGCGCCGGCACCCGGGGCGGAGGCGGCAGGAAGGTGTGCGCCAGCCCCCGCAGGCCCCGCGCGAAGAACTCGTCGCGGATCCACTGGCTCAGCGCGGCCGTCTCGCCCTCGTGGCCGGGCGTCAGGCGGAACGTCGCGTGCCACTCCACGAAGGTCTGCCCGGTCGCCGTCACCGGCGTCACCCGCAGCTTCGCCACGTAGTCGCGCACGGGCAGCGGGCCCTCCAGCATCGCGTACGCATAGCTGCGCGAACGAGGGTCGTGCTCCAGCCGCACCTCCAGGTACACCTCGCCGTCGCGCGTGGTCAGCCGGCGCAGCGGGCCGCACCGCGGGCGCGTCACCCGTTCGCTGGAGACGACGCCCGGGTGCCAGCGCGGAAGGCTGTCGAAGCCCTCCACCCGGTCCCAGACCACGTCCGCGGGTGCCTGGATGAGCTGACTTGCATACGCCTCTGCCATCGGTGCCTCAGGTCGTTCTTGCATGGGTCGATTCAAGAAGGGCCTCCACGCCAGGGCGCACCCCTCGCGTGAGGCGGGTCCTCAGGCCGTCCGGCCCTGGAAGTCATCGCAAAGCCATACAGTCAACGAACACCGCTCCCCACCGCGTCGCACTTCGTTCATGCCGCCCCCCGTGTCAGGCATTGAGGCGCGTGATGTGCAGCGAGTACGGCGGAGGCGTAATCGTCCGAAAGGGCTGTTGTGAGTGCGCTGCAATCGGGCCACCTTGCTTGTGGCCTCGCGATCACCGGCCTGGCTGGAGGGGCTCGACCTTCAGGGCAGGGGTTCACGGGATGTAAAGCAATGCCCAGGCATGGCTGTTGAAGGCGCGGCGTGCCTGCACCTCGCCGAGGAGATGCCCGATGACCTCCGCTTCCGTCACCGAATACGAAACGCGCCTCTACTGGCAGGGCGCGAGGGGCGCGGTGCTGACGAGCGACCGTGCGCCCCCCGTGCCCATCGGCTGTCCGCTGGGGGGCCGGGAGGGTGGCCCCGAGGACGGGCGGTGGGACCCGGAGGCGCTGTTGGTGGGCGCGGTGGAGGGGCGCACGCTGCACGCGTTCCTGGACGGGGCCCGGGAGGCCGGCGTGGACGTGCTCTTCTACCAGAGCTGCGCCACCGCCCGGCTGGTGAGCGGAGGCCCCGAGCAGGCTGCCCAGTTCACCGACCTCATCGTCCGGCCGCATGTCGCCGTGGCCAGCCCGCGCGAGGCAGAGGACGTCCGCGAGCTCTTCGCCCGGCTGCCGGCGCGCTGCTTCCCCAGCTCCATGCTCCAGCTCACCCCGCGCATCGAGCCGGTGGTGGAGGTCTGGGCCCACGCCCGCCGCGCGGACGCCGGGGCTCCTGTCGAAAACCGCGCAGCCGGCCGCGACGAGACGGGCGCGGCGGTTCCCTGGGAGCGCGGCGTGCGCAGTGTGGAGGTGCATGCCGACACATCCACAGACGAATCCGCCCGCGAAGCCGGTGAAGGAGCCGGATCCGAAGCCCACGCCTGAGATCGAGCCGCCGCGGCCGCCCGCGCCGGAGAAGGACCCACCACCGGGCGAGCCCCGGCGCCGGGAGCCCCCGCCGCCCCGGCAGGACCCCGAGGTGGAGCCGGGCATCCAGGATCCACCGGCGCATGATCCGAGCCGGCCGGGGCCGCCGGAGATCATCGCCAGGCCGCCCGCCTGAGGGCTCCGCGCCGCGCGGCGGGAGAGCGCCTGCCCGCGCGGCCTCGCGGCCTTCTCGCGGGGCCGACACCCCCGGCGCCTGGCTGCTTTCACCGCAAGGAGCGGATTTGGCGGCCTTCCCTGAACCTTCGTCCAATGACCGCGTTGGCTGGAGCCGCGCGACGATGCAACTCGATGCGAGGAATCGTAGAGTGAACCGCGCTCGGCGCGCGCCATGCTCACGTCCTCCTTGACTCCCCTCCTCGTCCGAAGCTTCGCCGTCGCCGCCGCGTGCGCGGTGCTCCTGGGGCTGGTCGGGGCCTGGAGCGAAGGCCAGCCCCCGGGCGTCCGCGTGGCCCTGCTGACGGCGAGCGCGTTCGCGCTGGCGGCGGTGGGCGCCGGGCTCGCGCTGCGGGCGCTGACACAGCGCGAGCGCGAGTGCGCCCGGCTGCGGGCCCAGGCGGATGATGCGCGGGCGCTGCGCGACGCGGTGATGGACATCACGCCGGTGGGCTTCGCGTTCTACGACCGCGACCTGCGCTACGTGCACGTCAGCGCCGCGCTCGCCGCGATGAACGGCCTGCCGGTGGAGGCGCACCTGGGCCGCCACGTGACGGAGGTGCTGCCCGCGCTGGGCACGGCGCTCGCGCCCCGGCTGGCCCGCGCGCTGGAGTCGGACGCGCCCCTCCAGGACCTGAGCCTCCAGGTGGAGACGCCCGCGGCGCCCGGCGAGACGCGCTTCTGGTTCGGCAGCTACTCGCGCGTGCGCGGCGCGGGCGGCGCGGTGCTGGGCGTCATCGCGTCCCTGTCGGAGGTCACCGAGCGGATGCGCACGGAGGCCTCGCTCCAGGAGCACGAGGGCCGCCTGGACGTGCTCACCCGGTCGCTGCCGGACTACCTGTGGGGTGGGAAGCTGCGGGACGGCGGGTTGCGTGACTTCTACTGCACGCCCGTCGTGGAGCGCACCACCGGCTACCCGCCCAGCGCCTTCAGCGGCGCGGGTCCGGAGGGCGCGCCCTCGCCGCTGTGGGCGGAGATGATCCACCCGGAGGACCGGACGCGCTATCGCGAGTGCATCGAGTCGCTGGCGCTGGCCCCCAGCACGGAGGTGGAGATCGAGCACCGCATCATCTGCGCGGACGGGCGCGTGCGCTGGGTGCGCAGCCGCGCCGCGGCCTCCGGCCTGGACGACCGGGGGAGCGTGCACCTGGGCTGCGTCGTCACCGACATCACCGACCGGCGCCTCGCGGACGACCTGCGCCAGCGGCTGAACGACAGCTTCCGCCGCTCCGCGACGGAGTGGCGCCGCACCTTCGACGCGGTGTCCTCGCCGCTGGTGGTGCTGAGCGCGGACGGCGTCATCTACCGGCTCAACGACGCGGCCCGCGCGCTCTTCGACGAAGCGGATCCCTCCGGGCAGCCGCTGTCCGTGACGGCCGTGGGGGCGCCCTGGTCCAGCGCGGCGCCGCTGGTGGAGGAGCTGCGCGCGACGCACGGCAGCGCCAGCCGCCAGGTGCACGACGCGGCGTCCGGGCGGACCTGGGAGCTGTCCGCCGCCTGGATGGACGAGCAGGCCAGCCAGGATGCGCGCATCATCCTGGTGGCGCTGGAGGTCACCCGGCTGCTGGAGCTACAGGCCCACGTGCGCCGGAGCGAGACGATGGCCGCGATGGGCGCCATCGTCGCGGGCGTGGCCCACGAGGTGCGCAATCCCCTCTTCTCCATCTCCGCCGTCGTGGACGCGATCGAGGCCACCCATGGCGCCCAGCCGGAGCTCAAGCCCTACCTGGACGTGCTGCGCGGCGAGGTGCGCCGCCTGACGCACCTCACCCAGGAGCTGTTCGAGTACGGCCGCCCCACCCGGGGCGAGTGGACGGATGGCGCGGTGGGCGCGGTGGTCGCCGACGCCCTGTCCGCCTGCGCGCTCACCAGCGACAAGGCCTCCGTGAAGCTCGAGCGCACGGTGCCGGAGGCGCTGCCGCCGGTGCGCATGGACGCGCGCCGCCTGTTCCATGTCTTCCGCAACGTGGTGGAGAACGCCGTGCAGCACTCCCCGCCGGGCACGACCGTCCACGTCACCGCGGAGCCCGTGGAGGAGGCGGGGCGCGCGTGGGTGCGCTGCACCGTCCATGACGGAGGTGCCGGCTTCAAGAACGAGGACCTGCCCCATGTCTTCGAGCCCTTCTTCAGCAAGCGGCGGGGAGGGACCGGCCTGGGCCTGTCCATCGTCCAGCGCATCCTGGAGGAGCACCAGGGGCGCATCCGTCTGTCCAATCACCCCGAGGGAGGCGCGGAGGTGACCATCCTGCTGCCCGCCCTCTCCCCCGCCGGCAACACCGGCCCCACTTCGCAGTCACAGGTGTCATGACCCGCACCCGCATCCTCATCGTGGACGACGAGCCTGGCGTCCGTCTGGGCATGAAGGGCTACCTCACGCAGCACGGCTTCGACGTGGACGAGGCCACGAGCGTGGCCGAGGCCCAGGAGGGCTTCCGCGCGCACCGGCCCGACGTGGCGGTCATCGACTACCGCCTGCCGGACGGCACGGCGCTGGAGCTGCTGCCCCGGCTCAAGGAGCTGGACGCGGCGGTGCCCCTGGTGGTGCTGACCGGGCACGGCTCCATCGAGCTGGCGGTGCAGGCCGTGAAGGAAGGCGCCGAGCAGTTCCTCACCAAGCCGCTGGAGCTGTCGGTGCTGAAGGTCGTGCTGGAGCGGCTGGTGGCGCAGCGGCGCGAGCGGCAGCGGCTGTTGGCGGACCGCTCGCGCACGGCGCGCACGCAGGTGGAGCCGTTCCTGGGGCACAGCCCGGCCATCCGCGCGCTGCGCGACCAGGCGGAGCGCGTGCGCGACAGCGACAGCCCGGTGCTCGTCACCGGAGAGACGGGCAGCGGCAAGAGCGTGCTCGCGCGCTGGCTGCATGAAGGCGGTCCGCGCAAGGAGGCCCCGTTCGTGGACCTCAACTGCGCGGCGCTGTCGAAGGACCTGTTGGACTCGGAGCTGTTCGGCCATGAGAAGGGCGCGTTCACCAGCGCGGTGGCCGCGAAGCCGGGCCTGCTGGAGGTGGCGGACCGGGGCACGCTGTTCCTGGATGAGATCGGGGACATGGACGTGGCGGTCCAGCCCAAGCTGCTCAAGGTGCTGGAGGAGAAGCGCTTCCGGCGCCTGGGCGACGTGAAGGACCGGCGCGTGGACGTGCGGCTCGTGGCCGCCACGCACCAGGACCTACAGGTGGCCGCGAGAGAGAAGCGCTTCCGCAGCGACCTGTACTTCCGCATCAGCACGCTCATCCTCCACGTGCCGCCCCTGCGCGAGCGCGCCGAGGACGTGCTGGTGCTCGCGCGCCACTTCCTGGCGGAGATGGGCGCGCTGAGGGGCCGCGGACAGGTGGAGCTGGAGCCCGACGCCGAGCGCGCCCTCATGGCCTACAGCTGGCCGGGCAACATCCGCGAGCTGCGCAACGTGCTGGAGCGCGCCGTGCTGCTGTCCGGCGCGACGCGCCTGTCCCGCAGCGCCCTGCGCTTCGAGTCCCTCCTGCCCGCGGAGGAGCCGCTGGGCGACGACCTCACGCTGGAGGAGCTGGAGCACCGCCACATCGAGCGCGTGCTGGCGCGCGAGGGGGGCCACGTGGAGCGCGCGGCGACGAAGCTGGGCATCTCCCGCAGCTCGCTGTACGCGAAGATCAAAGGCTGGCAGCACAAGGGGAGCTGACGGTCGCGGGCTCGCAGCCCGCCCTTCGCGCCACTGGTTCCCCCTGACCGAACCACGGGAGCGAGAGCACGGCCCGGAGTCCAGCCCAGCCCCCGCGCGGCCCCATGACCCCGCCCGCGAGCAGGCGGACTCAGCTCTCCGCGGGCGGCCCGTTGCGGGCCTCCGCCACGAAGCCGGGCGCGGGCGGCACGCCGAAGTAGCGCGAGAGCTCCGCCTGAGCCTCGCGGGCCTGCGTCGCGCTGATGCGCCCCTCGCGCTCCAGCCTCCCGATGATGATGCCAGCGCGGGTGCGCAGAGACTCGGGCCGCTGGGCCGGCAGCCAGCGGCGTGGGGCGGGCAGCATGCCCGCGAGCATCGCGCCCTGCGCCACGCTGAGCGCCCGCGCAGAGACGCCGAAGTGCTCGCGCGCCGCCGCCTCGACGCCGTAGACGCCCTCGCCCCACTCCACGACGTTCAGGTACAGCGCGAGGATGCGCTGCTTGGACAGGTGGGACTCCAGCTGGCGGGCGATCAGCAACTCCTTCCCCTTCCGCAGCAGGCTGCGGTCCGTGGAGAGGTAGAGGTTCTTCGCCAGCTGCTGCGTGAGGGTGGAGGCGCCGCGCCCCAGGCGCGCCTCGCGCACCGACTGCTCGAAGGCGTTCTCCACCTCGGTCCAGTCCACGCCCTCGTGTCGGTAGAAGCGCGCGTCCTCGGAGCTCAGCACGGCGTCCACGACATGGGGGGCCACCGCGTCGAGTGCTACCCAGGTCTGGCGCACGCGAGGCCTCTGGCCCGCTTCGAGCGCCTCCTCGGCTCGCTGCGCCATGAGCGCGGTGGTGCGCGGGTTCTGCGTCCGCAGCAGGCTCACGTCGGGCAGCCGCGCGAACGTCACGCCGATCCAGACGGCGAGCAGCAGCCAGCCGCCGAGTGCCCAACGCCCCCAGCCGGGGCCGGCGCGCTTCCCCACGGCGCGCCGGGCGCCGGAGGAGAGCTGCTTCGTCTTCTGCGTCCGGACATGGGAGGCGCGCACGGAGGGAGGACGGGAGGCCATCGGTGCACGCACATCTGCCCCGATCAGGCGCCTCTGTCCAGAAGACGGCCAGCGCACACCCCACCGGCCCACCCATGACGGCGGCGCGCTGACGCGCTGTTTTACAATGCAGCCCACGCTCCACCGCTCCACTGGAATCCGTGGCACCTGTTTCACGCACCGTGATGGACCGCGTATGGTTTGAGCCCCCTCACGGAGGGCACATGCGATCAATCATTCTCGGTGGTCTGTTGGCGACGGCGCTGATGGCAGCGGGCTGTGGCGGTCCCATGGAGGAGGAGGAGGCCGCGGAGCTGGCCACGCAGGAGGCGCCGCTGCCGGACTGCTCCAACGTGCCGAACGCGGACCTGCGCAGGTACTACAACGACGCCGCGCACTCCCAGCTGATCGGCGAGTTTGGCTGCTACTGCGGCGGGCTCTACAACTGGGGCGGCCGGTCGGTCTACTCGGAGTACATCCTGGAGTGCTGAGCCGCTGACGTCGCAGGCGGGTGCCCCGGCTGCGCGCGCCGGGGCACACCTTCGAGCGGGTGCCTGAATGGGCCTGTGTCCCCCGTGAGCTTGACGCGTCAGCCGTCGCCCCGGATACGTCAGGCGGGTGGCGAGCCGTGGACCCGCCACGGAGTTCCGGTGGGTTCAGCGCTGCAAGTCATTGGCGTAGGAGGTGCAAAGGCATTCCCGCATCCGCGCGGAACCTCTCCGCTCGCGGATGTCACCCCCGAAGAGGAATGCCAATGACCACGATGTATGACGACCTGTTCTTCCGCTCCAACCTGTCGGACTACGGGCAGCTCCCTTCTCCCCCGCTGGCCTACGAGTCGCCGGACATCATCCCCGCGGGCCTCTACCCCACCAACAACCCGCAGGCCTTCTTCTCCGGCAACTACAACCAGGACGTGGGCCAGAACCTGGTGACCGACGGCCCCAACTACATCTACCTGCGGAGCAAGAACCTCTCCAACAGCGCGGAGAGCGGCAAGGTGTCGCTGTATTACACGCCGGCCAGCCTGCTGCTCTACCCGAACAAGTGGCAGAACAACGCGCTCAAGACGAGTGATTCACAGACGGAGGTCTTCCTGCCGTCCACCGCCCCGGGCGGCATCGCCGTGACGGACAACCCCTTCTTCTGGGAGCCGGGCGCCATCAGCGGTGACCACTACTGCCTCATCTGCCGCGTCTCCACGCCCAAGCACGACAACCCCGTGCCCCAGGTGGGCAGCTACACGGACATGACGGAGTTCATCCTCAACAACCCGGGCTTCGGCTGGCGCAACGTCCACCTCACGGACGCCAACAGCCCCACCTTCGACACGACCGTGGACTACACCCAGGGGACGGAGGCGGGGCGCATCACGTTCCAGCTCGAATGCACCAACGTCCCCGGCGGCGCCGCCGTCGCCTTCTCCGCGGGGACCCCGGGCCCCACTCCGCTCATCTCCCTGGAGCGGACGCCCGTGCCGCCGAACAACGGCAGCTGGAACACCTCCGTCACCTGCGACGTGCCCGCCAACTACCAGACGAACATCACCTACTCGTACTGGGCCAACGGCACCACGCCCCCGAAGGGCTTCCAGATCCGCCTCAAGGCCCTGGCCTACTTCGATGAGAGCAGCCGCTTCTTCCACAAGCTCCGCACGCCCCAGGAGCTGGGCGCGTCTCCGGAGCTGGCGCGGCGGATGAGCGCCCAGCGCGGCATCGTGCTCGGCTCGCACGCCACCATCGGCCGCTGAGCGGCCCCCTCGCGCGGTTCCAGGAGCGGTCACCGGGACGGGTCGTCGAACCGTCACCGGTGGTCGCTCCTCCTTTTTGGAACCGACGCCCCGCCGGCGGCCCTAGACGACCGCTCGCGATCCTCGATCGGCAGGTGGCGCCTGGGGCCGAAGACTCGGCCCCAGCCACAGACCAGACGCCCAGGAATCACGCCCCCTGGTTCAGTTCTTCGTCACCCGGGCCTCGCTCAACACCATGGACCAGTTGTCCATCAGGTCCACCTGCTGGCCGCCCTGCCCCTGCGCCGGGTACTTCAGCGACGCCTTCGTGTTCAGGTGGCTGCTCATGTAGATGAGCCGCTGGACCGCCGGCCCCGGCGGCCTGGGCTGGCCGTTCGCATCCCGCAGCGAGTCCCGGAAGCGCGCGTTCAGGTAGAAGGGCGGAATCGTCTGGTAGTTCATCCGCACGCGGATGCTCTTCCAGCCGCTCACCGCCGACAGCGGCACCTGGTAGACGAGCTGGTCCACCCCCTTCGCGGGCGACGTGCTGAAGTCCGGATCGGACGTCACGCTCGTGTCCTGGGGACCGAGCACGTAGGAGAACGGCTCGGTGAGGCGGGCGAGCTGCTGGAGGTTCAGGCCGAGGAGCACCTCATCCGGCTTGCGCTGCGCCGGGGCCACCCAGCCCTCGGGCAGCAGGCGGTTGTCCTTCACCTCCTTGAACTGCTGGAGCTCCAGGCTGGTGAGGTGGTTCGTGTCGTCCACCGCGCGCAGCTCGTAGATCTGCGCCTGGTCCTGCCGGGTGATGACCTGGTGGTGCGGCTGGAGCTGGGATGGGTCGGTGGTGAACTCGCTGGCCAGCAGCGCGCTGTCGCCCTGCTTGCAGACACCGTCGCAGATGACCCCCAGCGCGTTCGGCTGACCGGAGGCCCACAGCACCTTGTCGGCGGCATCCAGCACCTCGAACTGGAGGAACGCCCGGCGGAAGCCCGCGCCGCTGGGGAACTTGTGGCCCACGTTGCTGGTGACGGTGACGGGCACGTTCAGCGTGCCGCCAGCCTCCTGGTAGCTCCCCACCGAGACCAGGACCGCGGGCTGCGTCGGATCAAAGACGCCCTGCGCGGTGTTCACCGCCAGGTCCAGGATGGACTGCTCCGCGTTCAGCAGGTTCTTGGCGAAGGTGTAGTCGCGCTTGCCGTCCGCGAGCGGCTTCACCGAGCCATCCGGGAACTTCAGCGCGAGGAACACGTCGTCCACGCTCACCGCGCGGCCGGGCTGGAACACGAGCCGCAACGCGCGGGTCCCCCCGGGGATGGGCGTGGGGGTCGAGGCCCGCACGGACAGCCAGCGCTGCTTCGTCGCCGCCACCGGGGCGGAGCCGGCCGTGTTCGTCCAGGTCCCCGCGCCGGACTGCTGCTGAAGGGACAGCGTGCCGCACGGCTCGACGCCATCGCAGTACACCGTGGCCCCCCACTGCACGGTCGCGGCGCCCGCGGCCCGGTCGATGAGGTCCTGGTACGCGGACACGTCCACCGTCAGCGAGGCGCCCCCGCTCAACTGGAAGAACCGCGCGCCGTGGCTGGGGCGGATGGTCTGCCGGGCCAGCCCCTGCTGCTCGGTCACCGCCGTGACCGTCGCGCCGGAGTCCGGCGCCCAGCCGTCCGCCGTCAGGTCCGCCGTGGCGCCGACCTCCGCGCCCGGGTTGGTGACGAGGTTGGGCGTGCGCGCGAGGAGCTCCGGGCTCTGGAGATACGGCGGCACGCGCGAGTCCGGCTGGGCGTAGAAGTCCAGCCCGAGCACGTCCGGGAACTGCTGGAACATCTCATGGACGAACAGGTTGATGCCCAGGAGCGTGTGGCGGTTGTACTGCCGGGGCGGGAGCGTCGCGTTGTCGCGATAGAAGGCCGCCAGGTCCCCGTTCTGCTGCGCCACCTTCACGGCGCCATCGAACGGATCTGCGGGCGCGGTGAGCTGCATGTGGCACGTCATGCAGGTGGAGGTGGACTGGGCATAGCCGCTGTTGAGCCACTCGAAGTAGGTCGTCTGCTCGTAGGCCAGCTCCACGCACGGGTCGGTCAGGAACTCTCCCGTGGAGCTGAAGGTCGTCTGGTTCTGCGGGCAGCTCGCGGGGCGCTTGTAGACCCCCTTCGCCTCCACCTCCGCGATGGGCATGGAGGGCCGGTAGTCCGTGGGCACCTTGGGCAGCACGACGACGTGGCACGAGCCACAGACCATGGAGTCGCGCAGGTAGCTGTGCCCGCCCACCGTGGCGGCCGTCTCCAGGCTGAGGCCCGCGGCCGCCATGGGCTGCGTGTTCAGGCGCGTGTCCGGGCCCACGATGGCGCCCGGGCGCAGGTTCATGGACGCCGTGAAGGGGAACGGCGGCGGCTGCACGTCGTCGTCGAAGTTCTTGAGGCGGGCGGACACGTTGTCACCGAAGAGGGTGCCCTGCTGGGGGCCGTAGAAGGCCGTGTAGTCCGTGCCACTCCAGGGAAGGCCGCTGTCGGGCGCCACGGAGTGGCACGCGCTGCACGAGACGCCGTCGCGCCCCAGCGCGCCCAGCACCGCTTTTTCGGGATCACCCTTGGAGTTGTCAGGCGTCGCGTAGAGCAGGTCGTGCGTGAAGGGCCTGTGCTGGCTCTGCGCCTGGCGCTGGCCCAGCGGCGAGTGACAGCGCAGGCAGAGGTTGTCCACGTCGGGGGGGCGGTGCGGTGACAGGCCGCGCGTGGTCTCCACCTGCGCGAGGAAGATGGGATCGCGCCCCGCAAGCGCCTTCACGGACGCGCTCCAGTCACCGAAGGGAGACCAGTTGGCCGCGAGCGGCAGGGGCGCGCCGGGGTCCAGGTAGGACGGCTGCGCGTCGGCGTTCCAGAGCGTGTCCACGGAGGGCATCTGCCAGAAGGCCATGGACGGCAGGGCCTTGTAGGTGGACGGCGCATCGGCGGGCAGCGTGAGGTCGCTGTTGGCCAGCCAGTCCGCGTCATGGCAGGACTGACACACCAGCGAGGAGTTGAACCGCTGGCTGCCCAGGTCCAGCCCGTTGTGCGCGATGTCCAGGGTCCGGGCGGGCAGCGCCTGGAGCGAGCCCTTCGTCAGCGAGGGAAACGTGACGTCGCCTTGCCGGGCATAGAATGCGAGGAATTGCTGGGCCTGGATGTCATTCTCCTCCAGGGGCTGGGTCAGCTTGTCGCCGTGGGGAAAGACGGGATACGGCGTGGGCACGGTGCCCGGCGTGGGCACGGAGGTGACCTGGGCCGCGCTCACGGCCCCGCCGAGGGGCGGCGGCTGAACGGAGTCCGCCCCCCACTGCGCGCGTCCGACCAGGGCCACCACCACGGACAGGGCGCTCACGCCTCCCAGCGTGAGCAGGAGATATCGCTGACGACGTGTCATCATGGGACCATCCCGGTTGGGGTGAAGAAGAGAGGGCCGTCACGCGGCCAGGGCGCGGACAGCCAGGGACTGGCGCCGGTTGCGCCAGAAGGGGGCGTCGGGCCACCGCCGCTCCTCGCGGTAGTAGTGGTCCCGCGTCCGCAGGTGCTCCGCGAAGCCCAGACGCACCCGGGCCGCGTAGGCCTCCAGCGCGCCCGGACGGCCCCGCAGGTGCTGCTCCAGGGCCTCGGCCGCCAGCAGCGCGGAGCCGAGCGCCTGGGTGATGCCCTGGGACGACAGCGAGTCCAGCGTGCACGCCGCGTCCCCCACCGCGAGCCAGTGCTCCGCGTGGACCCGGTCCAGGCAGGCGACCGCCGCCGGCACCGCGCGCGGCGGCGCTCCGCTGAAGTCGCAGGCCTCCAGCCGCTCGCGGGTGGCGGTGGTGCGGGCCAGCAATCCCAGCCAGGCGTCCGGGCCGCGCACGCCGCGCAGGGACTCGCCATCTCCCATCAGCCCGACGACGACGCGGCGTCCAGGCAGCAGCGCGGAGTACCACCACCCCTCCGGCCGGGCCTCCACCAGCGCCTGCGTGCTGAAGGCCGCGCCCTCGCGCAGGAGGAAGTCGCCGTAGAGGGCGAAGCAGCGGTCCGCCACCCTCCGCCGCCCGCCCCGCGACGTGGCGAAGGCGGCCCTCCACCCGGTGGCGTCCACCACGAAGCGCGCGCCCAGGGTGGTGGGGCCCTCCACCGGATGGGACAGGCGCAGCTCAAAGCCCTCCGCGCCCAGGGCCTCGCACCCCACCAGCGCGGTGCCCGTGCGCACGGTGCCGCCGCGCTCCGCGACCTGGGCGCACAGGCTCGCGTCGAAGCGGGCGCGGTCCAGGTGCCAGGCCGACCCGAACGGGGCCATGAGCGTGTCGTGATGGCCCACGGTGGCGGAGCCCCAGCAGGACGCCGTGCCGCGCGACCGCAGGTGCCCGTCGCGCAGGAAGCGCTCCCAGACGCCCAGCCCCATCAGGGGCCGCCGTGCGTCGGGGGGCAGCGTCTCTCCGATGCGGGGCGCGCCGTGGGAGGTGCGCTCCACCAACGTGACGGACAGCCGCGTCCGGGCGCGCAGGGCCAGCGCCACTCCCGCGCCGGCCGGTCCTCCCCCCAGGACGGCGACGTCACAGTGGGCGTCGCTCACGGCAGTTGACCGTCCGACGTCAGCAGACGCTCCACCTCGATGTAGCGCGGCGCGGGATCATCCGCGGTGTCGGGCCCCTGGTCCTGCGGCCGGGCGTCCTTCCGGGCGAGGATGAAGCCCAGGCCCTTCCAGTTGGCGACCATCTGCTCGTCCTTGTCGAAGTTGATGTCGAAGGGACGCGTCCAGTAGCCCTGCTGCCATTGCTCGTCCGACCCCAGGTAGCGCACCTCGTAGGGGCGCTGCGACGGCCACCACCACAGGGAGGTGTTCTGCACGACCTGGTTGGAGCACTCGTTGAAGTCCGCCTGCCACGGCAGCGCCATGTACTTGGTGGCGTCCCCCGGCTCCAGGCCCTGGCCTTGGCTGGGGTTGGTGTCCCAATGCAGGCCGGTGCCATCCAGCGGGCGGTGCTTGAAGCGGAACGGCTCCATGAAGAAGTTCGGGTCGCGGGCGATCCAGGTCATCTCGATGCCCGGGCAGAAGGGCCCCCCCACGCAGTTCTCAAGCACCCCGCGGTCCAGCAGCTGCCCCGGGGTGGGCGTGGCCGTGCTGGGGGTGTCGTCGAAGAGGCCCTTGCTGAACTGGCTCAGCAGGAAGTACTGCGTCCGCGTGAGGGTGAGGAACCGCCGGGTGTGCTTGTCGGAAAGCGGATTGTCCCCCGCCATCTTCGGCATGCGGCCCGGATAGTCATTGGGCGAGTCCGGGTCGCGCACGTACTTCATGAAGTTGTGGGCGCTGGTCTGTGGCTTGGGAAGGTCCGCGTGCGCATCCACGCCCTGGTCGTTGATGCGCGCGGTCCAGCGATAGTCATTGGGGCGCTGGAGGATGGGCAGGATGTCCGCCTGGAAGTTGGGCCGGTAGCTGTCGTTGAAGTTTCCGCCCTGGCAGAGCGCCGGCTCCAGGTCCCGATGGATGACGAAGGTGTCCCGCAGCGTGTCGTACAGCGTGACCATGTTGAGGAGCTGGGGCGCGTAGGCTGGCGGGGCCACGACCATCCACGCCGGGAACTCCACCACCACCCGGGTGCCCCCCTCCAGGATGACCGTCGCGGTGACGGGCCCGTCCGACGTGTCGTCCCACCAGAAGTTGTTGTTGGCGTAGGTGTCCAGCCGCGGCTGCATGTAGGCCCGGGCCTGCATGAAGTCAGCGGTCTCCTGGATGTCCGCCGGGCTGTTGGACGTGTCCTTCGCCAGCTCCGCCACCATGGCGGCGCGGAGCGCCTCCTGCGTCGGGTAGCACTGGTCCGCCACAGGCTTGAGCTCCTTCAGGCGCTTGCGCTGCGGGTCCGTGAGGGTCGAATCGTCCTCCAGGATGTTGTCGATCAGGCCGGTGGAGAGGTCCCACACCGCCGTGGTGCCGGAGTGCCCCATGCCTCCCACGGTGTAGAGGTAGCCCTGGTCGTCCGCGATGACGCTCCCCAGCGTGGTGATGTCATTGCCTTCCGGCAGCAGCTGCGTCCGGGGAAAGGTCCGCGGGTAGCTCTTGCCCTGGGGGTCGTCGTTGGAGAACTCCGCGCGGAGCGGGAGCTGGTTGTTGCCCCGGCATGCCACGGTGCGGGGCCCCGGGTCGATGATGAGCGCCTTGCGGCCCGCGTCGTCCGTCGTGCGCGGATTGCGCAGCGGATGCGAGGCGTCATACACGCCGTCAGCGCCCTCCTGCTGCTGGAACTCGTACCAGGCGGCCTTCTTGTTCGCGACGTGGACGGTCCACTCGATGTCCACCACGCCATCAACGCCCGGCTGGACGCGCTTGCCCGGGGCGGTGGGGTTGGCGGGGTCGAACGTGTGGATCTGGAACCGGGCGGCCTGTCGGCGGATGCCCCCCTGCGCGTCGCGAAAGCGCGTCACGTCCCCGCCGGTCCGCTCCTGGGGCAGCCCTCCCGCGGTCTCCGGCCCCAGGTAGTAGTCCTCGCTGTCCCCGACACGGGCCACCCCGATCGCCGGGTGGATCTTGTAGCTGATGCCCATTGCAGCGCTCCTCCGGTGTTGGCCGGGAGTCCTGCAATTCATGGACCTTCATGAACAAGACTGGACTTGAGGAGCCGCGGAGGTTTGCGAGGCACCCGCCGCGAACCCTGACACGTCAGACTTGAAGACTGACGGGTCATGGCCCTGGCCTGACATGTCAGGTTCGAGCCGTATGGAGAGCGAAGCCAGGCGCCCCGACCGCTCCTGGCGACAACGCGGAGACGCGCACCCTGCCCGCGCGTGCCACTGCCGGGAGGTACTACGACATCGTGCAAGGCCATACGGCCTACACGGGAGTGACGCGCGAGGGACTGGGGTCGCCGTGCGTGGTACTTCGCCGTTCACGAAAGGAATGACCCCATGAGCACAGGAAGCTTCATCTGGTACGAGCTGATGACCCGCGACCCCGACGCCGCCGCGAAGTTCTACGGCGCCGTGGTGGGATGGGAGATCTCCGGCCCGTCCGCGCCCATGCCAAACGGAGTGGACTACCGCACGATCATGCGCGGCGATGGCGGCTCCGCCGGTGGCGTGCTGCGCCTCTCGCAGGACATGCTGGAGCATGGCGCACAGCCCGGCTGGTTCGGCTACCTGCACGTGGCCGAGGTCGATGCGGCCCTCCAGGCCATGGTGGCCGATGGCGCCAAGGTGCTGATGCCGAAAATGGAGCTGCCCGTCGGCACCATCGCGATGGTCGCCGACCCGATGGGGACGCCCTTCTACGTGATGGCGCCGATTCCACCACCCGGCAAGCCCGGAGCGAAGAGCGACGTCTTCGACGTGAAGGCGTCGCAGCACATCCGCTGGAACGAGCTGGGCAGCCCTGACCTCGCGCGCGCCAGGACGTTCTACGCGAAGCACTTCCACTTCCAGTTCAACGACGCGATGCCCATGGGCCCCCTGGGCGACTACTGCTTCATCGACCACGATGGCGTTCGGCTCGGGGCCATCATGCAGAAGCCCGCCGAAAGCCCTGGCCCCATCGGCACCTGGCTGTTCTACTTCGGCGTCGCCTCGGTCGCCGAGGCGCAGCGCGCCATCACCACCCACGGCGGCAAGGTGCTGCAAGGTCCGCACGAGGTGCCCGGCGGCGACTGGATTATCGTCGCAGCGGATCCCACGGGCGTCACTTTCGGGGTCGTAGGCCCCAAGGGCGAATGAAGCGAAGGAGCGCACTCATGGCGAACATCGAGAACAAGACCCGCCTCTGCCTCTGGTACGAACACAGCGCCGAAGAAGCCGCGGCGTTCTATGCCCGCACCTTCCCCGGCAGCTCCGTCGGCGCCAGGCACCTCGCGCCGGGCGACTACCCGGATGGCAAGGAGGGCGACGTCCTCACGGTGGAGTTCACCGTGCTGGGCATCCCGTGCATCGGCCTCAATGGCGGCCCCACCTTCAAGCACAGCGAAGCCTTTTCGTTCCAGGTCAGCACGAAGGATCAGGAAGAGACGGACCGCTACTGGAATGCCATTGTCGGCAACGGCGGCCAGGAAAGTCAGTGCGGGTGGTGCAAGGACAAGTGGGGACTCTCGTGGCAGATCACGCCTGCCGCCCTGACGGATGGCATGGGCGACCCGGATCCTGCCGCGCGCAAGCGGGTGTTCGCCGCGATGATGAAGATGAAGAAGATCGACATCGCGGCGATCAATGCGGCGCGCAAGGGTTGAGGCAGCCTCCCCGCGAGCCTGAACAAGGGGCCTGCGCCCACGTCGCGCGCAGGCGCCGGTGCTCAACTCGGTCTGATGCCCCCCGCCTGGTGTCTCAACAATCCGGTGCGGTGCAGGCTCGTCCTTCGACCCACCTTTCGACATGGGGACACCATGAACAAGCAGATCATCTTCAACCTGCCGGTCAAAGACCTCGATAAATCCAAAGCCTTCTTTTCCGCGCTCGGCTTCAGCTTCAATCCCAAATTCAGCAACGAGCGCGCGGCGTTCATGGACATCGTGGATGGCAGCATCCATGCCATGCTGACGACCGAAGCGTTCTTCAAGACCCTCATCCACAAGCCCGTCGTGCAGGCGAAGGACGCCAACGAGGTCGTCATCTGCCTGAGCTGCGAGAGCCGGGAGGAAGTGGACAGGCTGATCGCCAAGGCCCTCGCCGCCGGCGGCCGCACTCCGCATCCGCCCGAGGACCACGGCTTCATGTACGACCAGGGCTTCGAGGACCTCGACGGCCACCTGTGGAACCTTGTCTGGACGGCGCCGCAGGCATGATGCGGCCGGCCGGGCTGCTCGGCGCGCGGCCCTGATGGCGTGACGTTCAGCCCAGCGCGGCCCAGACGTAGACGGCCGAGTACGTCTGCGCCTCCGTCCAGATCTCCTTGCCCGTCTTCACGATGGTGGTGCAGTCGGCCAGCCACCGGGTGGAGTCGAACTCGAAGACCCCCGGCTCGGCCGCCACCACCACCGGCTCGCTCGCGCCCATGGTCACCGAGCTGAGCGGACTGGCGGACAGGCTGGTCGCGCTGAAGCGCCCGTAGAAGGACTGGAGCAGCACCGCGGCCTGGGTCAGCGCGACCGTCGCGTCCGTCCGCACGCGGAGCTTCGTCTTCCCCCAGTTGGTGTCGTTGACGGTGGAGGTCGACTCGTCGGCGACGATCCCGAACCACGCGTTCTCCTGGGCCTCGCCCAGCACGAGTCCCGACGGGCTCACCGTGCAGTTGGAGGCGCCCTTGCCCGTCAGCGTCCCCGCGCCCGTGACGTACGCGCCGCCCGGCTCGGTGAGGGACGCGGAGATGCCCGCCGACGCGCCCACGCCCCCGACGTCGTGGCTGCCCGAGGCGAAGTCGAGCTTGAAGCCCGACAGCACGGCGGAGGAGAACTCCGGCCAGGCCACCACGGCCTGGGGCCGGGACATCTGCCCCGTGGCCAGCTCGTCGCCGCTCACGACATAGCGCGTGCTGGACTCTCCGCCGACCCAGGCGATGACGGTGATCCACACCCTGGCGGACGACAGCGGCGTGCCCGTCACCTCCGCCTTCACCTTGACCTGCCGCCGGCTGTCCTCCCCCGCGTTCTCCCGCGTCAGCTTCACGCCGAACCCGGAGATGGGCGAGCCCCCCAGGTTCCCTCCCGAGGCCTTCGTGGCGAAGTTGATGTCGAAGCGCGAGATGCCATACAGCGCGAGCCCCACGTCGCCGGAGAAGTCGAACGTCGCCGTGTCCCCGGCCACCACTTCCTTGCGGCTGAACTCCCAGCTCATGACGCACCTCCAGGCCGCGGCCTTGCGATTTCGGCGATGACGAACGCCGTCAGGTTGCTCGACGGGGGCGGCGCGACTCCGTAGTCGTCTCCCGCGCGCGCGTTGAAGATGTTCAGGATGAGCGTCCCGGAGATGGTCTTCCCATTCGAGATGCTCAGCGCGTCGCTCGTGACGCCCGCCTCGAACAGCTCCAGGTCGCTCGTCTTGTCCCTCTCGAAGCTGAGGTTCACGTTCTGGAGGAGCACCCCAGCCCGGCGCACCGTCTCGCCCGTGTCCAGGGTGGGCGTCACGCTGAAGGCGCACGTCACGCCGTCGCGCTCGTCGTCGACCTCCGTCCACTTGCCCGACGACGTGTCGATGGACAGGACGCGGTAGCTGGTCACCCCGTCGGTGGACAGGAAGGCCACGTCCGCCGTTCCGGTCCGCTCCTCACCACCGCTCTGGGTCGCCGTCCCGCCGACCTTCGCCAGGGCGCCTCCGGGCTTCTCCACGGAGGAGGTGAAGGACAGGCTGCTCACCTCCTTCGCGCTGCTGCCCGCGATGTAGAAGCCGGCGAGGAACGCGCGGGCCTCCGCCGACGCGGAGGCGATGGGGATGGCCTCCGGCCACTGCCCGGCGAGCCCGTAGAGGTTGCCCGCCACCGCCTGGTACGCGGGGTTCATCAGCCCGAGCACCGCGACCACGGTGACGCGCACGAAGCTGTCGTGCCCGCTGCCGTCCGTCGAGCTGGCCGCCTCGGCGCCATCGTAGTTGGTCATCACCAGCGCCGCCGTCACGTGGACGGCGTCCTCGGTGAGGTTGGGCACCAACGTCACGCTGGCCTGTCCCACCGACTCGGAGGTGGAGCCGTTGTCGGCGTAGTACAGCCGGAAGTAGCTCAGCCCCGCCATCGCGGCGAGCACGCGCTCGCCGGGCAGCAGGTCTTCACTGAAGTCCACCTTCATGGGGGACGCCCAGGTCTTGTTCTTGGGCATCACCGCCGTCTTCACACAGATTCGCATCGACGCTCCCCCTGCTCAGGAAATTCCAAAGGGGCCGATGAGCCGGCCGGCAGGCCCCAGGTCCATGCCTCCCGAGCTGCCCATCACGCTCAGGTCCGACAGTCCTTCCAGCACCGCGCTGCCCGCGGATTCGAGCTTGCGCGTCAGCCGCTCCTTGAGCTTGTAGCGATTCTTGACGTAGCCGAAGGACGTCCCGCTCACGCCCACGGTCAGCCCCCAGGCCCCGTCCAGGAAGACGTTGAGGGCGTCCTTCCAGCCCGCCCCGAACTCGTTCTCGCCGTAGACGGCGAGCGTCACCAGGTTGGTCAGGGGAATCGAGACCAGTCCGGCGACGGTGTAGCCGATGGTGTTGCCCAGCGCGCTGTGCGGCAGCGCCACCGCGAATTGCTCCCAGGCGTCCTGGGCGGGGCTGAGCTTCTTCTGCAACTTGTCCCAGTAGGTGGCCTCGGACATCCACTTCTTCGCCTTCGTCGCGCGCGAGGCGTCTGGCTTTGCCGCGGCGTCGGCCAGCAGGCCGGCATGCTGCGTGAAGCCACGCACCTTCTCCTCGCGGCCCGCCCTGGCGCGTCCCTGGATGCCGCCAGAGATGCCTCCGCGGATGAAGCCGCTCACCGCCCCCACGCCCACCATTCCGGCGAACTCCTTCCAGCTCCATTCGTCGGCGGTCAGCGCGTAGGTCATCCCGTTCCAGCCGGCCGCGGAGAGGCTGCTCGCGAGCGCTGACAGCCCCGCGGTCCTCCCCATCGTCGTCACGTCCACGACCAACCCCGCCACCGTCCCCGCCGCGGTAGCGATGCCCGAGAACACGATGACCGCCGCGCGGGCGCCGCTCGAGATGGCGCCCGTGCGGTCCACCCGCGTGGTCGGGTGGTTGCCCGCGTAGGTGTAGGGGCTGGGGAACTCGTCGGCCGGGTCCGGCGCGTAGAAGCGGCCCAGCACCGGATCCAGGAGGCGGGCGTTGAGGTTGTAGAGGCCCGTCTCCGCGTCGTACTCGGCGCCGGAGAAGCGCAGGCGCATCCACGGCGCGGCGCCCGTCGCCTCCCGGGTCGCGCCGAAGGCGGCGTAGCCGAAGCCCTCCACCAGCGTGCCCTGCGCGTCGAACAGCGCGCGGGTGGAGCGCAGCCGGTCGCTCGAGGCGTGGTAGCGGACGCCGTCGCGGTAGACCAGGGGGCAGCCCGTGGGCCCCGGCACGTACAGCACGGTGCCGCTCCTCCCGCCCGTCACGAACAGCGGCTGGTTCTCCCCCGGGAAGCGCACTTCGCGCTGCTCACCGTCGGAGCCCTTCACCCGGGTGGCCACGCGGACGCCGTCGGCGTCGTAGGCGTACTCGACGGTGCGCGCGTCGCTGGCGCCGGGGCGGACCTGGATCCGGCGGGGCAGCGCCATGCCGGGCGCGTAGGCGAAGTCCAGGTCCACCGGTCCGGTGCCTCGGGTGCGGCGCGATGAGACCGTGCCATCGGCCCGCCAGGTGAACGACGTCTCGCCGCCGTCCGGCCACGCCACCCTGTCCAGCCGGTTGCCGCCCGGCGCGTAGGACAACCGCGCGCCGGAGAGCTCGCGGATGTTGCCGTTGAGGTCTCCCTCGTACTGGAAGCGCTCGGGGGCATCGGTGCCCTCCACGGTGTCGGAGGCGGTGATGCGGCCCAGCCCGTCGTAGCCGTAGGCGAGCTGCTCCCGGTGCGCGCCGAGCACCGCGCTGGTGCCCCGCACGTTGCTGTCGGGCGCGAAGGTGTACGCCTGCGTGGCGCTCGTCCCGGCGGAGGCGGCGGAGCGCAGCAGGTGGCCCGGCGAGTCGTATTCCAGCGCCCACGTCACGGGGCCGGAGCGGCTCGCGCGCACCCGCGCCATCGCATCCCACGCGAACGAGGCCAGCTCCGTGCCCGCCTCATCCTGGATGGAGGTGATGTTGCCCTGGACACCTCGGCCGTACCGCAGCGGCCCGGGCTGGGGGAGCAGCTCCCGCGGCAGTCCGAGCCGCACCAGCGCGTTCGTGTTGTCGTAGCCGAAGGTCACCTCCAGCGGCGCGGCCTCCTCGCCGTCGTCCCACGTCACGCGCAGGGTGCGCGCCTCAAGCTGTCCCAGCGGCGTCCAGCGATACGCGGAGTCCACCGTCGCGGGCGCGCCCGTGTCCTGGGAGCGCGAGCCCACCAGCTGCCCCAGCGCCAGCGCGTCCCAGCCGTCGCCGTCGTAGCGCCACACGCCCGTCGTCACCGCGCCCGAGCCCGGCTCCGTCAGCGGCCAGCCCGGGAGCTCCGCCCGTTCGAGCAGCAGCGGCTCGTTCCACTCGGCCGTCACGTGGCCGCGCGCCGTCATCCGGCTGAGCGCGTCGTAGGTCGTCCAGGTGATGCGCCCCTCGGCCGCGTCCGCCGCGGTCTGGGCGAAGCGCGCGCGGCCCCCCCGGTCGTGGACGTAGCGCGTCTCGCCCGCGTCGGGCGTGGACTCGCGCAGCAGCCGGCCCAGGCAGTCGTAGTCACGGACGATGGCCGCGTCCGTGCCGCTCCGCCAGCCGTCGGGGAGGATGACGCGCGTGCGCGTACCCGTGGGCTCCATGCCCAGGTCCATCGCGGAGACATAGGTGGATCCGTCCACCAGCGGCACGAGCACGGCGAGCGCGGCGTCCTTCGCGTCGCGCACCCGCAGGCGCCGCTCGCCCACGGGGGAGATGAACGTGGTGACGCGGAAGTCGGTGGCCGGCAGGTCCAGCCCCGGGAGCACCGCCGCGTCCGGCGCGTAGCGCACCTTCGCCGTGGGCCGCGAGTCGGCGGACGTGGTGTACGGCTCGACGATGGCCCACGCGGCGCCCGGCAGGCCCACCTCCACGGTGCGCCCCAGCGGTGACGCCTCCAGCAGGCGCCGCGAGTACGGGTAGCCCCCGTCCGCGGAGCAGCCCGCCTCGCCGTTCCAGTAGTCCGTCGCGTCGCCGGCCATGACGCCGCTGCCCGCGAGCGAGGCCTGGAAGGCCGGCAGGTCCACCAGCCCCGTCCGGTAGAGCAGCGGGGCCAGCGCCGCGCCCGAGCCGAAGTCACCGGGCACGGACTTCGTCTTCACGATGGTGCGCCCCAGCGCGTCCTCGATGAGCTGGTTGACGAGATAGGTGTCGCCCCCGAGCGCCTGGAGCTGACGGTCCGCGCCGGTGGAGTCCTGCAAGCGAGCCTGGATCACCGGCCCCTCCATCCACGCCAGGTTGCGCAGGCCGAGCGCACCGGTGCCGGACGTGAGCGCCGCGCCTCCGCGCACGCCCGCCGCCACGGAGAACACCAGGCCGCCGTCCGTCCAGAACAGCAGCCGGCCCCCCGTCACCACCAGCAGCAGCGAGGCCGGGCTGGATGCGCCCGCCCCCACCGGCGAGACACCCTGCCCGCCCACGTCCAGGCGCCAGCCGGCGTCCCAGGTGAGCCGCGCGGCGGTGCCCACCGTGAAGCCGAATCCCGGCGAGAGGCGCACCGGCCCACCGTCGACCGCGGTGGGCTCCACGTAGAGGGCCCACTCCTCCGCCTCCGGCGCGGTGGCGGTGAGCGACGCGGCGGTGGTGCCCTCGTGCAGCAAGAGGCCCGAGTCCGCGCGCCAGGCGCCCTCCGCCGAGGGCGTCCAGGCATCGCGCCACGCCTCGCCGTCGCGGAACGTCTGCACGGTGCCGCCGCGCGTGGCCTGGAGGGCCACCTGGGTGTTCGGGTCTCCCGGCTCGAAGGTGGCGTTGCGCTGGCGCGAGCTGAACTCCAGCTGCACGCCCTTCAGCTGTCCGTCCGCGCGCACCTGGCCCACCATGCGCCGGGTGGGGCCATAGAACGCCCGCGACGTCAGCCCTCCAGGGCCCACGTTGGCCGTCAGCTTCCGCGTCCCCGGCTCGAAGGCCTGCGCCATGACGTTGGCCTCGCGCGGGTAGAAGCCCACGTCGTCGACCCACAGCTCGCCGCCGCCCGCGTCGACGCGCAGACGGATGGAGAGCGGACCTTCGGACGCGAGGCGCGCGCGGTACTCGCCCAGCGCGATGGCCGCCTGCCCCCAGGTCCAGCGCCCGGAGGTGTCGTCCAGCGCGAGCCGGAGGGGCTCGCCCACCACCGTGCCTCCCGAGGTCACGGTGATGGTCAGCACGGGCGACGCGCCGGCCGCGGCGCCACGGGGACGCGCATACCAGCAGCCGGCGACGTAGGTGCGCGCGTTGTCGGCGGGCGTCAGCGGTGCGCGCTCCACGGCGGCGTCACCCCCTGGAAGCCACGCGCAGCGGACGCCGGTGTGGGCGCGCTCCGAGGTGATGGCGGCGCCTCCGGTGAAGGACCACGCGGCGACGGGCTCCTGCGACTCGAAGCCGCAGGCGTCGGCCTCCTGCGCGGCCAGGTCCGCGTTCGTCACCATCAGCAGCGGGAGCTGCCCGCTGGCATCCACCCGCGTGGAGTGCGCCATGCCCGAGGCGTCCTTCGACAGCGTGGCGATGCCCCGGGCGTCGCGCGTCAGGATGCGCGTGCGCGTGAACCATTCCGGAGGGACGGTGGCCGCGCCGAACGGGAACCGGGCGCCGTCGGAGGCAGTCGGGCCGCCCCAGTCGTAGCGGGCGGACACGTCGAGCACCGTGCAGCCTCCGGCCGTCTCGAAGGGGCCGTAGGTGGTGGCGGCGCACGCGGACACGGTGTCCACGCCGTCCTTCGGCCGCACCCGGGTGCGCATCTGCGCGACGCTCGTCAGCACGTTCTCCCACGCCAGGGCGCGGTAGGCGGGCACTTCGGCGGCGAAGGTGGTGGCCATCTCCGTCGTCCACGTCACGCCGTGGACGTCGCGTGTGTCGAACGACTCGGAGGTGGTGCCCCCCGTCAGCGGCGCGGGGAGTCCTCCCAGGTAGCCATAGCGCGTCTCCAGCGCGAGGCCGTCTTGCATGGAGCGGATGCTCGCTGGCCGCACGTAGGCGCCATGCAGCACCACCTCGCTCCACGTTCCCCGCGCCGCGTCCTGGAGCGACGTGAAGCCGGCGCGCGACGTGAAGACCTCCCAGGTGTTCGTCTCGCTGGCGACCAGTCCTCCGGTGTAGCCGCGCACCGCCGTGGGGGACCTCGGATCCTCGTCGCTGTCCACCGTGTAGCGGCGCCGGGTCGTGGGGTCCTCGACGGACCAGTAGAGGGCGCGCCCGTCCACGCGGCGGGCCTCGTAGACGGCCTGGGCGGACAGCGCCGCTTCGGCGGGGAACAGCGCGCGCAGGGCCTCCGGCACGGGGGTTCCCGGCGGTACGTCCGGCGTGAGGCCCAGCGCGGCGGAGGCGGGCGCGGCGAACAGCGCGGCGCCCTCGAAGGTGAGCGTCTGGAGGGGCTGGCCGTCCAGCATGCTCAGGCCCTCGCCCGTGGCCCCGTTGTCGTAGGTCGTCACGGTCCGCCCGGCGCGCGCGGCGGAGGGGTCGTCACAGCCGTCCCAGGCCGTGGAGCGGTAGTACTTGATGATCTCGCCGGATGGGTCGCACGCGGCGCTCACCCGGTCGAAGCTCCACACGGTGCGCAGCCGCTCGCCCAGGCCGGTGTCGATGGACAGCGAGCGCACCGGGAAGTCGACCAGCGCGCCCTGGATGTCGCCCCCCACGAAGCGGTGCAGCGTGAGGCTCGGCGCGCGCTCGAAGTCGGGCGCCGTCTGCGGGTAGGTGACGAGGGTCGAGGGGCCCGCGGGGCTCTTTCCCGCGCGAGGTGGAGACAGCAGCCCCTCGGGCGACAGGGGGCTGACGAACGTCTGTCCGGCGATGGTGGAGGTGGCCTTCGCGCGGCCGTTCTCCAGCAGCGCCAGGGCGATACGCGCGGCGCCCGCGCCCGGAGGCAGCCGCCACCCCGTGAAGTCCGGGGCCGCGTCGACGACGCTGAAGAAGTCCGTGCCTTCCGGAGCCCCCTCGTAGACGGGCTGCTCGCTCTCCGGCCCCTTCCACCCGGGCGCGGCGCCGCGGTACCAGACGGTGTTGGAGGCGACGATGAAGTCCTCGCCGGTGGCCGCGGGGTAGCCGGAGTCCTCTCCTGGCGGCAGGGCCGGCAGCGTCCTCGGCGCGCGCGCGAAGGTGCCGCTGTCGGCGTCGTACGCGAGCAGCCGCGTGGTGACGCCATCCGCCACGTTGAGCACCTGAAGCACCACGTCGCGCCCATATGCGTAGGCCAGCCAGCCCGGCCGGCCGCGCCCCTGGTCGGTCAGCGCCTCGGAGGTGTTCCAGGTCACGCCATCGAAGCGCCACAGGTAGCGGTCGGTCCCCACCAGCTCGTTGCCAGACACGGACGGCACCGGCGGCCATGAGGGCCGGGGCACCTGCGTGACGGAGGACAGGCGCAGGTCTTCCGCGTCCACGCCCTGCCCTGCCTGGAACTGGTAGTCCGCGTCCCAGCGGCGCACGCGCAGGGCGTAGCGGCCGGTGGCGTTGGAGTCCAGGGCCTCGCACCACGCCACCATGGAAGGACCGTCCGCCCAGGCCATCTCCGTCTGCCGGGGCCCCAGCTCCACGTCCAGGGAGCCGCCGTCGCTCCACCGGTGGTCGCCGTCCAGCCACGCCAGCGACACCGTCCCCTTGCCGTTGAGGTGCTGCCACAGCAGGTAGCGCTCGCCGCGCGCGAGCACCTGCATCGTCCGGCCGCGCACCGCGGGCGCATCGCCGCCACTCCACGCGCGCCGCTGCCAGTCCCACGTGAGCCGGTAGAGGTTGTCACCGGCGCCGTCGAAGCCGGAGACGACGGCCAGCAGGAAGCTCTCTCCGGCGGCGAGCCGGGCGCCCGTCGCCCTCGGGAAGGACAGCCACGAGGTGCCGGCTTCGCCCGAGTACGGCTCCCACTCCCACGCGCGCAGCGTGCCGCGCCGGAACGGGAGCACGCGCACCTCGTCGCCCACGCGGAAGGTCAGCCCGAAGAAGTCCATGGAGGTGACGCCCGCGAGCGTGTCCGCGTCCAGCGCCTGCTCCCCGTCGTAGACGAGCCCCTCGCTGGAAGTGGAGCGCTGCCAGCGCCCCGTCCACGTGTGGACCTGGAGGCTCAGCCGCCTGCGCTGCGCATCCAGCCAGCAGGTGACGGCGTAGTCCGGCCCCAGCCAGACGAAGGGCGTGTTGCCGGTGGCGCCGAAGCCCGCGGGCGGCGTGACGGTCAGGTCCCGCTCGCAGATGTCCAGCGGGATGGCGCCGTCGTACGTGAAGGTGCCGGTGGCGCCCTCGGGATAGGTGACGCGCGTGAGCGCGCCCGGGTGGGCCGCGCCCTCCTCCAGCGCATAGGCGAACACGTAGCCGGGCAGGCTGCGCCCGGCAGGGTCCTGCTCGGTGATGCCCGTGAGGAAGCGCTTGCAGAGGTCGGCGGACGACGCGGCGGGGGTGCCGGGCAGGGCCTGGGGCCGGGCGTAGTCCAGCGTCACGCGGTACAGCTCGCGGCCCGCGTCGTCCAGGACGCGCAGCTTGTCGAGGTACAGCGTCTCGTAGCGGTCCTGGAAGGCGTTGGGGGTGGTGAGGTTCTCCGGCGCCACGCCGTCGGCGGCGGGCACGAGCACCTTGTGCGGATCCTGGTACTCGTGGACGGTGGCCGTGTACCACTTGGGCGCGTAGTCCAGCGCCACGCTCCGGCCGCCCACGCCGGTGATGCGCGAGAGGTAGCAGGCCTTGGTGTACGGCAGCCCGTCGGGGCCCACGCGCTGCTCGACGGTGGGGAGCAGCCCGTCCGCGCCGCGCTCGAAGCCGTTGTACGCGTAGGTGACGCGGTCGCCGTAGCGGTCCACGCGCGCGACCAGGTTCCACGCGCGTGCGTACTGCGCCTGGCCCTCCCCGCGCGTCGAGCTGCCTACCCAGCCGCCCCGCTCGCCGCCGAAGCGCACGCCCCACTCGATGCCGTGGCCGGCGCTGGTGGCGAAGCCCTGGGAGGTGACGGAGACGCCACCGCCGAAGACCCGCTGCGTGCCCGAGTCGTCCACCGCCACCCAGCGCTCGTAGGTCGGGTAGTAGCGCACGCGCCAGAAGCTGAAGTCCTGCGGCTCGAAGCCGAGCCCGCCCGCCGCCACCGCGAGCACCTGGGCGCCGTCCGCGCCGGCCTGCTCCGACAGGACGAAGGACTGCTCGTGGATGGGATCCTCCACGTCCCAGGGGCCCTGCCCGCTGACGGTGGCCTCGGGGGACAGGGGGAGGCCGGCTCCGGCGAAGGCGGCGATGAGCTCCCGCGAGACGTGGGGTCCACCGAGCCGCGAGCCCAGCGCCGCGTCCAGCAGCGCGCGGACCCACGGGCGGGTGGTGGGCACCAGCCGGTTGCGAGCGCCTCCGGACTCCAGGCTGAAGCGCCGCGCGGCGAGCGACAATCCGCCATCCGACTCCGCGACGATCCGCTCGCGCGGGAGCATCCAGCCCAGGCCGACCACGCTCGTGGGCGCGTCGAGGTTCCAGCGCGTCGCGGCGAGGTGGATGGAGCTGTCGTAGGAGAGGCCCAGGTCGACCGCGAGCGTGTCGTCTCCGAGCTTCCCGGGGAGCTGGACCAGCGGGCGCTGGTAGCTCACCGAGCCTCGAAAGAGGTTGATGCTCTGCCTGAGGGAGCCGACGTCGGTCGAAGCGAATTGGGCAGGACGCTGCGGGGGGACCTGGTGGGGGGCGAGCGAGGAGGGCATGACGGTCCAGGGAGTGGATTTGATGGGCGCCCGTGATCCGCGGCGCGAGGCCCGCCGTCTTGCGTGGAGCGTGCCAGCACGCATCCAGGCCCGCGCGGGAGCGCCTCCCTGGGGAACACGGCGATGGAGCACGGGCTGACGCGTTGCCTGGACACGCGTGTGCGTTCGCGCGGAACGCACGGCGGCCTGGGGTGCCCACCTCTCCCCGCGCACGCGCGGATCCCTGGATCCTCGCCATCGCCTGCGTCAGCCTGTCGCGCGGTTCCCGTGCGCCCTCCCCGCCCGCTGCCAGTGAAGGCGCATCCCCAGCGGGTTCACGGCTTCGGCGCGGGCTCCTGGGCCGGAGGGTCGCGCAGGTCCGCGCGCACCACGGCGTCGCCGAAGCGCTCCACGTTGCTCAGCCACGCCGCCGCGTTCTTCACGTAGCGCGCGGTGCCCGCCGTGTCCCACTTGTTGTAGAGGCGCGTGAAGCCACCGTCGAAGATGGCCCGCTTGCCACCGTTGTCATAGAAGGCCGCCACCAGGTTGCCCGCCGAGCCATGAAGCAGCGGCGTGAGCTGCGGGCTCGGCTGGATGGTGGCGATGGTGATGCCCTCGTAGAGGTACTCGAGGCCCGTGGTGAGCAGGTGTCGGCGCAGCAGCCCCGGCCCCGCCCCATCCTTCCGCAGGCCGACGGTCTGGTCTCCCATGACGTCCCCCACCATGCTCGTGCCCAGCAGCGCCTTGCCCACCACGTTGGCGTCCGCGTAGTAGGGCGCGTTGTCGCCCCAGATGTACACACCGTGTCCCGCGTCGAAGAACTCCTTGATGACCTTCACGTGCTCGGGCGTCAGGTGCTGCGTCGAGTCGGAGATGATCCACAGCTGACACGCCTT
This sequence comes from Corallococcus sp. RDP092CA, assembly GCF_041903675.1. NCBI lineage: Bacteria > Pseudomonadati > Myxococcota > Myxococcia > Myxococcales > Myxococcaceae > Corallococcus > Corallococcus sp. RDP092CA. Next base: position 314,299 of record NZ_JAYESI010000001.1, on the reverse strand, counting down.
CTGGAGTCCCTTGCGCAGCTTCTTGGGCTCGGGCGCGCTGTTGACCCAGCGGTACACGGAGAAGCCCTTCTCCTTCAGCGCGGCCTTCGGCAGGGAGAAGTCGAAGCCCTGCGTGTAGAACTGGAGCACGGCCACCGTCTGCCCCTCGAAGGCGCCGTCCACGGCGAGGTCGTTCTGGTTGCCTTTCGCGTTGCCCCAGCTGTCGCGCTGCGCGGGGCGCACCACTTCGCGCACTTCCCGGGAGCCGTCATCGCGCGTCACCTCTTCGCGAATGCGCTCCACGGGCGCGTTCTGCCCCGCCGCCCTGTTGTACTGCGCGAGGGCCGAGGTGGAGGACAGGACAATGGCAATGCAACAGAACAGCGGGCGGAGTGCGAGCACGAGAGCCTCGATGGGAAGGACGTGGCCCCTTCCACGCATGGCCCCGCGAAAAGTTCTCCCTCCCGTGCGCCATCACGCCGCTGATGCCAATAGCAGCCAGACATCGCGACGGCCCTCTCCATGAACTGCTCCTCTCTCACGCGCATCCAGGGGGCCTCGCCAACTCCAAGCGGGGGCCCGACCGCCCGCCTGTCCCTCCAGAAAACGCTGTCGCGCTCCCCGCGGGATTCCAGATTCCGGAGACCGGTCCAGGAACTGGAAAACAGACGCCGCAGGTCTCTCCCCTTCGCCCGCAATCCCTTGCAATGACTGAGATAGAGGGATGACGCCTTGCGTGGCACAACCGCTGCACTGTTGCTGTGCATGCACGGTAAAATCCTCCTCCTCGACTCCAAGCCCCCGGTTCGTGGGGCGACGGCGCGTCACCTGACGGCTGCGGGCTTCACCGTTCTCACTGCGCGCACGGATGGACAGGCGCGCGGCCTGCTGGACACGCACCCGTTCGACGCCGTCCTCATCGACCACCCCTTCGGCCGGCCCGGCCTGGAGGAAGGCCTGCGCTTCGCTCGCGACCTCCGCCTGCACGACGCGCACCTTCCCATCCTGCTGATGACGGCGCAGCCCCTGGACGAGGTGCGCCACTCGGCGTGGTCCAGCGGCATCACCAAGCTGCTGCCCAAGCCGCAGCTGATGCCCGTGCTCCTCCTCCACCTGTCCGCGCTCATCCCCGCCGCGGCCAACGAGGACCAGCCCCAGCCCATCCCGCTCGTTCGCTAGAGAACCGGACACCTCTTCTTCCCGGTTTCCGTCCGGATTCCGGAAAATGGATCCGCAACCTGGACAACTGCGCGTGGCGGACGCCCGTCCGCCTGGCCAAGTGGCTGTAAAGACTTCATCGCTCGTGGCTCCGGGTCCCTGGCCTCTCCCTTGCTCATGCCGCCTCGCGTGCCCCGGAACCTGCTGATCATCGACGACGAGACGGTCCTGTGCTGGGTCCTGGGCCGCTTCTTCTCCAGCGCCGGGTACGAGGTCGATTCGGCCACGGACCTCGACGAGGCCCTGGAGCGGGTGAAGCACGGCCGGTACGACCTGGTCATCAGCGACCTGCGGCTGAGCGGCACGCAGTCCGAGGAAGGGCTGATCATCGCGCAGCGGCTGCGCGAGGCCTCTCCCTGCACGCGCATGGTGCTGCTGACCGCTTTCGCGACCCCGGACCTGGGCTCCCGCGCACGGGCGCTGGGAGTGGACCTGGTGCTGAGCAAGCCCCAGCCCCTGCCGGACCTGGCGGAGCACGTGTCGCAATTGCTGGCAGGTTCGCGCTAGGACCGTCGTAGCGCGTGTGGACCGTGTCGGCCCTGCCCATTCACCGGGCAGCGGGACAGCGGGCTCCCGTCGAGGCGCGGCGCACGGCGGATCCACTCCGCGTTCGGGTGCCCCTCCGCCCCTGCACCTTCCAGCCATCCCGTGCCGCGTCTCTCGCGCGTCCCCAGGTGACGCGCCGGGACTTCGACCCGAGCGGATCCGCTTTCCGGAAAGTGGATCCGGATCCTGGACGACGCTCTCCGGGCGGGCGGGTTCAATATTCCAACCACTCGGAAGAACTCAGCGTCGTCCGGTCAACACGGCTGGCCCCGGCCTTGCTCTTCCGCAGCCCCGTGCCCCCGCGCCTCTTGATCTCCGACGACGCGCCTCCTCAGCGAATGTCCTCGGGTTCGGCGTTTCCCCTGTTCGTGAGCCGGTGCCTGTCAGGGCCGGTTCGCACGGCGCGAGCGGGTCGCGGCACCTCCCTGTCCCCCCTCCACCGACCCTCGACGCCGCACTCCCAACGGGTTCCCATGGCCCTCCCCCCCAGCGACCTCGCTCCCGTTTCCGACCGGGCCCCCGCCCCCCTCGCGCGTGCCTGGATGTTGTCGTGCCTGGTGCTCCTGGCACTCCTTCCCGCGAGGGCCTCCGCCGCGCCGGCGCTGCGCTACCAGGTGGATCAGCGAGGCGACTTCGTGCTGTTCGGCAACACGCTGTCGCAGGAGTGCCGCGGCGGAACGCCGACGCCGCTGGAGGGCACGGTGGGCGCCTGCGGCAGCAACACCGCCGACATCGCGTCGGACGTGCACTGGACCACCGACGGCCTCACGGCGTCCGCGAGCACGGCGGTGGCGCCGGGCGACTCGAAGAGCCAGGCGGTGCTGGTGCTGCCCCCGGGCGCGGAGGTGACGTACGCGCGGCTGTACTGGGGCGCGGTGCGCTCGGTGCAGAGCCGCGCGGGGCCCATGGCGCCCGGCACGTCCGTGACGCTGTCGCGGGTGGGGACGGACGCCTTCTCCACGCCCATCACCGCGGACAGCAGCAAGAGCTACACGTCCAGCAGCAACTATTCCTATCAGTCCACGGCGGACGTGACGGCGCTGGTGCAGCAGCGCGGCCCGGGCGCGTACCTGCTCTCTGACGTGGACGTGCTGGACTTCCGCAACGTCAACGACACCTTCCCCTACTCCGGCTGGGCGATGGTCGTCTTCTACCGGCTGGCCAGCGAGCCCCTGCGCAACCTCACGCTCTTCGACGGGCTGGATTCGGTGAGCAGCGGCTCAAGCGCGACGGCGACCCTGTCCGGCTTCCTGGTGCCGGCCTCGGGCTACTCGGCGAAGCTGGGCGTCATCGCCTACGAGGGAGAGAATGGGTACTCGGGCGACGCGCTGAAGTTCAACGGCGTGGCCCTGTCGGACGCGCAGAACCCGGCGACCAACTTCTTCAATGGCACGCGCAGCCAGCTGGGCGTGGCGCAGAGCAACGACGGGGACCTGCCGCGCCTCGCCGGCACGCCCGGCTCCTCCGAGGGCCTGGACCTGGACGTGGTGGACATCACCGCGCGCGTCTCCGCGGGCCAGACGTCCGCGACGGTGTCCGCCACCTCCTCGTCGGATCAGTACCTGCTGGGCGCGTTCATCACGTCCATCTCCACGCAGAAGCCGGACTTCGTCCAGACGGTGAAGAGCGTGGCGCCGGTGGCGCCGCGTCCGGACGGCAGCCTGCGCGGCGGCGACGTGCTGGAGTACACGGTGCATACGACGAACACGGGGGATGACTCCGGCATCCTCACCGTGCTCACGGACGACCTGCCGTCGAACGTCACCTACGTGCCGGGCTCGCTGCGGGTGACGTCGGGCGCCAACACCGGCGCGAAGACGGACGCGGAGGGTGATGACCAGGCCGACTACGACGCGGCGAACCGCCGGCTGACGGTGCGCCTGGGAACGGGCGCCGATGCCACGCAGGGCGGCGTCATCGAGATTGGAGAGAGCACCGAGGTCGTCTTCCAGGTGACGATCAACGTGGGGGCGACCGGCAGCATCGACAACCAGGCCATCGTGCGCAGCACCGGCGAGAAGGGCGCGCCGGAGACCTCCTTCCCGTCCTCGCCGCCGGTGGGAACCGGCCCCACGACGATCCCGGTGGGCGCTCCGTCCGCGCCCACGGTGACGGCGCCCACGGAGGGGACCACGCTGGCGACCTCCCAGCCCACCTTCAGCGGCACCGCGGAGGCAGGCAGCACCGTCACCGTGCGCGAGGGTGCGACGGTGCTCTGTACCGCGGCGGTGAACGCGTCCGGCGACTGGTCCTGCGCCTCCACCGTGTCGCTTCCAGACGGCGCGCACACGGTGAGCGCGCAGGCGACGGACGCCAACGGCAACCCCAGCGCCACGGCCTCCGTCGGGTTCAACGTGGACGCGACGGCGCCGGTGGCGCCGGTCATCTCCACGCCCACGCAGAACGCGGCGCTCAACACGACGACGCCGACGTTCACCGGGACCGCGGAGGCGGGCAGCACCGTCACCGTGCGCGAGGGCACCACCGTGCTGTGCACCACGACGGCCAATGCGTCCGGCGCGTGGTCCTGCCAGTCCGCCACGCTCCCGGACGGCCCGCATACGGTCACCGCCACGGCCCGTGACGACGTGGGCAACACCAGCCCGGCGAGCACCGCCGTTCCCTTCACCGTCGACACCACCGCCCCGGCGCTCCCCGTCGTCACCGCGCCCACGCCCGGTCAGCTCGTCGCCACGCCGACGCCCGTCATCGCGGGCACGGCCGAGGCCCACAGCACCGTGACCGTGCGCGAAGGCACCACCGTGCTGTGCATCACGACGGCCGACTCCAACGGCGCGTGGTCCTGCCAGTCCTCCTCGCTCCTGGACGGCCCGCACACCGTGTCCGTCACGGCCAGCGATGCGGTGGGCAACACCAGCCCCGCCCGCACGGTGTCCTTCACCGTCGACGCGACCGCGCCCGACGCGCCGGTCATCGCCACGCCCGCGAACGGCGCGACGCTGGACGCGGCCCCCATCAGCTACAGCGGCACGGCCGAGCCCGACAGCCACGTCACGCTGACCCTGGACGGCGCCCCGCTGGGCACCGTCACCACCCACGGCGACGGCGCGTGGAGCTTCTCGCCCGGCCCCGCGCTCGGGGACGGCGGCCACACCCTCACGGCCGTCGCCCAGGACGCCGCGGGCAACACCAGCCCCGTCGCCACCTCCAGCTTCACCGTGGACACCGCCGCGCCGGGCTCGCCGGTCATCACCGCGCCCGCCGCGAACGCCATCGTCACCACCGCGCGCCCGACCATCACCGGCACCGCCGAGCCCGGCTCGGAGGTGACGCTCGTCATCGGCGGGACCGCCTACGGTCCGCTGACCGTGGATGGCGCCGGCCACTGGAGCTTCACGCCGACCACCGACCTGCCCCAGGGCCCCATCACCGTCAGCGCCACCGCGATGGACGCGGCGGGCAACGTCAGCGACGCGGCCCAGCGGATGTTCAGCGTGGACTCGGTGGCGCCCGACACCGTCATCACCTCGCATCCCCCGGTCGCGAGCAACAGCCCGACCGCCACGTTCACCTTCCAGGGCACGGACGCGGACGTCGCCGACTTCACGTGCAGCCTGGACGACACCAGCGTGGCGTGCGCGTCGCCGTACACCGCGACGGGCCTGGAGGAGGGCCCCCACATGTTCACCGTCGCGGCCATCGACGCGGTCGGCAACGTGGATCCCTCGCCAGCCAGCTATACCTGGACCGTGGACCTCACGCCTCCCGACGCCCCCATCGTCCTCCAGCCCACGAGCGGCCAGGTGCTCACCTCCGCCTCGCCCGTCATCACCGGCACCGCCGAGCCGGGCAGCACCGTGTATCTGGTGCTCGACAACGGCGCGCCGCTGGGCCCCGTCCTCGTCAACGAGCAGGGCGAGTGGCAATACCCCGTGCAGGCCACGCTCGCGGACGGCGAGCACACGCTGAGCGCCACCGCCACGGACGCGGCGGGCAACACCAGCCAGCCCGTGTCGCTCACCTTCTCCATCGACACCGACGCGCCGGACACCACCATCGAGTCCGGCCCCGCCCAGCCCTCGAACAGCGCCAGCGCCACGTTCGAGTTCAGCTCCACCGGCGGCGGCATCGGCTACGAGTGCAGCGTGGACGACGCGGAGTTCACCTCCTGCGACAGCCCCTTCACCCTCGACGCCCTCTCCGAGGGTGAGCACACCCTCGCCGTGCGCGCCGTGGACGCGGCCGGCAACGCCGACCCGACGCCGGCCGAGTACACCTGGACGGTGGACCTGAGCCTCCCGGAGGCGCCGGCCATCACCTCGCCCGCGAACGGCGCCCTCCTCAACACGGGCGCGGTGTCCTACACCGGTACGGCCGAGCCGGGCACCACCGTGCGCGTCACCGTGGATGGCGTCTTCGTGGGCACGGCCGTGGCTGCGTCCGACACCGGCGCGTGGAGCTTCTCCACGGGCCCGGTGCTGGACACCGGCGCGCACACCGTCTCCGCGGTCGCGGTGGACGCGGCCGGCAACGTCAGCCCGTCCACGAGCGTCGCCTTCGGCGTGGACCTCGTGGCGCCGGACACGTTCCTCACCGCGTCCGTGCCCACCGTCACCTCGAACCGCGACGCCTCCTTCGAGTTCACCTCGGACGAGTCCACCGCGACCTTCGAGTGCCGCTTCGACGCGGGCGCCTTCGCGCCCTGCACCAGCCCGCAGGCGCACACGGAGCTGGCGGACGGCACGTACACCGTCCAGGTGCGCGCGGTGGACGCGGCCGGCAACGTGGACCCCACGCCCGCCACCTTCACGTGGACCGTGGACACCACCGCGCCGGACACGTTCATCCGCTCCGGTCCGGTCGCGGACGACGCGCCGAACCCGGCCACGTTCGACCTGGACGCCGACGAGCCGGGCGTCACCTACGCGTGCAGCCTGGACGACGGTCCGTTCACCTCCTGCGCGGATCCGGCCATCTTCACCGTGACGGCCGGCCCCCACACCCTCGCCGTGCGCGCCACGGACGCGGCGGGCAACACGGATGGGTCGCCCGCCACCTGGTCCTGGTCCGCGACCGATGACGCCGACAACGACGGCCTCACCGACGCGGAAGAGGCGCTGGCCGGCACCGACCCGCACAACGCCGACACCGACGGCGACGGCCTGTCCGACGGCGTGGAGGTCCACTCCGGCCGCACCGATCCGCTGGACGATGACTCCGACGATGACGGCCTGCTCGACGGCAACGAGGACGCCAACCACGACGGCATCACCCAGGACACCGAGACCGACCCCACCCTCGCCGACACCGACGGCGACGGCCTGACGGACGGCCTGGAGCTGGGCCTCACCCAGCCCCAGGGCACCGGCACCGACCCGGCCCGCTTCGTCGCGGACGCCGACCCCGCCACCACCACCGACCCGCTCCAGGTCGACACCGACAACGGCGGCGTCTGGGATGGCATCGAGGACAAGAACCACAACGGCCAGGTGGACGCGGGGGAGACGAACCCGCTCGACGCCTCCGACGACGTGGACGCGGACGGCGACGGCGTGGACAACGCCACCGAGTTGGAGCTGGGCCTCGACCCCTTCAACCCGGACAGCGACGGCGACGGCCTGACGGATGCCCTCGACGGCCTGGTCGACACCGACGGCGACGGCCTCATCGACGCGCTCGACACCGACAGCGACAACGACGGCCTGCTGGATGGCGAGGAGGACGTGAACCACGACGGCATCACCCAGGCCACGGAGACCGACCGCCGCAACGCCGACACGGATGCGGATGGCCTGAGGGATGGCCTCGAGGTGCGCGGGCAGAACCCCACCAACCCCCTGGTCAGCGACACGGACGGCGACGGCCTCTCGGATGGCGCGGAGGACGCCAACGCCAACGGCCTCCGCGACGCCAACGAGTCCGACCCCAACAACGCGGACACCGACGGCGGCGGCATCTCCGACGGCGTCGAGGTGAAGGGCGGCACCAACCCGCTCGACCCCGACGACGACTTCCAGGTGTTGGGCCGGGGCTGCTCGACGGGCGGCGCCGGGGGGCTCCTCCCGCTGGCGCTGGGCCTGCTGTCCGTGCCGTTCCTCGGCCGTCGCCGCCGGTCCCCCTCCGCCCTGGGGACGCTCCGGGGGCTGGCGCTGACGGTGGCGGCGGGGCTGGCGCTGGGCGTCGCGCCGCGCGCGGAGGCCCAGCCGACGGTGTCGCAGGCCATCGACGTGCAGCAGTACAGGCCGGGGCCGGGCGCGTATGACGTGCTGGGGCTCAACAGCGCCCGCGTCGCGCCGCACCTGACGTGGAACGTGGGCGCGTCGCTCAACTACGCGCACCAGCCGCTCAACTTCTACGACCCGCGGGAGGAGGCGTTCGTCTACCACATCGTGGAGCGGCAGGTGTCGCTGGACCTGATGGGCTCGGTGTCCCTCTTCGACCGGTTGGAGGTGGGCCTGGTGCTGCCGCTGACGGTCACCGGCTCGCAGCCCGCGGGCGCCGTGGCCGCGCCGTTCGCGGACGGCGTGGGCACGGCGGGCCTGGGCGACCTGCGCGTGGTGCCCAAGCTGGCGCTGCTGTCCAGGGGCGCGCTGAGCCTGGCGGTGGTCGCGCCCTTCACGCTGCCCACCGGCGGAGGGGACCACTTCCTGGGCGCGGACGGCCTCACCTTCCAGCCGCGCGTGGCCGGTGAGTGGGCCACGCCGTCGCTGCGGCTGCTCGCCAACGTGGGCGTGAACCTGCGCAAGGCGCAGGACCTGCGCAACCTGCGCGTGGGCAACGAGCTCGCGTTCGGCGTGGGCGCCGAGGTGCCCATCACCCAGGCGCTGTCCGCGCAGGCGACGCTCGCGGGCGCGGTGGGCCTCACGGAGTCCGACAAGGAGGAGTTCCCCCTGGAGCTGCTGGGCGCGGTGAAGTACCGCTTCGCCCAGGGCTTCGCCGCGCACGTGGGCGCAGGGCCGGGCCTCACGCGCGGCTATGGCACGCCCGCCTTCCGCGTCCTCGCGGGGCTGGCCTACACGCCGGGAGGCCCCCAGCCCCCGGCGGCCGCCGCGGCCCCGCGCGCGCCCACCTGCGCCCTGGGCCCCGAGGACTTCGACGGCTTCCAGGACGACGACGGCTGCCTGGATCCGGACGACGACAACGACGGCATCCCGGACACGGCCGACACCTGCCCCACCGAGCCGGAGACGGTGAACGGCTACCGCGACGACGACGGCTGCCCGGACACGGCGCCGGAGGCCCAGCCGACCCCCGAGGGCGTCTCGGCGCCGGCCCCGCTCACCCTCCCGCCCGCGTCCGTGGACACGGACGGCGACGGCATCCCGGACGCCGAGGACCGCTGCCCCACGGCGGCCGAGGACCAGGATGGCTTCGAGGACGAGGACGGCTGCCCCGACCCGGACAACGACAGGGACGGCATCCCGGACACGGCGGACCGGTGCCCGCTGGAGGCGGAGGTCATCAACGGCGTGAAGGACGACGACGGGTGCCCGGACAAGGGCGCGTCGAAGGTGCGCCTGGAGGGCTCGCGCATCGTCATCCTGGACAAGGTGTATTTCGCCACCGGCAAGGACGTCATCCTGCGCAAGTCCTTCCCGCTGCTGGGCCAGGTGGTCTCCATCCTGCGCAGCCACCCGGAGCTGGAGCTCGTGCGGGTGGAGGGCCACACCGACAGCCAGGGCGACGACGCGAAGAACCTCAACCTGTCGCAGCGGCGCGCGAACAACGTGCGCGACTGGCTGATGAAGGGCGGCATCGAAGGAGCGCGCCTGGAGGCGGTGGGCTACGGTGAGACGAAGCCGGTGGACACCAACGCCACGGCCAAGGGCCGGGAGAGCAACCGCCGCGTGGAGTTCAACATCCTGAGGACCGCCGGCCAGGCGGAAGGAGTGTCGCCGTGAGGAAGACGGGCGCCCCCCTGCTGCTGTCGCTGCTGCTGTCGGCCTCGCCCGTCACCGGGCTCGCGGCCGAGGCGGACGGCGCCTGCGGCGGACTGTCGTTCGACAACGGGCGGCTCACGACGGGCCACCCCCTGGCGCCGAAGGGGCCCCAGACGGAGGCCTGCCTGCGCGAGGTGGCGGAGGCCGTGAAGGCGCGCCCCGCCATCCGCGGCCTCACCGTGGCCGCTAAGGTGCCGGACGCGGAGCGCCTGGATGGCCAGGGGCTGGCGGTGGCGAAGGCCGCGGCGGAGGTGCTGGTGAACGCCGGCGTCCCCCGCACGCGCGTGTCCTTCGTGGCGCCCCCGGCCGACCCCAGCGCCCCGGCCCAGCTCCAGCTCGCCTACGTGGAGCGGCCCGCGCAGGCCCCGGTGGCGCGACTGCGCACGGCCAGCGGGCAGGTGACGGTGAGCCCCGGCGAGGGGCCGCCCACGCCGCGCCTCGCCGGAGACGCGCTGTACGCGGGCGAGCTGGTGGCGACGGACGACACCGGCCGGGCGGAGCTGGCGCTGGCGGACGGCAGCCTCCTCATCCTGTCCCCTCGCAGCGCCGTGCGCCTGGGCACGCTGGAGCTCACCGCCGAGCGCCAGCGCAAGGTGCTGCTGGACCTGGTGAGGGGCACGGTGGAGACGCAGGCGGCGCCGGGCGGCGCGGGCTCCACCTTCGAGGTGCGCACGCGCGGCGCGGTGGCGGGTGTGCGCGGCACGCGCTTCCGCGTGTCCCAGCAGGAGGACAGCACCAGCCGCCTGGAGACGCTGGAGGGCAAGGTCGCCCTGGGCGCGGAGCAGGGCTCCGTGGATGTGGACGCGGGCTTCGGCTCGCGGGTCCGGCCCTCCGAGGCGCCCGAAGCCCCCCGCGCGCTGCTGGCGGCGCCGACGCTGGAGCGGCCCCGGGGCGGCGCGTACCCGAAGGCGCCCCCGCTCGTGTGGAAGGGCGTGCCGGGCGCGAAGGTGTACCGGGTGGAGCTGGGGACGACGGCGGACTTCACGGGCGACGTGAAGGTCCAGGAGTCGACGAACCCCACGGTGGACGCGGCGGCCGGCCCAGGCAAGTGGTTCTGGCGGGTGCTGGCGGTCGACGCCGACGGCTTCGTAGGCTACCCGTCGAAGATCTTCAGCTTCGACGTCGCCGGGTGAGATGACGCTGCCTGCTCGTGGTCCCAGCTCCTCGTGGCTGTCCTCGCCCGCCCTGCCCCGGTGGCTGGGCGCGGGCGTGGGGCTGCTGCTCGCGGTGGGCGCGGCGGTGACGGGCGGCGCGCCGGGCGCGGGCGAGCGGACGCTGTACGACTTCACGGCGAGCCGGCTCCTGCCCCCGCTGCCGCCCGCCCCGGACCTGGTGCTGGTGGAGGTGGATGACCGCGCGCTCGCGATGCTGGGCGAGCGCTGGCCGCTGTCGCGCGCCACCTGGGCGAAGGCCTTCCAGGCGCTGGCGGCCTCCCGCCCCAAGGCGGTGGTGGTGGACATCCTCTTCGACGCGCCCGAGCCCCGCGACGCGCTGGACCTGGGCGAGGACGTGCTGGAGCGCCTGCGCGCGTCCGGACTCGCGGACACGCCCGCGGGCGCCTCGCTGGCCCAGGAGCTGGAGGCGCGGCTGTACGCGCAGGATGGCGACGCGCGGCTCACGGAGGCCCTGTCCTCGGTGGGCACCGTCATCCTGGGCAGCGTGGCGCTGGCGGACGAGCCCGGCGGCCTGCCCGTGCCGGGGGACCCGCTGTCGCCGGTGCCCTTGAAGGCGGACGCGCTGCGGCTGGCCGCGAAGGGCCTGTCCACGAACATGGCCCCGCTGCGGCTGGCGGCCTGGGGCAGCGGGACGCTGAACGTGCTGCTGGACGCGGACGGCGTCATCCGGCGCTATCCCTACGCGGTGCGGGTGGACGGCAAGGCGTGGCCGTCGCTGGCGCTGGCGACGGCGCTGCGCCTGTGGCCGGAGCGCGCGGAGGCGCTGCTGCGCGTGGCGGCCATCGACGACGGCTCGCCCCTGATGCGGCTGCCCGCGCCGGAGTGGCTGCCCCGCGTGAGCCTGGCGGACGTGCTCGCCGCCGGGCCGTCCTCGGTGGGGCTGGACCGGGTGCTGCGGGAGAAGACGGTGTTCGTGGGCGTCACCGCCACGGGGCTGCACGGCCAGAGCACCCTGCCCGGCCAGCTGGCGGTGCCCGGCGTGGAGATCCACGCCTTCGCGATGGACAACCTGCGCACCGGCCGGGTGCTGCGAGCCATGGGCCCCGCGCGGCTCGTGGGCCTGGTGGAGACGGCGCTGGTGCTGGGCGTGCTCCTCTGGCGCCGGGGTCGCGCGAGGAGCCTGGGCGCGGTGGTGGGCCTGGCCGCGGGGCTGCTCGTCGCGCACACGGCGTTCGTGGGCTGGCTCCTCGCGGTCCCGGGCTGGGTGGTGCCGCTGGTGCCCGCCGTCGTGGGCGTGGTGCTGGTGACGCTGGCGGAGACCGTCGAGCGCACGGAGGACCTCCAGCGGCAGCGCGGCGCCCTCAAGCGCCTGTTCGGCCGGTTCCCCCGGGAGGCGCCCCCCCCGCGTCGTGCAGCGCAGGACGCCGGAGCCCCCCCGGCGGACGGGGAGGCCGGGACGTCGCGCGCGCGTCCGGGCGATCCCCGCTCCTGACCGGGGACGGGACGGATCGTGGAAACCCGCGAGTGCCCTGCACCGCGGGCCCGTGGACAGGCGACACCTCACTTGAACAAAGGACCAGGGTACGCGCGCGAGGGCCGCGTGGCAGCATGGGCTGGACGCCATGCCCCGCTACGCCCTCATCGCCGAACCGGACCGCCACCGCGCCGCGGGCCTGCTCTCCCTCGTGCGACAGGAGGGGCTGGAGGGCGTGGTCGCGCGGGATGGCGCGGAGGCCCAGGACCTGGTGCGCCTGCGCGGCGCGCCCACGCTGCTGGTGACGGACCTGGCGCTGCCCCGGGTGGACGGGTTCGCGCTGCTGGCGTGGCTGCGGGGCCGCTCGGACGCGAGCGACACGGCGGTGATGGTGGTGACGGCGTTCGACGAGCTGCGCGTGCGCGCCTGGCAGCTCAAGGACGCGCTGGGCATCCACGCGCTGCTCAGCCGGCGCGCGGGGCCGGAGGCGATGCGCGACGGGATGCGGCGCGCGCTCGCGGGACAGCTCGCGGGCCACGGCCAGCTGGAGCTCGACGCGGAGGTGGAGCAGCGCCGGCTCGCGCGCATCGATGAGCTGAAGCTGGTGGAGCCGGGCCTGCCCGACGCCGGGTTGCAGGAGCTGGTGGCGGAGGTGGCGCAGGCCTTCGGCGTCCCCGTGGCGCTGCTGACGCTGGTGCTGGGCGACCGGCAGTGGTTCAAGGCGCACGTGGGGCTCCCCCCCGCGCTCGCGAAGGACCGCGGCACCCCACGCGACTGGTCCTTCTGCCACCACGTGGTGCAGGGCCGCGAGGCCATGGTGGTGCCGGACGCCACGCGCCACCCGGTGTTCCGGGACAACCCGCTGGTGCGCGACGGCATCGTCGGCAGCTACGCGGGCGCGCCGCTCATCGCCTCCACGGGGGACGTGCTCGGCTCGCTGTGCGTCATCGACACGCGCACGCTGATGCTCGGCCCGGAGGACCTGGCGGCGCTGCGCGAGCTGGCGGGCCGCGTGGCGGAGGACCTGGAGTACACCACGCTCCGGGGCCGGACACGCCCCGCCGCGCCGCGGCCCCCGGCCGCGACGGAGCCGGTGCTCACCGAGGCGGCGGCGCTGGCGCTCGTGCGTGAGGCGGTGAGCGCCCTGGCGGTGCCGGTGCTGGTGGTGGCGCCGGGCCGCAAGCCCTTCGCCGCCAACGCGGCCCTGGCGGAGCTCCTGGGACTGCCGGAGGACCGGCTGTCGGGCATGCCCTTCGATTCACTGCGCCAGCACGTCGCGAGCCTGACCGCGGATCCAGGCGGCACGCTGCGGCGGCTGGACCTGGCGGCGGAGGGCTCACGCGGGGTGGACCTGACGCTGTCCCTGGAGCGCCCCCAGCCGCGCGGGGTGCGCTGGGTGGCGCGGCCCTTCCTGGTGCCCGGCGGCGTCGCGCAGCTCCTGTCGCTGATGGACCTGAGCGGCGGCGCGGACCTGGAGGCCCAGCGCGAGCGGCTCTTGCGTCAGGACGCGCTCACCGGGCTGGACACGCGGCGCGTGGGCGAGGAGCGGCTGGCCAAGGAGATTGGCCGCTGCCGCCGGGAAGGGCTGCCCGTCAGCCTGGTGCTGGTGGACCTGGTGGAGCTGGGCGACATCAACCACTCCCGGGGCTTCGACGCGGGCGACGAGGCGCTGCGCGAGCTGGCCCGGCGCGCGGAGGGCCTCTGCCCTCCGCCGGGCTTCGCGGTGCGCTGGACGGGGGGCAGCTTCCTGCTCGCCCTGCCCGGGGCGGACGCGGTGGCCGCGGAGGCGGTGCGCCAGCGGCTGCACGACGCGCCCGGCCCGCCCGGCTGGGTCTCCATCGCCGTGACGGTGCAGGGCGAGGAGGATCCGAACGGCACCCTGGACCGGGCGCACGCCGCGCTGGCCCGCGCGAAGCCGGAGCGCAAGCCCGCCATCCAGAAGGACTGACGCGCCCCCCCGGGGCCCTCCGGGCGACAAGCCGGGCTGATGGGTGGGATGGCCCCCGGCTGGCAGGTCGGAGGCCGTGGGGAGCGTCAATGCCGTGAAAACCCCGGCGCCCCTGGCTATCGAAGGGCTTTCCCGCCCACCCGTGGCGCGAGGGTCCCCCACGATGATCCCCTTCTCCGTCCTCGACCTGTCCCCCGTCATCGCCGGGGGCGACGCCGCCCTGGCCCTCCGCAACAGCCTGGACCTGGCCCGCCACGCGGAGGCCTGGGGCTACAAGCGCTTCTGGCTGGCGGAGCACCACAACATGACGGGCATCGCCAGCGCGGCCACGTCGGTGGTCATCGGGTACGTGGCGGGCGGCACGTCGACGATTCGCGTGGGCGCGGGCGGCGTCATGCTGCCCAACCACGCGCCGCTCGTCATCGCGGAGCAGTTCGGTACGCTGGAGACGCTCTACCCCGGCCGCATCGACCTGGGCCTGGGCCGCGCGCCGGGGACGGACCCGCGCACCTCCGCGGCCCTGCGCCGGGGGCTGGGCGGCGCGGACAGCTTCCCCCAGGACGTGGTGGAGCTGCAGAACTACTTCAAGGCCCCCATGGAGGGTCAGGCGGTGCGCGCGGTGCCGGGCGCGGGCCTGCATGTGCCGCTGTGGCTGCTGGGCTCCAGCACCTTCAGCGCGCAGCTGGCCGCGGTCCTGGGCCTGCCGTTCGCGTTCGCGTCGCACTTCGCGCCCGCGCAGATGATGAGCGCGCTGCACCTGTACCGCACGCAGTTCCGCCCGTCGGACGTGCTCCAGAAGCCGTACGCGATGATTGGCGTCAACGTCTTCGCCGCGGACACGGACCCGGAGGGACAGCGCCTCTTCACGTCCCTGCTCCAGGCCTTCGTCAACCTGCGGCGGGGCCGGCCGGGCCCGCTCCTGCCGCCGGTGGACAGCCTGGACGGCCAGCTCAACGAGCTGGAGCTGGCGGAGATCGAGCACATGCTGGCGTGCACCGTGGTGGGCTCGCCGGACAGCGTGCGCGCGGGGCTCCAGTCCCTCCTGGAGCAGACCGGGGCCGACGAGCTGATGGTGACCGCGCAGATCTACGACCACGCCGCGCGGCTGCGCTCCTTCGAGATCGTCGCCCAGGTGCGCGATCAGCTCACGGCCGCTGACACGCGGCCCGCACCGTCCCCGCAAGCCGGGCGATGAGCCGGGCGTCGTGGCTGCCGAAGACGCGGCGCGCGCCGCCCGGCAGCCCCAGCACCAGGTAGTGGGTGTCCTCCACCACGAGCAGCGCGGCCATGGACGCGAAGAAGCCCAGGGCGGTGGCGACGAGCCCCGCCTCGTAGGCGCCCTTGAACGCGGACACGCTGACGGACAGCGCGGACAGCAGCGGCAGCCCCAGCGCCGCGGCCAGGCCCACCACGAGCAGGTAGGGCCACACCTTCGGGGTGCGGCGCGCGGTCTCCACCTGGAGCACGTCGCGCAGCGCCCAGCTCCGGGCGCCCACGACGAGCCGCTCGCCGGTGACGCGGACCTGGCCGGCCTGGAAGAGGCACGGCTCCCCGGTGTCCACCGCCGGCTCCGGTGCGGCCACCGGGCGGCGCTCCGCTTCACGCAGGGGGACAACGGGGCGCAGCACGGTGACGACGGCCATCGGTTCACCCATGGGTGGTCTCCAACAGAGGAAAGTGCGAGCGCAGGAGGGCGCGAAGCTCATCGAGCGGACGGCCCAGCGCGAAACATGCCCGGGCCCCCTGACACAGGGCGCGGGACACCAGGCGCTCGTCCGCGAAGGGCAGCAGGACGAGGACGGGCGCGGCGGCGGCGCAGGCCCGCGCGCGCGTCAGCACCGGGAGGATGCCCTCCCCACGCTCCACGTGCGCCAGCACCAGGTCCGGTCGGGCCGCGTCCGCGGCGTCCAGGAACAGGGCGATGCCCAGGTCGCCCAGCACGTCCGCCAGCAGCGACGCCAGGGACTCATCCGCACCGAGCAGCAAGGCCCGGGTTGTGCGCAGGGACACCACGGCCCCACGTCACAGCAAGCTACATGCCGGAACCACCGTCCCCCGGGGCCGCCGGGTGCTCACCCGTGGACCGTGGCAATCCGCCAGCCCGCCGTGGCGGATTGCCATTCCCGCCTCGGACCGGGGGGCAGGACGCGGCTACCGCTCCCGCTCGCGACGATGGATGGTGGACACATCGATGCCCAGCAGCTCCGCGGCGCGGGTCTTGTTCCCGCCGCAGTGCTGGACCATCCAGTGGATGTACTCCCCCTCCAGCTTGCGCAGGGTCCACACGCCTTCCTGGGCCTGCGCGAGCGGGGACGCGGCCTCCGGCACCGGCGCGTGCGGGCGCAGGTCCTCCAGCGTCACCAGCTCCCGGGGGACGAGCACCACCAGCCGCTCCACCAGGTTCTCCAGCTCGCGCACGTTGCCCGGCCACGGCATGGCGCCCAGCGCGGCCACCACCTCCGGTGCCAGCGACGTCACGCGCGAGCGCGGGTTGCGCGCGCGGGAGCGGGCGGTGAAGTGCTCCACCAGCTGCGGGACGTCCTCCCGGCGCTCCTTCAGCGAGGGCACCCGCAGCGTCACGACGTTGAGCCGGTAGAAGAGGTCCGCGCGGAAGCGCCCCTCCCGCACCCGCGCCTCCAGGTCCTGGTGCGTGGCCGCCACCACGCGCACGTCCACGGTGCGGCTCGCGTCCGAGCCCACCGCGCGCACCTCGCCGTCCTCCAGCACCCGCAACAGCCGCGCCTGGAGCTCCGTGGGCATGTCGCCAATCTCGTCCAGGAACAGCGTGCCGCCGTGCGCCTCCACGAACAGGCCCCGCCGCACGGACGTAGCCCCGGTGAAGGCGCCCTTCACGTGGCCGAACAGCTCGCTCTCCAGCAGCGGCCCCGGCAGCGCGGTGCAGTTGACCGCCACGAAGGGCCCGGCCGCGCGGGGCCCCTCGAAGTGGAGCGCGCGGGCCACCAGCTCCTTGCCGCTGCCGCTCTCGCCCCGGAGCAGCACGGGGGCCGCCGCGTGCGCCACCCGGTCGATGAGCTCGTACAGCGCGCGCATGGGCGCGCTCCGCCCCACCAGCGCGCCCAGCCCGGAGCGCTCCTGGGACGCCTGCTTCAGCGCCCGGTGCTCGGCGCGCAGCCGGCGGTCCTCCAGCGCGCGGCCCAGGTACAGCCGCACCTCGTCCAGGCGGAAGGGCTTGGTGAAGTAGTGGAACGCGCCCCGGCGCATCGCCTCCACCGCGCTCTCCACGCCGCCGAAGGCCGTCATCAGCAGCACGGGCAGCTCCGGGTCCACCGCGCGCGCGGCGTCCAGCACGTCCAGCCCGTCCACCTTCTCCATGCGCAGGTCGGTCAACACCGCGTCGTACACGCGCGAGCGGATGAGCGTCAGCGCCTCCTGGCCGCTCGTGGCCAGGTCCACCGTCCAGCCCGCGTCGGCCAGCGGCTCCTGGAGCATGCGCCCCATCTCCACGTGGTCGTCGACCACGAGGATGCGCGCGTCAGACGGCGAGTCGCTCGGCATGGCGCTCCTCTGGGACAGGGCGGGCCACCGGCCACAGCACGGTGACGCGGGTGCCCTGCCCCGGCGTGCTCTCCAGCTCCACCCGCCCGCCGTGGTTGCGGACGACGTGGGCCACCATCGTCAGCCCCAGCCCCGTGCCCTGCCCGCGCTTCTTCGTCGTGAAGAACGGATCGAACACCTGGTTGAGGCGCTCCTTGGGGATCCCGCAGCCGTCGTCGCGCACGGCGAGCGCGACCATCCCCCACGGCCCCTCCTCCGGCCCCGCCAGCACGGAGGCGGAGATCTCCACCGCGCCGCCCTCGCTGCACGCGTCGCACGCGTTGAGCGCGAGGTTGATCAACACCTGCTGGAGCTGATCCGCGTCCGCCGCCAGCGCGGGCACGGACTCCGGCACGTCCACGCGCAGGGTCACCCGCCGCCGCTCCGCCTCCACCAGCAGCAGCTCGTGCACGCTCCGGGCGAGCGGCCCCAGCGCCACCGGCCGCACCATCGCGGGCTGGAGCCGGGAGAAGTCCAGCAGCTGGCGCAGCGTGCGGCTCACCCGGTCGATCTGCTCGACGATGACGCCCAGCCCCGGGCCCTGCGGGTGCGAGGGCCCCAGCTTGCCCTGCACGTACTCCGCGCGGCCGCGCACCACGCCCAGCGGCGTCCCGATCTCGTGCGCGATGCCCGCGGCCAGCACGCCCACCGTGGCCATCTTCTCCGCGCGCAGCAGCTGCGTCTCCAGCGCGCGCACGTCGCTCAGGTCCTCCACCACCAGGAGCGCGCGCGTCTCCTCCTTGGGGTCGTCCGCCGTGAGCGGCACCGCGTGCAGGTTGTACGTGCCCTCGCCGCCGAAGAGCGCCAGCGGCTCGCCCAGCAGGCTCACCGGCCGGTCCTCCTGCCGCGCGGACGCCACCAGCGCGGCCAGCCGCGCCACCACCGGCGCCGGGGCCCCGGGGAACGCGGACGACAGCGGCGCTCCCGTCACGTTGCCGGGCACGCGCGAGCGCAGGGCCTGGTTGACCGCGCTGATGCGTCCGTCCTCCGTCAGCGCGAGGACGCCCGTGGGCAGGTGGTCCAGGATCTTCCGCGTCCGGTCATGGAGCGCGGCGAGCTGGGCCGCGTGCCGCCGGCTCTCCGTCAGCGCCACCGCGCGCCGCCGCGCCAGCACCACGTACACCGCGAAGGCCACCAGGAAGAACGCCACCAGCGCGCCCGCGCCCAGCAGCCGCACCACCAGCGCCTGCTCATGCGAGCGCAGCGCCGCGGTGGACACCAGCGTCGCCACCGCCCAGTGGCTGCCGCCGCGCATGCGGATGGGCGTGTAGACGGCCACCACCTCCGCGCGCCCCAGCCCCAGCCGCTCCGCCTCCAGCTCGGACAGGGGCAGCATGCCGCGCGCGCCCGCCTTCAGCCGGGACACGAGGAACGCGAAGCCCGGCACGCCCGCGTCCTTCTGGCCCGCGCGGCGGAACCACTCCGCGAGGCCCGGGTCGCTCGCGGAGGTGGGCTGGCCCTGCGTGCCCACCAGCAGCAGCCGCGCCTCCAGGTCCGACGTGACGATGCGCAGCGGCGCGAAGAACGACTCCGTGTCCACCAGCACCGCCACCGCGCCCTCGGGCTTGCCGTCCGTCGCGGGCAGGGCCGTGGCCAGGATGCGCAGCCAGCCGCCGTTGGCCGCGTCCAGGATGGGCGACGTCGTCAAGTCCCCCGGCGGACGCAGGAGCGCGCGGCGCGCCGTCTCCGCCATCTGCGCCACCAGCCCCTCGCGCGACACCTGCGGGTCCGGCTTCCGGTCCAACAGGAGCAGCCGCTCCGCGCCGTCGCCGTCGTACGCCGCGATGGCCTTGTAGTGGCCCACCGCCTCCAGGAGCGCGCGCAGCTCCCGCCGGTGCTCCGCCAGGCTCCCCGGCTGGGACATCAGCTCCCCGGCGAAGCGCAGGTTCTTGCCCACATCCTCCAGCGAATCCGTGACGCCGCCCACGGCCTCGTCCAGCTGCTTCTGCCGGTCCCCCGCGAACTGCTCCACCAGCGCGGTCCGGCTGCGCTTCACGAGCGTCCAGACCCCCACCCCCACGCTGGCCAGCGCGATGGACAACAGGAGGATGGGCAGGAGCGTGGACCGCATGGGTGCCCGCACCCTAACCCGCTGGGTGGTCCCAAGTCCTTGTTTCCAAAAGCTTTTGCCCTCCCTGCCCTCCAGCACTTGCCCGTTGACGAACCGCGTCGAGCGGTGCTACCTACCGGTCGGTAGGTGGATTGACCTACCGGTCGGTAGGTGGTTTCAGCCCGGCAGCGGCAGGCAGGCCGGCGAGGGAAGGCACGCATGACACCCACGGGGCGCAGACCGGACGAGGGCGAGCGGTACCGGACCATCCTGGAGACGGCGGCGCGGCTCATCTGCGAGCGCGGCTACGAGGGCACGTCGATGCAGGAGATCGCCGCCGCGTGCCGGATGACCAAGGCGGGGCTCTACCACCACATCCAGAACAAGGAGCAGCTGCTCTTCGCCATCATGAACTACGGCATGGACGTGTTCGAGGAGCAGGTCCTCGCGCCCGTGCAGGACGTGGCGGATCCGGTGGAGCGGCTGCGCCAGTGCATGCGGCAGAACATCCACCTGGTGACGAGCGGCCGCAGCAAGGAGGTCATCATCATCCTCCACGAGCACGCCACGCTCACCGGCGAGGCGCGCGAGTACATCGACCGGCGCAAGAAGCGCTACGTGAGGTTCCTGGAGGACTCGTTCGCGGAGGCCCACCGCCAGGGCCGCCTGCGCGGCGCGGTGGACCCCACGGTGGCGGCGTTCTCGTTCCTGGGGATGATCCTGTGGGTCTACAAGTGGTTCAAGCCGGACGGGCGCCTCTCCGAGGAGCAGATCGCCGACGGCATGGTGGAGCTGCTCTTTCCCTCCGGCGCGGCGGCCGTGAGCGCCCCGGCCCCCTCGGGTGACGACGCAAACGCGCCCGCGCTGCGCATGGTGCCGCGCGCCGCCTCCGGGGAGGAGCCCCAGTGAACCGCGCCCGGTGGAGCTCCCTGTCGGAGGCGGTGGCCTCCATCCCGGACGGCGCGTCGCTCGCGGCCGGCGGGTTCATGCTGGGCCGCGCGCCCATGGCGCTGGTGCTGGAGCTGGTGGCGCAGGAGAAGCGCGGCCTCCAGCTCATCTCCCTGCCCAACCCGCTGCCGGCGGAGTTCCTCGTCGCGGGCGGGTGCCTCGAGCGCGTGGAGCTGCCCTTCGGCGCGCTGGTGCTGGAGAACCGCGTGCGCCCCCTGCCCTGCCTCAAGCGGGCCATCGAGGCGGGCGACCTCGAGTGGCGCGAGCACGACGGCTACCGCGTGGTGCAGCGGCTGCGCGCGGCATCCATGGGGCTGCCGTTCATCCCGGCGCCGGACTCGGACGTGTCGGAGCTGGCGGAGGTGGACGCGCCGCGCACGGTGGAGGATCCGTTTACCGGCCGCCGCGTGCCGGTGGAGCCCGCCTACTTCCCGGACGTGGCGCTCATCCACGCGCGGGCGGCGGACGACAAGGGCAACCTGCTCATCGAGGACCCCACCACGGACCTGCTCGTCGCGGGCGCCGCGAAGCGGATCATCGCCACGGTGGAGGAGCGCGTGCCGAGGCTTTCGCGCGTCACCCTCCCCGCCTTCCAGGTGGAGCGCGTGGTGCTCGCCCCTGGCGGCGCGCTGCCCACGGGCTGCCTGGGCAGGTACCCGCATGACGACGCGATGCTGGCCGCCTACCTGGCCGCGGCGGACGCGGGTGACGCGAAGGGCTTCCTCATGTCGCTTCGCGCGACGCGGAGCGCGGCATGACGGCGACGGTGGACGTGACGCCCGCGGAGACGGTGGTGTCGCTGCTGGCGCGGGAGATCGAGGACGGCTCGGTGGTGGCCACGGGCGTGGCGTCGCCGCTGGTCATCCTGGCCATCGCGGTGGCTCGGGCCACGCATGCGCCGGGGCTGACGTATCTGGCGTGCGTGGGCTCGCTGGACCCCGCGCTGCCGGAGCTGTTCCCGTCGTCGGAGGACCTGCGCTACCTGGACGGCCGGTCCGCGGAGGTGAGCATCGCGGACCTGTTCGACCACGCGCGGCGCGGCCGGGTGGACACGGTGTTCTTCGGCGCGGCGGAGGTGGATCCGGCGGGTCGCACCAACATGACCGCGTCCGGCAGCCTGGAGAAGCCTCGCACCAAGTTCCCGGGCGTGGCGGGCGCGGCCACGCTGCGCCAGTGGGTGAAGAACCCGGTGCTGCTGGTGCCCCGGCAGTCTCGGCGCAACCTCGTCCCCCAGGTCCAGGTGGCCACGACCCGCGACCCCAGCCGTCCGGTGCGGCTCATCTCCGACCTGGGCACGTATGAGCTGGGCGGGCCCCGGGGCGCGCGGCTGTTGTCGCGGCACCCCTGGACCACCGTGGAGGGCATCTTCGAGCGCACCGGCTTCGAGCTGTCCGTGCCGGACGCGCTGCCCGTCACGTCGCTCCCGGACGCGCGCACGGTGGCGGCCATCCGCGCGCTGGACCCCCGCAACCTGCGCGACGCGCTCGTCGGCGGCTGAAGCACCGCTCCCCCACCCTTCAAGTCACACGGAAGAGAGGTACCGCATGGAAGCCGTCGTTCTTCGCCAGTTCGGGAATGCAGAGAACCTGCGTCTGGAGACCGTCCCGGTGCCCCGCCCGGGCAAGGGCGAGGTGCTGCTGAAGGTCCACGCGTGCGGCGTCTGCTACCACGACGTCATCAACCGCCGCGGCAACCTGCCCCGCACGCACGTGCCGGCCATCCTGGGGCACGAGGCCGCGGGCGAGGTGGTGGAGGTGGGCCCGGACACGGTGGGCTGGAAGGTGGGCGACCGCGCGGCGACGCTCCAGCGCATGTCCTGCGGCGAGTGCGCGCTGTGCCTCTCCGGTCGCAACAGCCTGTGCAAGACGGACAACCGCTTCTTCGGCGAGGAGCTCCAGGGCGGCTACGCGCAGTTCATGGTGGCCCCGGTGCGCGGCCTGGGCCGCGTGCCCGCCGACCTGCCCTGGGCGGTGGCGGCGACGGTGTGCTGCACGCTGGGCACCGCCGTCCACACGCTGCGCACGCGGGCGAAGGTGAAGGCCGGGGAGACGGTCCTCATCACCGGCGCCAGCGGCGGCGTGGGCCTGGCGGCCGTGCAGCTGTGCAAGGTGGACGGGGCGCGCGTCATCGCCATCACGTCCGGCGAGGCGAAGGTGGCGGCCCTCAAGGAAGCGGGCGCGGATGAGGTCATCGTCTCGCGCGGCCTGGACTTCGGGGCGGAGGCGCGCAAGCGCACGCAGGGCCAGGGGGTCGATGTCGCGGTGGAGATCGTGGGCAGCGCCACCTTCGATCAGACGCTCAAGGCCATGGCGCCCGGGGGGCGCGTGGTGGTGGTGGGCAACCTGGAGTCCGGGGTGGTGAACCTCAACCCGGGCCTGGTCATCGTGAAGGAGCTGGAGATCCTGGGCGCCTACGCGACGACGCGCGAGGAGCTGGATGAGTCGCTCCGGCTGACGGCCCGGGGCCTCATCCGCCCCTTCGTGTCGGAGGAGGTGGCGCTGGCGGACGCGGGCCGCGCGCACTTCCGGCTGGAGAACCGGGAAGTGGCGGGCCGGCTGGTGCTGGTGCCGCCGGCGGCGTGACGTGGACTGGACTCTCGACCTTTTTGACTTGAGGAGCTCCCCATGAAGAAGCGGGTTGGAATCGAAGCGCTGGCGGTGGCGGTCCCCCGGCGGTACGTGGACATCGAGGACCTGGCGCGGGCGCGCGGCGTGGACCCGGCGAAGTTCACCGCGGGCCTGGGCGCGAAGGAGATGGCGGTCAACGACCCGGGCGAGGACTCCGTGTCGCTGGCGGCCACGGCGGCCGCGCGGCTGCTCAAGCAGCAGGACGTGGACGCGTCCAGGCTGGGCATGCTGGTGGTGGGCACCGAGACGGGCGTGGACCACTCGAAGCCCATCGCGTCGCACGTGCACGGCCTGCTGAAGCTGCCGCGCGCCATGCGCACGTTCGACTCGCAGCACGCGTGCTACGGCGGCACTGCGGGCCTGATGGCGGCGGTGGAGTGGATCGCCTCCGGAGCGGCGGCGGGCCGCTCCGCGCTGGTGGTGTGCACGGACATCGCGCGCTACGGCCTGAAGACGGCGGGCGAGCCCACGCAGGGCGGCGGCGCGGTGGCGCTGCTGGTGTCGGAGACGCCGGACCTGCTGGCGGTGGACGTGGGGCTCAACGGCGTGAGCACCGCGGACGTGTATGACTTCTGGCGGCCGGTGGGCCGGCGCGAGGCGCTGGTGGACGGGCACTACTCCATCACCTGCTACCTGGACGCCCTGGCGGGCGCGTACCGGGGCTGGCGCGAGCGCGCCATGGCGCAGGGGCTGGTGCGCTGGGACTCGAAGCTGCCCAGCGAGCAGCTCGCTCGCATCCTGTACCACGTGCCCTTCTGCAAGATGGCGCGCAAGGCGCACGCGCAGGTGCGGCTGTGCGACCTGGAGGACTCCGGCGGCGGCCCGGCCACGCCCGAGGCGCGCGACGAGGCGGCGAAGTCGCAGGCCAGCTACGACGCGCAGGTGGCGAAGTCGCTGGGGCTGAACGCGCGCGTGGGCAACGTCTACACGGCGTCGCTGTACCTGGCGCTGGCGGGCCAGCTGCATGCGGAGGGCGCGGCGCTGGCGGGGCAGCGCATCGGCCTCTTGTCCTACGGCAGCGGCTCCTGCGCGGAGTTCTACTCCGGCGTCGTGGGGGAGAAGGCGGCGGAGCGCATGGCCCGCGCGGACCTGGACGCGGTGCTGGCGAAGCGCGAGCGCGTGTCGGTGGAGGAGTACGAGCGGCTGATGAACCTGCCCTACGACGCGCCGGAGGCGATTGCTCCGGAGCCGGGCACGTTCCGGCTGGCGGAGATCCACGAGTTCCGCCGCAAGTACGCGGGGGCGTAGGGACGCAACCGTCTCACGGTCGGATGCACGGGCGATGCGCGCTCCGGCGGGCATCGCCCGCCTGCTTTCACCGACCGTGGCGCGGGCGCCGCGGGGCCCGCTGGAGCCGGGGCGCCGGGCCTGAGAGGGCCCATGTCCCAAGTCGCCGGGGTCGCGTGTCCCAACAGGGCGGGCCCGGTGGCCGCGCGCGTCTCCGAGGGGACCATGAACGTGAATCGGCTGCGGACGTTGTTCTCCCAGGCCCTGCGGGCCTCCCTGGCCACGCCCCTGCTGCTCTCGGGCTGCGAGCGGGAGCCAGCTCCGGTGGTGGAGCCTCCCCCCAGGCCCGAGCCCGTCGACCTGAGCCAGCACTCGGAGGTCGCCTGTGTGAACGGCTTCCCTGCCCTCACGGGGCTGACCATCGACCCACCTCCGGACGTGCTCCAGGTGCGCACCGTCCAGCACCGGTTTCCTCCCGGTACGCCTCCGGCCGTCGTCCTCAAGGCGTCAGAGGGCGAGCCCTGCGCCACGGCGACGGCTCCCCAGGCATGCCTGGACCGGTTGGAGGCGGTGTTGGTCGATGGCGGCTTCCCGCGACTCTGTGGCTACAGCATGGAGTGCGACAAGAGCTTCCTCGCCACGACCCGAGGCGACGAGGTGGCGACCTACGCGACCGCGGACTCCGTCCGGGCCCTGCTCGGCCGCATCGATACTCCCGAGGAGGCCGCCCTCCTGGTCTACGCCTCGGGCTATGCCCTGTGCAGCCACCCGGCCTACGAGCGCGGCAAGGTGCGGGCCCTCCCCGACGGGACCTTCAGCGTCGTCAGCATCCAGGACTACGACTGCGAGACTCACGTGTACGAGACCCGGCACGACCTGACCGTGACGCCGTCCGGGGTCGTGACGGAGGTGGGCACGTTCCCCTTCAAGGAAGGCACGCCTGACTGCGTCGTCGGCCGCAGGCCCGTGGGGCTCCAGGGCTCCGGCGACAAGGTCTGCGAGGACGCGCGGGGAAACTACTTCGCGAAGGCCGCTCGCCTGGAGGCCGCCGCCATCCACGCCTTCCTGCGCCTGCGCGACGAGCTGGCCCTGCACGGAGCCGGGACGGGGCTACAGGACGCGGCGCTCGCGAGCGCCACGGACGAGGTCCGACACACCGAGGTCACCCTGCGGCTGGCCCGTCGCTTCGGCGCCACGCCGGTGCCTCCCGCCGTCACCGCCCTGCCGCTGCGCCCACTGGACGAGGTGCTGCTCGACAACGCGGTGGAGGGCTGCGTGCGGGAGACGTATGGCGCGCTGGTGGCGCACCATCAGGCGCTGCACGCCCGCGACCCGGAGATCCGCGAGGCCATGGCGCGCATCGCCGACGACGAGACCCGGCACGCGGGCCTGTCCTGGGACATCGACGCCTGGGCCATGCCCGGCCTGTCCTCCGAGGCTCGCGCCTCACTGCACGAGGCCCGGCGGCGGGCCCTCGCGGTGCTGCGCGCGGAGGTGGCCGTGCCGCTCGACCCGCGCCTCGCGGTGGAAGCCGGGCTGCCCTCTCCCGAGGTCGCGAGCGCGCTCCTGGATTCGCTGGAGCAGTCGCTCTGGAGCTGAGGCGCCCCGCGCTCACAGCCCCAGGAACGCGAGCACCGCCGCGAGGTCCTCGTCCGACAGGGCCTCGAGGCTGTAGAGCGGCATGGTCCCGCCCACGCCGAAGGAGCTGCCGTGCCGCAGCTTCTCGATGACCACCAGTCGCCTCGGGATGCCGGGGAAGAGCCTGTCGTAGTCGTCCGTCACCTCCGGCAGCAGCGACGCGAAGGAGGTCAGCCGCCCCTCGCCCGTATGCGGGGCGCCGTGACAGGTCTGACAGGCAGCGCGGTACACGGCGCCGCCCCGCCCGGCATCCCCCGGAGGCACCTCCTGGATGTCCTTCACCACCGTGAGCGGCAGCGCGGGCGCGTCCGCGGCCGGGCTGATCCGCGCCAGGTATTCGTACAGGGCCCGCGCCTTCGGCTCCTCGCGCGTGAGGGGCGTCACGCCGCGCATGAAGCCCAGGTAGCAGAAGTTCACCGCGCTCAGCAGGTCCGTCTCGTAGCCGCCCCACCAC
Organism: Corallococcus sp. RDP092CA; assembly: GCF_041903675.1. Lineage (NCBI taxonomy): Bacteria > Pseudomonadati > Myxococcota > Myxococcia > Myxococcales > Myxococcaceae > Corallococcus > Corallococcus sp. RDP092CA. The sequence goes on along the minus strand of NZ_JAYESI010000001.1, from coordinate 287,619 downwards.
GTCTTCCGGGAGACCACGTTCCCCAGCGGGTAGCCCGCCAGCATGCGGTCCGGCTCGGGCGTGGTGCTGGCGGTGTGGCAGGTCGCGCAGGAGAAGCTGTTGAACTGGCTGTCCGACAGCCGCGCATCCTGGAACAGCGCCTCCCCGAACTCCGCCGCGGGCGTCGGGCCACCACAGCCCACCAGCAGCACGGCCAGCAGTCCCAGCCACCTCATGGCCGCCGCCCCAGCAGCGCCACCGAGTCCGGGAAGAGCCCCACCTGGACCGTCTTCACCACCCGGCGCTCCTCCAGCGACACCACGTGGAGCGTGCCCGGCGACAGGTGGTCTCCCTCGCAGACCGCCAGCGCATGGCGCTCGTCCGGCGTGAGCATCAACTGGTGCACGTTGAGGCAGCCGCTGGCCGCCAGCGGGATCTCCCCGGGCGCCGCCTCCGGGTGGGCCACGTCGATGACGGCGATGGAGTCCACGGACTGGTACGGCATGAAGAGCGTCCGTCCGTCGGACGTGAAGGCCCCGAACATCGGCGCGCCCGGCAGCCAGACCGTGCGCGCGGGGTCCATGGTGAGCGTCTCCGGATCCAGGTACTGCACCGCGCGGCTCGCGAGCGAGCTGACCCAGACCGCGCCCGTCGTGGGCGACACCGTGAGCGCGTAGGGCTGGTGGATGGGCACCACCGCCGTGCCGACGTTGTCCGCCACCTTCACGCGCTGCACCGGATGATCCGCCCGCTCCAGGTCCACGATGGCCACCTCGTCGGACCAGCAGGCGACGTAGGCGCGCTTCCCGTCCAACGACAGCCGGACCGCGTGGGGCGCGGGGCAGACCGGCACCATCGCCGTGCGCGTCATCGTCCGCGCATCGAGGATGGCCAGCCGCGCGTCCATCTCCGCCTCCGTGCCTCCCCGGCGGGCCACCTCCGCGATCCTCAGCAGGTCGAAGTGCGTCTGGTAGAGCGTCCGCCCGTCCGCGCTCAGGATGACGTCACCCGGGTTGGGATCCACGCGCGCGGACCCCACGACGGCGTGGGTCGTCGCGTCCAGCTTGAGGCAGTAGCCGTCCGCCTTCCCCGAGCCATGCGCCCCGTGCGGCCCGGAGCCGGAGCCGGGCACGTAGTTGGAGATGCCCACGTAATAGAAGTCGTTCTCCGGCGAGACGGCGGTGTGGTGCGGCCCCTCCAGCTCCACCGGATTGAGCCCCACCGGGAGGCGCGCCAGCTCCCCCCAGGCGGGTGACTCCATCCCCTCCAGGTCCAGCAGGCTGAGCGTGTCCTCCAGGTTGTTGGTGATGATCAGCCGCCCGGCGGGCCCCACCGGCGGCAGCGGCGCGGGCGCGGGCCACGGCGCGCCAATGCCGTACTCCAGCTCCGGCACCTGGAGCGGCCCCTCCGCGTCCGACGCTCCACACCCACCAAGCACCGCCACCAGCGACACGAGCGCCAGCAGGGCCCCCGCGCCGATGCCCCGCTTCACGCGAAGCCGAGCACGACGCCGCCCCAGCACCGCGAGCATCAGCCACGCGCCCGGCATCAGCCCCGGCGCCGCGGCACAGCCGTCCGAAGCCGAGGGTGGCTCCGCGGGCCCCGCGTCCGGCCGCGGGGCCACGCCCCCATCCGGCTCGGGCGCGCCGAAGAGCGTGGCCAGCTGCGGCCACAGGGTCGGACACCGCTGCTGCACCGGCGTCGAGGCGGGACAGAGGTGCGCGCCCTGCACGTCGCCGAGCTTGAACAGGGGCTCCCAGGTCGTGCCCTCGTCCTCGCTGCGCGCCAGCGCCCAGCCCCCGATCCAACCCGGGCCGCAGCCATAGAGCCTGCCGTTGAACCGCAGCGCGCAGGCGTTCCCGTTCGGCTCCGCCAGCTCCGTGAAGGGCCCCTCATCCAGGCTCCGGAACAGGCGCGTCGTCGTGGAGACCCAGACCGTGCGCCCGTCCGGGGACGCCTCCACGCTGGAGATGCGCTCATACGTGTCCATCACCGGCGTCAGCGTGGCGCCGCCGTCCGTGCTCTTGAGCAGCGAGTCGCGCCCCTGGGCGGAGATCTTCGCCCAGAGCACGTCGGGCGAGCTGTCACTCACGCGCAGCAGCACGAGGTCATACGGGAGCTTGAAGCCGGTGAGCGGCTGGGGCAGCCGCGTCCACGCGCGCCCGCCGTCGTCGCTGCGGACGAGGAACTGCCCCTCCGCGTCCTGGCCGGAGGCGTAGACCCGCAGCGGATCCGACGCGGCGACGCGGATGGCGGAGTACTGGGAGCCCGGCGTCGGCGCGAGCGCCTGGAGCCATGACTCGCCGCCGTCCTCGGAGCGGTACAGCCCGTTGCTCAGCGACGGCCGGCCGGTGCTGACGTACAGCAGCCGCTCGTCCGCCGGGTGCACCGCCAGGCTCGTGACCCAGGTGTCCTTGAAGAAGCCGTGCGGCGTCCAGGTGCAGCCGCTGTCGTCCGAGCGCACCAGCGCGCTCCCCGTCGCCGCCAGGATGGCCCCGCCCGACAGCCAGAAGTAGCGCTCGGGACGCCAGATGGCGATGCCCATCCCCTCCGGGCAGATCCACCGCCACGTCGTCCCGTGGTCGCGGGAGATGAGCGCGCCGGACGCGTCGCCCATGATCCAGTCGTCCTCGTGGCCACTGCGCACGCTGATGCTGCTCGCCTCGTCGGGCATGCCCCAGTGGGCCCCCGCCGGAGCGGCCCACAGCGACAGGAGCAGCGGCAGCCTCCAGGACAGGAGGACGGATGTCTTCTTCACGGTGTGGCTCCGGCGAGGCAACGCGCGGCCACGCCCCGGAACCGCTCCGGGACGCGGCCGCGCCTGGGGGACCGCTTCAGTTCGGGGCGTTGCGGTACTCGAAGTCCTCGAGCGTCATCAGGTAGTCGCCCTTGTCCTCGCGGTAGCGGATGCAGTAGCGCGTCGGGTAGAGGCCCGAGACCTCCATCGCCGGAGGCGCCTTGATGGGGCGGCAGTCCTCGGTGGGCTTGCTCCTGGCGAAGCTGCCCTCGACGACGGTCTCGAAGTAGGTGATGTGGCCGTCGTAGGCGCCGTAGACGAACGCCTGCGTGAAGGGCTCACCGTTGAAGGGCGACTCGGCGATGTCCGCCAGGTGGTTGCCCATGCGCGCGGACACGCCCTTCTGGTTCTCGAAGCCCGTCGGGTAGAAGGGCGCCGGCGGATCCTTGATGGCCTTCGCGTAGTCGTTGCAGTCCGTGTAGACGCCGCACGGGCCGGTGCGGATGAAGTTGCGCGTCACGAAGTCCTGCATGAAGAAGTGCAGGTCGAAGTGGCCCTTGTCGAACGCCCCGATGGGGCCGTGGCCCTTGCCCTGCCAGTTGAACATGATCCACTGGAAGGGGACGTCCTTCATCTTGGGGAACCAGAGCACGCGCTCGTGGCCGCCGTTGCACTCCTTCTCCGGGTCCGTCACGCCGTCGTTGTTCATGTCCCAGCACGTCTGCCCGTCGTTCGTCGGCTGGTGGGGCAGCATGGGCAGCGTGTCCATGGCGGCCTGGTCCACCGTGACGCCAATGGCCTTCACGGAGCCGTCCGCGTTCCTGTGGACGATGGACTGCACGTAGCCGTCGCCAAACGACACGCGGTTCTCCATCAGGTCGCACGTGCCGCGGTACGCGCCGTCCTTCAACCGCTTGGACAGCTCCTTCTCGGAGATCTTCTGGACCTTGTTGTCGACACAGGCCTCCACGGTCTCCCCTTCATCGGAACAGCCAGCCAGGCCCAGCAGGGCCGCACCCAGGATCCACGGACTCAGACGATGAAACACGGTTGCACTCCTTGTGAACGAAACGTGAACGAGGCAGGAACCCTGGCGACGGCTCACGCGCGCAGGGCGGACGACAGCGAGCCCACGAGCGCGTCGAGCCCGTGGCTGAACAGCGTGTAGTGATTGCCTTCCAGCTCCACGAGCTGGCCGCCCGAGGTGAGCCCCAGCCACGCCTCCGCGTTCTGCCGCGAGGCGCCGCCCGGCTGCGCGCCCCGGCAGAACCAGACGCGGCCGGCGTAGGGGCGGGCCTGGTAGGCGGTGAGCGCGCGCATGTTCGCCTTGAACACCTCCGCGTGCGCCCCCAGCGTCGCGTGGTCGAGCTCCGGCGCGATGGCCTCCTGCGCCCGCAGGTCCTCCACCACGCGCTCCAGCACGGCCTCCGCGGGCAGGTCCCGCAGCGCGCCCGCGTCCACCGACACGCGGCGGGCCGCCAGCGCGCCCAGGTCCTCGGCGAAGCGCGCCATCAGCGCGGCCTCGTCCATGACCTCCCCGCCCTGCCCCGCCGGCGGGACGAGCACGTCGATGAGCGCGAGCGTGGCGACGGTGTCACCCTGGGCCTGGAGCTGGCGCGCCATCTCGTAGGCGACGACGCCGCCCATGGACCAGCCGCCCAGGTGGTACGGGCCACGCGGCTGCACGTCGCGCAGCGCCTCCAGGTACGCGGAGGCCATGGCCTCGATGGACCGGGGCGGCGCGCCGGGGGGCACCTGGAGCCCGAAGACGGGCTGATCCGACCCCAGCTTCCGCGCCAGCTCCGCGTAGCAGAGGACGCTGCCTCCCACCGGGTGCACGAGGAAGAGCGGCGGCCTCGTGCCGGAGGGCTGGATGGGCACCAGCGCGCCCCGCCCCTCGCGCCGCGGCGCTCCGGGCCCGGACAGGGACGCGGCGAGCAGCGCGATGGTGGGCATCTCGAAGAGGGTCGCCAGCGGCAGCTCCCGGCCCAGCTCCTGGCGCAGCCGCGCCATCAGCCGCACCGCGAGCAGCGAGTTGCCGCCCACCTCGAAGAAGTTGTCGTGGATGCCCACCGGCCCGGGCAGGAGCCCCTCCCAGAGGCGGGCCAGCGCCGTCTCCAGCTCGGTGCGCGGCGGCACCCGGACGCCGGACTGCTTCTGCGGCTGCGTGCCCTCCAGGGCCGGCAGCGCGCCGCGGTCCACCTTCCCGTTCGCGCTGAGCGGCAGCGCGTCCAGCGTCACGAAGGTCTGCGGCACCATGTACTCCGGCAGCTTCGTCCGCAGCGCCTCGCGCAGCGCGTCCACCGCCGGGGGCGCCTCCGCGTCCAGCACCACGTAGGCCACGAGCCGCTTGTTGCCCCGCTTCTCCCCCACGGCGGACGCGACGGCGGCGCGCACGCCCGGGTGCTGGAGGAGCGCGTTCTCGATCTCCCCCAGCTCGATGCGGAAGCCCTGGACCTTGACCTGGAAGTCCTCGCGGCCCAGGAACTCGATGTCGCCGGAGGGCAGGAAGCGGCCCAGGTCGCCCGTGCGGTACAGCCGCTCGCCCGTCAGCGGGTGGCGGATGAAGCTCCTGCGGGTCTTCTCCTCGTCCCGCCAGTAGCCGCGCGCGACGCCCACGCCCCCGATGAAGATCTGCCCGGGCACCCAGGTGGGGCACGGCATCAGCGCGCCGTCGAGCACCAGCATCTGCTGGTTCAGCATCGCCTTGCCGTAGGGGATGCTGGGCCAGGCCGGATCCACGTCGCCGATGGGGTAGACGATGGACCAGATGGCCGCCTCGGTGGCGCCGCCCATGCTGTAGACGGCGGCGTTCGGGGCCACCGCGCGGATGCGCTCCGGCAGCGACACCGGGATCCAGTCGCCGCTCATCATCACCGTCTTCAGCTGGGGCCAGGTCTCGCCCAGGCCGGCCAGGTGGTCGGTCATCATCTCCATCAGCGCCGGGACGCTGTTCCACACCGTCACGCGGTGCTCGCGCACCAGCTGGAGCCAGCGGCCGGGCTCGCGCAGCTCGCCGGGCTCCGGGATGACCAGCGCGCCGCCCGCGGCCAGCAGGCCGAAGACGTCCCACACCGACAGGTCGAAGTTCATCGCCGACAGCGCGAAGCCGCGGCTGTCCGCGTCGACGCCGTAGCGCGCGTTGACGTCCAGGAGCGTGTTGAGCGCGGACCGGTGTTCGATCATCACGCCCTTGGGGTGGCCCGTGGAGCCGGACGTGTAGATGACGTAGGCCAGGTCCTCCGGGCGCTGCGCGCTCGGCAGCGCGTCCGCCGAGGGGCGCTGCGCCTCCGGACCGTCGACGGCCAGCACCGCGCCGGGCTCCACGCCCGTCAGGTCCAGCTGGAGCCAGGACTGGGTGAGCACCTGCCGGGTGCCCGTGTTCTCCAGGAGGTAGCGCAGGCGCGCCGGAGGCAGGTGGGCGTCGATGGGCACGTAGGCGGCGCCGGACTTGAGGACGCCCAGCGCGGCGACGACCTGCTCCCAGCCCTTCTCCATCACCAGGGCCACGAGCGCGTTGGGCCGGGCCCCCTGCTCCCGCAGCCACCGCGCGACGCGGTTGGAGGCCGCGTCCAGCTCCCCGTAGGTGAGCGTGCGGCGCGAGGTGATGACCGCGGGCCGCTCCGGCTGGAGCGCCGCGGCCCTGACGAAGGGCTCATGCATCAGGCCCCGCGGCACGGGCGCGGCCGTCGCGTTGGCCTGCCGGCGGATGTCCAGCTGCTCCGGGGGCAGCAGGAGCCGCGTGCGCTCCGTCCAGGCGGACGGCTCCTCCGCCAGCCGCGTCACCAGGCCCGAGTAGGCCTCGAACATGGCGTCGATCATCCCCGCCGGGAACAGCTCCTCCACGACGTCCCAGTTGAGGACGATCCCGCCGCCGTCCTCCACCACCTGGTGGTCCAGGAACACCTGGGGCGTGCGGATGCTGCTGTGGATCTCCTCGCCGCCCGTGCCCAGGGCGAGCAGGTGCTGGGCCAGGCCGGCCGGGGCCGCGTCGCCCTCGCGCGAGTGGAAGTTGATGGTGCTCGCGTAGACGACGGGCATGCGGGCGCGCCGCATGTCGCCGTCGCGCCGGTTGAGCTCGCGCAGGACGCGGACGCCGCTGAACGACGCCTGATCCAGGTCGTTCCACAGCTGCTGCTGGAGCCGCTGCGCCCGCGACGCGAGCGACTCGCCGCGCTCCACGTTCACCTCCAGCAGCGTGGTGGCGCTGAAGTTGCCCAGCACCCGGTCCACGTGCGGGTGCAGCGGCACGCGGTTGAAGAACAGCACGTTGAGCGTGAAGGCGCGGCTGCGGCCCCAGGTGGCCAGCACCTCGGCGTAGGCCGCGCACATCACCATGGAGGGCGTGACGCCCGCCTCGCGCGCCGTCTCCTTGAAGCGCGCCCACTGCGCCCTGGGCAGCCGGAACGAGCGGTGCGTGAAGCGCGGCAGCTCCAGCGTGCCCGGGTGCCGGGCCAGGGGCAGCTCCGGCGCGGGCGGCAGCCGGGGGACGCGCTCGCGCCAGTACTTCTCCGCGGCGGCGTACGCGGGGCCCTGCTCCAGCGCCTGCACGCCCAGCACGTAGTCCCGGAAGGTGATGTCGATGGGCCGCAGCGCTCCGGCGCCCTCGCGGTACACCGTGGACCATTCCTTGAAGAGCAGCGACGTGCTCCACGCGTCCACCACCAGGGCGTCGAAGCCCAGGTGCAGCCGCGTGCGCTCGCCGTCCAGCCGCGTGGCGCGCACGTCGAACAGCGGGAAGCGGTCCGTCTGGAAGACCTGGGTGGCCATCTCCGTGCGCAGGGCCGCGAGCGCGTGCTCCACCCGCGAGGCGTCCTGCCCCCGCAGGTCCACGGTGCGGATGACGAACGGGGGCACCGTGGGCAGCACGCGCTGCTGCCCGTCCGGCGTCACGACCGCGCGCAGCATGTCGTGGCGCTGGATGATGACGTCCAGGCTCGCGCCCAGCCGCTCCAGGTCCACGCCCAGCAGGTCCACCTCCAGGAAGAAGTACGTGGACACGCCGCCCAGCTCGAAGGAGCGGGTGCGGCCCAGCAGGTACGCCTGCTGGAGGTCGGTCATGCCGAAGGGCTCGTGGCGCCCCTCCGCGTCATGCCGGAGCACCTCCACCGACGCAGGCTCCGCGCTCGCGGCCGGCGCCAGCGCTGCGGGGGCGTCCAGCGGGAGCTGTCCCAGGATCTCCGCGCACAGCGCCTTGAGGCTCGCGCCCGCCAGCAGCCCGCCGAGCGACAGCGCCACGGACAGCTCGTTGGCGACCGCGCTCTTGAGCTCCAGCGCCATCAGCGAGTCGAAGCCCGCGTGCGCCAGCGGCGCGTCCACGTCCACGTCCGACGCGGAGGCGCGGAGGATGACGGCGACCTGTCCGCGCAGCCACTCGACGAGCCGGGGCGCGCGCTCCGCCACCAGCAGGCGCGCGAGCACGTCCCGCAGGCCCGACGCAGCAGGACGGGCGGCGCGCGCCGACGGCGTGGCCTCCGCCCGCGTCACCTTCTGGAGCGCTTCGGTCGTGGTGCGCTTGAGCAGCGCCCCCTCCGCGCGCAGGAAGACGCGGCCCTGCGCGTCCGCCACGTCCACGTCCGCGACGAGCGTCGTGTCCCCTTCCTTCCAGGGCCGCAGCCGCACGTGCGCCCGGGTCGCGGTCGCCGGCGTGGCGGGGCCGACCACGAAGCGCGCGACCTCGACGATCATGTAGATGGCGTCCGCGGGCACGTCCCCCGGCAGGCACGCGAAGACCGCCTGGAAGAGCGCGTCCACCAGCCCCGGGTGGACGCGGTAGCCCTCCGCCTCCTTCGCGTCGGGCGCCCGCATCGTCGCGAGCGCCTCGCCCTCGCGGAAGCGGACCTGCTCAATCCACCGCGCCGAGCGCCCCAGCACCAGCTGGCGCTGCTCCATGCGCGCGTAGAACTCCGCGCCGTCCAGCGTCTGCCCGCACCGCGCGAGGATGGCGTCCTCGGGCTCCAGGCCCCGCTCCTCCCGGGCCTCCGCGACGCGCCCGTCCACGTGCACCGCCCAGGCGCCGGAGTCCTCCGACGCGCCCGGCGGCAGGCTGTGGAGCGCGAAGCCCCGCTCGCCCCTCGCGTCCGGGGGCTCCACCACCAGGTGCGCGACGCGCGCCTCCTCCTCGTCCATGAGGAGCCCGCGCCGCACCGACAGGCCCTCCACGCGGCAGGCTCCCCCCTCGGGCGTCAGCGCGTGCCAGGCCTGGAGCGCGGCCTCCAGGAAGACGCCCACGTTCACCACCCGCATCCCGCCCATCCGGCAGTCCGCCAGACACGGGTGCCGAGCCGCGTCGTACCGCACGCGGAACTGCGCCGCGGGCAGCGGCGACGGCAGCCGGCTCCCCAGCAGCGTCGTCGAGCCTCCCTCCTCCAGCATGGCCGCCACGGGCCGGCTCCCCGCGCCGGGCGCGGGGGCGGCGTACCAGTACCGCTTCCGGTCGAAGGTGTACGTCGGCAGCGGGACCCGGCGTGGCTCGAGGCCCGCGTGCAGGCGGTCCCACTCCAGGTCGGCGCCGCGCGTGAACAGGGCGCCCGCGCTCTCCAGCATGGAGCGCTGGGGGGGGAGCCCCTTGCGCATCGACGGCAGGAAGGCGCGGTCCCCGGCGGGGGCGTAGCGCTTCACCATCCCGATGAGGTGCGGCGCGGGGCCGACCTCCACGAACGCGTCGAAGCCGTTCTCGAACAGCCACTCCATGCTGGCCTGGAAGCGCACGGCCTCGCGGGCGTGGTCGCGGAAGTAGCGCGGCCCCAGCGCGCCGGCGTCCACGGGCTGGCCGGTCAGGTTGGAGATGAGCGGGATGGACGGCTCGCGGAGCGTGAGCCCGGACGCCGCCTGCTCCAGCGCGTCCAGCATCGGGTCCAGCAGCGGCGAGTGGAACGCCTGCGAGACGTTGATGCGCTTGTGCTTGTGGCCCTGCGCCGTCAGCGCCTGGAGCACCTGCTCCACGGCGGCGGCCTGGCCGGAGATGACGATGTTGTCCGGCGCGTTCACCGCGGCCACGGACACGCGGTCGGCCTTCCCCTCCAGCGCCGCCCGCACCTGGGCCTCGCTGGCGAAGACGGACGCCATCGCGCCCGCCTCCGGGAGCGCCTGCATGAGCGCGCCGCGCACGGCGAGCAGCGCCACGGCGGCCTCGGGCTCGAAGACGCCCGCGACGCAGGCCGCGGCGTACTCCCCCACGCTGTGGCCCAGCACCGCCGCGGGGACGACGCCCCAGCTTCGCCAGAGCATGGCGAGCGCGTACTCCACGGAGAAGAGCGCGGCCTGCGTGTAGCGGGTCTGATCCAGCAGCCCCGCCGTGAAGCCCTCGCCGCGCAGGAGCGTGAGCAGCGGCACCTCCCAGTGGGCCTTCAGCGCCTCCGCGCAGCGGTCCAGCGCCTGCCGGAACACCGGCTGCGAGGCGTACAGCTCCACCGCCATGCCCGGGAACTGGCTGCCCTGGCCGGTGAAGAGGAAGGCCACCTTCGGCCCCTGCCCCACCTGCGCGCGCCCAACGGACGCGCCCGCGGGCAGCTCCCCCGCCGCGATGGCGGACAGGGCGTGCTGGAGCGACTCCAGGTCGTCCGCGGGCACCGCCACGCGCTCGGCGAACCGGGCGCGGCCGGTGTTCACGCTGAAGCACACGTCCTCCAGCAGCAGGCCCGGGTGCGTCGCCAGGTGCGACGCGTGCCGACCCGCCAGCCGCGCCAGCACGGCCGGGCTGCGCGCGGACAGGGTGAAGAGCTGGGTGCCGGGCTCGAAGGCGCGCGCCGGGCGCACCACCGCCGGGGCCTCCTCCACCACCAGGTGGGCGTTGGTGCCGCTCGCGCCAAAGGAGCTCACCCCCGCGATGCGCGGACGCGCGGCCCGCGGCCACGCCTCCGGCCGCGTGGAGATGGCCACCGGCAGCGCCTCCAGGTCGATCTCCGGGTTCAGCTCCCGGAACTGCACCTGGGGCGGCAGCTCCTCGTTCTGGAGGGCGAGGATGACCTTCATGAGCCCCGCGGCCCCCGCCGCCGGCTCCAGGTGGCCGATGTTGGCCTTGATGGACCCGATGCGGATCCGGTCCCCTTCCGCGCGGCCCTCGCCCAGCGCCGCGCCCAGCGCGCGGACCTCTATCGGGTCGCCGAGCGGCGTCCCCGTTCCGTGCGTCTCCACGTAGCTGACGCGGTCCGCCCCCACGCGCGCCGCCTTGAGCGCGCCGCGGATGACGTCCTGCTGGGCGGCCGGGTTGGGCACCGTGAGGCCGCCGCTGCGGCCGTCCTGGTTCACGCACGAGCCCCGGATGAGCGCGTGGATGTGGTCCTTCGCCGCCACCGCGTCCGACAGGCGCTTGAGCACGAAGACGACGCAGCCCTCGCCCCGGGTGTAGCCGTTGGCGTCGCGGTCGAACGTCTTGCAGTAGCCGTCCGGCGACAGCATGCCCGCGCGCGACAGCACCACGAACCACTCCGGGGACAGCAGCACGTTGACGCCGCCCGCCAGCGCCAGCGAACACTCTCCCGCGCGCAGGCCCTGACAGGCCTGGTGGAGGGCGACGGCGGAAGATGAACAGGCCGTGTCCACGGACAGGCTGGGACCGCGCAGGCCCAGCCAGTACGACAGGCGCCCGGCCGCGAACGTGGACGCGTTGCTGGTGAGGCAGTAGGCGTCCAGCTGCTCCAGCGGCGTCTCCTGCATCAGCTTCTGGCAGTAGTCGTAGTTGGTGATGCCCACGAACACGCCGGCCAGGCTCCCTTCGAGCTTGTCGAAGGGCTGCGCCGCGTTCTCCAGCGCCTCCCAGCTCACCTCCAGGAACAGGCGCTGCTGGGGGTCCAGCGTCGCGGCCTCGCGCGGGGAGATGCCGAACACGCCCGCGTCGAACCGGTCCACCTGCTCCAGGAACCCGCCCCGGAAGGGCTGCCCCTCGGGGGTCGTCGCCACGCCGCGCTCCGGCGGGAACGCGCGGATGCCGTCGCCTCCGGAGCGCAGGAAGCGCCACAGCGAGGCGGGGTCCTCGTTTCCTCCCGGCAGGCGGCAGGCCATGCCGACCACGGCGATGGGCTCGGAGCGCTGGGACTCGACGGCGTCGAGCTTCCCGCGGAACTCGCGGATGCGCTCCAGGGCGCGCTGGAGCAGCTCGTCGCGGTTGGGCGCCTCTGCGGAAACCGGCTGGTGGCTCATGACAGGTCCTTGCTGGAAATGGAGGAGGTCTCTTCGAGCTCCCGGGCCAGGAGGTCGGCGATGCTGTCGACGCCGCCTCCCGTCTCCAGGGCCCGCCCCTGGGAAGGCAGGGGCTGCGGCTCACGCGGCGGGAGGGGCGGCGCCGGAGGTGGCGCGACGAGCGTGCCCAGGTGCCGGGACAGCCGCTCCACGGTGGGGTTCTCGAAGATGACCGTCACCGCGAACTTGCGCCCCAGCTGCTGCTCCAGCCGGTTGCGCAGCTGCCCGGCCATCACGGAGTCCATGCCCATCTGGAAGAAGCCGCCCTTGGGGTCGAGCCGCGCGGCGTCGAACTTCAGGATGCGCGCCACCTCCGCGTGCACCAGCCCCCGCAGCTTCGCGGCCCGCTCGCGCTCCGGCAGCTCCGCCCAGCCCGCGAGCTGCGCGGAGGCAGGGGCGCGGACGTCGGCGGCGCGGCGGGCGGGCTCCGGCGGCGTGTCGCGCACGGCCGCGCGGGGCAGCTCCAGGCTGGTGGCGCGCGCGGACGCGAGCAGCGTGACCGGGCGCTCCTTGAACCAGAAGGACTCGCGCTCGAAGGGATAGGTCGGCAGGCGGAGGAAGTGCCCGTGGGGCGCCAGCAGCCGCTCCAGGCGCAGGCCCAGGCCCGCCGCGTGGAGCGCCGCCGCGGACGTCAGCAGGGCGCCCAGCGCGTCCTCGCTCGCGCGGAGGCTGGACACCGCCAGCACGTCCGTCAGGCCCTGCCGCCCGGCGGCCTCATCCACTTGGGCGGAGAACCCCGGCCCCGCGCCCAGCTCCACGAAGAGCAGGTGGCCCGCGCGCAGCGACTCCTCGACGCCCGGCACCACCGACGCGGGCCGGCGCAGGCAGCGCGCCCAGGCTCCGGCGCCCAGCGACTCCCCGTCCAGCGCCGTCCCGTCCGCCGAGGCCAGGGGCACCGCCGTGGGGCGCGGCGTCAGCCCCGCCAGCGCCGCGCCCAGCGCTCCGTCGGCCGCGTCCCCCTGCTCCATCAGGGCGGCGCACTCGCGGGCGACGCGCGCGGCGTCCTCCAGCGACAGCGCGCCCGCGACGTGGGCCGCGGCGATCTCCCCCACGCCCTGCCCGACCACCGCGCCCGGCTCGACGCCCCACGAGCGCCACAGCTCGGCGAGCGCCACCTGCACGGCGAAGTGCTCACCGACGCCATCCGCGCCCTGCCCCGGTTGGAGCGCGTCGCGACACCGCGCCAGCGCCTGGGCGAACACCGGACAGTCGCGGCCCAGCGCCGCGAGCCGGCTCGCGGACGGCCGGGGCTCCGCGGGGAAGAAGAACACGGGGCGCCCCGGCCTCCCTGCGGTGCCTTCCCATGCCCCCGGGGGCCGGACGCCCTGCTGGAGCGCGCGCAGCTGCTGGACGGCCTCCTCGCGGGTGCGGACGACGAGCCCCACGCGGTGATCGTGGTGCGTCCTGCGCAGCGCGGCGGTGGCGCAGACGTCCTCCAGCGACGCGTGCTGGCCGGGGCCGCTCGTCAGGTGCTCCGCCAGGCGGCGGGCCACGTTCGCGAGCGCCGCGCGGCTGCGCGCGGAGAGCAGCAGCAGGTGGGCGCGCTCCGGGCCAGCCAGGGCGGGCCGGGGGGCGGCCTCGGGCCGCGCGGACTCCAGGGTGCCGAGCACGACGTGCGCGTTGGTGCCGCCCGCGCCGAAGGCGCTGACCGCGCCATACCGGCGCTCCGCGGGGTCCGTCCACGGCGTGGACTCCGTGGGGACGAAGAGGCGCGTGCCGTCCAGGGAGATGTGCGGGTTGAGCGCCTGGAAGTGCAGGTTCGCCGGGATGAGGCAGTGCTTGAGCGACAGCGCCACCTTCAGGACGCCGACGATGCCGGCGCCCGCCTCCAGGTGCCCGATGTTCGTCTTGATGGAGCCGAGCGCGCAGGGCCGCGGCGCTCCATCCGCGGCGCCATAGATTTCAGAGAGGGCCTCCACCTCGATGGGGTCGCCCAGGGAGGTGCCCGTCCCGTGCGCCTCCACGAGCCCGACCTCCGCGCCGGTGAGCCGCGCGCGCTCCAGCGCCTTGCGGATGACGGCGCGCTGGGCGCCCCCGTTGGGAGCCGTGAGGCCGTTGCTGAGCCCGTCCTGGTTGACGGCCGAGCCGTGGATGACGGCCCACACCGGATCCCCGGCCGCGAGCGCGTCCGACAGCCGCTTGAGCACCACGACGCCGCAGCCCTCGCCGCGCACGTAGCCGTCCGCGCGCGCGTCGAACGTCTTGCAGCGCCCGTCCGGCGCCAGCGGCAGGCCCTTGGAGTGCGCCACCGACACCACGGGCGACAGGAGCAGGTTGAGGCCTCCCACGATGGCGGTGGAGCTCTCCCCGTGGCGCAGGCTCTGGCAGGCCTGGTGGACGGCCACCAGCGAGGAGGAGCAGGCCGTGTCGAAGGCCATGCTCGGCCCGCGCAGGTCCAGCAGGTAGGAGAGGCGGTTGGGGATGATGCAGTTCGTGCCGCCCACCAGCGAGTAGGTGCCCAGCGCCTGCGGCTCGGCGAGCTGGAGCTGGAGGTAGTCGTTCCCGTTGGCGCCCACGAAGACGCCGGTGTCGGTGCCCGCGAGCGCCTTCGCGCTCAGCCCCGCGTCCTCCAGCGCGTGCCACGCCACCTCCAGGAAGAGGCGCTGCTGCGGATCCATCTGCTCCGCCTCGCGCGGGGAGATGCCGAAGAAGTACGGGTCGAAGCGGTCCGGCGCGTCGAGGAACGCGCCGTAGCGCATGTGCATCCGCCCCGGCGCGGCGACGTCCGCGTCGTAGTAGCGCGACAGGTCCCAGCGGTCGGCGGGCACCTCGCTGACGGCATCCACCTTGCCGCACAGCATCTTCCAGAGGGACTCCGGGGTCTCCCCGCCCCCCGGGATGCGGCACCCGAGCCCGATGATGGCGATGGGCTCGCGGCCCCGGGACTCCAGGGCCTCGTAGCGGGCCCGGAGGTCCTTCAGCGCGTCGAGGCTGCGCTTGAGCAGCGTGGGGTCATTCGCGGTGGGCAGCGGGGCCGTCATGGTCAGGACTCCTTGATGAGCTGGTGGACCTGGACGAGCTCGGCCTCCAGCAGCCGCTCGAGCTCCAGGTCGGAAGGCAGGGCCCCGGCGGCGGGCGCCTCGGGCGCGGGCGGCGGCGGAGGCACGCGCGCGGGGGCGGGCCGGGCCGCGGGCGCGGACGGGGCCTGGCTCAGCACGAACCCCGTCAGCGCCTCCACGGTGGGGTGGTTCCAGAGCGCGGTGGCGGAGAGCCGGATGCCGGTGCGCGCCTCGACGCGGTTGCGCAGCTCCAGCGACATGACGGAGTCCATGCCCAACGTGCGCAGCGGCTGGTCCATGGGGACTCGCGCCGGGGCCAGCTTGAGCACCGTGGCCACCACCTGCCGCAGCTCGTCCTCGGCGCGGGACCGCCGCCGCGAGGGCTCCAGCGCGCCCAGCTCGTCGAACAGCGTCCGGGCTGGGGCGGTGGCCTGCCGGCCCTCGTCGCTCCGGGCCGCCGCAGGGCGCGCCACGTCCAGCACGCGGACCTTCAGCCCGTCGACGTGGAACAGCGGCTCGCCCGCGTCGGTGAACGCCACCAGGTCCACCTGGAACACCGGGCCCTCGCCGCCCGCGCGGCGGAGCGCGTGGACGTGGAAGGGCCCCTCCGGGAGGCGGTGGAGCGCGAACCCGTCCACCCCGACGCTGATGAGCTGCCGTCCCCGGAACACCAGGCTGGGCGGAAGCGTGGCGATGGAGAGCTGGAGCGCGGAGTCGATGCAGGCCACCTGGGCCAGCTCCGGCGCCACGGAGGCCGCGGGCGGAAGGACGCGCCCCAGCGCCTGCGCCTCGCGGGACCAGACGCAGTCCACGCCCCGGAAGGCGGCGCGGTACTCCAGCCCGCAGCCGGCCAGGAGCTCATAGTAGCGCACCGAGTCCAGGAGCATGGCCGCGGAGCCGCGCAGCGAGTCCCGGAGCGCGAGCGCCTCGCGCGCCCGCTCGCGGCCCACCGCCGCCCCCGGCCCCGTGTCCACCAGGGCCCGCGCGTGAGGCACCCACGCGCCGCCCTCGCCCGGGGAGAGCGTCTGGAGCTCGCGCTGGGACTCCCTGACGGACAGCACGGTCTGCACGCGCGGCGCGGGGCCCGTGCCCACCACCAGCGGCTGGGGGAACGCGATGTCCCGCAGCGCCACGGGGGCGCTCCCCAGCACCTCGCGCGCGGCCCGCACCGCCATGGACAGGAAGGCGGCGCCGGGGACGATCGCGTCACCGCCCACGCGGTGGCCCGCCAGGAAGGCGGACACGTCCTCGCCCCACTCCGCCTGCCAGTGGTGCAGCCGCGGCTCCACCGCGGACGGGAAGTGGCTGCCCAGGAGCCCCTCGCCGCGCGGGCTGGGGCCAGAGGAGGCGCGGGCCACGGCGGGCGCGGGCTCCAGCCAGAAGCGCTCGCGCTGCCAGGGGTAGGTCGGCAGCGGAACGCCGGGACGGCCCGCGCGGGCGATGGCGCTCCACGTGGGCTCCAGGCCCCGCGCGTAGAGCGCCGCGACGGAGCGCAGCAGCGTCTCGCGCTCGGACTCGTTGCGCCGCAGCGACGGCAGCACCTCGCCCGGGAGGCCCAGGTCGGCCAGCTCCTGCTCGACGGCCGGGAGGAGGATGGGGTGCGGGCTCATCTCGATGAAGACGTCGTGCCCCTCCTCGCGCGCGCGCCGCACCGCGGAGGCGAAGAGGACGGGGTCGCGCAGGTTGCGCACCCAGTAGCCGGGGTCGAAGTCTCGGCCGTCCGTCCGCGTGTCCAGGACGGTGGAGTGGATGGGCACCGCCGCGGGCATGGGCTGGACGCCGGCCAGCACCTCCAGGAGCTCGTCCTTCAGGGCGTCCATCTGCGGGCTGTGCGAGGCGACGTCCACCTTCACCCAGCGCCAGAAGACGCCGCGGGCCTGGAGGGCCTGGGAGATGACCTCCAGCGCCTGGGGCTGGCCCGACAGCACGGTGGACCGGGAGCTGTTGCTCACGGCCACGGCGACGTGCGCCTCGTGGCCGCGAAGGACCTCGCGGGCCTCGTCCAGCGTGAGCTCCGCGGCGAGCATGGCGCCCTGCCCGCTCACCCGACGGAGCAGCTGGCTGCGGCGGCAGATGATCCGCGCCGCGTCCGCGAGGCAGAGCGCGCCCGCGACGTACGCCGCGGCGACCTCCCCCATGCTGTGGCCGATGACCGCCCTCGGCCGCACGCCCCACGAGCGCCAGAGCGCCGCCAGCGCCGCCTCCACCGCGAACAGCACCGGCTGCACCACGTCCACGCGGGCCATGCGGGACGCGGACTCGGACGCCTCCAGCTCCTCCAGCACGGACCAGCCGGTGAGCGCGTGGATGGCGGCGTCACACCGCCCGAGCTCCGCGCGGAAGACGGGCTCCTCGCGCAAGAGCTGCCGCGCCATCCCATGCCACTGCGAGCCCTGGCCCGGGAAGACGAACACCACCGACGGGGCCTTCGCGAGCGCCGGGGTGATCAGCCGCTCGTGGGGCTCGTTGCGGGCGTATGCCTCCAGCGCCTGGGCCAGGTCCTCCCCACCGCGCGCCACCACCGCCAGGCGCTCCACGTGGTGCGTCCGGCGCAGCGCGGCCGTGCTCGCGACGTCCTCCACCGGCGTCCAGGGCGCCTCACGGAGCGCCCCGGCCATGCGCGCCGCCAGCTCCTGGAGCGCCCGCGACGTGTGGGCCGACAGCGGCACCAGCACGTCGCGGGCGGCGGGGGGGGCCGCCCCCGCGCATCCCAGGCGGAAGAGCGTGGCGCGCGACTCGTAGAGGGCCAGCCGCTCGTCCTCGTCCCGGGTGGTGGACGGCAGGACGACGGGCGGAGGCCGCCGGCCCTCCGCGGCCTGCTGGAGCGCGCCCACCAGCACGGGGTGGGGGCTGAGCTCCACCAGCGCGTCCACGCCGTCGGACACCAGCGACGCGAGCACGGGGGCGAGCCACACGGGCGTGCGCAGGTTCTGGCCGAAGTAGCGCCCGTCCACCTCCGGCCCGTCCAGCCGCCGCTGCCACGCGGTGGAGATCATCGGCAGGCGCGCGGGCTTCGGGCGGAGCCCGGCGAGCACCGCCTCCAGCTCCGGGAGGATCTCGTCGATCTGCGGGCTGTGCGCGGCGACGTTCACGCGGATCCGCGCGCACAGCTCCTTGCGGCGCTTGAGCTCCGCGAGGAGCGCGTCGAGCGCGGCCGGCTCCCCCGACAGCACGGTGGACCGGGGCCCGTTCTGGCCGGCCAGGACGACCGCGCCGCCCGTGGCCTCCAGCGGCCCGGTGAGCGCCTCGGGCGGCAGGTTGACCACGGCCATGCCGCCGCGGTCGGCGAGGAGCCTCTGGAGGCGGCTGTAGTGGTGGATGACGAGCGCCGCCTCCTCCAGGTCGAGGATGCCCGCGATGTGCGCGGCGGCGATCTCCCCCAGGCTGTGCCCCACGACGACGTCCGGGGTGATGCCCCAGGCGCGCCACTGCTCCGCCAGGGCCACCTGGAACACGAACAGGAGCGGCTGGACCACGTCCACGTCGTCGTAGCGGGCAGCGCCCTCCGCCTTGAACAGCTCCTCCCGCAGCGACTGGCCGGAGTGGACCGCCAGGGCTGCGTCCACGCGCTCGAAGGCCGTGCGGAAGGCGTCCTCCGACAGGAGCATGCGCCGGCCCATGCCCACCCACTGGCCCCCCTGGGGCGCGCAGACGAACGCCACTCGCGGAGGCCGGCCGGGCGCCGTCCCCAGCGACACCGCCCCCGTCACCCCGTCCAGGAACCCGCGCAGCCGCGCCTCCAGCTCGTGCCGCGTGCGCGCGCACAGCGTGAGCCGCTCCGGGCCGGCTGCGTCCGCCGCCAGCGCCTGGGGGAGCGCGTCGAGCGGCACGCCGGCCCGCACGGCGTCGAGCGCGCGCAGGGCCGCGGCCTTCAGTCCCTCCGCGTCGGAGGCCCCAAGCCCCACCCAGGCGAGCCGCGACGGCGGGGCCTCCTGGAGGACGACGTGGGCGTTGGTGCCGCCCCAGCCAAACGCGCTGACGCCAGCCACCGCCGGCCCGTCCGGCACCGGCCACGCGCGCGTCTCACGGGCGACCTCCAGGCGGAGCGCCTCGAAGGGGATGAGCGGGTTGGGCCGCGTGAAGTGGAGGCTGGGCACCACCGTGCGCCGCTCGACGCACAGGCAGGCCTTGAGGAAGCCGGCGATGCCCGCGGCCCCCTCCAGGTGGCCGATGTTGGTCTTCACCGAGCCGATGACCAGCGGCGGGCCCTCCGCGCGCGCCTTCGCGAACACGGCCCCGAGCGCGCCCGCCTCGATGGGGTCCCCCAGCGCGGTCCCCGTGCCGTGCGTCTCCACGTAGCCCACCGCGCCGGGCGCCACGCCCGAGCGCGCGTGGACCTGCCGGAGCAGCTTCTCCTGGGCCTCCGGGTTGGGGGCGGTGAGGCCGTTGCTCGGGCCGTCGTTGTTGCTGCCCGTGGCGCGGATGACGCACCGGATGGTGTCGCCCGCGGCGAGCGCGGCGGAGAGCGGCTTGAGGACCACCACGCCCCCGCCCTCGCCGCGGCCGAAGCCGTCCGCGCTCGCGTCGAACGCCTTGCACACGCCGTCCGGGGACAGGCCCCCGAAGCGGGTCAGCGCCACCATCGTGTGCGGCGAGGCCATCACGCTCACGCCCCCGACGATGGCGGCGGTGCTCTCCCCCGCCCACAGGCTCTGGCAGGCCAGGTGGACCGCCACCAGCGACGACGAGCACGCGGTGTCGATGACGAGGCTGGGCCCCTGGAGGCCCAGCACGTAGGACAGCCGGTTGGCGACCATGTTGAGCGCCTGCCCGGTGGCTGTGTGCGGGGTGATGCGTCCCGGCTCCGCGCCCCCCAGCTCCGCGTAGTCCCGCCAGATGGCGCCGACGAACACGCCCGTCGCCGTCGCGTGCAGCGCCCGCGGCACGATGCCCGCGTCCTCCAGCGCCTCCCACGCCAGCTCCAGGAACAGGCGCTGCTGCGGATCCATCTCCGCCGCCTCGCGCGGGGAGATGCCGAAGAACAGCGGGTCGAACCCCGCGATGTCCGGCAGGAACCCGGCGCGGCGCGGCACCCGCGCACCGCTCCCGTCGCGGTCCGCCTGCTGCAACCGCCCATCCGCCCAGCGCCCCTCGGGGACCTCCGTCACCGCGTCGCGCCCGGAGCGCAGGAGCTCCCAGAACGCGGAGAGGTCCGGCGCGCCGGGGAGGCGGCACGCCATGCCCACCACGGCGATGGGCTCCTCGCGGGCCACGGAGGGCGGCCCGGCCACCTCGGGGGCCGCCGCGTCCGCGTCGCCGGAGGCCAGGTGCCTCACGAGCGCGTCCACGCTGGCGCAGCGCCAGAAGACCGTGGGAGGCACCTCCCGGCCCAGCAGCTCGGAGAGCGCGCGGCCGAGCGCCACCGCGCCCAGCGAGTCCAGGCCGTAGTGGCTGAAGGGCCGGCGGACGTCGATCTGCTCCGGCGACAGGCCGTTGCGGGAGGCCAACGCCTCCAGCAGGTGGGCCCTGAGCGCCGACACCGCGGACACTTCCGTCGCAGGAGCAGAGTTGGTCAGCGCACCCATGGCAGTTCCCCCTGTCAGCCCTTCCCCAAGGGCCCGGTTCCCACGTCAGCGCGAGGCGGACACCGCCCGCGCCGGACACGACTCAAGACAAGACAATCCCGTCACCGCGAGGCGCGGTCGCGCGCGCCAGCGCGGAGGGCCTGGGCGCGGGACTTCGGATGGCTGGGATGAAGCCCGGGGGGCGCGGCCCCCGGGAGCGCTACGCCTGCCGCGCCGCCGCCGTCGCGGACGGGCGGGTCCACGCGAACTCCTTCAGGGCCGGCTCCAGCTCGACGCCGCCCAGGTGGTTCGCGTAGTTCACCAGCACCTGCTGCGACAGGGCCAGGAGGACGTCGAGCGCGGTGGCGCCCGTGAAGCCCTGGGCCGTGAACCGGCTCCAGAGGTCATCCCCCACGTACCCCTTCTCACGGACCACCGTGCGGGTGAACTCCGCGAGCACGTCCAGCCGGGGCTCCGGCAGCGCCGTCCCCGAGCGGAGCGCGGCCACGACCGCGTCCGGGACCTGGAGCTTGCGACACAAGTAGCTGTGGAAGGCCATGCAGTACGAACAGTCGTTCTCCCAGCCGATGGTCATGATGACCACCTCGCGCTCCACGGCGCTCAAGGAGGACTGGCCCAGCAGCGGCCCCATCTGGGCGAAGGCCTGGGTCGCGCTCGGTGACTCCGCGATGAGCCCCAGCAGGTTCGAACGGAAACCGGCGGACTTCTCCACCGCGGCCAGCACCGGACGGGACTGCTCCGGCGCGCTCTCAATCGTGTGAATCCTCAGTCGCCCCAAGACACACCCTCCCCTGATTTGGAGTGTCGGATTCATTTGACAATGCCACCTCAAGCATTGCGTTTCAACAAAGATTCACATTCCTCTCAAGATTTCCTTGCGCACCTCGCGCGGGATTTCAGGGTGAATTTCTGCATGATTATTCAGGACGAAATCACCTGCAATTTCAGTGGGTTGAAAATATCCCGGGAAGAATCGGCAGGTCCAGCGTAACGCCGGCCAGGGGTCGCGACCTTAATGACTGGCAAACCGCAATCCTGCGGCCTCAGGAGTATTCATGTCCCGTCTGAACCTTGTCGACGCTTCGCACGCCACGCTCAAACCCATCAAGGAGAAGCTGGGCGCCAACCTGCCGCCGCCGGTCCGGGTGCTGGCCAACTCGCCCGCGGCGATGAGCGCCTTCTTCGCGCTGCACGGGACGCTGGGCCAGGGGCAGCTGACGCCGCGCGTGCGCGAGCAGATCGCGCTCGCGGTGGGCAACGCGCAGGGCTGCCGCTACTGCGTCTCGCACCACACGCAGCTGGGCCGCAAGGCGGGCCTCTCCGACCTGGAGCTGGATCACGCGCGCTCGGGCAAGGCGCCGGACGCCAAGGTGGAGGCGGCGCTCCAGTTCGCCCGGCAGATCGCCGCGCGCCGGGGCGCGGTGACGGACACGGAGCTGGCGGCGGTGCGCGCCGCGGGCTGGAGCGACGGCGACGTGGTGGAGATCCTGGCCCAGGTCGTCGCGACCAGCTTCGGCAACTACCTCAACCACCTGGCCCAGACGGAGATCGACATCCCGCCGGTGGACCTGGTGCCCGCGGCGGTCATCGACGGAATCCACGCGTGACGGCGACCTTCGAACCCGGGGCCCGCTTCCCCGACCTGGAGCTGAGGGACGGCGCGGGCAGGCCCACGCGCCTGGGCGAGGCCATGGGCGGCGAGGCGGCGGTGGTCTTCTTCCTCCGCAACGCCGCGTGTCCGGTGTGTCGCAACCACCTGAAGACGCTGGCGAAGCGCCAGGGCGACATCGCGGCGAACCGGGCGAAGGTCCTCTCCGTCGTGCCGGATGGACCCGACGAGGCGCGGGAGCTGGCGTCGTGGCTGGGGCTGGCGGCGGTGCCGGTGCTCACCACCGGCACCGGCTCGCACGCGGAGGCGGGGCTGGAGCCCATCCTCTGGGGCAGGCTCCAGCCGAGCGGCACCGTATTGCTGGCCCCCTCCCGGGAGGTCGTCTACGGGAGGCAGTCCGCCCTCCCGCCGCTGGGCTTCAACGAGAAGGAGCTGATGACGGCGCTCGCGCGCGGGGCGCACCTCACGCAGTAGCGGACGAGGCGCGCCGTCCTGCGTCATCCAGGCTTTCCGGCCTTCCCCCTTCGGCGGATTTCGTCGAAGGGGGTTAGGATGGCGGAGCCATGTCTGAAGACACCCCTCCGGATTCCGCCACGGAGCGCGCCGCGTTCCTCTCCTGGATCACCCTGCTCGTCCACCAGCACCGCGCGCGCCTGGTGACGAGCGCGAGGCGCCGGGGGCTGCCGCCCGAGGACGCGCTGGATTGCGTCCAGGACGCGTTCGTCACGTTCCTGCGGATGCCGGAGGCCACGACGCTGTCCGCCCGCTCCAACGAGGTCGAGCGCCTGCTGTCGACGCTGGTGGCCCACGCCGCGCTCAACCAGCGGCGCAAGCTGGCGCGCCGGGCGTTGCCGGCGGAGTTCGACCTGCAAGAGGTGGCCGCGGACCTGCCTTCCGCGGACACGCTGGTGGCGGAGGCGGAGGCGCGGGTGAGCCTGGTGCGCTGCGTGGAGCAGCTGTCGCAGATGCAGCAGGCGGTCATCCGCTTGCGGCTCCTGGACGAGTGTCCGGGCGAGGAGGTCTCCACGCTGCTGGGGGTGTCGCCGGAGAACGTGCGCATCCTGCTGTTCCGCGCGCGCCAGCGCCTGCGGGAGTGCCTGGTGCTGGCCATGAAGGACCCGGGGCCGCCGCACCTGGCCGCCACGGAGACCGCGCCCCGGTCCCTCCAGGACTCCGCGGAGGCCCGGCGGCTCCGGCACTCCTGAGCGTCGCTACAGCACCTCCGCGCGCAGGTCGGGGAACACCTTCCCCACCTTGCCGAGCAGGTAGTCCCCATAGGTGCCCTGGAACGCGTGGACGCTCTGGCGGTCCCACCGCTCCGCGTGGTCGTCCGCGCCCGCGTCCTTCAGTGCGGGCGAGTCGATGGCCCGCACCTCCGCCGTCCAGTCCGGGTCGAAGAAGAGCGGCAGGGACAGCCGGTCGCGGCCCGCGCGGTTGCGCACCCGGTGCGGGGTGGAGCGGTACACGCCGCGCGTCATCCGGTCGAGCATGTCGCCGATGTTGCACACGAACGCGTTCTCCACCGGAGGCGCGTCCACCCAGCGCGTATGGCCGTCCTGGCGCGTCTTCACCTGGAGCCCGCCCGCGTCGTCCTGCTTGAGGATGGTGAGCACGCCGTAGTCGGTGTGCTCGCCCACGCCCCAGACCGGGAGCCCCTGGGAGTCCACCTCCGGGCCCGGCGGGTAGTTGAAGATGCGGAACAGCACCGTTGGATCCGCCATGTACCGCCTGGCGAAGAAGTCCGCCTCCAGGTCCAGGCTGAGCGCGATACCGGACATCAGCGCGTGTCCCAGGGACGTCAGCGCCGCCATGTACTCGAGCACCGCGCAGCCCAGTCCCGCCGGCTCCAGGGGGAACAGGTTCGGACCATGCAGCGGCGTGCCGGCGCGCACGCGAGGGTCATCCGGCGGCAGTTCCGTCCCGAAGTAGAGCCCCTCCTTGCGGTCCGGCCGGCCTGAAGTGAGCTCTCCGCCCACGGGGAAGAAGCCCCGCCACGCCCTCCCCCCGAGCCCCATGCGCACGCGCTGCTTCTCCTCCTCCGGCCGGGCGAAGAAGTCCCGGGCCAGCGCATCCAGCCGGGACTGGAGTCCCTCGTCCACGCCGTGGCCCACGACGTAGAAGAAGCCGGTGTTCCTGCAGGCCGCGCCCATGTGGGCGGCGACCTCCCGTCGGGACTGGGGACTCGACGTGGGGTCGACGAGGGCACGGACGTCGATGAGGGGCACGGTGTCCATGGTGCGAACTCTATGCAGGACATGAGGAGTTCGTTGAGCAATCCGGAGTGGAGACCAGGCTCGGGAGGACGCGTCCGGAGAGCCCCGGGTCCGGTGTTGCCCCTCAAGCGGGGACAGGCGGAGCGTCATGGGCAACTTCGTGGGCGCGCAGCGCTGCCGCCGCTCACGAGGCACGTGGGCCTGGAGAATGGGCCATGAAGCGCCAGAGGCGCGCAGTCCACCGAGCGAAGCGGCGCAGGGTCCCAGACCTCGAGCCGCCAGCCGTCGCAGCGCCTCACGCATGGTGCCCCGGCATACCCTGTCACGACGCGCCAGCTCCGCTTCCGAAGCGAACTCCCCAGATGGGTGTATCTGCCCCAGCGCGATCTTGCGCTCAATCTGCGCTTCCACGTACGCCACGAGCCCGCCCCGCTCCATCCCCATCCCCTTCCTTGTCTCAGCGTCGCCATCCAACCATGGGGGTCTGACATGGATGGATGCGCGACCCCGCCGTCCGCGTCGGCCCATATGGCGCGGCCCCGCGGAGCGCGAAAACCTGCCCGACTGTCGGACACGTCCGTGAGCTCCGGTTGCGGGTCGCGAAGCCCAGTCAGACTGTCGGACAGGCGCGTGGGCTCGCTCCTCAGTGTGAAACCCAGTCCGACAGTCCGACAGGTTCGCTGGCTCTGGCCCCAAAGCGTAGACCCGTCCGATTGCCGGACTCGTTCACGAGCACGGACCGCGGGCTGTGAAAACCAGTCCGACTATCGGACACGTTTGCTGACTCTGGTCCCGCAGCGCAGACCTGTCTGACTGTCGGACTCTCTCGCGAAACGAACCTCAGTTGGCGCGAACCTGTCCGACTGCCGAACTCGTTCGCGGAATCGGCCCCAGTTGGCGAGGACCTGTCTGACTGTCGGACTTGTTCGCGAGATCGAACCTCGGTTGGCGCGGGCCTGTCTGACTGTCGGACTCGTTCGCGACTTCGGCCCCCGTTGGCACGGGCCTGTCCGACTGTCGGACTCGTTCGCGACTTCGGCCCCAATTGGCGCAGGGCTGGCCGACTGTCGGACTCGGTCTCGAGTTCGGGCACCGTGTGGCGAAAGCTTGTCCGACTGTCGGACAGGTTTCCGGAAAGCGAGCCCGGCAGGTGGCCCTGTCCGTGCCCCATCATTGAGGCCGCGCAGGGATGAAGTCGCGCCCACCGGTGCCTCCGTTCGCAGCTCCACTTTGCATCCGCGAAGGAAGGCACTGCGGCCTCTGCCTGTGGCTTCGCGCTTGTCCCTCGTCGGCAAGGTGTCCCGACCTATCGCGACCTCCATTCGTGCCCTTACCCTTGGCCTCGTAATGGCACGACGTCGCGGTTCATCGCTGTCTCCGCCCGTGGCTTTGCCTCTGCATCCGCGTTGGCACGACGTCGCAGAGGACCGCCGATTCCATCCGTGGTTCACCTCTGCGACCGCGTCAACGTGACGTCGCGGTTCGCCGCAGACTCCCCCTGTGGCTTCGCCTTTGCGGCCGCCGTGACACGACCTCGCATTCCCCCCTGCTTCCATCCGGGGCCTGTGTGGGCATTCACCCAGGCACGACGTCGTGGCCCCCTGCTGCGTCCTTCTCCTGATGCCCTTCGTGGCGGCGGATGTCGGGAAGGTGGCAGGGACAGGTCCTCATGTCTATCCGCATCGGGAGCACTTCCCGCTACCCTTTCGGGCCATGACCTCCACTCGCGTCCCTGGCTCCCCGTTGCGGGTGGGCCTCCTCGGCTATGGCTTGTCTGGTTCTCGCTTCCATGGACCCCTCATCGCCGCGGAGCCCGCGTTGACCCTGGCCGCCGTGGCATCGAGCCGCGTGGACACCGTGACCCGCGACTGGCCTGGCGTCCGCACCGGCACCGTGGAGTCACTGCTGGCGGATCCGGACCTGGATGTGCTCGTCGTGTGCACTCCCAATGACTCGCACGCGTCGCTCGCGCGACAGGCGCTGCGCGCGGACAAACATGTGGTGGTGGAGAAGCCCGTCACGCTCGACGCGGACGAAGCGCTGCGACTGGATGCGCTCGCCAAGGAGCGTGGGCTGTGCCTCTCCGTGTTCCATAACCGCCGCTGGGACGGGGACTTCCTCACCGTGCGCCAGTTGCTGGAACAGGGACGGCTCGGGACGCTCTACAGCATGGAGAGCCACTTCGACCGCTTCCGGCCCCAGGTGAAGGCTCGCTGGAAGGAACAGAATGTGCCCGGCGGCGGCACGCTGTGGGACCTGGGCTCGCACCTCATCGACCAGGCCGTGCAGCTCTTCGGCCTGCCGGAGTCCGTGACCGCCGACCTCGGCCGGCAGCGCCCGGGCGCGCAGGGGACAGACTGGTTCCACCTGGTCCTTCGCTACGGCACGCTGCGAGTGGTGCTGCACTCCGGCTCCGTCGTGCATGCACCGTGGCCCCGCTTCGTTTTACAGGGCGACCGGGATGCCTACCTGAAGCACGAACTGGATCCGCAGGAGGGACAGCTCGAAGCAGGCTTGCGTCCCGGCCATCCGGACTTCGGCCGCGAGCCCGTGGAGCGCCATGGCCGGCTGCTCGCCTCGGGGGAGACCGTCACCACCGTGCCCGGCGACTACGGCCAGTTCTACCGGCAGCTCGGCGCCGCCATCCTCCATGGAGCGCCCGTGCCCGTGACGGCGCTGAGCGCGAGCGAGACCGTGCGCGTCATCCAGGCCGCGCTCCAGAGCGACCTGGAAGGCCGCCGCATCCCGCTGCTCCCTCGCGACTGACGCGCAGAGCATCTTCTCCAACACCCGGAACGTCGGCGACGCATGACCGGCATGCGTGCCATGGGAATGGAAGGCACGGCCCAGGTGTGAGTACCACGCATGGTGCGGCGTGAGCGCGCGCCTCACCAAAAGCCGCGCGCGCCGCTGCCCCAGCTCTCTCGCTCGAGTCTCCACCTCCTCGATGAGGTGCAGTGCCATGCCCTGGCCCCGTGCAACGGCAGCGCCACGTGCCGATCCAGGGACGGGGGCACTCCCTTCGGATGGAAGAACACGCAGCCGAAGCGGATGCCCTCCGCCTCCGCGACGAACGCGCCGCCATATCTGACAGCTCGCGCCGCATCACGGCCTCTGCCTTGTCGCGCGCGCCGGACGGTGGATACAGACAGCCACGGGATGACTCGGGGCGTCGCGTAGCACCTGCGAGCTCCGCGCAGCATCGGCGAGGTGGGCTTCGCGGATCCGGAAGAGCTCGGGCCTTCCCAAAGTCTAGCGGAAACGTCCAGCGCGAGCGTTCCAACACCACGGTGAAACACCGCTGAAATACGTCACCAGACACCATGCGTGGAGCGGAATTTCCGCAGGGTCCACGCGCCTCGCACCTCCGCGCTCCCCAGTTGGCTGACCGCCAGGTCCCCATGAGCAAATCGCTGCGGCCGTGTCGGAGGGCCTGTCTACTATCCCGCGCGCTCGCGAGTCCGGGAACCCGTCACATCGCCTTCCCGAGCGTTCGCGAGGCCCCCTCCCAAGGAGTCTCCGACCCATGGCCTCCACCCCTGAGCAGAAGCGCGCGCGGCTGGCGGAACTGCTTCGCGAGAAACGTCGCCCCGCGTCGCGGGTCCCGGCGTCGTTCGGTCAGGAGCGCATGTGGTTCCAGGAACGCCTGACGCCCGGGCAGGCCGGCTTGAACCTGCTCTATTCGGTGCGCATGCAAGGGCGGCTCGACGTGCCCTCGCTGGCGGGGAGCCTGAACGAAGTGGTGCGCCGCCACGCGGTGCTGCGCACCACCTTCGTGGAACAGGATGGACGGCCGTGGCAGCGCATCGCGCCCGAGATGGACGTGCCGCTGCCCGTGGTGCCGGTGGCGGATGCCGCGGAGGCCTGGCGCAAGTTGCACGAGGCGGCTCGCGAGCCGTTCGACCTGGAGCAGGGTCCGTTGCTGCGCGCCGTGCTGTTCGCCGTCTCCTCCACCGAGCACCTGTTGCTGCTCGCGCTGCATCACACCGTGTCCGACGGCTGGTCCATGGGCCTGCTGGTGCATGAGCTGGGCGTCCTCTATGAAGCCCTGGCGTCGGGCAGGACGCCGGAGCTGCCCGCGCTGGCGTTGCAGTACGCGGACTTCTCCGTGTGGCAGCGCGAGGCGTTGAAGGGGGAAGCGCTGGAGGCCGCGATCGATGCGTGGCGCTCGCGGCTGGATGCACGTGCCATCCTGTCGCTGCCCACCGATCGACCTCGCGCCAGCGGGGCGGACAGCCGGGGCGCGACCTTGTCCGCGATGCTTCCCGCGGCGCTGCTCCAGCAGTTGGCGGCCCTTGCGGCCCAGGAGGGCACCACCCTCTTCACCGTGCTGCTCGCGGGCTTCAAGGTGTTGCTGCTGCGCTACTCCGGACAGGAGGACCTCACCGTGGGCACTCCCGTCGCGGGGCGCTCGCGCGCGGAGCTGGAGCCGCTGGTCGGGCTGTTCGTCAACACGCTCGCGCTGCGCACCTCGCTCGCGGGTGACCCGTCGTTCCGCGCCCTCCTGGGCCGCGTGCAGGCGACGTCGGTGGAGTCCTTCGCGCACCAGGAGGTGCCCTTCGAGAAGCTCGTGGAGGTCCTCCAGCCGCCTCGCCACCTGGACGTGCCTCCGTTCTTCCAGGTGATGTTCGTCCTGCAGAACACGCCCCTTCCCACCGTGCGCCTGCCCGGGTTGTCGCTGGACGCGCAGCTCGTGGACAGCGGCTTCGCGCAGTTCGACCTCACCCTCTTCGCCTTCGAACAGCCAGAGGGCCTGCGCCTCACCGCCGAGTACCGCACCGCCCTCTTCGAGGAGGCCACGATGGCGCGGTTGCTGGGGCACCTGCGGGTCCTGCTGGAGGACGCTGGCTCCCGCCCGGATGCGCGCCTGTCGGAGCTGTCCCTCCTGGATGCGGCCGAGCGGGAGCGGGTGCTCCATGCGTGGAGCGGGCCCCGGCAGGCGTTTCCTCACGGCTTGCTGCTGCATCAGCTGGTGGAAGCGCAGGTGGCTCGCACGCCGGACGCGGCGGCTGTCACGTTCGCGGACGCCTCGCTCACGTACGCGCAGCTGGAGGCGCGGGCCAACCAGCTTGCGTGGCACTTGCGGTCGCTGGGCGTGGGGCCGGAGGTCCGCGTCGGGTTGATGCTGGAGCGGTCGCTGGAGCTGGTGGTGGCGCTGCTCGCGACGTTGAAGGCGGGCGGAGCTTACGTTCCGCTGGAGCCCTCCCTTCCCGCTCAGCGGCTCGCGTGGATGTTCGAGGACGCTCGGCCCGCCGTGGTGCTCGTCCAGGAGCGGCTGTCGGCGCGGCTGCCGCCCGGAACTGGCGTGCCGGTGCTGCGCCTGGATTCCCAGTGGGTGGAGGTGGCCCGGCAGCCGTCGGCGACACCGCCTCCCGTGGCCTCCGAAGACTCGCTCGCCTACGTCATCTTCACCTCCGGCAGCACCGGCCGTCCGAAGGGCGCGATGAACGCGCACGCCGGCATCGTCAACCGGCTCCTGTGGATGCAGGGGGCACAGCCGCTGTCACCAGACGATGCCGTGCTGCAGAAGACGCCGTTCAGCTTCGACGTGTCCGTGTGGGAGCTCTTCTGGCCGTTGATGACCGGTGCCCGGCTGGTGGTGGCCCGGCCCGGTGGACACCAGGAGCCGGGCTACCTGGCGGACCTCATCGCGCGGGAGCGCATCACCGTCACGCACTTCGTGCCGTCCATGCTCCAGGCGTTCCTGGAGGAGCCCGGCCTGGGCAAGTGCGCGTCGCTGCGCCGGGTGGTGTGCAGCGGTGAGGCGCTGCCGCTGGAGCTGGCGGAGCGCTGCCTGGAGCGGCTGCCCGGCATCCGGCTGCACAACCTCTATGGCCCCACCGAGGCCGCGGTGGAGGTCACCGCTCACGAGTGCGTGCGCGGAGCGCCGGGACGCTCCGTGCCCATCGGCCATCCGGTGGCGAATACGCGGATCCGGCTGCTGGATGCGTCGCTCCGGCCGGTGCCCCAGGGAGTGCCCGGAGAGCTGTTCATCGGCGGTGTGCAGGTGGGCCGCGGGTACCTGGGCAGGCCGGACCTGACCGCGGAGCGCTTCCTCCCGGACGCGTACAGCGACGCGCCGGGAGCCCGGCTGTACCGCACGGGGGACCTTGCCCGGTGGCTCCCCGACGGCGTCATCGAGTACCTGGGCCGCACCGACTTCCAGGTGAAGGTGCGCGGGCTGCGCATCGAGCTGGGAGAGCTTGAGGCCGCGCTGGAGCAGCATCCGTCCGTGCGGCGGGCCGTCGTGGTGGCGCTCGCGGGCGTCACGGCGGGCGACACGCGGCTGGTGGCGTATCTCGTCGGCGGGACGGACGTGCCGGGGACGGAGGCGCTGCGCGCGTTCCTCTCGGAGAAGCTCCCCGAGTACATGGTGCCTGGGACCTTCGTTTTCCTGGAAGCCCTGCCCCTGACGACCAGCGGCAAGGTCGACCGGAAGGCGCTGCCCGCGCCGGATGTGGGCTCGGGGATGGCGCCGGAGTACGTCGCGCCGCGCACGCCCTCGGAGGAACGGCTGGCCTCGCTCTGGGCGGAGCTGCTGCGCGTGGAGCGCGTGGGCGCGCATGACGACTTCTTCGCGCTCGGGGGACACTCGCTGCTCGCCACGCGGCTTCTCTCGCGCATCCGGGCGGCGTTCCAGGTCGAGCTGCCCCTGCGGGCGGTCTTCAAGGCGTCCACGCTCGCGGGGCTGGCTTCGGCGGTGGATGAGGCTCTGGGGCGGACCGCGGGTGCCCAGGCGCCGCCCTTGCGGCCCGTGTCGCGCGAGGGGGAGCTCGCGCTGTCCTTCGCGCAGCAGCGCCTGTGGTTCCTGGAGCAGCTCCAGCCCGGTGGCGTCGCGTACAACCTGCCGGGGACCGTCCTGCTCGAAGGCGCGCTCCACGTCTCCGCGCTGCGACGGGCCCTGGACGCACTGGTCGAGCGGCATGAGGTGCTGCGCACCACGTTCGTCCCCGGGACTCACGGCCCCGTCCAGCGCATCGAGCCGCGTGGCACGTGCCCGTTCGAGCTCGTGAACCTGGAGGAGCTGCCTCCGAGCACCCGCGACTCCAGGTTGAGGGACTTCATCTCCGCCCAGGCACAGCGGCCCTTCGACCTGGGCCGTGGCCCCATCTTCCGCGGGGTGCTCGTGCGGTTGGAGGAGACGCGGCATGTGCTGCTCGTCCTCACGCATCACATCGCTTCGGATGGTTGGTCCACGGGCGTGCTCGTGCGCGAGCTCGTGGCCCTCTACCGGGCCTTCGCCTCCGGACAGCATCCTTCGCTTCCGGTCCTTCCCATCCAGTACGCCGACTTCGCCGCGTGGCAGCGACAGTGGCTCCAGGGGGAGGTGCTTGCCTCGCAGCTTGCGTGGTGGCGCGGGCAGCTCGCGGGGGCGCCTCCACGCTTGATGCTCCCCACGGACCGGCCGCGTCCGGCGGTGCAGACGTTCTCGGGAGACTCGCTGGCGGTGCGCCTGTCGCGGGAGCTGACGGACGGAGTACGGACCGTGGCGAGGCAGACCGGCGCCACGCCCTTCATGGTGCTGCTGGCCGCATACCAGTTGTTGCTGTCACGGTACGCCGGGCAGGACGACGTCAGCGTGGGCGCGCCCGTCGCGGGCCGTACCCGCGCGGAGACCGAGGGCCTCATCGGCTTCTTCGTCAACACGCTGGTGCTGCGTGCGCGCATCGACCCACGCGCGTCGTTCCGCGCGCTGCTGGCCCAGGTGCGCGCCACCACGCTCGGGGCCTTCGAGCACCAGGACGTCCCCTTCGAGAAGCTGGTGGAGGAGCTCCAGCCCGCGCGCGACCCGAGCCACAGCCCGTTCTTCCAGGTCACCCTCACCCTCCAGAACACGCCCGCCGCGGAGTGGCGGCTGCCGGACCTCACGCTGCGCGAGCTGCCACCGCCCTCCACGCCGTCGAAGTACGACTTCAGCCTCATCCTCGAAGAGTCGCCGGACGGCTTCACCGGCGGCCTCCACTACAACACCGACCTCTTCGACGCGGCCTTCCTCCAGGGGTTGCTGCAAGCCTACGCCGCGTTGCTGGACGCGCTCCCCGGACAGCTGGACGTCCCGGTGGAGCGCCTGCCGCTGATGCCCACCGAAGCACGGCGCCAGGTCCTGGAGGACTGGAGCGGCGTCGCCTCCGTCCGTGACTTCTCCACGCAGTCCATCCCCGCACGCTTCGCGGAGCAGGTCGCGCGGGCGCCGGAAGCGGTGGCGCTCGTGTCCGAGTCCGGCAGCTGGACCTACGCGCGGCTCGATGCGCTGGCGAACCAGCTGGCGCACCACCTGCGCGCCTCGGGCATCTCCGAGGGCAGCCGCGTCGCGGTGCTGTTGCCTCGCTCGCCGGACCTCATCGTCTCGCTGCTGGCGGTGCTCAAGGCCGGGGCGGCCTATGTCCCCCTCGACCTGAAGGTGCCTCCCGAGCGCGGGGCCCTGCTGCTGGAACAGTCCGGGGCGGCGATGGTCATCACGCGGGAGGCGCTCGCGGATGAGCTGCCCTCGCTGCTGACGCCGCTGGTGCTGCTGGACGCGGACGCGCCCCGGGTGGCCTCCCATCCGGAGACCGCGCTCCCGGAGCCGCGCGCGACAGGGGACCGGCTGGCCTATGTCCTCTTCACGTCAGGCTCCACGGGGACGCCCAAGGGCGTCTGCGTCCCGCACCGCGCCGTGCTGCGGCTGGTGGCGGACAGCGGGTTCATGCGCTTCGGGCCGGATGAGGTCTTCCTCCAGCTCGCACCGGCCGCGTTCGATGCGTCCACGCTCGAGATCTGGGGCGCGCTGCTTCATGGGGCCCGGCTGGTGCTCGCGCCTCCGGGAGAGCTGTCCCTCGCGCGCATCGCGGAGGCGCTGACCGGGCACCGCGTCACCACGCTGTGGCTCACGGCCGCGCTCTTTGAACAGCTGGCCGTGCATCATCCAGAGGCGCTCGCGTCCGTGGCGCAGGTCCTGGCGGGCGGCGACGTGCTCCCGGCGTCCCGCGTGCGGGAACACCTGGCGCGGATGCGTCCGGGCTCGGTGTTGCTCAACGGCTACGGGCCCACGGAGAACACCACGTTCTCCACCACGCACCGGATGCAGGCGGGCGACCCGGTGGGGACCGCCGTTCCCATCGGGCGGCCGCTGCCCCACTCCACGGTCTACGTGCTGGACTCGACGATGCGGCCGGTACCTCCCGGCATGCCCGGCGAGCTGTACGTCGGTGGCGAGGGCCTCGCGTGGGGCTACCTCCACCAGCCCGCCCTCACCGCCGAGCGCTTCGTGCCCCACCCGTTCAGCGCGACGCCGGGTGCGCGGCTCTATCGCACCGGCGACCGGGTGCGCTGGCGCGCGGAGGGCGCGTTGGACTTCCTCGGGCGCACCGACTTCCAGGTGAAGCTGCGCGGCTTCCGCATCGAGCCGGGCGAAGTCGAAGCCGCCCTGCGCGGACTGCCGGACGTGCGGGAAGCCGTGGCCGTGGTGCGCGAGGACGTCGCTGGCGACAAGCGACTGGTGGCCTACGTCGTCGGCGAGTCCCTGGACGGCAAGGCCCTGCGCTCGGGCCTCCAGCGGCGGCTCCCCGACTACCTCATCCCCAGCGCCGTCGTGGTGCTGGACGCCCTGCCCCTCAACGCCAACGGCAAGCTGGACCGCTCCGCCCTCCCCGCTCCCGAGGCCCCCGTGGCTCCAGCGGAGACGGATGTCGCGCCTCGCGACGCGGTGGAGGAACAGCTCGCCGCCCTCTTCGCCGAGGTGCTGCACGTTCCTCGCGTGGGCATCCACGAGGACTTCTTCGAGCTGGGCGGGCACTCGCTGCTGGCCACGCAGGTGGTCTCGCGCGTGCGCTCGATGCTGGGCGTGGAGCTGCCCCTGGGTGACCTCTTCGCCGCGCCCACGGTGGAGACGCTCGCGGTCCGCGTGGCGTCCCTGCGCTCGGGAGCGGCTCCCCGGACGGGGACGCCGCCGCTCGTCGCGATGCCGCGCTCGGGTCCCGCGCCGCTGTCCTACGCGCAGCAACGGCTGTGGTTCCTGGATCAGCTCCAGCCCGAGAGCGCCTTCTACAACGTGCCCGGCATCCTGGTGCTCGAAGGCGCGCTGGATGCCTCCGCGCTGGAGCGGTCCCTCCAGGCGCTGGTGCGCCGGCATGAGGTCCTGCGCACCACGTTCGTGTCCGAAGGGGACTCGCCGGTCCAGCGTGTCCATCCCGATGCGACGCTCACGCTGTCCACGGTCTCACTGGAGGAGTTCCCAGCGGACCGACGTGAGGCCGAGGCGCACCGTCACGCCGCCGCGGAGGCCACGCGACCCTTCAAGCTGAGCACCGACCCCCTGGTGCGCGCCGTGTTGCTGCGGCTGGCCCCGCGGTGTCACTGGCTGCTGCTCACGCTGCACCACATCGTCTCCGACGGCTGGTCCATCGGGGTCTTCGCTCGCGAGCTGGGCGCGCTGTACCGGGCCTTCGCTGCGGGGCAGCCTCCGGCGCTGGCGCCCCTGCCCCTCCAGTACGCGGACTTCGCCGTGTGGCAGCGCTCGTGGCTCCAGGGAGACGTGCTCCAGGCGGAGCTGGGCTGGTGGCGTGAGCAGCTCGCTGGCGCTCCCACCACGCTGGAGCTCCCCACCGACCGGCCGCGCCCCGCCGCGCAGTCGTTCCGAGGCGCGTCGCTTCCGGTGGCCCTGTCCCCCGACGTGTCCGAAGCGGTGAAGGCGCTGGCGGCCCGGGACGGCGCCACGCCGTTCATGGTGCTGCTCGCGGGCTTCCAGCTGCTGCTGTCGCGCTACACGGGCCAGGACGACGTGCTCGTGGGGTCGGCCATCGCCAACCGCAACCGCGCGGAGACGGAGGGGCTCATCGGCTTCTTCGTCAACACGCTGGTGCTGCGTGCGCGCATCGACCCACGCGCGTCGTTCCGCGCGCTGCTGGCCCAGGTGAGGGCGACGACGCTCGCGGCCTACGCCCACCAGGACCTTCCTTTCGAGAAGCTGGTGGAGGACCTCCAGGAGACCCGGGACCTGAGCCGGTCTCCGCTGTTCCAGGTGGCGTTCACGTTCCAGAACGCACCCGGGGGGCCGCTGGACCTCCCTGGGCTTCACCTGGAGCTGCGCGGCGGGGAGAGCGCCACCGCGAAGTTCGACCTGGACCTCAGCCTCCGGGAACGGGACGGCGCGCTCTGCGGCGACCTCCAGTTCAGCACCGACCTCTTCGATGCCACCACCGTCACCCGGCTGATGGCGCACTTCGAGGCGCTGCTCGGCGCGCTCACGGCGCGGCCGGACGCCCCCGTGCGGGAGCATTCATTGCTCGATGCCACGGAACGCCGACGCGTGCTCGTGGACTGGAACGCCACGCACCGTCCGCTCGCCCCCCACACCGTGCCGGAGCTGTTCGCGGCCCAGGTCCTCCGTGCTCCAGACGCCATCGCGGTGCAGCACGAAGGGCAGGTGCTCACCTACGCGACGCTGGCGGAGCGGGCGCGGCGGCTGGCCCGGCGCCTGCGGGCTTTCGGGCTCCCCCCCGAGGCGCGGGTCGCGCTGTGCGTGGAGCGGGGGCTGGAGTTGGTGGTGGGGATGCTCGGCATCCTGGAGGCGGGCGGCTGCTACGTGCCCATGGACCCCGCCTATCCGCGCCCGCGACTGGCGTTCATGTTCGAGGACGCGGGCATCTCCGCGGTGGTGGGCCAGCGAGCGCTGCTGAGCGCCCTGCCCGACCACTCCCTGCCCACGGTGTGCCTGGACGTGGACGCGGACACGGACTGTCCTGAGCAGGCTCCGGCGCCCGCCTCCGCTGGCGACACCGTGCGGCCGGAGCAGCTGGCCTACGTGCTCTACACGTCGGGCTCCACGGGCACGCCCAAGGGCGTGGGCATCACGCACCAGTCCATCGCGCACCTGGTGCGGGACACGAGCTACGTCCAGGTGGGGCCGGACGACTGCATGGTGCAGGCAGGCACGCCCTCGTTCGACCTGGCCACCTTCGAGGTCTGGGGCGCCCTGCTCAACGGCGCCCGGCTCGTCATCCTGCCGCGCGAGGTGACGCTGGCTCCGGCCGAGCTGGCGCGCACGTTGCGCGAGGTGGGCGCCACCACGGCGCTCTTCGCCACGGCGCTGTTCCACACCGTGGCGCGCGAGGTGCCGGAGGCCTTCGCGACGATGCGGACGGTCCTCCATGCCGGCGAGGCGGCGAACGCGGACGCGGCGCGCGCGGTGCTGCGCGCCGGCCCTCCCGGCCGGTTGGTGAACCTGTACGGCCCCACGGAGGCGACCGTGGGCGTCACCACGCACGACATCGTGGAGCTGCCGGAGCACGCGACGTCGGTGCCCATCGGCCGGCCGATGTCGCGCGTCCAGACCTATGTGTTGGATGCGCACGGTCAGCCCGTGCCCGTGGGCGTTCCGGGCGAGCTGTACCTGGGCGGTGACGGCCTGGCGCGGGGCTACCTGGGCCGCCCCGCGCTGACGGCGGAGCGCTTCGTGCCTTCGCCGTTCGGCGACGCGCCCGGCGCGCGGCTGTACCGCACGGGCGACCGCGTGCGCTGGCGGGCGGATGGGACGCTGGACTTCCTGGGCCGCCTGGACACGCAGGTGAAGCTGCGTGGCTTCCGCATCGAGCTGAGCGAGGTGGAGGCCCTCCTCCGCCAGCACCCGTCGGTGAAGGCCGCGGTGGCTGGGGTGGTCGAGGACCGCCTCGTGGCGTGGTACGTGCCAGGCGGTCCGGTGGGGGCCTCGGCGTTGCGCGCCTTCATCTCCGAGCGGCTGCCCGCGCCGTGGGTGCCTGCCGCGTTCGTGTCGCTGGACGCCCTGCCGCTCACGCCCGTGGGCAAGGTGGACCGCAAGGCGCTGCCTGCTCCGGATGCGCGCTCCGCCGCCACCGGGCCCGCGGCTCCGGAGCGGATGACGCTCTTCCAGCAGCGCATCGCCGCGCTGTTCCAGGAGCTGCTCCGCCTGGAGTCCGTGGGGCTGCACGATGACTTCTTCGCCGTCGGGGGCCACTCGCTGCTGGCCACGCAGCTCGTCTCGCGGCTGCGCTCGACCTTCGGCGTGGAGCTGCCGCTGCGCGCGCTCTTCGATGCGCCCACCGTCGCCCGGCTCACGGAGCGGGTGGAGGCGCAGCTCCTCTCGCGCGTCGAAGGGCCGCGCGTCCCCGCCCTCGTCCCCACGTCGAGGGACCGGGACCTTCCGGTGTCCTTCGCGCAGCAGCGGCTGTGGGTGGTGGAGCAGCTCCACCCGGGGGGCGGTCGCTACAACCTCGCCACCGCGCTGCGGCTGGACGGCGCGCTGGACGAGGAGGCGCTGCGCCGCGCCCTGGAGTGGGTCGTCTCCCGGCATGAGGCCCTGCGCACCACCTTCGCGATGAAGGAGGGACAGCCCGTCCAGCGGGTGCACGCGGCAGGCGCGTGGGAGCTGCCGGTCACCGACCTGACCGCCGTCCCCCAGGACTCCCGCGAGGCCGAGGCCCAGCGGCATTCCGTGGACGAGGCCGCGCGCCCCTTCGACCTGGGACGTGGGCCGGTGCTGCGCACGAGGCTGCTCCGGCTGGGTGAGCGCGAGCACGTGTTGCTCCTGTGCATGCACCACCTCGTCTCCGACGGCTGGTCGCTGGGCGTGCTGCTCCGTGAGGTGGCCGGAGGCTACCAGTCCTTCGCCTCCGGCCGCGTGCCCGTGTTGCCGTCGCTGCCGGTGCAGCCCGCGGACTTCGCCGTGTGGCAGCGCGCCTGGCTCCAGGGGGACGCGCTGGCGCGGGAGGTGGCGTGGTGGAAGCAGCACCTCGCCGGGGCTCCCCAGGTGTTGGAGCTGCCCACGGACCGGGTGCGGCCGGCGCTCCAGTCCTCGAAGGGTGCGCTGCTTCCCGTGCACCTCCCCTCGGGAGCGGTGGACCGGCTGGTGGCGCTGGGCCGCTCGGCGGGAGCGACGCCGTACATGGCGCTGCTCGCGGTGTGGC
Source organism: Corallococcus sp. RDP092CA (assembly GCF_041903675.1). Taxonomy (NCBI): domain Bacteria; kingdom Pseudomonadati; phylum Myxococcota; class Myxococcia; order Myxococcales; family Myxococcaceae; genus Corallococcus; species Corallococcus sp. RDP092CA. Next base: position 249,476 of record NZ_JAYESI010000001.1, on the reverse strand, counting down.
AGGTGCTGCTGTCGAGGTACTCGCGGCAGGAGGAGCTGCTGGTGGGTTCGCCCATCGCCGGCCGCGACCGCGCGGAGCTGGAGGGGCTGGTCGGCTTCTTCGTGAACACGCTGGTGCTGCGCTGCCGCGTGCGTCCGGGGGACTCGTTCCGGACGTTGCTCTCGCAGGTCCGGGCCACGGCGCTCGCCGCGTTCGAGCACCAGGACCTGCCCTTCGAGAAGCTGGTGGAGGAGCTCCAGGTGACTCGCGACCTGAGCCGCAACCCGCTGGTGCAGGGGGTCTTCGCGCTCCAGAACGCGCCCACCGGGGAGCTGAGGGCACCGGGGCTCACGCTGCGGTCCGTGCCCGTGGACAACGCCACGGCGCGCTTCGACCTGGGCCTGTTGCTGCATGAGGCGCCGGACGGCCTGCGCGGCGTCCTCGAATACAGCACGGACCTCTTCGAGCGCTCCACGGTGGAGCGGCTGGCCGGGCACCTGCGCACTTTGCTGGACGCCGTCGTCGCCGCTCCGGACGCTCCGCTGGCCCGGCTGGAATGGCTCACGCCCGAGGAGCGCCAGCAGGTGCTCACGGCCTGGAGCTCCACCAGCGTGGAGTATCCGCGCGAGTCGAACCTGGTGGAGTGCTTCGCGCGCCAGGTCTCCCGGCGACCGGAGGCCATCGCGCTGGAGTTCGGGGATGCGCGCCTGACGTACTCGCAGCTCGACGCGCGGGCGAACGCGCTGGCCTGGACGCTGCGCTCGCACGGCGTGGGGCCGGAGGCGCTGGTGGCGGTGTGCCTGGAGCGCTCGGTGGAGCTCGTCGTCACGCTCCTGGCCATCCTCAAGGCAGGGGGCGCCTACGTCCCGCTGGAGGCCGCGTATCCCGCGCGGCGGCTGGCCCACATGCTGGAGGACGCGCCCCCGCGGCTGCTCGTCACCACCCGCGCGCTGCGCGCCTCGCTGCCGGTCTCCGAGCACGTGCCGTGCGTCTTCGTGGAGGAGGCACGCCTGGAGGGACAGCCCGCGACCGCTCCCGAGGTGGCGCTCTCCTCGCGAAACCTCGCGTATGTGGACTTCACGTCCGGCAGCACCGGCCGCCCCAAGGGCGTCGCCGTGGAGCACCGGGGTGTGCTGCGGCTCCTGCACGGCGGCTCCTGGGCCCGCTTCACTCCTGACGAGACGTTCCTGCTGATGGCGCCGCTGTCCTTCGACGCGTCGACGCTGGAGCTGTGGGGCCCGCTGGTGTCCGGGGGCAGGCTCGTGGTGTTCCCGCCCCAGCCGCCCACGGACCTGGCGCTGCTGGGGCAGGTCCTCCGCCGTCATGGCGTCACGTCGCTCTACCTGTCCGCGGGGCTGTTCGCGCAGGTGGTGGACGCGCGGCTGGAGGTGCTGCGCGGGCTGCGGCAGCTCTTCGTGGGCGGAGACATCCTGTCCCCCACGCACACGCGCCGCGTGGTGGAGACGCTGGGCCTCCCGGTCGTCAACGGCTACGGCCCCACCGAGGCCACGGTCTTCACCTGCTGCCTCCGCATGGAGCGGCCCGAGGACGTCCCGGGCGAGGCGATTCCCATCGGGCCGCCCCTGCCGAACACGCGGACCTTCGTGGTGGACGGCTCGCTGCGGCCGGTGCCCGTGGGGGTGCCGGGCGAGCTGCTCATCGGCGGGGACGGGCTCGCGCGCGGCTACCTCTCCCGCCCGGACCTCACCGCCGAGCGCTTCATCCCCCACCCCTTCGCCACCACACCCGGCGAGCGCGTGTACCGCACGGGAGACAGCGTGCGCTGGCGCGCGGATGGGAGCCTGGAGTTCCTGGGCCGCATCGATCGTCAGGTGAAGGTGCGCGGCTACCGCGTCGAGCTGTCGGAGGTCGAAGCGGCCCTCCGGGACTGGCCCGGCCTCACGGACGCGGCCGTGCTCGTGCGCGAGGACGCCCCCGGCGACAAGCGGCTGGTGGCCTACGTGGTGGCGGGCTCGCTGGACGTGCAGGCCCTGCGTGGCCACCTGCGGCAGCGGCTGCCCGAGTACCTGGTCCCGGCCGCGTTCGTCCCGCTGCCCGCGCTGCCCCTCACCGCGACCGGCAAGCTGGACCGGCAGGCCCTGCCCGCGCCGGACGTCGCGGCGAGCGCTCGCAAGGGGCGATTCGTGGAGCCCGCGGATCCGCTGGAGGCGCAGCTCGCCGGCATCTGGGCCCGGGAGCTGGGGGCCCGGAGCGTCGGCGTGCACGACCACTTCTTCGAGGACCTGGGCGGCACGTCGCTCACCGTGGTCCGCGTCGCCAGCCGCCTACAGGAGGCGCTCGGGCGCGACGTGCCCGTGGTCTGGTTGTTCGAGCATCCGACGGTCCACGGGCTGGCCCAACGGCTGGTGCGCGAGGGGCTGGGCCCGCGCCCCGACCTCGTTCCCGAGCCGCCACAAGCGCCGCCCACGGTCGCGGTCACCACCGCGGCGGAGGAGCCCGCCATGGCCGGTCCCGTCAGCGCTGGAGCTGGCTCCGGGTCCTCGGCGTCCGTGCCGGCTCCCGTCCCGATGCCTTCCAGCTCCGCGGCTCCTGTCGCGCCGGTGTCTTCCGCGGCCACGAAGGACGGGACGGCGGCGGCGCTGCTGTCGAAGGCCATCGCCATCATCGGCATGTCCGGGCGCTTCCCCGGCGCCGCGTCGGTGGAGGAGTTCTGGCGCAACCTGCGCGAGGGCGTGGAGTCCATCTCCCGCTTCACCCCCGAGGAGCTGGAGCCGATGCCCGGCCTTCCTCCGGGCGTGTCGCTGTCACAGCACCCGGGGTTCGTGCCCGCCCAGGGCGTGCTCACGGACATCGATCAATTCGACCCCGCGTTCTTCGACATGTCCCTGCGCGAGGCGCAGTGGACCGACCCGCAGCAGCGAATGTTCCTCCAGTGCGCCTGGGCGGCGCTGGAGGACGCGGGCATCGACCCCTCGCGCTTCCCGGGCGTCATCTCCCTCTTCGCCGGAGCGAACGAGTCCGGCTACGCGAACGAGGTGCGGCGGAGCCTGCCGTTGGACTCGGCGGCGTTCTTCGAGCTGTACGGCACCGCGACCTACCAGAGCCTGCCGACGAAGGTGTCCTACAAGCTGGGGCTCACCGGCGAGAGCATGCTCGTCTACACGGCGTGCTCCACGGGGCTCGTGGCGGTGCACGTCGCGTGTCAGAACCTGCTGGCCGGCCTGTCGGACGTGGCGCTCGCGGGGGCGACGCGGCTGTCGGTGCCGCAGCGCACCGGCTACGTGCACCAGGAGGGGATGATCTACTCCCCGGACGGGCACTGCCGCGCCTTCGACGCGAAGGGCCAGGGCACCGTCTCCGGCAGCGGAGTGGCCGCGGTGGTGCTCAAGCGGCTGGAGGACGCGGTCCGCGACGGCGACCCCATCCACGCCGTCATCCGGGCCACCGCCGTCAACAACGACGGGCGCGACAAGTCCGGCTTCACGGCGCCCGGTGTTCAGGGCCAGGCAGCGGTCATCACGCAGGCGCTGCGCCGGTCGGGCGTGACGGCGCGGGACATCGGCTACGTGGAGGCGCACGGGACGGCGACGCCGCTGGGCGACCCCATCGAGGTCGCGGCGCTCCAGCGCGCCTACGGCCTGGGTCCCGAGCACCGGGGCACCATCCCGCTCGCGTCGCTCAAGACGAACGTGGGACACCTGGACACGGTGGCGGGGCTCGCGGGGCTCATCAAGGTCGCGCTGTCGCTGCGCGAGGAGGAGATTCCCCCCAGCCTCCACTTCGAAGCGCCGAACCCGCGGATCGACTTCGACGCGGGGCCGTTCTTCGTCAACACGCGCTTGCGCCCCTGGCCTCGGGGGAAGACGCCACGGCGCGCGGCGGTGAGCTCGTTCGGCGTGGGCGGGACGAACGCGCACGCCGTGCTGGAGGAGGCTCCGGTCGCCCGGAGCGCTCCCTCGACGCGCTCGCACCAGCTGTTCGTGCTGTCGGCGCGCTCGCCGGAGTCCCTGGAGGCGGGGGCGCGAGCGCTGGCGTCGCACGTGCTGGCGGACCGGTCTCCGGAGGGGGTGGCGGCGGCGTCGCTGAAGCTGGCGGATCAGGTGCTGTCCGCGCGTTCGCCGGAGGCATTGGAGGCGGCGGCGAAGCAGCTGGCGCTGCGGGTGCTGTCGGCGCGCTCCGCGGAGTCCCTGGAGGCGTTGTCGGCGCGGTTCTCCGTGGAGGTCGCGGGGGATGCGGGGGCGTTCGCGGATGCCGCGTACACGCAGGCGGTGGGACGGCGGGCCTTCGAGTACCGGCGCACGGTGGTCGCCCGGGACGCGGAGGACCTGGCGAGGCAGCTTCGCAAGCCGGCCACGCCCGCGCGGCTGAAGGACGTGGAGGCCGCACGGCGGAAGCGCCTGGCCTTCGTCTTCTCCGGTCAGGGCTCGCAGCAGGTGGGCATGGGCCGGGAGCTGGACGCATCCGTGCCGGCGTTCCGAGCGCAGGTGGAGGCGTGTCTCGCGCTGATGGAGGCGCCACTGCGCTCGCGCGTGGAGGCGCTGCTGCGTCCGGGACCGGCCCCGGAGGCGGAGGCCTCCGCCGCGCTCTCCGACACGCGGGTCGCGCTGCCCGCGCTGTTCACGGTGCAGGTGGCGCTGGCCCGGCTGTGGCAGGCGTGGGGCATCGTCCCGCACGCGGTGCTGGGACACAGCTTTGGGGAGTACGCCGCCGCCTGTGTCGCGGGCGTGCTGTCGCTGCCGGACGCGCTGCGGTCGGCCGTGGTGCGGGGCGAGCTGATGCACCGGCTGCCGCCGGGCGCGATGCTCGGCGTGGCGCTGGCGGCGGCGGACGTCCAGCCGCTGCTCTCCGGACGGCTGACGATCGCGGCGCTCAATGCACCGGACCGGTGCGTCGTCTCCGGGCCCGTGGATGAGGTCGAGCGCCTCCAGGCGGTGTTGCAGCAGCGCAAGGCGGGTGCGGTGCGCATGCCGTCGTCGCATGCCTTCCACTCGGCGGACGTGGAGCCGTTGATGGGGGAGCTGGCGCGCGTGGTGGGTTCGCTCCAGCGGAACGAGCCCTCCGTGCGGTACGTCTCCAGCCTCACGGGGGCGCTCGCGCGTCCGGGCGAGCTGGCGGCGCCGGAGTACTGGGCCAAGCAGATGCGGCAGCCCGTGCGCTTCACCGACGCGGTGGGGGCGCTGCTGGAAGAGGGTTGCAGCGTGCTGCTGGAGGTGGGGCCCGGCCAGGACCTGACCCCGCTGATGCGCGCGTGCCTGGGCGAGGACCGGGAGCGCGTGAAGGCGCTCTCTTCGCTGCGCCGGGGCGGTGCGACGACGGAGCAGTCTGGCTTGTTGCAGTGCGTGGGGGAGCTGTGGATGCAGGGCCTGGACGTGGACTGGTCCGCGTTCTACGCCCACGAGCAGCGACGCCGCGTGCACCTGCCGACGTACCCGTTCCTGCGCAAGCGCTGCTGGGTGGAGCCTCGTGGCCCGGGTGGCGTGTCCGCGCACGATGCCATGGACAGCCGTGCTCGAACGACTGCTGCTGTGTCCGCCTCCAACGTGGCGGCGCCCGTGCTCCCGGACGAGGGAGCGGCGCTGGCACCTCCGCCGACCAGAATGACGGGGCCGTCCCCCGCTTCGCTCCCCGGCGTGGAAGCAACGCTGGCGCCGCCGCCTGCCACGATGACGGGGCCGGCCTCCGCTTCGCTCCCAAGCATGGGAGCAACGGCGACACCTCCGGCCGCTGAGCGCCCTGCCCTCTCCATCCCCGGTGGCCGTGAGGACGCGCCTCGCGGTGACGTCGAGGTCCGCATCGCCACGCTGTGGCGTGAGCGCCTGGGGGTGGACTTCGTCGGACGCGACGACAACTTCCTGGAGCTGGGCGGCAACTCGCTGATGGCCGCGCAGCTCCTCAACCAGCTCCGCGACGCGTTCCACGTCCAGGTGCCGCTGGCCGCGCTCTTCGAAGCGCCCACCGTCGCGGGCCTTGCCTCGCGCATCGAGCCGCTGCTCCAGCAGGCCCCCGCGCAAGAGCCCACGCGCGAGCTGCCGCTCGTGCCCCGCCCCCGGACGGAGCCGCTGCCCCTGTCCATCGTCCAGGAGCGCGTCTGGCGCCTGGAGCAGCACCTCCCCGGCCTCTCCGCCTATACGATCCCCTTCGTCCTGCGCCTGGAGGGCCCCGCCGACGCCGCCATCCTGGAGCGCGCCATCCAGGAGGTCGTCCAGCGCCACGAGGCCCTGCGCACCACCTACGACGCCGTGGATGGCCGCCCCGTGCAGCGCTTCCATCCGCACGTGCGCATCCCGCTCCCCATCGTGGAGGTGGGGGGCACGCCCGACGAGCGCGAGGAGGCCGCCCTCCGCCTCGCCCGCGAGGACGCCGCGCGCCCCTTCGACCTCGTGCGCGGGCCGGTGCTGCGCACCACGCTCGTGCGCCTGCGCGCGGACCTGCACCTGCTGGTCTGCGCCATCCACCACATCGTCTGCGACACGCTCTCCACGTCCCTCTTCCTCCAGGAGGTGGGCCAGCTCTACGCCGCCTTCCTCCAGGGCAGGCCGTCCCCGCTGGCCCCCCTGCCCGTGCAGTACGCGGACTTCGGCGCGTGGCAGCGACAGTCGCTCGCGGAGGCGCGCTTCCCGGAGCAGGACCCGTGGTGGCGCCAGCGCCTGGCCGGCATGCCCCGGCGGCTCGGAATCCCCACGGACCGGCCCCGGCCCACGAGCTGCCTGCTCACCTCCGAGCGCATGGTGCTCGACTTCCCTCCTGAGCTCGCCGAGGCGCTCGTCGCCTTCGGGCGCGGCGAGGGCTTCACGTCGTACATGACGGTGCTCGCCGCGTGGAACGCGCTCCTGCACCGCTACACCGGCCAGACGGACCTCATCGTCGGCACGCCCATCGGCAACCGCACGCGGCCGGAGCTGCTGCCGCTCATCGGCTACGTGGCGCACTCGGCCGCGTTCCGCACGCACGTCGGAGACGACCCGAGCTTCCGCGAGCTGCTGCACCGCGTGCGGCGCGAGGTCACCGACGTGCAGTCCCGGCCGGACGTGCCCTTCGAGCTGCTCGTCGAACAGCTCATCCCGGGCCGGGACATCGGCCGGGAGCGCATGACGGACACCGTGTTCGTCTACCACTCGAACCTGGAGATGGGCGGCGACGCGCTGGCCGCCGTCGGGGCCCGGGGCACCTTCATCGAAGTGCCGGGCACGCCAGTGCAGTGGGGCGCCACGCTGTCCGACCTGACGCTCATCCTCACCGAGGAGCCCGGCCGCGTGCACGGCGCGCTGGAGTACGCGACGGAGCTGTTCGACGCGTCCACCGCGCGGCGGATGCTGGAGCACCTCCAGGTGCTGCTCGCCGCGGCGCTGGCCCGGCCCGAGGAGCGCCTCTCCCGCCTGCCGCTCACCACCGACGCCGAGCGCCGCGTCTGGCCCGCTCCGCCGAACGTCACGCAGGCGCCGGTCCTGCCCGTCCGGCTGCGTGAACACGCCCTGCGGCATCCGGACGCCGTCGCCGTGGAGCAGGCAGGCCGGACCTGGACCTGGGCGGAGCTGGCCTCGCGCGCGCGACGGCTCGCCGCGCGGCTGCGCGAGCACGGGCTCCGGCACGGTGAGCCCGTGGCCCTCTGCCTGCGCGCGTCGCCGGAGAAGCTGGCCGCGCTGTGGGGTGTCCTGGAAGCCGGTGGTGCTCCGGTGGCGCTCGGGCCCACGGACCTGGACTCGCTGGCCGTCTATGCCGTGGAGGGCGGCGACGTGCCCCGGCTCGTCACCTGGCGGGGACTCTTCACATCCACGCGCCTGGAGGCCTCTCGCGTCCTGCACATCGACGAGGTGTTGGGAGACGCGTCGCCTGTGACGGACGCGCCGCCGCAGTCCTCGCCGGACTCCCTGGCGTGGCTGCTGCCCATGGGGGCGGGGCAGCCCGCGTGGGCCCTGAGTCACACGTCGCTCGCGGCCTTCTTCGCGGGGCTGGATGCCCGGCTGCGCCCGGCGCCGGGCACCACCTGGCTCGCCGCCTCCGAGCCCGCTCCCGAGAAGCCGGAGCTGGAAGCCCTCTGGGCGCTGTCTCGCGGCCTGCGCGTGTTGTTCCCGTCCGAGGCCACCTCCTCGCGCCGGAGCGCCTCGAACGCGGAGGCCGCGCGTCCGCTCCAGCTCAGCCTGTCGTACTTCGCCAATGACGAGGACTCGCTCTCCGGGCCCAAGTACGAGCTGTTGATGGAGGGCGCGAGGTTCGCGGACGCGAATGGCTTCTCCGCCATCTGGACGCCCGAGCGGCACTTCCACTCCTTCGGCGGCATCTACCCGCAGCCCGCGGTGGTCTCCGCCGCGCTCGCGTCCGTCACGAAGAACCTGCGCCTGCGCTCCGGCAGCGTCGTGCTGCCGCTGCATGATCCGCTGCTCGTGGCGGAGCAGTGGGCCGTCGTGGACAACCTGTCGCAAGGCCGCGTGGACGTGTCCGTGGCGACCGGCTGGCATGTGCAGGACTTCATCTTCGCGCCGGGGAACTACGCGGACCGGCGCAACATCCTGCTGCGCCACCTGGAGACGCTGCGCGGCCTGTGGCGCGGCGAGCGGCTGCGGCGCCCGGGCGGCAACGGCGTCACCGTAGAGGTGGGCCTGCGCCCGAAGCCGGTGCAACGCGAGCTGCCCGTGTGGCTCACCGCCACCGCGAACCCGGAGACGTTCCGGCTCGCGGGCGAGCTGGGCGCGGGCGTCCTCACGGGCCTCTTCGCCCACTCCCTGGAGGAGCTGAAGCCGAAGGTGGCGCTCTACCGCGAGGCCTGGCGCCGCAACGGGCACCCGGGCCGGGGCCACATCACCTGCATGCTGCACACGTTCCTCGGTGACGACGAGGCCGAGGTCCTCCAGCAGGTCCGCACGCCGCTGCTGGCGTACTTCCGCAGCTCGGCGGACATCACGACGTCGCTGCTCGCCGCGCAGGGGTATCAGGGGGAGATCGCCAAGGTGTCCCGCGAGGACCTCGACGCGCTCCTGGAGCACACCTTCGAGCACCACGCGAAGGGCACCGGCCTCATCGGCACGGTGGAGAGCGGCCTCCAGCGGCTGCGCGACGTGCGCGCCTCGGACGTGGACGAGGTGACGTGCCTCATCGACTTCGGGTTGGAGACGCCGGTCGTCCTCGAAGGGCTGAGGCGCCTGGCCAGGGTGCGCGAGGCCCTCGCCGCCGACGCGGCGTCACCCGCGGTGCGCGTGCGCGGAGAGCAGGAGACGGGCGCGGAGGAGCTGCTGGCCCTGGCGAGGCAGGCCGGTGCGGTGCTGGTGAACACCACGGCGCGGCTGGCCCGTGCGCTGACGGACCTGCCGGGAGCGCGCGAGGCCCTGGCGCCGGTGGGGGCCTGGGTCCTGGAGAGCGCGTCGGCGGAGCTGGCGTCGGCGCTCCAGCGCACCGCGGGCGGCGCCGTGTTGCTCGCGGGCGAGGCCCGTGACGGCGGGCTGTTGCCGCGTGCACCGGGGGAGCCGCTGCCTCCGGGCTTGGACGTCTGGGTGCTGGACGCGGCCGGAGCGCCCGTGCCCGCGGGCGTAGTGGGTGAACTGGCCCTGTCGGGCGCGGGCCTCCCCGCGTCGCTCTGGAGGGCGGCGGGCGAGACACCGCACCAGCTGGTGCCGCATCCGCGGAGCGCGTCCGCGAGCCTCTACCGCACCGGTCGTCCCGTGCGCCTGCGCGCGGATGGGCGCGTCGAGTCCGTGAACCTGCCGGGCGACAAGCTGTCCGCGCCGCGCCCCGCGTCGCCGCATGTGGCGAGTGCTCCAGCCTCGACCTGGCAGGCGGGAGCGCCGCACGCACCGGTGCGCCCAGGGACCTCGGCGGCGCCAGCGGGCACGGGCCCTGCCGTCACCCCGCGAACCGCGGCTCCGGACTCGACGTCTCCTGCCGCTGTCCCGGCCTCCCTCGCGGGTGTCCGGCCTGCATCGACGGTGTCCGCTGTCGTGGCCACCGGTGCCATCCCACGTGCGCCGCGAGACCGGCCGCTGCCGCTGTCGTTCGCGCAGCAGCGCCTCTGGTACCTCCAGGAGCTGGAGCCGGAGAGCACCGCCTACAACAACGCGATCATCTTCCGGCTCACGGGAGCGCTGGACGTCACCGCGCTCCAGACGGCGCTCCACGCGCTCGTGGAACGCCATGAGGTCCTGCGCACCACCTACGCGCTGGGCGAGACCGGCGCCGTGCAGGTCATCCACGCGAACGGCTCCCTCCCACTGGAGACGGAAGACGTCCCCGGCGACACGGCCGAAGCGCGCGAGGCCGCCATGCTTCGCCGGTGCCAGGCGTACACCGCCACGCCCTTCCACCTGGGCACCGGTCCCGTGGCCCGAGCGCTCCTGCTGCGGCTGGCGCCCGACACGCACGTCCTCCACCTGCTCCTGCACCACGTCGTCTCCGACGCCTGGTGCGCCCTGGTCCTCAGCCGCGAGCTGCCAGTCCTCTACGCCTGCGCCGCCACGGGCGTCCCGTCCGTCCTGCCGCCACTCCCGGTGCAGTACGCCGACTACGCCGTCTGGCAGCGCGCGTGGCTGCACGGCCCGGTGCTGGAGGAGCAGGCCCGCTGGTGGAGGGACCTGCTCCAGGGCGCGCCGCCGCTGGAGCTGCCCACCGACCATCCCCGCCCCGCCACGCAGTCCTACGCGGGCGCCGCCCATTCCTTCCACCTGCCCCGCGAGGTGTCCGAACCCCTGCTCGCGCTGGGTCGCCGTGAAGGCGCCACGTCCTTCATGGTCCTGATGGCGCTGTTCCAGGTGGTGCTCTCCCGCGCCTCCGGACAGGACGACTTCGCGGTGGGCACGCCCATCGCGGGCCGCTCCCGGCCCGAGGTGGAGAGCCTGCTGGGCTGCTTCGTCAACACGCTCGCCTTCCGCGCGAAGCTCGACGGGGCCCCGGGCTTCCGGGAGCTGATCGGTCGCGTGAAGCAACAGGCCCTGGGCGCCTACGCGCACCAGGACATGCCCTTCGAGCAACTGGTGGACGTGTTGCAGGTGCCCCGCGACCTGAGCCGCACGCCGGTGTTCCAGGTCATCCTCAACGTCATCAACGTGCCCGAGGCCCAGACGACCGGCGGCGCCGGGCTCCAGATTGGCGGCGTGGACGTGCCGGTGACGACGTCCAAGTTCGACCTGACGCTGGAGGTCTGGGAGCAGCGCGACGGCCTGCGCTGCCGCCTGGAGTACGCCACCGCCCTCTTCGACGCAGCGACCCTGGCCCGCATGGCGGAGCACCTGACCATGCTGGCGAAGGCCGTCGTCGCCGAGCCGGACGCGCCGGTCACCACCCTGCCGCTGCTCACGCCGACCGCGCGTGAGCAGGTGCTGCGCGGCTGGAACGACACGCGCGCGGACTTCCCCCGGGGCGCCACGCTCCATCAGCTCTTCGAGTCCCAGGCCAAACACGCGCCCGAGGCCATCGCGCTCCAGTTCGAGGACCAGCGCCTCACCTACGCGCAGCTCGATGCCCGCGCGAACCAGCTCGCGCATCACCTGCGTGCGCGCGGCGCGGGCCCGGAGACGCTCGTGGGCGTCTGCCTGGAGCGCTCGCTGGAGATGGTCGTCGCCCTCCTGGGCGTCCTGAAGTCCGGCGCGGCCTACGTGCCGTTGGAGCCGACCATGCCCGCGGAGCGGCTCGCGGGGATGTTGGAGGACACCGCCGCCCCCGTGCTCCTCATCCAGGAGCGCTTCCGCGCCTCGCTGCCCGCGCACGCCGCGCACGTCATCGCGCTCGACGGCCAGTGGGAGTCCATCGCCCGGGAGCCCTCCGTCCCGCCTTCGCCGCTCGCCGGTGAGGACTCGCTCGCCTACGTCATCTTCACGTCGGGCAGCACGGGCCGGCCCAAGGGGGCGATGAACGCGCACGCGGGCATCGTCAACCGCCTGCGCTGGATGCAGGCGCGCTACGGCCTGACGCCGGCGGACACGGTGTTGCAGAAGACGCCGTTCAGCTTCGACGTGTCCGTCTGGGAGTTCTTCTGGCCCCTGATGACGGGCGCGCGGCTGGTGCTCGCGCGGCCCCGCGGACACCAGGAGCCGGACTACCTCGTGGCGCTCATGGCGCGCGAGGACGTGACGGCGGTGCACTTCGTGCCGTCCATGCTGCGCGCCTTCGTGGAGGAGCCCGGCCTGGAGTCCCTGACGCGCCTGCGCCAGGTGATGTGCAGCGGCGAAGCCCTGCCCGCGGACCTGGTGCTCCGCGCCCAGGCGCGCATGCCGCACGCCACGCTGCACAACCTCTACGGCCCCACCGAGGCCGCCGTGGACGTGACGTCCTGGGAGTGCCCGCGCGACGCCGCGCTGCGAGCCGTCCCCATCGGGCGCCCCGTGGCGAACACGGCGATGTACGTCCTGGATGCCCACGGCCAGCCGGTGCCCGTGGGAATCCCGGGCGAGCTGTTCATCGGCGGCGTGCAGGTGGGCCGGGGTTACTGGCGCCGCCCGGGGCTCACGGCCGAGCGCTTCCTCCCGGACAGCTTCAGCGACACGCCCGGCGCGCGCATGTACCGCACCGGCGACCTCGCCCGGTGGCGCACCGACGGCACGCTGGAGTACCTGGGCCGCGCGGACTTCCAGGTGAAGCTCCGCGGCTTCCGCATCGAGCTGGGCGAAGTCGAAGCCACGCTGCTCTCCCATCCGGACGTGCGGGACGCCGTGGCCGTGGTGCGCCAGGACGTCGCGGGAGGACCGCGCCTCGTCGCCTACGTCATCGTGCGAACCGGGGCGCTCGATGTAGCGGGGCTGCGCGCGTTCCTGCAATCGAAGCTGCCCGAGTACATGGTGCCCTCCGCCATCGTGCGCATGGAGGCCTTGCCGCTCACCTCCAGCGGCAAGGTGGACCGCAAGGCCCTGCCCGCGCCGGAGGCAACCACTCAGCGGAGTGAAGAGCCCATCGCCCCGCGCGACGACAGCGAACGAGCCCTCGCGGAGATCTTCGCGCAGGTGCTCGGCCTCGCGCGGGTGGGCGTGCGCGACAGCTTCTTCGAGCTGGGAGGCCACTCGCTGCTCGCGACCCAGGTGGCCGCGCGCGTGCGTGCGCGCCTGGGCCGGGAGCTACCGCTGCGCACGTTGTTCGAGGCCCCCACCGTGGAGGCGCTCGCCCGGCGCATCGCTCCGGCCGAAGCCCGGGTGCAGGCTCCGCCACCGAAGGAGGCGACCGACCCCACCGGCCTCACGCCGCTGACCCGAGGCGTGCGGCCCGCCGTGCTGCCGCTGTCGTTCGCGCAGCAGCGGCTGTGGTTCATCCATCAACTGGGCGCCTCGGACGCGGCCTACAACATGCCGTTCTCGCTCCGACTGGAGGGCACGCTCGACCTCGGCGCGCTCCAGCGGAGCTTCGACCGGCTGGTGCGCCGTCATGAAGCGCTGCGCACCACGTTCCGCGAATACGAAGGAGCCCCGGAGCAGGTCATCCACGCCCCCGGTCCGCTGCCGCTGCGCCAGGTGGACCTCACCGGCCTCCCGGACCTGGAGCAGCGCCGCGCCGAAGCGTCGAGGCTGGCCACGGAGGAAGCGCGCACCCCGTTCGACCTGGAGCAGGGTCCGCTCCTCCGGGCCCTGCTGCTGAAGCTGTCACCCACGGAGCACGTGCTGGTGCTGAACCTGCACCACATCATCTCCGACGGCTGGTCCACCGGCGTCCTGGTGCGCGAGATGGGTGCGCTCTACGCCGCCCTCTCGCGGAACCTGCCCGCCCCGCTGCCCGAGCTACCGGTGCAGTACGCCGACCACGCGCTGTGGCAGCGCGGCTGGTTGCAGGGCGCGGTGCTGGAAGCGCAGCTCGGCTATTGGCGGAGGCAGTTGGAGGGCGCCCCGTCACACCTGGAGCTGCCCACGGACCACCCGCGTCCGGCGCGGCAGACCTTCCAGGGCGCCCTGATGCCGCTCACCCTACCGGCCGCCACCAGCGAGGCCCTGGAGACCCTGGCGAAGCGCGAGGGCGCCACGCCGTACATGGTGTTGCTGGCCGCGTTCCAGACCCTGCTCGGCCGCTACGCCGGTCAGGACGACGTGCTGGTGGGCTCGCCCATCGCGGGCCGCCGCCACGCCGAGTCCGAAGCGCTCATCGGCTACTTCGCGAACACCGTCGTCCTGCGCACCCGGCTGCGCGAGGACGACACGTTCCTCTCCCTGCTGACGCGTGTGCGGGACACCACCCTGGGCGCCTACGAGCACCAGGACCTGCCCTTCGAAAAGCTCGTCGAGGCGCTGCACCCCGCGCGCGACGCCTCCCGCACGCCGCTCTTCCAGGTCACCTTCACGCTCCAGAACGCGCCATTGCCGCCGCTGGCCCTGCCCGGCCTGACGCTCCAGCCGATGAACGCCGACCCGGGCGCCATCCGCTTCGACCTGGAGCTGCTGCTACACCGCGCGCCCGAGGGCTACACGGGAGGCCTCAACTTCAACACCGCCCTCTTCACACCCGGCACGGTGGACAGGATGACCCGGCACCTGCGGGTGCTGCTCGACGCGGCGGTGGCTTCGCCCACCACGCCGCTGACGCGCCTGTCCCTGCTGACGGCCGAGGAGCGGCACCAGGTGCTGGTCACCTGGAATGACACCGCGACAGAGTACCCACGCGACGCCTCCGTGCCCGCCCTGTTCATGGAGCAGGCCGCGCGCACGCCGGACGCCGTCGCGGTGAGGATGCCCGCGACCTCAGGGGTCCTCTCGCCGGGAGACGCCGAGCCCGCCGTTGCACGGGAGCTCACGTATGCCGAGCTGGATCGACGCTCGAATCAGCTCGCGCACCACCTGCGCCGGATGGGCGTGCGCCCGGGTGACCGCGTGGGGCTGTGCGTGGAACGTTCGCCGGAGCTCGTCATCGGCCTGCTCGGCATCCTCAAGGCGGGCGCGGCCTATGTGCCCGTGGAGGCGAAGGCGCCAGCGGACCGCACGACCTGGGTGCTCCAGGAGGCGGGCGTCAACGTGCTCGTCACGCAGGAGGCGCTGGCGGATGAGCTGCCGGCGGTGACCGGGCTCCTCGTGCTGCTGGACGCGGAGGCGGACCTGATCGCGAAGCAGCCGGACACGCCGCTGGACGTGCGGGTGCCCGCGGAGGCGCTGGCCTACGTGATGTTCACGTCGGGCAGCACGGGCCGTCCCAAGGGTGTCAGCGTGCCCCACCGGGGCATCGTGCGCCTCGTCCGGGGCAACGGCTTCATCGCCTTCGGCCCGGAGCAGGTGTTCCTCCAGGCCGCGCCGGTCGCGTTCGACGCCTCCACGCTGGAGCTCTGGGGCGCGCTGCTGCATGGCGCGAAGCTGGTGCTCGCACCGCCGCGCGCGCTCTCGCTGTCGGACCTGGGCGCACTGCTCGCCGTGGAGGGCATCACCACGCTGTGGCTCACCGCCGCCCTCTTCGAACAGATGGTCCTTCACGAGGGCGCATCGCTCGCGGGCGTGCGTCAGGTGCTGGCGGGCGGAGACGTGCTGCCCGTGTCCCGAGTGCGCGAACACCTGTCACGGATGGCGCCGGACGCCGTGCTCGTCAACGGGTATGGCCCCACGGAGAACACGACCTTCTCCACCACGTACGCGCTGCGCGCGGGTGACGCCGTGGCGCGCTCGGTGCCCATTGGCCGGCCGCTGGCGAGCTCCACCGCGTGGGTGCTGGACGCGCACCTCCTGCCCCTGCCGCCGGGGCTCCCCGGTGAGCTGTACGTCGGCGGCGACGGCCTCGCCTGGGGCTACCTCCAGCGACCGGACCTCACCGCCGAGCGCTTCATCCCCCACCCCCTCGCCACCACGCCAGGCGCCCGCCTGTACCGCACGGGCGACCGGGCGCGCTGGCGCGACGACGGCACGTTGGAGTTCCTCGGCCGCACCGACTTCCAGCTCAAGCTGCGCGGCTTCCGCATCGAGCCTGGAGAAGTGGAGGCCGTGCTGCGCCAGGTCCACGACGTGCGCGAGGCCGTGGTGCTCGCGCGCGAGGACGTGCCCGGTGACAAGCGGCTCGTGGCCTACGTGGTCCTCGACGAGGACAGCGCCGGCACCGCCCCCGTGAAGGCACATGCGCAGCGGCAGCTCCCCGACTACCTGGTGCCGTCCGCGTGGGTGGTGCTGCCAGCGCTGCCGCTGTCACCGAACGGCAAGGTGGACCGCAAGGCCCTGCCCGCACCCGAAGCACCCAGGTCGACCGAGGCAGCGCGCGAGGCTCCTCGCAATGCCCTGGAGTCCCAGCTCGCGGCCATCTGGGCGGAGGTGCTGCACCTGGACGCCGTGGGGGTCCACGACGACTTCTTCGACCTGGGCGGCCATTCGCTCCTGGCCACGCAGGTGGTGTCGAGGATCCGCGCGGTGCTGGGCGTGGAGCTGCCCCTGGGCGAGCTGTTCAACGCGCCCACCGTGGCCGCGCTCGCCGAGCACCTGGGCACTGTCGCGAACCGCCACGCGCAGGTGCCGCCGCTCACCCGGGCCCAGCGGCCCACACTGCTGCCGCTGTCGTTCGCGCAGCAGCGGCTGTGGTTCATCGACCAGCTCGAACCGGGCAGCGCCCTCTACAACATGCCCGTCGCCCTGCGGCTCCTGGGGGCGCTGGACGCGACCGCGCTGAAGGGAAGCCTGGACGCGCTGATGGCGCGGCACGAAGCCCTGCGCACGACCTTCCGCATGGAAGCGGGCCAGCCCGTGCAGCACATCCATGCCCAAGCCGCCGTGCCGTTGGAGCGAGTGGACCTGACGGCGCTGGAGGACGCCGAGGCCCGGCATCGCGAAGCGGAGCGCCTGGCGACGGAGGAGTCCCAGCGACCATTCGACCTGGAGCGCGGGCCGGTCATCCGCGCCCTGCTGCTCGAGCTCGGGGCGGAGGAGCACGTGTTGGTGCTCCACCTGCATCACATCGTGTCGGATGGTTGGTCGCTGGGCGTGATGGTACGCGAGCTCACCGCCCTCTACGCGGCCCTGCGCGAGGGCCGCCCGCCCGCGCTCCCGGAGCTGCCCGTGCAGTACGCGGACTACGCGCTCTGGCAGCGCGGCTGGCTCCAGGGCGAGGCGCTGGAAGCGCAGCTCGGGTGGTGGACCCGGCAGCTCGAAGGCGCCCCCCGCGCACTGGAGCTGCCCACCGACAAGCCCCGGCCCGCCGTCTCCAGCCAACGCGGTGACACGATGTCGGTGCACCTGCCCCTGGGCCTGTCCGAGCGGGTGGAGGCCCTGGCGAAGCAGGAGGGCGCCACGCCCTTCATGGTGCTGCTCGCGGCCTTCCAGACGGTGCTGCACCGCTACTCCGGCCAGGAAGACGTGCTGGTGGGCACGCCCATCGCGAACCGCCACCACGCGGCGACCGAGGGCCTCATCGGCTTCTTCGTCAACACGCTGGTGCTGAGAGGAAGCATCAGTCCCCGGACGACCTTCCGTGAGCTGCTGGCCCAGGTGCGCACCACCACGCTGGGGGCCTACGAGCACCAGGACATCCCCTTCGAGCGGCTGGTGGAGTCGCTGCAAGCGAAGCGCGACCTGGGGCGCATGCCGCTGTTCCAGGTGCTGTTCGCGCTCCAGAACGCGCCGGTGCCGGAGCTGTCGCTGCCCGGCCTCACCGTGCGCCCCGCCACGCTTGGGAAGCGGACCACGTCCCAGTTCGACCTGAGCCTGGACCTGGACCGCCGGGCGGACGGTTTCCGGGGAACGCTCGCGTACGCCACGGACCTCTTCGAGCGCCCCACGATGGCGCGACTCTTCACCCACCTGCGCGTGCTGCTGGAGGCGGTGGTCACGCGACCGGACGCACCGCTGTCACGGCTGTCGCTCATCTCGGAGGAGGAACGCCGCCAGCTCCTCGGTGACCTGGCAGGCAGCGCGTCACCCTTCGACGGAGAAAGCACACTGCACGGCGACTTCGAGGAGCAGGTGCTGCGGACCCCGGACGCGGACGCCGTGGTATTCGGGGACACGACGCTGTCCTTCCGGCGGCTCAACATCCGGGCCAACCAGCTCGCCTGGCACCTGCGGTCGCTGGGCGTGGGCCCGGAGGTGACGGTGGGCCTGTGCCTGGAGCGCTCGGCGGAGGCCATCATCGCGCTGCTCGCGGTGAACAAGGCCGGCGGCGCCTTCGTGCCGCTAGACCCCAGGGCGCCGGCCGCACGCAAGTCGTTCGTCCTCAAGGATTGTGGCGCGTCCGTGCTGGTGACGACACGGGCGCTGCAAGAAGCATGGCACCCGGAGGTGCCCCACCTGGTGCGGCTGGACGCAAAACCTGTCGGACAGTCGGACAGGTTCTGGGAGACCACGTCGGCCACGGGTGACCAAGAACCTGTCGGACAGTCAGACAGGTTTCGGACGACCACGCGAGTCCCAGGCGATCACGAACGCGTCGGACAGTCGGACAGTCATGAACCGGCTGGGCGAACGCTGGAGGCCCTCGAACCTGTCGGACAGCCGGATCAGCGCCGGGAGACCGTGTCGGCATCGGGCGACCACGAACCTGTCAGACAGTCGGACAAGCTTGAAGGGGCTGGGCGAGCACGGGGGGACAGCGAACCTGTCGGACTATCAGACCGGTTCTCAGAGTCACCGACGACGACGCTCGGAGACTTTGGACCTGTCGGACGGTCGGACCGATTGGGGAGCACCGGACCGGCACCGGGGACTCGCGGGCCTGTCGGACAGTCTGACCGATTGGGGATCGCTGGACCGGCACCGGAGGCCCGCGAACCTGTCCAACCGTCGGACTCGTTGGGGATGGCCGGGCCGGTAGTTGGGGCCCGCGAACCTGTCCGACTGTCGGACTCGTTGGATGGTGCCGTGCCAGAACCGGAAGCCTGCGAACCTGTAGGACAGTCGGACAGGTTTGGAGTGAGAGGGCGGGCGCAGAGGGGCCCTGGACCTGTTGGACAGTCGGACACGCTGGGTGTGGCCGACCCGGTACCAGAGGCCCGCGAGCCTGTCCGACCGTCGGACTCATTGGGTGAGGCCGGGTGGGCGCCGAGGGAACTCGAACCCGTCGGGCTGTCGGACACGATTGGGGAGGGCAGACGGGCTCCGGTGGACGCCAGACCTGTCGGGCTGTCGGACCGCTATGGCGAGGCCGGGCCGATACTGGGGGCCCGCGAACCGGTCCGACTGTCGGACCAGTTTGGCGCGGCCGGGCCGATACCGGGGGCCCGCGAACCTGTCCGACTGTCGGACCGGTTTTCGGAGAACCTGCCGCCGGCGGCGGGGCCGGGGAATCTCGCCTATGTCATCTACACGTCCGGCTCCACCGGCGCGCCCAAGGGCGTGATGGTGCGCCACCGCTCAGTGCTGCATTTGCGTCATGCGCTCCGGCGGACCGTGTACGAAGGACAACCGCCAGGGCTCCACGCCGGCCTCAACGCCCCGCTGTTCTTCGATGCATCCATCGGACAGGTACTCCCGCTGCTGGACGGCCACTGCGTATGCCCCATCCCGGAGGACCTCCGATTGGAGCCGGAGCAGTTGCTCGCGTGGCTGGAGCGGACGCGGGTGGACGCACTGGACTGCACGCCCGCGCAACTGAAGCTCCTCCTGGATGCGGGGATGCTGGAGCGCCCCCACGTTCCGGCGCTGCTGCTGGTCGGTGGCGAAGCGCTGGATGAAGGGATGTGGCAGCGGCTCGCCACGACCCGGCGCACGCGGACCTTCAACGTCTACGGCCCCACCGAGTGCACCGTGACCACCACCACCCTGGACCTGCGCGGAACGTCACACGCGCGGCCCGTCATCGGACGGCCGTTGGACAACCTGCGCGCTTACGTGCTCGATGAACGTCAGGAACTGGTGCCCTTCGGGCTGCCGGGAGAGCTGTGCTTCGCCGGTGAGGGCCTCGCGCGGGGCTACCTGGGGCGTCCGCACCTGACGGCGGAGCGCTTCATGCCGGATCCGTTCAGCACGGAGCCCGGCGCACGTATGTATCGCACGGGTGACAGGGCCCGCTGGCGCGAGGACGGCACGCTCGACTTCATGGGCCGCCTGGACTTCCAGGTGAAGCTGCGCGGCCACCGCATCGAGCTGGGTGAAATCGAGTCCATGCTGCGCACGCAGCCCGGTGTCCGGGATGCCATGGCCCTGGTGCGCGAGGATGCGCCAGGTGACGCGCGCCTCGTGGCCTATGTCACGCCAGAGGTGGACACCGGCTCACTGCACGATCACCTGCGGAGAAACCTGCCCGACGCAATGGTGCCGGCCGCCATCCTCGCCCTGCCCGCCCTGCCGCTGACACCGAACGGCAAGCTGGACCGCCTGGCGCTGCCCATGCCGGATGCGTCACGGCCCTCCACGCGGGGCTCCGAGCCACCGGCCACGCCCACCGAAGCACGCCTCGCCGCCATCTGGGAGGAGCTGTTGCGCGTGTCCGGCATCGGCTGTCACGACAACTTCTTCGAGCTGGGCGGACACTCGATTCTGGCCACACAGGTGGTGGCCCGCGTGCGCGCTCGCTTCGGGGTGGAGCTGCGCGTCCGGACGCTCTTCGAAACCCCCACCGTGGCGGGCCTCGCCGAGCGGCTGACGGACGCCGCGCCCAGGCCCGCGCTACCGCCGTTGACGAGGACGCACGAGGACGGACTCGCGCCCCTGTCCTTCGCGCAGCAGCGGCTGTGGTTCATCGATCAGCTGGAGCCAGACAGCCCGCTCTACAACATGCCCTTCGCGCTGCGGCTGTCCGGAGCGCTGGACGTGCCCGCCCTCGATCGCGCCTTCGACGTGTTGGTGCAGCGCCACGAAACCCTGCGCACGACATTCGAGGCCCTCGACGGCACACCCCGGCAGCGCATCCATCCCGCGCCCACGGGCGTGCTGCGCAGGGAGGACCTGGAGGCGCTGCCAGCGGAGGAGCGCGAGGCTGCGCTCTGGCGCCGGGTGGAAGCGGATGCGCTGCGTCCCTTCGACCTGGGCACGGGGCCGCTCGCGCGCTTCACGCTGCTGCGGCTCGACGCGCGGGAGCACGTGCTCCTCCTGTGCACGCACCACACGGTCTCCGACGGCTGGTCCTTCGGGGTGCTCGTGCGCGAGCTGGTGACGCTCTACGAAGCGTTCCATCAGGGTCAGCCGTCGCCCTTGCCGGAGCTGCCCGTGCAGTACGCGGACTTCGCTCGGTGGCAGGCGGCGTGGATGGAAGGCCCGGTGCTGGAGGGGCAGCTGGACTGGTGGAGGCAGCAGCTCGAAGGGGCACCCCACGCGCTGGCGCTGCCCACCGACCGGCCCCGTCCAGACCGCCGCTCCGCGCGCGGCGCGCAGTTGCCCGTCCAGCTGACGCCGGCCTCGAGTGACGCGGTGGAAGCGCTGGCGAAGCGCGAGGGCGCCACACCCTTCATGGTGCTCATGGCCGCGTTCCAACTGCTGCTGTCGCGGTACGCCGGGCAGGACGACGTGCTGGTGGGCACGCCCATCGCGAACCGCCGGCAGGCGGAGACCGAAGGACTCATCGGCTTCTTCGTCAACACGCTGGTCCTCCGAGCCCGCTTCACGCCGGATACGTCATTCCGGAAGCTGCTCGCCCAGGTGCGAGAGACCACGCTCGGCGCCTACGAACACCAGGACCTGCCCTTCGAGCGGCTGGTGGAAGCACTCCAGCCCGAGCGCGACCTGGGCCGCACGCCGCTCTTCCAGTCCCTCTTCGCGCTGCACAACACCGCCGAGCCAGAGGCCATCCTGCCCGGCCTCACGCTCAAGGCAGTGGAGGTCACCCCGCCAACCGCGAAGTTCGACCTGGACCTGGCCCTCACCCGGCGGCCCGACGGCTTCCAGGGGGCGCTCACGTACAGCACGGACCTCTTCGACTCCGCCACGGTCCAGCGGCTGATGGGGTACTGGAGCACCTTGCTGGAGACGGTCCTCGCCGATCCCGATGCGCCCCTGGATCGGAACTCCCCTCTGACGGACGAGGAGCGGCAACGGATGCACGTCCCGGAGGCCCCAGCCTCCCGTCCCTCCGAAGCCACCGAAGTCGCCCCACGCGACGACCTGGAGCGGGAGCTCGCGGCGCTCTGGGAGGAGCTGCTCGACGTGCGCCCCATCGGCGTGACGCGGCCGTTCTTCGAGCTGGGCGGCCACTCGCTGCTCGCCGTGAAGCTGATGGTGCGCATCCGCGAGCGCTTCCACCGCGAGCTGCCCCTGGCCGCCCTCTTCCAGGCGCCCACGGTGGAGACGCTGGCCCGACTGCTGCGCCAGGCGCCCGCGGTCTTCTCCCCGCTCGTGCCCATCCAGCGAGAGGGCTCGCGGCGGCCGTTCTTCTGCGTCCACCCGGTGGGCGGCAACGTGCTCGCGTACGCGGCGCTGGCGAAGCAGCTGGGCCCGGAGCAGCCCTTCTACGGGCTTCAGTCCCAGGGGCTCGATGGAAGCCGGCCGCCGCTCGACTCCGTGGAGGCGATGGCCGCGCTCTACGTAGCCGCCATGCGCACCGTTCAGCCCCACGGCCCCTACCGGCTCGGCGGCTGGTCCCTGGGCGGCGTGGTGGCCTTCGAGATGGCCCGTCAGCTCCAGGCCCGCGGAGAGGCCGTGGAGCTCGTGGCCCTCATCGACCCCAGCCCGGCGACGGAGGACCGCGTACCGCTCGACGTGGACGACGCGGACCAGGTGGCCGCGCTGTTCGAGCTCGACCAGGGGCAGCTCGCGACACCGGAGGCCGCCACGGCGACAGGGCGCGCGCTCCTGCACGTCTTCACCCGCAACCTGCGGGCCCTGAAGCACCACCGTCCCGGCACGTTCAAAGGCCGCGTCCTCCTGCTCCAGGCGGGCGACGCCCCGGCGCGCGGGGACGACGGCTGGAACGAGCGCGTCCACGGAACGCTGACGCGGGAGGTGCTCCCCGGCACCCACTACACGCTGCTGCGCGAGCCCCACGTCCAGCGGCTCGCGGAGCGGCTGACGCAGGCGCTCCAGCGCGATGAGGGGCGCCCCTGAGAGGACTGACAGGGCATCCCCAGGGAGGTGCCAGCGCGCGGGGCCAGGACGGGCACGCTCCCGGGGCGGCCACCTTGGCAAGGGCGCACGCACTTCACGCGCATCCGGTTGGCCCGCGCGACCTTGAGCGTGGACACCAACGAGCAGACCTACGCCACGGCCACTGGCGCGCTGGTGCACTCGCCGGACACCGTCACCTCCATGCCCTACGCCACGGCCATAGGCTGCAACACGACGGGCCCGGCCAACGCGGACCTGGGGGCACGCCGTTCTCCGCGCCCACCGAGCAGCTCGTCCCGTCACTGGCGAAGCGCGGGGCCGTGACGGTCGTCGGGGAGTTCCTCTGGTCGCCCAGCCGGGGGCCCGCGCAGTACACAGGCTTTCGTGGCGCGCATCCGGACCGCGAGGCCGCCCACCTTCCCCCCGAGGAGGTGGCCAACGCCGCGGGGGCCGTGCTCACCGAGGCGCTCTCGCTGGAGCGCGAGGACCTGCTCCGGGAGACAGCCCGCTGCTTCGGCATCCAACGGCTGACCCGGGCGGTGATCCCGGTCCTCGAAGCCGGGCTGACCTTGCTTCTTCAGCGAGGGCACTGCCAGGCCGATGGGGACCGGGTGGTGTGGAAGCGATAGCGCCGGAGGTCGTAGACCGCCGGACCGAGGTGGAGGGCGCGTCACGACATTGCCTTGCGCCGCGCTCGGCGCTCACCACCCCGTCAGCCCGGCGGCCTCACTCCTTCGTGAGGTCGTAGACCTCCTGGATGCTGTGGAGCGTCTGCTCGAAGTCCAGCTTCAGGTCCTGGAGGATGCCGTTGCGCAGGTCGAACACCCACGCGTGCACCGTGGGGAAGCCCCGCGCCAGATAGGACTTCTGCACGGCGGCGGTCTTGATGATGTTGATGCTCTGCTCCAGGACGTTGAGCTCCACCAGCCGCTCGTAGCGCCGCGCCTCGTCCGTGATGGCGTCCAGCTCCTGCTTGTGGAAGCGATACACGTCGCGGATGTTGCGCAGCCAGGGGTTGAGGATGCCCAGGTCCTTGGGCTGCATCGCCGCGCGCACGCCGCCGCAGCCGTAGTGGCCACAGACGATGATGTGCTTCACGTCCAGCTGCCGGACGGCGTAGTTGATGACCGACATCACGTTGAGGTCGACGTTGTTGACCAGGTTGGCGACGTTGCGGTGCACGAAGACGTCACCCGGCGCCAGGCCCATGATCTGGTTGGCCGGCACGCGGCTGTCCGAACATCCGATGTAGAGGAAGTCCGGCTGCTGCGACACCGACAGCTTGGTGAAGAAGTCCGGATCCGAGCGGAGCTGCTCCTCCGCCCAGAGCTTGTTGTTCTCGAAGATCTTGTCGTAGGGCGTCACGGCCGCGAACGTCGCACGAGCAGGGCCCACCGTCGAGCAGTCCCTTGCGCGAGTGTTCACGCGCGCCCACGAAGCATGCCGTCCCAGTACAGGCGCGGCAGCCCGTACTTCTTCAAGAGCCACAGGTCCCGGCGCTCCACGAAGGTGTTGATGAGCGGCAGGCTCGGCGCGGGCCGGCCCTCGTAGTCGAACTCGGCGAGCAGCATCCGCCCGTAGCCCGTCACCAGCGGACAGGACGCATAGCCGTCGTAGCGGGCCGTGGGCTCGCGCCCCGCCATCACCGCCACCAGGTTCTCCACGAGGACGGGCGCCTCCGCCCGGACGGCGGCGCCCGTGCGGGAGGTGGGCAGGTCGCTGGCGTCTCCAATGGCGAAGACGTTCGGGTGGTCCGGGTGCTGCAGCGTGTGCTTGTGCGCCTTGACCCAGCCCGCGTTCGGTCCGTCCGCGTGCGCCAGCGCGCTGCGCTTGATGAAGTCCGGCGCGCTCTGCGGCGGCGTGACGTGCAGCAGATCATACCCCAGCGTCACCTCCTCCCGGCGCCCCTCGCGCGTCACCGCGAAGACGGCCTCGCGGCGGGCCGCGCGCACCTCGACCAGGTCATGGCCGAAGTGCGTCTGGATGCCGTAGCGCTCCACGACGCCCTCCAGCACCCGGGCGAAGGGCTGCACCGCGAAGAGGGCCTTCCCTCCCGAGCCGAAGACGACCCGTGACCTCCCGGCGAGCGCGCTCCGGCGCAGGTGGTCCGCCACCAGGTACATGATCTTCTGCGGCGCCCCCGCGCACTTCACCGGCGTGGCCGGGTGGGTGAACAGGGCCGTGCCCCCCTGGAACGCCCGCACCATCTCCCACGTCTTCGGCGCGAGCCGGAAGTCGTAGTTGCTGGACACGAACGGCGTCTCCAGCGCCTCGCGCAGGCCGCGCACCCGGTCCCAGTCCAGCTGGATGCCGGGAGCGACCACGAGGAAGTCATAGGACACGCGCTCGCCACCTCGGGTGAGCACCTGCCGCTGGACGGGGTCCACCTCCTCCGCCCGGTCCCGGATCCACTGCGTCCCCCGGGGGATGTAGTCCGCCTCCGGCCGCACGGTGCTCGCGATGTCCGCGGCCCCGCCGCCCACCAGCGTCCACAGCGGCTGGTAGTAGTGATGCGCGGAGGGCTCGAGGACGGCGACGCCCTGCACGCCCTTGCGCTTCAGCCGCGCCGCGACCGTGAGGCCCGCGGTGCCACCGCCGATGATCAGCACCCGGTGGTGCTGCGTGGAACGGGACATGCCGTCCTCCATTGAACGCGGGCGAGCCTGCGCGGCGAGGCGGCCCGCGCCTACTGACCTCCGAGGTGGCGGAACGTCGAGGAGCGGACACCCCTGCCGCGCCCCCTGGCAGCCGGAGGAGGCGCTCCTCCCGTGATAGGAGCCTCGTCATGGTCTTCCGCCAGCTCTTCGACTCCGAGTCCTCGACGTACACGTACCTCGTCGGTGACGAGGCCACGCGTCAGGCCGTGCTCATCGACCCGGTGCTGGAGCAGGTGGAGCGCGACCTGCGGCTCGTCGGCGAGCTGGACCTCACCCTCACCCACGTCTTCGACACCCACGTGCACGCCGACCACGTCACCGCGTCGGGGACGCTGCGCGAGCGCACGCGGTGCCAGGTGGTGGCCGGAGCCGGCGGGGCCGAGTGCGCCGACCTCCACCTCCGGCACGGCGACACGGTGCGCGTCGGCGGGTGCGCCTTCCAGGTGCTCGCCACGCCGGGCCACACGGACGACAGCGTGAGCTACCTGCTGGGGGACCGCGTGTTCACCGGCGACGCGCTGCTCGTGCGCGGAAATGGCCGCACCGACTTCCAGAACGGCAACGCGGGCCAGCTCTATGACTCCATCACCCGCGTCCTCTTCCGGCTCCCGGACGCGACGCTCGTCCACCCCGGGCACGACTACCACGGGCACCTGGCGACGAGCATCGGCGAGGAGAAGCGGCACAACCCGCGCCTCGCGGGGAAGCGCCGCGAGGAGTTCATCCAGGTGATGAAGGACCTCCGGCTGCCGCCTCCCCGGAAGATCGACGTCGCCGTCCCGGCCAACCGCGCCTGCGGACGGCTCCCGCCGCCGGAGCGCTGACCTCAGGCCGGCTTCGCCAGCTCCGCGTCGATGGCCTGCACGAGCCGCGGATCGTCCGCCGTCACGTCCGGCGCGAAGCGGCCCGCGACGCGGCCATCCCGGCCGATGAGGAACTTCTCGAAGTTCCACTGCACCTCCGGCTGCGGGTTGGGCTCGATGCCGTAGCCCTTGAGGTTCGCGCGCATGGGCCCCTCCCCCGTGGCCTCCGGGATGGCGCCCGTCAGCGCGTGGTAGAGCGGGTGCTTGTCCGGCCCCACCACGGAGATCTTCGAGTACAGCGGGAAGGTCACGTCGTACGTGGTGGTGCAGAACTGCTGGATCTCCGCCTCGCTCCCCGGCTCCTGCCCCAGGAAGTTGTTCGCGGGGAAGCCCAGCACCTCCAGGCCCTGGCCCTGCCGGCTCGCGTAGAGCTTCTGGAGGCCTTCGTACTGGGGCGTCAGGCCGCACTTGGACGCGACGTTCACCACCAGCAGGACCTTGCCCCGGTACTGACCGAGCGTGCGGGGGGAACCGTCAATGCCGGTGAGGGGGATGTCGTAGAGGTTCTGGCTCATGTTCAGGCTCGGGCTCCGTTCGAGGGGCCGGCCACTCTAGCGCAGGCCCGGAGGGGGCCGGCGCCGGTCGGGTCCGGCAAAGTGCCAGCCCCGGTGTGGTGATTTGCGGCGGTCGCGGCGGGGCCCGTGGCGAGGTCCCCTGGGGGAACGACTGGCCCGGGCCTTGCGTTGTCCTGGCTCCTCTCCCCCATGCACCGGCTCCTCGCGCCCCTCGTCCTCCTGCTCGTCTCCCTGGCCAGCGTGGCGGGCGGCGCCGTGTGGTTCATCCAGCGCGACCGGCAGGCCCTGGTGGAGCAGTTCGCGCGCGACCGGCAGGCCCAGCTGGATGAGGCCGCCAGCGGCGTCGCCCGGTCCCTCGAGGACCTGGGGGACAACCTGCGCTTCGCGAGCGAGCTGCTCGCCCAGCCCGGCTCGGCCGCGGATCACCACAACGAGCTGCGCGCCCTGCTGGAGTCCGTGGGCCAGTATCGCGCCATCGCCGTGCTGGGCCCGGACGGCGACGAGCGGCTCTTCCTGGTGGACCACAAGTCGCGCCACCTGTCCCGGGAGGCCGTCCACCCCGCGGCGCTCGTGGAGACCGCGCGGCAGGCGCTCACGGCCCCGGCGGGGTACGTCATCCCCTCGCACCCCATCGAGGGGCCCGCCTCCTCCGGCTGGATGCGCGTCTTCGCCACCCGCCTCGACGCCGACGCGCCCGGGGGCGGAGGCGCCGTCGCCATCCTCGTGGACACCGAGCCCCTCTTCGCGCCGCTGCGCATGGTGACGGTGGAGGAGAACACGCGGCTGCTCCTCCTGGGCGCCCACGGCACGCCCGCCCCCATGAGCGACCCGACCCTGGCGTCCTGGTACCGGCGGCTGGAGGGCCCCGACGGCGCGCGCGTGCCCGGGCTGCGCGCGCTGGTGGAGCGGATGCGCGCGGGCGGGTCCGGGACGCTGCGCCTCCACGAGGCGGTGGCCTCGCGCCTGGGCCTGGGCTCCGCGGACGCGGTGGCCACGTTCCGCCCGCTGCGCATGCGGGGCGAGGCGTCCTGGTCCGTGGCGACGCTCTCCTCCACCAGCGCCCTGCGCTCCCACGAGCGCACGCTGGTGCTCCGCCTGTCGCTGGCGGCGCTCCTCGTGGCGGTGTTCCTGGTGGCGTTCGGGACCTATGTGGTGCTCGCCAACCGCCGCGCGGTGGCGCTCCGGGAGAGCCTGCGCCACGCCGCCCGGTTCGCGCACCTGCACGAGAAGACGCAGAAGATCCTCGACCACATCCCCACGGGCATCCTGGCCCTGAACCACGAGGGCCGCATCAGCGCCGTGAACCAGGCCCTGCGCGCGCGCCTGTCCGCCACCGCCGTGGGCAGCACGCTCCCTGAGGCCTTCCCCGCCGCGCCCGCGGCGGCGGTGCAGCGGCTGGAGGCGATGGTGCTGGCCGCGCGGGACCAGGGCGCCGTGCGCAGCCTGCACGGCGAGCCGCTCAGCCTCTTCAACGAGAAGGACCAGTTCAACGTCCACGCCGTCCCGCTGGAGCACGGCGACGGCGAGGCCAGCACGCTGCTCGTGCTGGAGGACCTGAGCAACGTGCGCATGCTGGAGGACCAGCTGCTGCGCGCGGAGAAGCTGGCCACGGTGGGCGTGCTCGCCGCGGGCGTGGCCCATGAGATCGGCACGCCGCTGGGCATCATCCGCGGCCACGCCGAGTACATGCTCCTGAAGGTGGGCGGCGTGGAGCACCCGCAGGGCCGGGGCCTCACCGCCATCGTCACGCAGATCGACCGGGTGAGCCGCATCATCCGCCAGTTGCTGGACCTGTCGCGCCTGCAACCCGCGCGGGCGGGCGTCGTCCCGCTGGCGCCCGTGGTGCGCGGCCTCCAGGAGCTGCTCGACGTGGAGGCCGAGCGCCGGCGCGTCCACTTCGAGCTGGACGTGCCCGAGCGGCTGCCCAGCCTGGCCGCGGACGCGGATCAGCTCCAGCAGGTGCTCCTCAACCTCGCGCTCAACGCCTGCGACGCGTGCAGCGCCGGGGGCCACGTGCGGCTGAGCGCGTCCGCGTGCATGGCGGGGGACACCCCGGCGGTGGAGATCCGCCTCCAGGACGACGGCCGGGGCATCGCACCGGAGCACCTGCACCAGGTGTTCGACCCCTTCTTCACCACCAAGAAGCGCGGCCAGGGCACGGGCCTGGGGCTGAGCGTGGTGGCGCAGATCGTCCGCAATCACGGTGGCCAGGTGGGGGTCGAGAGCGAGCCCGGCCGGGGCACCGTCTTCACGCTGCGGTGGCCGGTGGCCGCGGCGTCCGGCTGGGAGGAACGGCATGCCGTCTAGCGCGCGCATCCTCGTGGTGGATGACCACGAGGAGATGGGACAGATGTTGAAGGAGCCCCTCACGGACGCGGGCTACCGCGTGGACCTCTCCACGAGCGGCGCGGACGCCATCGCCCAGCTCAAGGCCCGCGTCTACGACGTCATCCTGTGCGACCTGCGCATGGAGGAGGTGGACGGGCTGGACGTGCTCGCGGCGGCGCGCCGCCACGACCCGGAGCTGCCGGTGCTGCTGATGACCGCCTTCGGCGCGGTGGAGAGCGCGGTGGAGGCGATGAAGCGCGGCGCCTGGCACTACCTCACCAAGCCCTTCCGGCTGGACGAAGTGCTGCTCCACGTCGGTCGGGCGCTGGAGACCCGCCGGCTTCGCTCCGAGCACCGCGACCTCAAGCGCCAGGTGGTCCAGCGCAACGGCATGGGGGCGCTGCTGGGCCACAGCGTGCCCATGCGCACGCTCTATGAGCTCATCGACCGCGTGGCGGCCTCCGAGGCGCCGGTGCTCATCCGGGGCGAGAGCGGCAGCGGCAAGGAGCTGGTCGCGAGGGCGCTGCACTCCGAGGGGCCGCGCAGCCAGGCGCCCTTCGTGGCGGTCAACTGCACCGCCCTGCCCCACGCCCTGCTGGAGAGCGAGCTGTTCGGCCACATCAAGGGCGCCTTCAGCGGCGCCACCACCACGCGCCGGGGCCTCTTCGTGGAGGCGGACGAGGGCACGCTCTTCCTCGACGAAATCGGGGACATGCCCGCAGAGCTCCAGGCGAAGCTGCTGCGCGTCCTCCAGGACGGCGAGGTGCGCGCGGTGGGCGCGGACGGCTCGCGCAAGGTGGACGTGCGCATCCTCGCCGCCACGCACCAGGACCTGGACGCGCGGGTGAAGGAAGGCCGGTTCCGGGCGGACCTCTTCTACCGGCTCAACGTCGTCTCGCTCCGGGTCCCCCCGCTGCGCGAGCGCACGGAGGACATCCCGAAGCTCGCCGAGCACTTCGTGGCCCAGGCCCGCGCCCGCAACCCGCGCTCCCCCGTCACCACCCTGTCCCCGGAGGTCGTGGCCACGCTCACGCGCATGCCGTGGCCCGGCAACGTGCGCGAGCTGGAGAACCTGGTGGAGCGCCTGGTCGTCCTGGGGGCGCAGCCCACCGTGGACCTGGCCCAGCTGCGGCTGCACACCTCCGACGGAGCGCCGGAAGCCCACCCGCTGGCCGCGGCCCACGGGCAGGTGGTGCCGCTGCGACAGCTGGAGGGTGAGTACATCGCGTGGGTGGTTGCCCGCTGCGGAGGCAACAAGACGCGGGCGGCGGAGCTGCTGGGGATTGATGTCTCCACCATCCACCGCCGGGAGCGGACCGACAGCGGCGTTTCGCAACGCTAGGACGACGCGCTTTGCCAGTCAGCGCGCCCCGCCGCGCGAGGCCCCAGAGGAGAGAACCGCGGCACAGCCCTTGCTCATGTCTCAGGGCATGAACCGAACCTCCTGGGTGCTCCTGATGTCTGTGATGGGTCTCACCGGATGCGCGCGGCGCGCGGCCAACCCCAGCACCGCCGACGCGGCGACCCATCCACCGCCGCCCGGCGTCAGCGACCGGGACCGCGCGCCACGGCCCGGACCGGATGACACGGAGCAGGCGCTCGCGGCGCTCAACGCCGCGCCCATCTACTTCCCGCTCGACTCGTCCCTCCTCCCGCCCGAGGCCACCGAGGAGCTGTCGCGCATCGCGCGGGCCTTGCGTCAGCGGAGCCTGGCGAAGGTGACGGTGGCGGGCCACACCTGCGAGCTGGGCACGACGGAATACAACCTCGCGCTGGGCCAGCGCCGGGCCGCGAGCGTGCGCGCCTACCTGGTGAACCTGGGCGTCGAGCCCGGGCGCATCTCCGTCATCTCCTACGGCGAGGAGCGGCCCGCCGACCCGAACGCCCCGGAGAAGAACCGCCGCGCGGAGTTCTCCTTCCGCCTGGCCGAGCAGGCCCGCGCCGGCGAGCTGTAATCCCTCTCAACCGACCTCCACCGCAGCCCCACTCATATGAGCCCCAGCGAAAACGCCCCCCTCCCGCCGTCTCTCGTCCGTTCCATGCGCTGGCCCCTGGGCATCGCCACCGTCGTGGCGCTCCTGAGCGGAGCGGGCATCTTCCTCCTGCGCACGTCGGAGCCGCCTCCCGCGCCCACGCCCGCCTACGCCGAGCCGACGCCTCCGGCGCCGCCTCCGCCCCCGGCGGTGCAGCTCTCCGGCACCGACGCGCGCGTGAGGGAGCTGTTGCGAGGGCTCTCCACGGACGCGGACTTCGCGCGCTGGCTGTCCGCCGGGGACCTGGCCCGCCGCTTCGCCGCGTCCGTGAACCTGGTCGCCGAAGGGCAGAGCCCGCGCATGCCGCTGTCCTTCATGGCACCCGCGGGGACCTTCCGCGTGACGAAGCGTCAGGGCCACACGGTGACGGCGCCGGAGAGCCATACCCGTTACGACGGAGTGGTCCGCGTCATCGTCTCCCTGGACGTGAAGAAGGCCGGGCCGGTGTATCAGGAGCTCAAGCCGCTGCTGGACGCCGCCCACGCGGAACTCGCCCCGCCGGGCCGGAGCCTGGACGCGACCCTGTCGCGGGCCATCGGACGCCTCACCCGGGTCCCCGTCCCGAAGACGCCTCCGGAGCTCACGCCGAAGGGCGCGCTCTATGCCTACGCGGATCCGAACCTCGAAGCGCTGAGCGCGGCGGAGAAGCACCTGCTGCGCATGGGCCCGGAGAACATGCGCAAGGTGCAGGCGAAGCTCACGGAGCTCGCGGCGGCCCTGGGCCTGCCATCAGCGGAGCAGGCCCGTCAGTAGGAGCGGGCTGCCTTCTCTCAACCGCCGCCGCGCGCAAGGCGGTCCGGGTCGCGGCGCCGACGCATCCACGAGGCCGTCACCCCTGCATCCGACGGCCTCGTCGAGGACCGCCTGCGCGACACGCCCCGAAGCCTCCGGGAGTCGGGCCTCCCCGCGCCGCACGCGTTCATGAAGCAGCTCCGCTCCAGCGCTGACATCGCGCCCGGCGCGGGCTCGATGTCTCGCATCCGCTGCCGTGGGGGCGGACGGGCCTGGCCGCCACTCCCTCCTTCGGCGCCCTCCCGACTGGCGGGAGCCACCCCTACGGCGCAGCTTTGATGCGGCCATGGACGTCCCTGCCTCGCTGCTCGACTTCTCACTGGTCCAGGGCCCCGTGCTCGGCTGGTCGCGGCGCCGCGCCCTTCCTCGGCGGGCTTCGAGGTGGGCGCGCATCCTCGCCCTGACGCTGGTGAGCTGGCTTCCGCTCTTCGCCCTGTCGCTCCTGGATGGAGGGGCGGTGTCGCGCGCCTTCCTCCGCGACGCGGCGACCCATGTCCAGTTCCTGGTGTCCCTGCCACTGCTCGTCGCGTCCGAGCGCTACATCGACCTGAGCCTCTCGGCGGCCGTGCGCCAGTTCGTCGTCTCGGAGCTGATTGCCGCGAAGGACCTGCCCCGCTACGAGGGCATCGCCAACAGCGTGGTGCGGACGCGGCGGAGCGTCCTCATCGAGGCGGGGTTGCTGGTCCTCTCCTTCGCCGCGTCCTTCCTGGACGTGCCCCACCTGACGATCCGTCCGTCCTGGCTCCACGCGGAGCCCCGGGGCCCGCTGACCCTGGCCGGGGGGTGGTACCTCGCGGTGAGCATGCCCCTCCTCCGGTTCCAGCTCCTGCGCTGGCTGTGGCACGGGGTCCTGTGGGCAAGGTTCCTGTTCAAGGTCTCCCGGCTGCCGCTCGCCCTCGTGCCCACCCATCCGGACGCGGCGGGCGGACTGGGCTTCCTCGGGACGGTCCAGGCCAGCTTCTCCCTCATCGTCCTCGCCGTGGCCGCCACGCTCACCGCGCATCGCCTGCCGCACGCCCCCACCACGGACTTCACCGACTACGCCCTGCACCTGTTCGCCTTCGCGCTCCTCTGCCTCGTCGTCGTCTTCGCCCCGCTGCTGCCCTTCTTCCGTCAGCTGCTGAGGGCGAAGCAAAAGGGGGACCAGGACCTCTCGGCCGTGGCGGCCTGGCACTCGCAGCGCTTCGAGCGGCGGTGGTTCCACCGCGAGCTTCCGGAGGGGCTGGACCCGCTGAGCGCGGATGACTTCTCCTCGCTCGCGGACCTGGGCACGTCCTTCAAGACGACACGCGGCATGCGCTCGCTCCCGGTGGACCTCCGCGCGGCGCTGACCGTCGTCGCCGCGGCCATGGCGCCCCTGGTGCCCCTGCTCCTCGCCAACCGGCGCTTCATCGAGGTGGTGCTGGAGCTCGGCAAGAGCATGCTCTGACTGGCCACGGGCGAGCCAGGCGGCCGAGGTGGCGCACGCGAGGCCCCCCTCCCCAAGGCTGTCCGACTGTCGATGGCGACCTAGGTTGCGCGGTGAAAGCCATTCACAGTGGGAGGGGTCCTCATGCTCGAAGGCAACCGTGTTCGCAGGAGCGCCCTCTGGGCGGCGCTCACCGTCGTCACGCTCACGACAGGCGCCTGGGCACAGGCGCCCGCCAGCGCCCCGGCGGAGGCCCCCGCGCGCACCCAGAGCGCACCGGAGGCCGGCCTCCCCACCGATGAGGAGTTCCAGTCCGCCATGCAGCGGTCCTACTCCGCGAACAAGGGGGTCACCGCCGGCAAGAACGCCGATTACATCCCGGTGCTCGCCAGGGTCGACCCGAAGCTGTTCGGCATCGCCATCCTCACCGTGGACGGAAGGGCCTTCTCCATTGGAGACACCGGCCACGCGTTCTCCATCCAGTCCATCTCCAAGCCCTTCATGGCGGCGAAGCTGATGTCGGAGCTGGGAATCCAGCGCGTGGAGGACAAGCTGGGGGTGAATGCCACCGGCCTCCCCTTCAACTCCATCGAGGCCATCGAGCGGAACAAGCAGCAGAAGGAGCCTCCCACCGGCAATCCCCTGGTGAACGCGGGCGCCATCGCCACCGTGGGGAACCTGAAGGCCGCGAACGCCGACGCGCGCTGGGACAGCGTCCTGGGCACCCTCAGCGCGTTCGCCGGCCGCGAGCTCTCGGTGGATCAGGAGATCTACAAGTCCGAGTCGAAGACCAACACCCGCAACCGCTCCATCGCGGACCTGCTCAAGGCGTATGACGTGATCCCCGGCAACCCGGCGGAGGCGCTCGACGTCTACACGCGGCAGTGCTCGGTGGCGGTGACCGTGAAGGACCTGGCCGCGATGGGCGCCACCCTCGCCGCGGGCGGCACCAACCCCCTCACCGGCAAGGCGGTGGTGAGCCCCGACGTGGCCGCGCACACCCTCGCGGTGATGATGACCGCCGGCCTCTACGAGGACTCCGGCACCTGGGCCTTTGACGTCGGCGTGCCCGCCAAGAGCGGCGTGGGCGGAGGCATCGTCGCGGTGGTGCCCGGCAAGTACGCGGTGGCCGCGTTCGCGCCGCCCCTGGATGAGGCAGGCAACAGCGTGCGCGCGCAGCGGTCCATCGAGTCCATCGTGAAGGACCTGGGCGGCAGCGTCTTCCACGTCGCGCGGCGTCCCGCGGCCCGGCCCTCGCCGCGGTAGGCGGAACGCACGGGGTTACCATGCCTTCCTGGATGGGATTGAGCTCACGCCCCGGGAGCCTTCACAGCCGCCTGGCGCTCAGCTCCTTCGCGACCTCGATGAAGTGGCGCAAGGGCATGGAGCGCTGGGCCCGGCTGGGGAAGTAGAGGAAGAAGCCAGGAACGGTGGGCGCATAGGCCTCCAGCACCCGCACGAGCCGCCCCGCGCGCAGCCGCTCCTCCGCGGCCGGCTCGAAGGCATACGCCAGCCCCAGCCCCGCCTCCGCGAGCGCCACGGTGGTCTGATTGTCATTGCTGACGACGCCGCCCCGCACCGGCACGCGCCAGCTCCGGCGGCCACGCTCCAGCTCCCAGGCGTAGAGCGTCCCGGTGGACTGCGAGCGGAAGGTGATGCACTCGTGCTTCAGGAGGTCCTCGGGGCGCTGGGGCGAGCCCTGGCGCGCGAGGTAGCCGGGCGCGCCCACCACCACGAAGCGGAACGCGTCGGTGAGCCGCACCTGCACCATGTCGCGCTCGATGGCCTCGCTCAGCCGCACGCCCGCGTCGTAGCCCTCGGCCACGATGTCCACGAAGCGGTCCTCGACGACGACCTCCACCTCCACCCGGGGATGGCGCTCCCGGAAGGTGGGGAGGACCGGGGTGATGAGGAACGGCACCGCCGAGCGCGGCACCGACAGCCGCAGCCGGCCCACGGTCTCGCCCGGCTGCGCGGAGACCTCGCGGATGGCGGAGAGGGCCTGGCCCAGCCCGGGACCGGCGCCTTCCACCAGGCGCCGGCCGGCATCCGTCAGCGACACGCTGCGCGTCGTGCGCGCGAGCAGCGTCACCCCCAGCTGCTCCTCGAAGTGACGCACCGACTGGCTCACCGCGGTCGTGGAGACGCCGAGCTCGCGCGCCGCGCCGCTGAAGCTGCGCAGGCGGGCCACGACGAGGAACACCTGGAGGTGGGGAAGGAGCGCCGGCTTCATCGCGAAGGTCCCTTCTCGGACAGCGTCACTTCATCATCAACCCTGGCTTCAAAGCCCATCCCCCCCTGCCTCCTGGTCGTCGGTTGGGGGCGGACATACCTGTAGGGAGCCATGACCCTGAAGAAAGAACCTTCCGCGCTCCAGAAGCAGCTGGGCGACTTCGCGCCCAAGCTGGTGCAGCTCACGGATGACGTGCTGTTTGGCGATGTCTGGGAGCGCCAGGGGCTTGCGCCCCGCGACCGCAGCCTCGTCACCGTCGCCGCGCTCACCGTGGGCGGCAACACCGAACAGCTGCCCTTCCACCTCGCCAAGGCCCGGGAGAACGGCCTCTCCGAGTCGGAGCTCGTCGAGGCCCTCACGCACCTGGCCTTCTACTGCGGCTGGCCCAAGGCCCTGTCCGCGATGAACGTCGCCAAGGAGACGTTCAAGAAGGCGGATCCACCGCGGGCCCCCGGAAAGGACCCGGCCCCACGCTAGAGGTCTCCCCGATGGACTGGCCGGAGGCGGTCTACCGGCCGGAGGGCGCCGGCCCGTGGGACCGCCTCTTTGAGCAGCCCGGCGACGACCCGCTCCAGCAGGCCGCGGGTCGTGGCCGCTCAGCGCTCGGCGAAGGCCTTCTCGGTGACGTAGTGGCCGGCCTCTCCCGGGGTGCCCTCCCGGAAGCCGCGCTCCTCCAGCATGACCGTGAGGTCCGCGAGCATGGCGGGGCTGCCGCAGAGCATCACCCGGTCGACCTCCGGGTTCAGCGGCGGCAGGCCCACGTCCTTGAACAGCTTCTCGCTGCGGATGAGATCCGTGATGCGGCCGGTGTTGCGGAAGTCCTCGCGCGTGACGCTCGGGTAGTACGTGAGCTTCTGCTTCACCAGCTCCCCGAAGAACTCGTTGCGCGGCAGCTCATGGAGGAAGAGGTCGTGGTAGGCCAGCTCCTCGGCCCGCCGGCAGGTGTGCGTGAGGATGACGCGGTCGAACTGCTCGTACATCTCCGGGTCCTTCACGAGGCTCAGGAACGGCGCCAGGCCCGTGCCCGTGCTCAGCATGTAGAGGTTCTTGCCGGGCAGCAGGTGCTTGAGGACGAGCGTCCCGGTGGCCTTGCGGCTGACCAGGACGTTGTCGCCCTCCTTGAGGTGCTGGAGCCGGGAGGTCAGGGGCCCGCCGGGCACCTTGATGCTGAGGAACTCGAGGTGGTCGTCATAGTGCGCGCTCACCATGCTGTAGGCGCGCAGCAGCGGGCGGTTCTCCACCTCCAGGCCAATCATCGTGAACTGGCCGCTGGCGAAGCGGAACCCCGGGTCGCGCGTGGTGACGAAGCTGAAGAGGGTGTCGGTCCAGTGGTGCACGCGCAGCACGGACTCCTTCATGAGGTTGCTCACGGTCGTTGACTCCCGAAGAGGGCCGGCGGCGTTCCCGTGCGCCTCGCACGAACGGCCGAACGCGCCAGTTAACGGGTGACGTTGTGCGACAGATTCCCTGTTGACACCAGGGAAAGCAGGCAGGCGGCCAGCTTCGGGCTTATCGCCGGGTTCAGGTCGCCAGCGGGTCGGCCGGCCAGGGCCCCCTCCCCCTCGTTTCCCCCCGGCGTCCAGGCTCGGGCCCGGGAAGCCACTGCCGCGGGAGGCAGGTGGGCCCCCTCTGGGTCCGCGTCAGGCCCCCCGGGCCGAGCCGCGAAGAGGCGCGCCTGCCCTGACGGCCTGGGGTCAGGTCCCAGGCGGCAGCGCGCGGACTCCATCCGCTTCACATCGCCATTCCCCGGACGCCGAGGTGCCAGCGCGGCGGCGCTCCCGAAAAAGCGCTCGCTCGAGTCATGACGCTGGCGTCGCGCCCACGCTCGCGGACTCCGGGTCCGCGGCGTCCGCACGCCCGCCGTGCCGCGACCGCCACCCGTGGGCGAGCCCCATGCCCACCAACATCGCGGGCACGAAGAGGAGCACCCCTGACGCCCCGCTGGCGAGGGAGGTGAGCGCGGGGCCCGGGCAGTAGCCTCCGAGCCCCCACCCCACGCCGAAGAGGCCCGCCCCCACGAGGAGCCTGGGGTCCACCCGCGTCGATGTGAAGGCAGGGAACGTCCCGGCGAACAGGGGGCGCTCACGTCGGAGGACGAGGGGCCGCAGCGCCGCATGGACGGCGATGGCGCCCGCCATCACGAAGGCGAGCCGGAAGTCCCAGTCCCCCGCGACGTCGAGGAACCCGAGAACGTTGGCCGGGTCCGTCATGCCCGCGAGGCCCAGCCCGACCGCGAAGAGAGCGCCGCTGAGCAGCGCACTGAGGTTGGAACGCATGGAGCGGCCTCCCTAGAAGACGTGGCGGACGAGGAAGACGGTGAGGCCGCCAGTGGCCAT
Organism: Corallococcus sp. RDP092CA; assembly: GCF_041903675.1. Taxonomy (NCBI): domain Bacteria; kingdom Pseudomonadati; phylum Myxococcota; class Myxococcia; order Myxococcales; family Myxococcaceae; genus Corallococcus; species Corallococcus sp. RDP092CA. The sequence goes on along the minus strand of NZ_JAYESI010000001.1, from coordinate 211,542 downwards.
GAAGGTGAGCGTGGCGGCGATGGAGCGGGTCGCCCCCCGGCTGATGCCGCAGACGCCGTGTCCGCTCGTGCAGCCGTTGCCCAGCAGCGAACCGAAGCCCACCAGCAGTCCGGCGCCCACCAGCGTGATGGCGCCGCCGACGCCCGGGGGCGCGGTGGCCGCGAAGGTCCCGGGGCGCACCGCCGCCAGCAGCAGCCCGCCGCCCAGGAGCCCTGCGAGGAAGGACAGGCGCCAGGCGATGTCGCCGCGGGCGGGGGTGAGCAGCGAGCCCACCACCCCACTGATTCCGGCCACCCGGCCATTGGCCAGGAGGAGCAAGGAGGCGCTCAGGCCGATGAGCGCCCCGCCCACGAGGGGAAGGAGGATGAAGGAGGTCATGCCGGATGAGAGCCAGGTTCCACCGCGGAGGATTCGGACCGCGGCCAGGATGTATCACCGGGCCCCCTCCTGAATCCTTTCGCGGCGCCCTGGCTCTCACGGGCAGGAGGCTTCGACCATGATTTTCCGCCAGCTTTTCGATTCCGAGTCCTCGACGTACACCTACCTCCTCGGTGACGAGGCCACGCGGCAGGCCGTCCTCATCGATCCCGTGCTGGAGCAGGTCGACCGCGATCTACAACTGGTCCGCGAGCTGGACCTCACCCTCACGCACGTCCTCGACACCCACGTGCACGCCGACCACGTCACCGCGTCGGGCGTGCTGCGCGAGCGCACGCGGTGCACGGTGGTGGGGAGCGTGGGCGGCGCCGCCTGCGCCGATCTCCAGGTGCGCCACGGGGACGAGGTGCGCATCGGGCAACTCGTCTTCCAGGTGCTCGCCACGCCGGGCCACACGGATGACAGCGTCAGCTACCTGCTGGGCGATCGGGTCTTCACCGGCGACGCGCTGCTCGTGCGCGGCAACGGCCGCACCGACTTCCAGAACGGAGACGCGGCCCGGCTCCACGACTCCATCACCCGCGTCCTCTTCCACCTGCCGGACGCGACGCGCGTCTACCCCGCCCATGACTACAGGGGCTTCACGATGACGACCATCGCCGAGGAGAAGCGGCACCACCCGCGCCTCGTCGGCAAGAGCCGCGAGGAGTTCATCCACATCATGGAGAACCTCCATCTTCCCAAGCCCCGGAAGATGGACCTCGCCGTCCCGGCCAACCGCGCCTGTGGTCACACGGCGCCCTCACCCCAGGACGCGTGACGTCCCACGCGGCCCTCAGGAGACAAGCGATGACGCCCTCCCCCTATCAAGACCTCCAAGCCTCGCGGCTCGCCACGCTCGGCCTTCGTGGGCTTCGCCGGCTACCTGGGCCACGTGGAGGTCCCCTGGCGCGCGCTGGGGATCTTCACGGCCATCGCCGTGGCCGGGATCCTCCTCGGCACCTGGGCGTCCCACTACGTCTCCCAGGCGGCGCTCAAACGGGCCTTCTCCCTGTTCCTCGTCGTCATGGGTGTCTTCATCTTCTTCAAGAACCGCGAAGCGCTGCTCCCCTCGGGAGGAGCACCCGCGACGCTGTCGCGCCCCTGACCGACCGTCAGTGAGGCTCGTGCGGTCCGGTCACACGCTCGAACGAAACGCCCAGGTTCCCGACTGCTTCGAGGGCGGTCTTGATGTCCTCAGAGACGATGAACGCAGAAGAATAGCCTTGTATCCGAAAGACCCGGGCACCCTCTGATTTGGAAGGGTCGATACGCAGTCCGTAAATGGCACGGTACGTTCCGACTCTCTCCGGTGCGACACCCTCTGGAGGATAGATCTGCACCTCCTTGGAGTTTGTCTCATCAACGCATTTGAAGCACCTGGCTGCGTTGATGACAAAGAGTGGCTTCCTCGCTCCTGCGACTTCGATGGGGAACACCTGAACATCAGCAGGCGCCAGCTTGCGAAAGACATTCGCAGCCTGCTCGTCTGCGATAGGCGTTCTCCCTGAATTCGCCACAGAGAAGGACCGTTGTGGCCCGTCACGGAACGGCCTGCTCTTGAGGAGTCCTGGCTCTGGCAGGCGCCTTCCGTCCCCAAACATCCACGGGTCGTCTAGCTCGTCGCCAGATGCAAGAACAGGCAACTCCAGCACCCACTGAGGGACATCCGCAATTCCAACATCATAGTAATTTCCATTGAACATCCACTAGCCCTCTTTCGGCACAATCAGGCGCCGAAGCGCTGAACCTGGCGTCAGAAGCTCCTCTGCGATTCTGGCAAGCTCTTCGACCAGGCGACTCCGACACGCGTCCATGCTCCTGCATTTTCCTAGCGCGTCATTCAAGCGCCGCAATACCGCCTCGTGGTATTCGCGTGGATGAGGTCCCTGGTGTCCCCCGAGTCGGACTTTGTTGGAGACATCTTCCAGGGACATCCCGGCTCGGGCAAAGACCTCTTCGCACAACGGTGTCCAGGGACCGCCTGATACAGCCGAAACCGGGTTCTTGTTCGTACAGATGTGGTGAACCGGACCTTCAGCGTCACCCTGAATACCATTCGAGTACATCGCGACGACAGCGGTCGCGCCCGGAGCCAGCGTCACGTTCAGCACTCCAGCAGCGGGCAGCGCGATGGACGACACGCCGCCATTCATCGCCGCTCCGAGTTGGAAGCCCGCCTCGGCTTGTCCTCGGGACACAGCCTGGGGGAAGCCCGGGAGCCGGGGCCCCTGGGCCGCCATCGCGTTCCTCCCACCCAGGGCCGCCGTGACCAGCAGCACCAGGACACGCGTGCCGTTCGTCCCCAGCACCTTCCCGAAGCGATGACCGATGTCCTGCAACTCGAGGACGCTCGTTGCCCTCTCCGCGTTGTCCCACAGCCGCACGAAGCCCCGTCCCATCTCCCAGACAGGCACCACCCCCAGGTAGGCCACCATCGCCGCCGTCAACGCCACGGCGAGGACCTTCGTGACAGGCTCGGGCAGCGCCATCGTGAGGAGCACGGTCAGCGCCGCGGAGGTCACCATGGCCTTGAGCACCACCGGGTTCAGCAGCTTGCCGATCTCGGCCTCGACGCTCCCCCAGACCGTATCCAGCGCGAACGACAGGGCCATCAACGTTCGGTCCTTGCGCGAGAAGGGCAGCCCCGTGCCGTCCACCAGGGTCAAGCACTCGTCGCCCTCGGGGCAGATGCGCGAATACAGGGACTCCGGAGACACCCCAGCCCCCGAATCCGCGAGCCCCTTCGAGGATGCGAGCAACGACCGGGACCTCACCCACCCTCGCCGGTCGGCTGCATCCGTCTCGCGGAAGGCAACGTCCATTCGCATGTCGAGGAGGAGCTGCGTGAGGGCCGCCTTGAACTCGTCCTCACCCACCTGAACTGGGTCAACCTCCACCGACTCATGGACGACTCGCTGCCCATTCCCAACGTCGATGTGGACAACGCGGGGGGTCGCGCACCCCGCCAACAGAAGCAGCAAAGACGCCACTGCAATCAATCTCATACTCCCCCCAAGGTACCTTCCTGGAATCAGGAGGCGCGGCATCCTGACTTCAGGGTCCGACAATCCCAGCGAAGCTTGCGCGGTCCTCCCGCTCGGCACCGGCACGAGCGACCGGTCGCTGTTCGCGCCACGATTGGACGGGGGGAGTGGAGGACGTCAGGCTCCTTGATGCACCAGTTCCTCGGCCCGGTCGCGCGGGCACTCGAAACGGCGCGGAGCCTCGTAGGCAACATAGAAAAAGGGCTTGGGCGACCGAAGCCACCCAAGCCCTTGGACTTCTTGGAGCCGACATCCGGATTTGAACCGGAGACCTACTGATTACGAATCAGTTGCTCTACCAACTGAGCTATGTCGGCGCACCGAAAGCGGCGCGTAAGTACCACCCGCATCCGGACCCGGCAAGGAGTTTCTCCGGGGATCTTCAAGCCCCCGCCTCCACGCCCGCTTCTACCCCCCAGAAGCCCTGACATCCATGACACGGCGCATTCGTCGCGGTGACACACCGCGTTGGCTAAGTCCGCGACATTTCTCCATTAATTTGGAGAAATGCCCCTCCGCCAGACGGGTTGAATCCCCCGAGCGCCTGTGCACATAAGGGCGCCGCTTTCCCAGTGGCCCCCATTCCAGGTGGGCCCTCAAGGAGCGAGTTTCATCATGGCCAGCGAAGAGACTTTCATGCGCGCCCCGGCCCCTACGCCCAAGCGCACCATCTACACGGAGGCGATGGAGATCTTCCACTTCGCGGCGGATCTCATCGGCCTGGACAAGCGGGTGCGTCTGGAGCTCGAAGAGCCCGACTACGAGCACATCTTCTACGTCACCGCGAAGCTCAAGGACCGGCTCGTGCCGCTGTCCGCCGAGGCGGCGAAGTCCTTCGCCGACCTCTCCGTCACCCAGGTGCGCAACCCCGAGGGCCTGGAGCGCCTGGCCAACGGCAACCTCATCCTGAACGGCCGCGCCCTGCTGGGCTCCGACGTCGCCATCCGCCACGGCCACCTGCGCCTGCCGGACGGGCTGGTGTACCAGCTGGTCCCCGGTGAGTCGCAGCGCTTCAAGGCCTACCGCGTCCAGCACAACCAGGCCCGCGGCCCCTACAAGGGCGGCCTGCGCTACCACCGCGAGGTGTCCCTGGACCTCTTCAAGGCGCTCGCCGCGGAGATGACCTGGAAGACCGCCATCGCGGAGGTCCCGTTCGGCGGCGGCAAGGGCGGCATCCAGCTGGATCCGCGCGAGTACGGCCGCGAGGAGCTGGAGGCCATCACCCTGCGCTTCATGTACCGGCTCAAGAGCCTCATCGGGCCGAACATCGACATCCCGGCGCCGGACGTGGGCACCAACCCGGAGATCATGGCGCTGCTGTACCGCCAGTTCTCCGACGGTGAGCGCGAGCGCCACAACCTGCGCGGCATCGTCACCGGCAAGGACGTGCGCATCGGCGGCTCCGAGGGCCGCGGCAAGGCCACCGGCCAGGGCGTCGCGTTCTGCATCGAGGACTACTACGCCGACCGCGGCGAGAGCGTGAAGGGCAAGACCTTCGTCCTCCAGGGCTTCGGCAACGTGGGCAGCAACGCCGCCCTCATCCTGTCGAACATGGGCGCGCGCCTGCTGGCCGTGAACGACGCCGACGGCTCCATCTTCAACGGCGACGGCATCGACGTGAACGCGCTGGCCGCCTACGTGGCGGACCCCAAGAACCTCAAGCGCTCCGTCGTGGGCTTCCCCGGCGCCCAGCGCATCGAGAAGAAGGACCTCTGGGACGTGCAGGCGGACATCCTCGTCCCCGCCGCCCTGGGGGGCGAGATCACCGCGGACATCGCGGAGCGCCTCAAGGTCAAGCTCATCGCGGAGGGCGCCAACGGCCCCACCACCCCGGAGGCCGACCGCGTCCTGCAGAAGCGCAACATCGAGCTCATCCCGGACATCATCGCCAACGCCGGCGGCGTGACGGTGTCCTACTACGAGTGGATCCAGAACAAGCGCATGGAGCGCTGGAGCGAGGCGGAGGTCGATCAGCGCCTCGAGCGCGCCATGAAGCGCAACTACCGCATCATCCGGGACATCTCGCGCAACCAGCCGCGCAAGACGGAGATGCACGACAGCCGCCCGTACTGCATCGGGAAGACGGTGGACAGCCGCTGCGCCGCGATGATCCTCGCGCTCAAGCGCATCGAGGCCCACTACCTCCTCGAGGGCTTCTCGCAGTAGCCGGCTGAAGGCCGCTTCCCGCTTCGCCCCCCGGGGCACGGTGTCTTCCCGCTTCCATGGGGAAGGGCCGTGCCCCGCGGTGTCTCAGTGCATCACCCGCTCGCGGTCCACCAGGAGCAGCGGCGCGTCGTCCAGGGTCTCGTAGGCCACGATGCGCAGCCCCACCCCGCGGCTGTTGCCGGGCCGCCCGTCCTTGCGGCCGAAGGCCAGCGCCACCTGGTAGCGGACCTCGCACAGGCACGTCATCTCCGTGCCGTCCTCGCCCGCGAACGTCACCTTCAGCTTCTCGCCCAGGCTGAGCGAGTCGCGCACCTCGATGAACATGCCCCGCGCGCTGATGTTGCGGCCGATTCCCCGCATCATCCCATCCTGCGTGGACAGGTAAACGGTAAAAATCTTGTCAAAGCGCAGATGGGAGCGGCGTTCCTGGGGCTGCGTGTTCATTCGGGGAGGGCTCCGAAACAGGTGGGGACAGGGGCAAACTACACGGTAGCCAGATGTAGGCAAATAATCACCTACATCCACCCTGGCGCACCGTGACGCACCATGTTCCGGGCTCGGGAAAGCGCTGCCCCCGGCGCGGCCGGAAGTGGCACCATCGCCGGGCAGTCCTTCCCCCTTTTTTCCGGGAGTTCCTCTCCGTGAATCGCTTCCTGGCCGCCGCCTTTGCCCTCCTCGTGCCCACGCTCGCCCTGGCCGACGTGGACTCACGCTTCGCGAAGCTCCGCGACGAGTCCGAGCCCCTGGGGGGGCTGGGGGCCTTCCTGGAGAAGTACGTGGGCGAGTGTGACGGGGCGCTGGTGGATCCGCAGTGCAAGCAGCAGGCGGAGGCCTTCCGCAAGAAGTACACGGGCAAGCGCCTGTACATGATCGTCACCGAGGACGACGCGAACATGCTGTCCCCCGGCGACTTCAACCCCGGCACCAACGAGTACACCATCAACATCACGCCCTTCTTCGCGGGCGGGAAGTACGGCCTGTGCCACGGCGCGCCCAAGAAGACGGACGCGCAGGGCAACCCGGTGATGAACTACCTGGTGGTGAGCGGCACGGCGCCGGACATGTGGAACGGCGGCACCTTCGACCGCATGTTCCGGGCGCGGGGCGTGCGCGCGCAGGTCGTCTTCACGCCGCAGTCGGTGTGGACGCTGCCCAAGAAGGGCGGCGGGAAGAACTACGGCGTCAACGCCCGCATCGAGGCCATCCTCGTCACCGAGGGCCGCACCGGCAACCAGCTGGGGCTGTGGCTCAACGGCAAGGACGCGGGCGGCAGGTAGCGCGCCCGTCCTTCAGCGGGCGATGGCGATGTACTGGAGCGCGTCGCCCCGCTGGACGCGCAGGAGGATGCTGGCCCCGCTGCTGCCCCGCTCCAGGGCGGCCTTCACCGCGGCGGAGTCCTTCACCCGGCGGCGGTTCACCTCCGTGACGACGTCGCCCGCGCGCAGTCCGGCCTGCTCCGCCGGGCTGCGCGGCACCACGCCGGACACGAGCGCCCCCAGGAAGGCCTCGTAGCCCAGGGGCGCGGCCACCTCCGGCGTCAGGTCCCGCAGCACCAGCCCCAGGTCGTTCGCGCTGCTGCCGCCCCGCTTCGTGAGCCCCTCGGTGGCCTCCTGCGCGGGCCGGGCCACGAGCCGCACCGCCACCTCCTGGGTGCCGCCGTCGCGCAGCAGCGTCAGCCGCGCCTCCGTGCCCGGGGCCAGGAGCGCCACCTTGCGCAGCAGCTGGAGGTAGCTGCCAATGGGCCGGCCGTTCACCGCCACCAGCCGGTCCCCGGGGCGGATGTGCGCCTGGGCGGCGGGGCTGCCCCGGTAGACGTCCTTCACCACCGGCGCCGTGGCGGTGGTGTCCGCGCCGTCCTCGTTGATGACGACGCCCAGCCAGCCGCGCTCCAGCTTGCCGTTCTCCCGCAGGTTGGGCAGCAGGTCCTTCACCAGGTTGATGGGCACCGCGAAGCCGATGCCCTGCCCCTCGCTGATGATGGCGGTGTTCACGCCAATCACCTCGCCCTTCATGTTGAAGAGCGGGCCGCCGGAGTTGCCGGGGTTGATGAGCGCGTCCGTCTGGATGAAGTCGTCGAACTGGCCCACGCCCAGCACGCGCTCCTTGGCCGAGATCATCCCGTGCGCCACCGAGTGGTCCAGGCCGAACGGGTTGCCGATGGCCACCACCCAGTCCCCCACCTCCAGCGCGTCCGAGTCCCCCAGGAACACCGCCGGCAGCGTCCCCAGCCCCGCGCCGTTCAGCCGCAGGAGCGCCACGTCCGTGGACGCGTCCCGGCCCACCACCTCCGCGGGGAACTCGCGGCCGTCCGCCAGCCGCACGGACACCTGCTGCACTGGCACCTCGCGGGGGCCGTCCTTGCCCGGCGTGACGCCCGCGCCACTGGCGGACTCCGCCGGGCCCTGCGCGCTGGCCACCACGTGGTTGTTGGTGACGACGAGCCCGTCCGGCGTCAGCACGAAGCCGGAGCCGGTGGAGCGCTTCACCGCGCCCGCCACCGCGCCGGGCCCCACCGTGGTGATGTTCACCACGCTCGCCTCCACCGCGCGGATCAGCGGCGCCAGGGACGTGGGCGGCGTGAAGCGGGGCAGGCCCGCGTAGCCCGCGGGGCGCTCGCGCCACAGCGAGGACGCGCCCGCGGTGGCCGGCGCCTCGGTCGTCGCGGGCGGAGGCGCGGCGAACCAGGCCAGGTGCTCGCGCACGCGAGCCTGGAGCCAGGGCGTGAGCGGATCCCCGGCGGCTCCCGCCACCGGGGCGAGCGACACCACGAGAAGGACGCTGAGCAGTCGGACGGACACGGAGCGGCAGCTTACACGGCGGGCCATGGCGACAGGGCCCAACACGCTGACGGCCTCCGCCCTTCCCCGTCCGCGCCCCCGCCCGTGCGGGGGCGCGAGGGGGTGAGCTCAGGCCTGGGCGGGGGCCACGTACCGGGCCACCTTCACCCGGGCGGGGCGGATGACGCGGTCCTTCAGGCGGTAGCCCGCGCGGAACTCGGCGACCACCTTCTGGTCGTCGCCCTCCACCGGCGTCACCTCCATGTCCGCCGCCTCGGCCACGTTCGGATCATACGGGTGCCCCACCACCTGGATGCGCTCGATCCCGGTGGCCTGGGCCTTGGACAGCAGGCTGTCGCGGATCATCCGCACGCCCTGCACCACCGGGGACGTGTCCTGCGGGCTGGCGTTCAACACCAGGTCCAGCTCGTCGATGGCCTCCAGCAGCGTGCGGGCCACGTTGCCGCGCTCCACGTCGAGCATGCGCTCCCGCTCCCGGGAGATGCGCTGCTTGAACTCCTCGCGGTCCTTGGTGAGGTCCTGGAGGCCCCGCGCCAGCTCGTTCACCCGGCGGCGCGCCGCCTCCAGCTCCGCCTGGAGCCGCGCCACCTCGCCGTCCTGGGCGGACTCGGGCTGCGTTTCGGAGCTCGCGGCCTCCACCTCCGTGTCGGCGGGGGGCTGCGTGTCCGGGGTTTCGTCGCTGCGGGGATTGCCGTCCATTGTCGAACCTGCGCCAGGGGTTGGAAGAAGCGAACCGCGTGAGTGGCGCGAACGTAACCGCGAGGGCGGGTCTGTCAACGCGCCTAGTGATTGGACGGGGCCGCGGGCGGAGCCTCCGCCATGAAGCCGTGGTCCACCTGCCCGGTCACCTCGTCGATGATCTCCACCTGGGCGGCGCGAAGGGAGTAGTAGAGGAGCCACCGCTCGGCGGCCGTCAGCGTCCCCGCGGGCAGCGCCTCCTCGATCTCCTGCACCGTGAGCCGGCCGTCCTTCAGGCCCTTGGCGAACAACGCTTTGCGCGCGACGTAGCTCTTTCCGATCCGGTTCTCCACGGCGACGCCTCCTTGTCGCATGAAAGTAATTTCGCCCACCGGCCACCGCAGGCTGACGGTGAATCCGGTGGGCGACGGTCTGCCCGGAGGGCAGGCAGGCACGCGCTACGAGTCGAGCTTGCCCTCGGAGTGCTGCGTGGGCGGCACCGGCGGCTCGGTCTCCGTCCCCCCCACGGGGTGGGCGGAGATGACCGTGCGCGCCTCCGGGTGGAGCAGGCCGCGCTGCGCCTGCACCTTGGGCCCCAGGATGGTGATCATCGCCTCCTCCTCGATGACCTCCGTGGCCAGCAGCCGCGCCGCCAGGGCCTCCACCTTTTCACGGTGGGTGTGGAGGAGCGCCCGGGCCCGGTCCAGCGCCTCGGAGACCATCTTTCGGACCTCCTCGTCGATCATCCGCGCCGTCTGCTCGGAGTAGCTGCGCGACTCCGGCAGGCCCGCGGACCGCAGGAAGCCCGGCCCCTGCTCCCCGCTCAGCGCCACCGGCCCCAGCGTGCTCATGCCGTAGTCGCGGACCATCATCTTGGCGATCTCCGTCGCCTGCTTGATGTCGTTGGACGCGCCGGTGGACACCTCGCCGATGAAGATCTCCTCCGCCGCGCGGCCGCCCATCATGCCGGCCATCTTGTCGCGCAGCTCGTCGAAGGACATGAGGTAGCGGTCCTCCAGAGGCAGCGACATGGTGTAGCCCAGGGCCGCCAGGCCGCGCGGGATGATGGACACCTTCGTCACCCGCTCCGCGTAGGGCAGCATCCAGCCCACCACCGCGTGGCCGGCCTCGTGGTGCGCGACGATCTCCTTCTCGCGCTCGTTCATGCGGCGGTTCTTCTTCTCCAGGCCCGCCACCACGCGCTCGATGGCCTCGTCGAAGTCCGCCCGCATCACCGCGTCGCGGTTCTTGCGCGCGGCGAGCAGCGCCGCCTCGTTGACCACGTTGGCCAGGTCCGCGCCGGCGAAGCCCGGCGTGCGCGAGGCGATCTGCTTCAGGTCCACGTCCGCCGCCAGCTTCACGCCCTTGGCGTGGATCTCGAGCACGCGCTCGCGGCCGCGCTTGTCCGGGCGGTCCACCAGCACCTGCCGGTCGAAGCGACCCGGGCGCATCAGCGCGCTGTCCAGGATCTCCGGGCGGTTCGTCGCCGCCAGGATGATGAGGCCCGCGCGGCTGTCGAAGCCGTCCATCTCCGCCAGCAGCTGGTTGAGCGTCTGCTCGCGCTCGTCGTGGCCGCCGGCCACGCCCGAGTTGCGGCTCTTGCCGATGGCGTCCAGCTCGTCGATGAAGATGATGCACGGCGCCTTGGCCGTGGCCTGGGCGAAGAGGTCGCGGACGCGGGCCGCGCCGACGCCCACGAACATCTCCACGAACTCCGAGCCGGAGAGGTTGAAGAAGGGCACGCCCGCCTCGCCGGCCACGGCGCGCGCCAGCAGCGTCTTGCCCGTGCCCGGCGGCCCCACCAGCAGCACGCCCTTGGGGATGCGACCGCCCAGGCGGCGGAACTTCTCCGGCGTCTTGAGGAACTCGACGATCTCCCGGAGCTCGTCCACGGCCTCGTCCACGCCGGCCACGTCCTTGAAGCCCACGCCGGTGTCGGACTCCGCCTGCACCTTCGCGCGCGTCTTGCCGAAGGACATGACGCTCTGCGGCCCCTGGCCCATGCCGCCGGACATCCGGCGCATCATGAAGCTCCAGAAGAGGATGAGCAGGCCCATGGGGATGAGCCAGATCCACAACACCTCGCTGAAGCTGGACTGCGGGACGGCCTCGAACTGGATGCCCTTCTGCTCCAGCAGCGGCACCAGGCCCTCGTCACCGGGGACGCGGTAGGCCATCCACGGCAGGGCGCTGGGCTCGCTGCGCAGCGTGCCGCGCTCGCCCGGGGGCGGCTGGGCGTTGTCCTTCAGGTAGCCCTTCACCCACTCGTTGGAGATCTGCACGCGGCTGAACTGGTTGTTCTCCACCGCGTCGCGCAGTTGGCTGTACGACACCCGGCGCACGCCCGCGTCCTGAAACACGTTCCGGAACAGCAGGAACCCCAGGACGAGCAGGAGGATGTAGCCCAGTGGTGAGCCAAACTTGAACCCACCTTTCGTGGGCGTTGGCTTGTCGCTCTTCTTTCCGCGCGGGCCCATCCCCGGCGGCAGGTCCTGTGGCTTCATCGTCGGCACGCTCGCCCTCCCCCTCCCCCGTACACACCGACACCATGTCGTGTGACGGTTCCCTCAGCCGGCCAAAGATGGTCACCACCGCCAACCCGTCAACCGCAAGGCGTGACAGGACGATGACGAAACCGGCCGGGACTGTCCGCTCAGCGGCAGTCGACGCGCACCAGGGGCTCGCCCGCGAACTCACTGCCCAACAGGTAGCCGCGGCCATCCTGGAGGTACGTCACGGCCTCCGCCTGGGCCTGGCTGGCGCCCGGCACCTCCACCACCTGGGCCTGGACGAAGTCCTCCAGCCGCTTCGCGTCCGGGCGGCGCAGCTCCCACACGCGGGTGTACGTGCGCACCAGCAGGCGCTGGCCGGACGGGTGCAGGGCGGCGGCGGTGGACAGGCGGTCCACGTCGTCCGGCACGCGCAGGGTGCCCAGCTTGCGCGCCTTGCCGGTGGCCCCGGGCTTCAGCCCCTCCACGGCGTACAGGTCCCCCAGCGACGCGCGCGTCTTGGTGAGGATGCCCACCTGCCCGGAGCGGTCGTCGACGATCAGGGACTCGGCGTCGTGGGCGCCGTCCTCGTAGGTGAAGGGCAGCGCCTCCACCGGGAGCGTGGCGTCGGCGACGGTCGCCGGCTCCGGCAGCCGGAACAGGCGCACCTCCTTGCGCCGCTCGAAGTTGTCGCCGGTGTCCGCGAGGAAGACGCAGCTGTCCTTGTCGCCCGGCGCGCAGGGCCCCACGGCGACGTCCTCGATGTCGCGGGGGTCCGCGCCGGTGAGCGTCAGCGTGGCCTTCACCGCGCCCGTCTCGTCCAGGGCGAACAGCTCGAAGGCGTTGTTGGAGTCGTTGTGGCCCCAGAAGATGCCCGGGTGGCGCTGGCTGGCGGCCAGGCCGGACAGCTCCGGCACCTGGCGGGGCACGGTGCCCGTCTGGCGACCGTCCGCGTAGAGCAGGCACCCCTCCAGGCCGGTGGCGGGCACCTGCGGCATGCCGGCGTCCGGAGCCTGGGAGCCCGTGGGCGTGGGGCGGGAGCCGGAGCAGGCGGTGGACAGCAGGAGGCCCGCGGCGGCGAGGAGGCGCAGGGAGGGCCGCACGGTCAGTGGTCCAGGTCCAGCAGCCGGGCCAGCGTCTTCGCGTCCGCGTCGGGGAAGCGGTACTGGCCCATCTCCTCCAGCGCGACCCAGCGGTGGTCGTGCACGCGCAGGTGCTGGATCTCCGCGTCCGGGTGGCTCAGGCGGCAGCGGAACACCCGGAAGTCGATGTCATAGGTCGGGTACTCGTGGCGGGTGTGCATGACCCGCTCGAGCACCTCGATGTGGATGCCCATCTCCTCATGGAGCTCGCGGGCGAGCGCCGCCGTGTCCTGCTCCCCCTCCTCCACCCGGCCGCCCGGGAACTCCCAGAGCAGGGGCAGCGACGCGGTGGGAGGACGCTGGGTGATGAGGTAGCGACCCATCTCGTTCTGGAGCATCGCGCCGACGACTCGCACGTGACGACGGGTCATTCACTTCTCCTCGATTGGGGTCCCAAAGATGAACGGCAGGGTGCGGCGGCGTAACACAGCCCCTGCCCGGCGCCAATGCGCAAGGCCCCTCCTGGGAGCAGCGTGCGCACGCCCGGGACGCGTGGCCACCCCACCCGGCCCTGTCCGCCAGGAGCGGGCGCGGGGGCGGCGGGAGACGTGGCGGAGGCCCGGGCCTCGGGGGATGAGGGCTGTTGGGGACTTCACGTCCCGGGGAGGCGCCTCCCGGCCGGGCCACCGTCCTCACTGGGGGCATGTGGGATTCAAGTGACGTGCGGGCCGGATGGCGCCATGCTCGGGGGATGACACAGAGTCGGAGAGAGCGGGCCGAAGCGCTTGGCGCCGCGCTGAAGGCAGCGCGGCAGCAGGCGGGGCTCTCCATGGAGGAAGTCGCCGAGCATCTGGAACTGGGCGTGGAAGTCCTGGCCCGCGTCGAGCGAGGGGTGATGGTCCCCACCATCCCCACGCTGAGCCGGCTGTGCGCCCTGATGAAGTTGGATCCGGACAGCCTGCCGGACCTGCCGGAGCTGAGTGACTGACGCGGCTGGCGGGCCCCTCTCCGGCCCGCCGGCGCGTCGCCCGCCCGCCTCAGCCCAGCCGCCCCACGAGGTGCGGCTTCCCCTCCTCCGACAGCACCCGGAACGCCACGCCCGCGGACTCGCGCGCCGTCTGGAACGTCACGCGCGACGGCAGGAGGAGGGGCTTCTTGAAGTCGCACTCCAGGTGGAGCAAGTCCGCGTGGGCCGCCTCGCCCAGCTCCGCCACGCAGCGCGCGAGCGTCCACATGCCGTGCGCGATGGCGCGCGGGAAGCCGAAGGGCTTCGCGGTGAGGGCGGTGAGGTGGATGGGGTTGAAGTCGCCGGACGCCTGGGCGTAGCGGCGCCCGGTGTCCGCGGGGATGCTCCAGGAAGCGGGACGGCTGGACGCGAAGCGCGGGTCCTCCGGCGGGGCCTTGCGCGCGCCGTCCTTCTCCCTCCGGGCGGCGTGGCGGCGCAGCATGGTGCTGAGGGCCTGCCAGAGCAGCTCGCCGGTCTCCTGGGACTCGACGCGCGTCTCGATGTCGAACTCGTGGCCGACGGGCACTTCGCGCCGGGCCTCGAAGCGGCAGGTGACCGTGAGCGCGGTGGTGTCCGGCACGCGGCGGTGCTGCTGGATGTGATTGCGCACGTGCACGATGCCCATCGCGGAGTACGGGAAGTCGGGCAGCCCCAGCAGCTCCAGGTGCAGCGGCGTCGCCAGCACCTGCGGGTACGGGAGCGGCAGGAAGCCGTCGGCGTCGAAGCCGCAGGCGGCGCGGTAGCGCTCCAGCAGGACGGGCGACGCGCGGCAGCCGTGCGCCCGCAGCGCCAGGGCCGGCAGCGCGGCGCCGCCCCGGGACTTCCCGAAGGGATTGGCCGCGCGCAGCAGGGTCGCGGGCATCGACGGGAGCGAGTGCAGGTCGAGGATGGGTGCGGACATGCGGCGGATTCTCCGCCACCCGCTCCCGTCGCGCGCGGGATTTGTGCGAGGGCCCGCGTCAGCTCTTGAGCCCGTGCCGGCGCAGGAGCCGGTACAGGTAGACGCGGTCCATGTCCGCGGCGGCGGCGGCCTGGGACACCTTGCCTCCGTGCAGCTTGAGGAGCGCCTCGACGTAGTCCCGCTCGAAGGCCTCCAGCGCGCGGCGGCGCGACTCCGCGTACGTCTGCGAGGCGTCCACCGTGCGGGGCGCGACGGGGGCCTGGGAGCCCACGGCATCGGGCGCAGGGGGCGGCAGCGCGCGCTGGAAGACGAGGCAGCGCTCCAGGTGGTTGCGCAGCTCCCGCACGTTGCCCGGCCAGGGGGCGCGCTGGAGCCGCGCGAGGAAGTCCGGCGTGGTGAGCTTCGCCAGCTGCTCCGGCGTGGCCCCCAGCCCCTCCAGGATGCGCTCCACGATGAGCGGGATGTCCTCCGTGCGCTGGCGCAGCGACGGCAGCGGGATGCCCACCACCGCGAGGCGGAAGTAGAGGTCCGCGCGGAAGCGGCCCGCCTGGACCTCCGCGCGCAGGTCCCGGTGCGTGGCCGCGATGACGCGCACGTTGACCGGCTGGTGCGTGTTGGTGCCCAGGCGGCGGATCTCCCGGTTCTCCAGCACGCGCAGCAGCTTGGGCTGGAGCTCGGCGGGGAGCTCGCCGACCTCGTCCAGGAAGATGGTGCCTCCATCGGCCTCCTCGAAGGCGCCCATGCGGCGCTGGATGGCGCCGGTGAAGGCGCCCTTCTCGTGGCCGAACAGCTCGCTCTCCAGGAGGTTGGCCGGGAGCGCGCCGCAGTCCACGACGAGGAACGGCGCGCTCGCACGGGCCCCGGCGCGGTGGATGGCGTGCGCCGCGCGGCTCTTGCCGGTGCCCGTCTCCCCTTCCAGCAACACCGTGGCGTTGGACGCCGCCGCGCGCGCCATGCGCTCGAAGCTGTCCCGCGCCGCGGACGAGGTGGCGATCAGGTCTCCGAAGGTCGCCCGCATCGGCTCCGGGAGCGCCTCCACGGCCCCCGGCGCCACCTGCATCCGGAGCGTGGGCGGGGCCTCGTCGCGGTCCAGCGGCTCGGCTGTCACGGCCTCGTCTTGCGCGTCGTGGAGCGCGGGCGCGTACGCCGCCGCCGAGCCACCCCGCCCCCGGGCCCGGAAATGGCGCCACCGGACTCCGTCCACGAACGTCCCCGGCCGGTCGTCCGAAGCCCGTGCGCGCGCCCCCTTCTGCTCCGACTTCACCTCGCAGTGGAAACGCGGCACGGCGGACTCCTCGCTCGACGGATTCATTGAGGAAACGGTCCCCCCGGAACCGGTGACGGATGGTGGACCGCGCTCAGGAGGCGCGGAGGCTGTCGAGGCATGCCATCTCCGTCAGCCCACGGACGGACCTGTGCCCGGGACCCCTCCCGGGTGTGTTCCAGCACCCCTCACCCGGCTTTACGCCGGGGCTTTTGGATATTCCCGGACAATTTCGGGGCCGTTCCGGCTGCGCCGGAGCGCCGGGCCGTCAGCGGATCGTGACGTCCACCACGAAGCCCGCGGCGGCGGCTCCCTCGCGGGCGGCGTCGATGACGTCGGGGCGCTCATCGCCCACCCACAGGCCCAGCACGTCGTACACCAGCCACTGGGCCAGGGGCCGGGACGCGGCCTGCGCGGCCTCGCGGGGCACGCCGGACAGGGCGCCCTGAGCCTCCATCAACGCCCGGGCCAGCCGGGCCGGCGTCACCCACAGCTCCGGGCGCACGAAGGCGGGCACCAGGAAGAGGCAGAAGGCGGCCTCGGTGCGGGAGAGCAGCGCGTCCAGGCGCTCGCGGCCCAGGCGGAGCGTGGGCAGCCACTGCCCCTCCCCGCGCTGCTCCAGCTTGGCCACCGGCACGCGGACGACGCGGCGGGTGCGCGCGAAGCCCTCGCGCTCCACCGACACGACGAAGGCGACCTCGGATGCGGCTTCCGGCGGAGGCTCGGCGTGGCGGTGCACCGCCATGGACAGCGACAGCGGCGATGACACCAGCGACCCCAGGTCCGCCTGCACGCGCTCCAGCTCCGAGCGCAGGCCTTCGAGCAGCCCCGCGATCAGCTCCGGCGTCTCCTCGCGGAAGCGCCGGGGGTGGTGCTGGGCGGCCTCCGCCTCCACGCGGCCCACCGCGCCCACCAGCAGGTCCTCCAGGTCGCGGTCGCGCAGCCACGTGCGGCCGCCCACCGGCACCGAGCGCGTCGCGTGCAGGTGGCGCAGGGAGCCGGTCAGCGTCGCGGGTTCGGAGGGCTCGACGGGAGCGGCGCCCTGCCCCGCTCCGGCCTGGAGGAAGGACTGGAGCGCGCGGGCGCGGAAGCGGGCCCGGGGGGACGGGTGCTCCAGCATGCGGCGCACCAGCCGCCGGTCCGTGGCGGTGCGCACCAGCGACAGCGTGGCCAGCTCCGCCTCCGACGAGGCCTCGTCCGGCGCGCACCACAGGAGGAACTCGATGGCCGCCTTGCGCAGCACGGGCTTGTTGCCCATGCGCCGCGCGACCTCCGCGCGCCACGCGACGAGCCCGTCCAGCCCGGGACGCGAGGGCGTGCGGAAGCGCGGCCACATCTCCGCGCACTCCTCCGCCAGCCACACCAGGTGCGTGAAGCCGGACAGCGCCTCCAGCTTCGCGCGAGCGCGAGTGCGCCGCTCGAAGGCCTCCGGCACACCGCGCCGGACGGAGGCGCGGAACAGGCGCTCCTCCAGCCACAGGAGCGTGAGCGCCAGCGCGGGCTCGCTCTTGCGCATCGTGGCCTGGCAGTGGTCGAGCACGAAGCGCGCGTGCCCCAGGTCCGCGGCCGTCTCGAAGTCGCTCTGCACGAGCGCGCCCAGGGCGCCGCGCAGCCCGTCCACCGGGGGCGCGTCGAAGAGCGTGAGCAGGTCGCAGAGGTTCTCCACCACCGCGGGCGGCCCGCCCACCTCCACCGTGCGCGCCAGGAGGAGGCCCGCGCGCGAGCACCAGTCCGGCTCCTTGCGCCCGTTGGGGTAGCACGCGAGGAAGCCGCGCATGCTGCTCCGGCCGTCCGGCGACGTGGCCAGCGCGAAGAGGCGCTCGCCCAGCACTTCACTGGCCTCGCGCCACGGCATGCGGGCCGCGCGCGTGCGGATGAAGTCGGTGAGCTTGTCGCGGCCGCCATCGCGCGTGTCGGGGAGCAGGGAGCGCAGCTGCTCCAGCAGGTCCACCGACCTCGCCCCCGTGCCCATGACGTACTTGAGATCCACCTCCACCGCGCCCAGGAAGCGCAGCGCGCGGCCGTCGTAGGTGCAGGGCACGTCGCGCACCAGCGCCGACAGCGTCTCCGGGTGGCGCTTGAGGTAGCGCGTGAGCACCGTGGAGATGGTGACAGCGGACTCGCGATGGACGCGGTCCGCGCTCTCCGGATCGCCCGCGTCGCGGAGCGCCGTCACCGCGGCGTCCCGGCGCGCGAGCAGCTGCTTCAAGAGCCCGGGGCGCGGCTCTTCATACGGCCAGAGCAGCTCGCTGAGGGTGGACAGGAGGAAGAGGAGCTCCGCCGGGGTGCGCTCGCCCGGGGACAGCCGCTCCCACGCGGCGGCCTGGGCGCGCGTGCGCTCCTCCAGCGAAGCGCCGCGCACCCAGCGGGCGAAGTCCTCGCGCCACTCCGCGCTCGACGCCACGGCCTCTCGCGGCGCCGCGGCGGCGACGCGAGCGTGGAGCGCCAGGAGCGGCGCTGGCCAGGAGGCTTCAACCGACGGCGGCATGGGACCTCGAGAGGCTCACGCGAATGGCGCGTGGGCGCAAGCCCCGAGCACCCTGGAGCCTGGAGCCCAGCACCTGGAGCCTCGACGGGCTCACCCGGACCTCGGAGCGCTGGCGGGCACCAGGGCCGCGGGCTCGGGGCTGGGGGCCACGGTGATGACCACGGACTTCGACGTGGGCGTGCGGCTCTTCTCCGCGTAGCTGCCCACCGGCACCAGCACGTTCGCTTCCGGGAAGTACGTCGCCGCGCACTGGCGCGGGATGTTGTACGGCACCACCAGGAACTCGCGCGCCACCCGCCTCTCCCCCTGGAAGTGGCTGGTGAGGTCCACCTTCTGCCCCGCCGTCAGCCCGCGCGCCCGGAGGTCCTCCGGGTTGAGGAACACCACGCGCCGCCCCTGGCGGATGCCCCGATAGCGGTCGTCCAGCCCATACACGGTGGTGTTGTACTGATCATGCGAGCGCAGCGTCATCATCATCAACTGCCCGGGCTCCAGCCGGTGGCGCGGCATCTCGTGCACCGTGAAGTGCGCCTTGCCGTCCTTCGTCGTGAAGCGGCCCTCGCGAGGGCCGTTGGGCAGCGCGAACCCGCCGGGCTGGTGCACGCGGCGGTTGAAGTCCTCGAAGCCCGGGATGCAGCGCTGGATGAGCTCGCGCACCCGGTCATAGTCCTCCACCAGCGTCAGCCACGGCACCTTCGAGCGCGCCCCCAGCACCGCGTGCGCCAACCGGGCCACGATGGCGGGCTCGCTGAGCAGGTGCTCGGACGCGGGGGCCACGGCGCCGCGCGACGCGTGCACCATCCCCATCGAGTCCTCCACCGTCACGAACTGCCGCCCCGACGCCTGCACGTCGTGCTCCGTGCGCCCCAGGCACGGGAGGATGAGCGCGCGCTGGCCGTGCACCAGGTGCGCGCGGTTGAGCTTCGTGGACACGTGCACGGTGAGCCGCGTCCGACGGAGCGCCCGCGCGGTGAGCTCCGTGTCCGGCGTCGCGGACAGGAAGTTGCCGCCCATGGCGAAGAACACCTTCACGCGCCCATCGTGCATCGCCTGGATGGCGCCCACCGTGTCCAGGCCCGTGTGGCGCGGCGGCTCGAAGCCGAACTCCCGCGCCAGGGCGTCCATGAACTCCGGCTTCGCGTGCTCCCAGATGCCCATGGTGCGGTCGCCCTGCACGTTGCTGTGACCGCGCACCGGGCACACGCCCGCGCCCCGCTTGCCGATGCTGCCGCGCAGGAGCGTGAGGTTCACGATCTCCTGCACGTTGCCCACCGCGTTCCGGTGCTGCGTGAGCCCCATGGCCCAGCAGAAGATGGTGCGCTCGGAGCGCGCCAGGATGTCCGCGGCCGCTTCAAGCTGGTCGCGCGGCACCCCGCTCTGCTCCACCACGTCGTCCCACGACACCGTGGCCAGGTGCGCCACGTAGGCGTCGAAGCCCGTCGTCTTGCCCTCGACGAAGGCCCGGTCCACCACCGTGCCCGGCGCCTTCGCCTCCCGGTCCAGCAGCGCCTTGCCCAGCCCCTGCAAGAGCGCCACGTCCCCGTTGATGCGCACCTGGAGGAACAGCCTGTTCAGCGCCGTGCCCGGGCCGAACAGGTGCAGCACCTCCTGCGGGTGCTTGAAGCGGTTGAGCCCCGTCTCCGGCAGCGGGTTGACGCTGACGATCTCACAGCCCCGCCGCGCGGCCGCCTGGAGCGCCGTCAGCATGCGCGGGTGGTTGGTGCCCGGGTTCTGCCCGATGACGAAGATGGCCTGCGCGTGGTCGAAGTCCTCCAGCGTCACCGTGCCCTTGCCGATGCCGAGGGTCTCCGACAGCCCCGTGCCGCTGGACTCGTGGCACATGTTCGAGCAGTCCGGCAGGTTGTTGGTGCCGAACTGCCGCACGAACAGCTGGTAGAGGAACGCGGCCTCGTTGCTGGTGCGGCCGGACGTGTAGAAGGCCGCCTCGTCCGGGGAGCCCAGCGCGTTCAGCTCCTCCGCCACCAGCGCGAACGCGTCATCCCAGGAGATGGGCTCGTAGTGCGCGGCGCCCTCGCGCAGCACCATGGGGTGCGTGAGCCGGCCCGCCTTGCCCAGCCACAGGTCGGACTGCTCCGCGAGCCGCGCCACGCTCCACTCGCGGAAGAACTCCGGCGTCACGCGCTCCCGGGTGCCCTCCTCCGCCACCGCCTTCGCGCCGTTCTCGCAGTACTCCTGCACGGAGCGGTGCGCAGGGTCCGGCCACGCGCACCCAGGGCAGTCGAAGCCGTCCTCCTGGTTGATCTTCCAGACGAGCCTGCCGCCGCGCCACGGGCCCGCTTCGCCCAGCACGTGCTTGAACGCGCTCAGCACCGCGGGCACCCCGCCCGCCACCGTCTTCACCGGCCCCACGTCCGGAGCCCGGGTCTCCAACGGAGGCTGGGCCGCCGGCACCGCCAGCGCGCTCCCCTTCCCATCCTGGCCCTGATCCATGTCCCACCTCCGCGCGGCGCGACTCTACCGCACCACCGGCCCGAGCCAGCCCGCGGGCCTCGACAGCCCCTTCAAGGCCCGCCCGGGGCTCCCCCGTGCTCCACGCCAGCGCCTCCATCGACGCGCGCAAGGCCTGCTGACGCACAGCGTCCAGCGGGCTCCAGGGTGGCGGCGGCCCCGCACGCCGGCCCCCCCGCGGCCCCGGTGTTCGGTTAGGGTGCCCGCCAAAGCGCCCCTTCCTGGCGCCCTCTTTCCAGGAGCACTCCGCATGTCCCGCATCATCCGCGCCTCTCGCGGCACCACCCTCTCCTGCAAGGGCTGGGTGCAGGAGGCCGCGCTCCGGATGCTGATGAACAACCTCGACCCGGAGGTGGCCGAGCAGCCCGGCGACCTGGTCGTCTACGGCGGCACCGGCAAGGCCGCCCGGGACTGGCCCTCGTTCGACCGCATCGTGTCGAGCCTCCAGGGCCTCACCGACGAGGAGACGCTGCTCGTCCAGTCCGGCAAGCCCGTGGGCATCCTGCGCACGCACCCGGACGCGCCCCGCGTGCTCATCGCCAACTCCAACCTCGTGGGCCACTGGGCCAACTGGGAGCACTTCCACGAGCTGGAGAAGAAGGGCCTGATGATGTACGGCCAGATGACGGCCGGCTCGTGGATCTACATCGGCACGCAGGGCATCCTGCAGGGCACCTACGAGACCTTCGCCGCCGCGGGCCGCCACCACTTCGGCAGTGACGACCTGTCCGGCCGGCTCATCCTCTCCGGCGGCCTGGGCGGCATGGGCGGCGCGCAGCCCCTGGCCGCGACCATGAACAACGCCGTGTTCCTGGGCGTGGAGATCGACCCGCACCGCGCCCGGCGCCGCGTGGAGACGCGCTACCTGGACGTGGTGGCCAAGGACCTGGATGAGGCGC
Source organism: Corallococcus sp. RDP092CA (assembly GCF_041903675.1). Classification (NCBI taxonomy): domain Bacteria; kingdom Pseudomonadati; phylum Myxococcota; class Myxococcia; order Myxococcales; family Myxococcaceae; genus Corallococcus; species Corallococcus sp. RDP092CA. The sequence continues at coordinate 189,838 of NZ_JAYESI010000001.1, read as the reverse complement.
TGGCGCTGGCGAAGGACGCTCAAGCCAGGCGCGTGGGCCGCTCCATCGCCATCATCGGCAACGCGGCGTCGGTGTTCCGGGAGCTGTACAAGCGCGGCATCAAGCCGGACCTCGTCACGGACCAGACGAGCGCGCATGATCCGCTCAACGGCTACATCCCCACGGACCTGTCGCTGGAGGCCGCCGCGGAGCTGCGCAAGCGCGACCCGGAGGGCTACGTGAAGCGCGCCCGCGAGTCGATGATCATGCACGTGCAGGCCATGAACGACTTCCAGGCCGCCGGCAGCCACGTCTTCGACTACGGCAACAACCTGCGCGGCCAGGCGAAGGTGGGCGGCATGCCGAACGCCTTCGAGTTCCCCGGCTTCGTGCCCGCGTACATCCGCCCGCTGTTCTGCGAGGGCCTGGGGCCCTTCCGCTGGGTGGCGCTGTCCGGAGACCCGGAGGACATCCGCCGCACGGACCGCGCGGTGCGCGAGCTGTTCCCCGAGAAGAAGTCCCTCAACCGCTGGCTGGACATGGCGGGCGAGCGCGTGGCGTTCCAGGGCCTGCCCGCGCGCATCTGCTGGCTGGGCTACGGCGAGCGCGCCAAGGCGGGCCTCGCCTTCAACGAGCTGGTGCGCAAGGGCGAGGTGAAGGCGCCCATCGTGATTGGCCGCGACCACCTGGACTGCGGCAGCGTCGCGTCCCCCAACCGCGAGACGGAGGCCATGCGGGACGGCTCGGACGCGGTGGCGGACTGGCCCATCCTCAACGCGCTGGTGAACGCGGTGAACGGCGCGTCGTGGGTGTCGTTCCACCACGGCGGCGGCGTGGGCATGGGCTACTCGCTGCACGCGGGCCAGGTCATCGTCGCGGACGGCACGCCGGAGGCCGCGCGTCGCATCGAGCGCGTCCTCACGTCCGACCCCGCCATGGGCGTGCTGCGCCACGCGGACGCGGGCTACCCGGAGGCCATCGACGTGGCGAAGGAGCGGGGCGTGCGCATCCCCGGCCTCACCGCCTAGAGTGCGCCGGATGCCACGTCGCGTCCGAGCGTTGCTGATGACAGCGGGGGTGGGGGTGCTCGCCGGCTGCACGCCCACCACCGCCGGGCCCATGGTGATGCGCCTGGGCCCGGGCCTGCCCCGGGAGAACTTCTTCCAGTTGGGCGTGCGCGCCGGCCCCCGCCTCAACGCCCCGCAGCTGTCGGAGCGCGGCGAGCACGGCGCCTTCCAGGGCGACGCGAAGCCCTTCATCAACGAGCAGTGGGGCCTCGACCTCGACGGCTCGGTGACGGTGCCCGTGAGCGACCGGCTGTCGTGGCACCTCGGGCTCCAGGGCGAGTTCGTCGGCCTGCCGGTGCCCGGCTACGGCGTCTACTCGGGGGTGTCGTACTACGTCGGGTCGGAGCGGCTGGGGCTGGCCCCGGCCCTCTCCCTGCGCGGCGCGTCCGACTTCGGCCTGGGCGACACGGACAGCACCAGCAGCCTCTTCGGCGTGGAGGCCACCTGCGCCTTCACCGTGCAGCCGGAGCCCGGCATGTCGCTGGGCCTGGTGCCGTTCGTCAGCGTGCAGCAGTCGCTGGTGAACCCCGGCTCGCAGGTGACCACCTACCTCTATGGCGCCGTGGTGGCGGCGCAGCTCAAGTTCGGCGAGTCGCGCACGAAGCTGGAGCTGTCCGGCGGCTTCGGCCGCGCGCACTCGGGTGACACCCGTTGGAACGCGCCCCTGGCGGGCGTACGCGGAGGACGTTGAGGATGGAAGCCCTGGACCTGTGGGTGCGCAACACCTCCGAGGTGCTCACCGTGGAGGGCACCCACCGCCAGCCGGCGGAGGAGGCCCTCACGCCGCGCCCGGCGGCGGGCATCGGCGTGAGGGACGGCCGCGTGGCCTACGTGGGCCCCGAATCCGGCCTGCCGAAGGGCGCGCTCACGGACGCGACGGAGGTCATCGACGCCGAGGGCGGCTTCGTCGGCCCGGGCTTCGTGGATCCGCACACGCACCTCGTCTTCGCGGGCGAGCGCTCCCGGGAGTTCGACCTGCGCAACCAGGGCGCCACGTACCTGGAGATCGCCAGGGCCGGCGGCGGCATCGTCAACACGGTGAGCGCCACGCGCGCCGCGAGCGAGGAGGCGCTGGCCGCGCTCGCCCTGCCCCGCCTGGAGCGGCTGCTCGCGCAGGGCGTGACGACCGCCGAGGTGAAGAGCGGCTACGGCCTCTCCCTGGAGGACGAGCTCAAGATGCTGCGCGCGGTGCGCCGGCTGGGCGGGATGTCCCCGCTGGAGCTGGTGCCCACGCTCTTGTGCGCGCACGCCGTGCCCGCGGAGTACAAGGACCGCCGCGCCGAGTACCTGGACCTCTGCATCAACGAGATCCTCCCCGCCGTGGCGCGCGAGGGCCTGGCGCGCTTCTGCGACGTCTTCACGGAGGACAGCGCCTTCACCGTGGACGAGTCGCGCCGGCTGCTCAACGCGGCGAAGGCGCTGGGCCTCACGCCGCGCCTGCACGCGGATCAGCTCACCGCGTGCGGGGCCTCCGCGCTCGCCGCGGAGGTGGGCGCCGCCAGCGCGGACCACCTGGAGCAGGTGACGGACGAGGGCATCCGCGCGCTCGCCGCCGCGAACGTCACCGCCGTACTCGTACCCACCTCCACCCTCTTCCTGCGCATGCGCCCCTACGCGCCCGGCCGGAAGCTGCGCGACGCGGGCGTCAACATTGCTTTGGGTTCCAACGTGAATCCGGGCTCCTCCATGACGGAGAACCTGGCGTTGGTGCTGGGGCTCGCCTGCCTGGAGAACGGCCTGTCGGCCGCAGAGGCCTACTGGGCCGCCACCCGCGGGGCCGCGCAGTGCTTGGGGTTGCAACGGCAGGGGCGGATGGCCGTGGGTGACGCGGGCGACCTGGTGGTGTTCGCCTGTCGCGACTACCGGCATCTGCCTTATCATCTGGGGGTCAGTCACGCGCGCGTGGTGGTGAAGGGCGGACGTGTGGTGTTTCGCGCGCGAATGAATCACTGCCCCTGATTGGATGCCGCTGAACACCCGGCATTGGACAAGGGGGCAGGTGGAACTTCCGTCGTGGGCCGGCCGTTGTAGAGATCAGCTGCCACCATGTGCCGATTATTTGGTTTCAGGAGTGCCGTTCCCGCCGCTGTCCACACCGCCCTTGTCACGGAGAGGAATTCCCTCCTCATCCAGTCGCGTGAGCACAAGGACGGCTGGGGCATCGCCACCTACGGGGTGGATTCCTCGCCGCTCGTCGCGCACGGCGTAGGGCCCGCGCACAGCGACCCCGACTTCGAGCGCGTGTCGAGCCAGGTCTCCGCGCGCACGGTCGTGGCGCACATCCGCCTGGCCAGCGTGGGCGCGGTGGAGCTGCGCAACTCGCACCCGTTCCACTTCGGCCGCTGGTCCTTCGTCCACAACGGCACGCTGCGCGAGTTCGCGAAGCACAAGGCCGCCGTGGAGGCGCTCATCCACCCAGAGCTGCGGGTGAACATCAAGGGCACCACGGACAGCGAGCGCTGCTTCTACCTGTTCCTGTCGCGGCTGTCGGCGCGCGGGCCGCTCGACGGCACGGTGAGCGTGGAGGCGATGGCGCAGGCGCTCGCGGAGACGATGACGCTGGTGTCCGCGATGACGGACGTGCCGGGAAGTCGCGAGCCGAAGGAGCGCTCCGCGATGAACTTCCTCGTCACGGATGGCGAGGCGATGGTGGCCACGCGCCGCAACCGCACCCTCTTCATCTCCTCCGGCCTCAGCGGCTGCCCGGAGGTGCTGCGCGGGCAGAACACGCGCGTGCCGCTCCAGCAGTTCCTCGTCGCCAGCGAGTCGCTGTGCGGCGGGCCGCACTGGGTGCCCGTGGATGAAGAGGACGTGGTGGGCGTGGACGCGCGGCTCGTGTTCCACCGCTGGAAGGTGCAGACGCTGGCGGACGGCGTGCTGAATCCGCGGCCCGCGGCTCAGCACTCCATGGCCTGACTCACCCCAGCCACGCGTCGAGCAGCGCCGCGGGCCGCGCGCCGAAGGCCTCCACGTCGAGGCTCCGCGCCTCCTCGCCCTCGTGGCGGAGCGTGACGCGCAGGAAGTCGCGCGGCGCGGCCTGGGGGATGCGGTCCAGCCACTCCACGAGCATCGCGTGGTCGCCGCCCACCAGGTCCAGGAACCCGGTGGCGTACAGCTCGTCGTAGTCCGTCAGGCGGTACAGGTCCGCGTGGTACAGCGGGATGCGGCCCGCGTACGGATACACGATGGCGAAGGTGGGGCTGGCCACCTCGGAGCGCGCGACGCCCGCCCCTTCCGCCACGCCGCGCGCCAGGTGCGTCTTGCCCGCGCCCAGGTCGCCAATCAGCCCCACGAAGTCCCCGGGCTGGAGCAGCGCCCCCAGCTTCACGCCCAGCCGGTGCGTCTCCTCCGGAGACGGAGACACGAGCCGCCAGGAGCGCGTGGGCTGCGCCGCGCCGCTCATCGCGACCTCCGCGCCGCGACGAGGCCGCGGCCCACCCGCACGACCGCGCGCCGCGACGACACGCGCCACGGCGTCCGCGCGCCCGCCGCGCCGCTCATCGCGACCTCCGCGCCGCGACGAGGCCGCGGCCCACCCGCACGGCCCGCCCGACGCGCTGACACGCGCCACGGCGTCCGCGCGCGCGGCCCGTCCGACGCGCCGCTCATCGCTCCCACCGCACCCAGACGTGGCCCAGGCCCTTCAACAGGTCCGTGGCGATGAGGCCCATCAAGCCGCGCTGCCGGGCCATCAGGTCGCCCGCGAGCCCGTGGGCGTACACGGCCGTCCACGCGGCCTTGGGCAGCGGGATCCCCTGCGCGAGCAGCGCGCCGCACACGCCCGACAGCACGTCGCCCGTGCCGCCCGTGGCCATGCCCGCGTTGCCCGTGGGGTTGATGAACACGCGCCCGCCCGCCTCCGCGATGAGCGTGCGCGAGCCCTTGAGCACCACCGTCACGTTGAGCGACGTGGCCATGTTGAGCGCCACGCCCACGCGGTGCGCCTGCACGTCCTTCGTCGTCCGGCCCCACAGCCGCGCCATCTCCCCGGGGTGCGGCGTGAGCAGCACGGGCCCCTTCGCCTGGCTCAGCACCTTGAGGTCCTCCGCGACGGCGTTGAGCGCGTCCGCGTCCAGCACCGCGGGCATCTCCACCGAGGCCAGCAGGTCGCCAATCAGCGCGCCCGTCTCCGGCCCGCGGGGGATGCCCGGCCCGATCACCAGCGCGTCCTTGCCCTCCAGCGCGGCCTTGAGGGCCTCCAGGTCGCCCTTGCCCAGCGGGCCCTCGCCGGGCAGCGGGAGGCCCATGATCTCCGGCGAGTGCGCCATCACCCACGTCAGCGCCTCCGGGCGCGTCGCCACCGTGACGAGCCCCGCCCCGCTGCGCAGCGCGGCCAGGGCCACCATCGCCGCGGCGCCCGTCTTGCCCGGGCTGCCCGCCACCACCAGCACGTGGCCGTAGGTGCCCTTGTGCGAGTCCGCGCGGCGCCTGGGCAGCGCCTCCCGCGCGTCCTTCTCCTCCACCCGGAACAACTCCGCGCCGGACACCGCGCGCGAGGACTCGCCGCCCAGGCCGATGTCCACGCGCCGCACCTCGCCGCACAGCGACGCGCCAGGCTCCAGCTCGTGCGCGGGCTTCACGAAGCCAAAGGCCACCGTGACGTCCGCCTCCACGCACGGCGTGTAGGGCTCCGCCGTGTCGCTCTGGAGGCCCGACGGCACGTCCGCCGCCACCACCTTCGCCCCCGCGCGCCGCCACCGCGCGACCGTGCCGATGGCGTCCGCGAAGGCGCCCTCCGGCGCGCGCTTCAGGCCCGTGCCGAAGAGGGCGTCCACCACCACGTCCCCCGGGCCCGCCTCCGGCAGCGCCTCGAAGGCGCGCGGCGACTCACCGAAGCCCTCCAGCGCCTGGAGGTTGCGCTTCGCCTCCGAGGTGAGCTTGCCGGGGTCCCCCACCAGCGACACCACCACCCGGGCGCCGCCCTCCAGGAGGAAGCGCGCGGCGACCAGGCCGTCCCCGCCGTTGTTGCCGGGGCCGCAGAGCACCGTGAAGCGCCCCCCCGGGCCCGCGACGCCTCGGGCGGCCTCCGCGAGCGCGCGGCCCGCGTTCTCCATCAACAACCCGGACGGCATCCCGTGCTGGTCCTGGGCGGCCTTCTCGGCCTCTCGCATCTGGTTCGCGGTGAGCACGCGCTGCATGGGTTCCTCCCTCCCTACTTCGTCTGGAGCACCACCGTGGCCGCGGCCACGCCGGCATCATGGGTGAGCGCGAGCATCGCCTCCCATCCTCGCGCTTCCATCACCTCGCGGGCCACCCCGGAGAGCACGAAGCGCGGCGGGCCGCCCTCGCGCACCACCTCCATGTCCCGCCACTTCACGCCCGGAGGCACGCCCATCGCCTTCACCAGCGCCTCCTTCGCCGCGAACCTCGCCGCGTACGCGCTGGCCGCGTCGTGCCGGGGCGCGCAGTACGCCCGCTCGCCGTCCGTGTAGACGCGCTTCAGGAACGCGTCCGCGCGCGGACCGTCGAGGATGCGCTGGATGCGCTCGATGGAGCAGAGGTCCAACCCCAGGCCGACGATGGGCATACGGTCCTACCCCGGGTCGCGCATCAGCTCGAGCATCTCGCGCACCGCGCGCTCGAAGCCCACCAGCACCGCGCGCGCCACGATGGCGTGGCCGATGTTCAGCTCGTCGATCTCCTGGATGCGCGCGATGTCCTGCACGTTGTCGTAGTTGAGCCCGTGGCCGGCGGCCACGCCCATGCCCAGCTTGGCGCTCGCCTTGGCCGCGTCCACGATGCGCGCCAGCTCCCGCGCGCGCTCCTTCTCGTTGCGCGCCTCGCAGTAGCGGCCCGTGTGCAGCTCCACCCGGTCCGCGTTCACCTTGTGCGCCGCGCGCACCTGGTCCAGGTCCGGGTCGATGAACAACGAGACGGCGATCTCCCCGTCCTTGAGGTTCTTGATGATCTTCGCGATGGACTCGCGCTGGCCGGCCACCTCCAGGCCGCCCTCGGTGGTGAGCTCCTCGCGCCGCTCGGGGACGAGCGTCACCACGTCCGGCTTGTACTCGTAGGCGATCTTCACCATCTCCGCGGTGGCGGCCATCTCCAGGTTCAGGAGCGTCTGCACCGTCTCCCGGAGGATGCGCAGGTCGCGGTCCTGGATGTGGCGCCGGTCCTCACGCAGGTGGATGGTGATCTGCCGGGCGCCGGCCAGCTCCGCCATCGCCGCGGCCGTCACGGGATCCGGATACACGGTGCGCCGCGCCTGCCGCAGCGTCGCCACGTGATCCACGTTGACACCCAGTCGCTGTCCCATCGTCCCGCTCCTTGCGCTGGCGCGGTGCGGGATTGTCCGAAGGCCCGGGCCCGCGCCGGCCCCTCTATTCGTGGCCGGCGCCCGGAAGTCAACCGCTGTCGCTAGCCGTTGAGCGCCTTGGAGAGCGCCTCGACGATTTCGCGGGCGTATGCCTCGTTGCGCGCCGCGTCCTCGCCTTCAATCAGCACGCGGGCCTTGGGCTCCGTGCCGGAGAAGCGCACCAGCACGCGGCCGGCGCTGCCCAGCTTCTGCTCCACGTTCTTGATGGCCTTCATGACCGTGGGCAGCTCGCCCAGCTCGCGCTTCTGCTTCACCACGACGTTGAGCAGGGTCTGCGGCACCGGCTGGAAGATGGCGGCCAGCTCCGACAGCGGCTTCTGCTGGCGGCACATCACGGCCAGCAGCTGGAGCGCCGCGAGCGTGCCGTCGCCCGTGGTGGTGTGGTTCAGGAAGATGAGGTGGCCGCTCTGCTCACCGCCCAGGTTGTAGCCGTTGCGGCGCATCTCATCCACGACGTGCCGGTCGCCCACGCGCGTGCGGGCCACCTTCACGCCCCACCGGGACACCGCGCGCTCCAGGCCGATGTTGCTCATCACCGTGGCGACGAGCGTCTTCTTCTTCAGCTCCTTGCGCGCGACGAGCTCGCCCGTGCAGATGGCCATGATGGCATCGCCGTCCACGACGTTGCCCTTCTCGTCCACCACGATGAGGCGGTCCGCGTCACCGTCCAGCGCGACGCCCAGGTGGGCGCCGTGCTTCACCACCGCCTTGGCCAGGCCCTCCGGGTGGAGCGCGCCGCACTTGTGGTTGATGTTCTTGCCGTCCGGGGACACGCCCAGCGCGATGACCTTCGCGCCCAGCTCCTCCAGCACCGCCGGCGCCGTGCGGTACGCCGCGCCGTTGGCGCAGTCCACCACGATGGTCATCCCCTCCAACGTCAGCTCGCGGGGGAACGTGGCCTTCAGGTAGACGATGTAGCGGCCGCGCGCGTCGTCCAGGCGGATGGCCCGGCCAATCTTCGTCGCCGTGGGGCGGATGTTGTCGATCTCTCCGCTGGAGACCAGCTCCTCGATCTTCGCCTCCGTCTCGTCCGGCAGCTTGAAGCCGTCGCGCCAGAAGAACTTGATGCCGTTGTCCTGGTACGGGTTGTGGGACGCGGAGATCACCGCGCCCGCGTCCGCGCGCATGGACGTGGTGAGGTTGGAGATGCCGGGCGTGGGCAGCGGGCCCACCTGCTCCACGTCGACGCCCATGGAGATGAGGCCGGCGGCCAAGGCCTGCTCCAGCATGTACCCGGACAGGCGCGTGTCCTTGCCCACGATGACGCGGTGGCGGTGCGGACCGTTGCGGATGAGGTACGCCAGGGCGCGGCCCAGCTTCATCGCGACCTCGGCCGTCATCGGATAGACGTTGGCCACGCCACGGACGCCGTCCGTGCCGAACAGCCGCTCCGTCTTCTGCGCTTCCTTGAGGGGCATGCCCATCCTGTACGCCATGTGTGCCGCTCCACCTTTCCCATTGCCGGAAGGGCTCCGGCCACTCACGTCCGGGGCTTATACCCCGTCCGGCACGTGCGCCCGAAGCTAGGGATGCGGCGCCACCCAGGCAAGCACCCGGGCAGGCGGAACGGGCCCGTTCGCGACGCGCGGGCTTGCGCCCGTCATCCGCCGTACAGGTCCCCGCCGCCCCGGGCCCGCCGGATGGCGTCCGCCACGGCCAGCGCGTCCCGGACCTCGCCCACGTCGTGCACGCGGACCACGTCCGCGCCCCCCATGATGGCCATGGCCGCCACGGAGCCCAGGGTGGCCGCCAGGCGCTCCTGGGGGCCCTTGCCGCCCGCCAGCGTCCCGAGGAAGGACTTGCGGCTGGTGCCCACCAGCAGGGGCTGCCCCAGCCCGCGCAGCTCCTCCAGGCGGCGCAGGAGGAAGAGGTTGTGCTCCAGCGTCTTGCCGAACCCGATGCCCGGATCCAGGAGGATGCGCTCGCGCGGGATGCCGGCCTCGGTGGCCTGGAAGATCCCCTCCTCCAGGTAGTCCATCACCTCGCCCACCACGTCCTCGTAGCGGGGGGACTCCTGCATCGTCCGGGGCATCCCCTGGGTGTGCATCAGGCAACACGCGGCGCCCGCGGCGGCCACCACGCCGGGCAGCGCCAGGTCCGAGTGGAAGCCGGTGACGTCGTTGATGAGGTGGGCGCCCGCCTTGAGCACCTCCCTGGCCACCGCCGCCTTCGTGGTGTCCACGGAGATGGGCACGGTGCAGCGGCGCTTGATGCCCTCCACCACCTTGAGGACGCGCGACAGCTCCTCGTCCGCGGACACCGGCAGCGAGCCCGGCCGGGTGGACTCCCCGCCCACGTCGACGATGTCCGCGCCCGCGTCCACCAGCCGCAGCGCGTGCTCCACCGCGCTGTCCGCGTCCGGGAGGCTGCCGCCGTCGGAGAAGCTGTCCGGCGTGACGTTCACCACGCCCATGAGGTACGTGCGCGAGCCCCACTCGAACCGGCGTCCGCTCAGGGCCAGCGCCGGCACGACCTGGGGGGCCAGCGCCTCCTCCAGCGCGCGCGCCAGGCCGTCCGTGCGCGGGGACTTGCGGGCGAGCATGATGAGCCGGTCGAACTGCTGGCGGCTGCCGGACAGGAGCGCCTCGCCGGGATGGTCCAGGTGGCCGCCCGCCGTCCAGGTGGGCAGCTTCTCCCGCTCCCTGGAGCCGTGCGGCGGCACCAGCTCCTCCTCGTAGGAGGGGCGGCCCCCGGTGATGAGCACGTGCGCGTGGCCCAGCTCGCGCGTCAGGTGCTCCCGCAAGCGGGGCGACAGGTTCAGACGACGCAGGACGAGTGACAGGTCGTCAGGACGGTCTCGCGAGATGAGGCGGGCACGCAGCACGTTCGGGTCCCCTGCGGAGAGTCATGGAGGCGGTGGCGAACCCCAGGTCGACCGGCCCCATCCCCCCTGGATAGCAGGCCGTGACGAAAACGGAAAAGGCCCTCCCCGTGAAGCGGGGAGGGCCTTCGTCACTTCAGGAGGGAACCCCCAGAGGCGCTACGCCTTCTTCGGCTCCATGTTGGGCAGGCCCTCGAGCGCGTCGAGGATCTTCCGCTTGTCCTTCTTCTCCGTCGGCTTCGGCGTGGAGCTGATGCGCGGCGCCGGGCGCTCGCGGGTGAGCTGGCCACCCTGGAGGATGATGTTCACGTCCTCCGCGTCGAGCGTCTCGTACTCCACCAGGGCGTCGGACACGCGCTGGAGCACGTCCAGCTTGTCCGTGAGCAGCTGCTTGCCCAGGTTGTAGCAGCCCACCACGATGCTGCGGACCTCCGCGTCGATCTGCCGGGCGGTGTCCTCCGAGTAGTCCTTGGACGCGTTGAAGTCGCGGCCCAGGAAGACCTCACCGTCGCTCTTGCCGAACGCCAGCGGGCCCATCTTCTCGCTCATGCCCCAGCGGCACACCATGGCGCGCGCCGTCTCCGTCGCACGCTCGATGTCGTTCGCCGCGCCGCTGCTCATCTCGTTGAACATGAGCTCCTCGGCGATGCGGCCGCCCATGGCCATGGTGATCTGGTCGAGGATCTGCTTGCGGTAGCCGTTCACCTTGTCCTCGGTGGGCAGGCTCCAGGTGACGCCCAGGGCCTGACCGCGCGGGATGATGGTGACCTTGTGCAGCGGATCACAGCCGGGCAGCAGCTTGGCCAGGAGCGCGTGGCCGGCCTCGTGGACGGCCGTGTTCCGCTTCTCCTTGTCGGTCATGATCATGGACCGCCGCTCCGGGCCCATGAAGACCTTGTCCTTCGCCTGCTCGAAGTCCGCCAGGTCCACGCGCTCCTTGTTCTGGCGCGCGGCCATCAGGGCCGACTCGTTGACCAGGTTCTCCAGGTCCGCGCCCGTCATGCCGGGCGTCCCGCGGGCGATGACCTCCAGCTCCACCTCCGGGGCCAGCGGCACGCGGCGGGTGTGCACCTTCAGCACGCCCAGGCGGCCCTTGAGGTCCGGGCGGGGGACGATGATGCGGCGGTCGAAGCGGCCCGGGCGCTGGAGCGCCGGGTCCAGCACGTCCGGACGGTTGGTGGCGGCGATGAGGATGACGCCGTCGTTGGACTCGAAGCCGTCCATCTCCACCAGCAGCTGGTTGAGCGTCTGCTCGCGCTCGTCGTGACCGCCGCCCAGGCCCGCGCCACGGTGGCGGCCCACGGCGTCGATTTCATCGATGAAGATGATGCAGGGGGCGTTCTTCTTGCCCTGCTCGAAGAGGTCGCGCACGCGGCTGGCGCCGACGCCCACGAACATCTCCACGAAGTCCGAGCCGGAGATGGAGAAGAACGGGACGCCCGCCTCGCCGGCCACCGCGCGGGCGAGCAGCGTCTTGCCCGTGCCCGGGGGGCCCATCATCAGCACGCCCTTGGGGATGCGGCCGCCCAGCTTGGTGAACTTCTTGGGGTCCTTGAGGAAGGCGACGATCTCCTCCAGCTCCTCCTTGCACTCGTCCACGCCGGCCACGTCCGCGAACGTGACCTTGTTGTGGCTCTCGCTGAGGAGCTTGGCCTTGGACTTCCCGAACGTCATCGCCTTGCCGCTGCCGCCCTGGAGCTGGCGCATGAAGAAGATGAAGAACAGGAACAGGAAGACGACGGGCATCCACTGCCCGAGGATGGTCAGCCAGAGGCTGTTCTGCTCCTCGCGCTCGTACTTCACGTCCACGCCGGAGGCGCGGAGCTGGTTGAGCACGGCCACGTCCGGCGCGGGACCCGTCGTCCGGAACTTGTCGTTCGAGTCGCTGAACGTGCCGGAGTAGGTGTTGCCCTTGACGGAGACGGCCCGGACCTTCTTCTCCTCCACCTTGGTCAGAAGCTGGGTGAAGGTCGGTTCCTGCACCTGCTCGTTGCCCTGGGAGAAGAAATTGTAGAAGGCGACGAAGAGGACGATCAGGATGACCCAGAGCCCGATGGTCTTGTAGGTCGAACGCACGTTTCAGCTGCCCTTTCGGTACTCGGCGGGATGAGGGCCGTGCCAGGAGAAACCCTGGCGGAGTTCGTCATGTGCCCGGCGCCCGCCCGTGTGCAGGCCAGCGACGGACCGTATCAGCAACAGCAAAAAGCCCTCAACTATTTAGGGGACCGCGACCATCCCCTCGATTCGAGGCATCGACTCTATAACGGAGGGGTCTTTCGTTCGCTCGTGGGCGGCGGAAGGGCCCACAGCGACTGTCGGGAAGACCCCTCGCGCGAAGCGGCGCGGGGCTCGCTGGAGCGCGGCAGGACGCCGGGAAGCCACAGCGCTTCGCCGCGCGCGTCCACCACCACGGGTTGAGCGTCGCGCGCCTCCGAGGGAACGCGGGCATCCACCAGGGCGTCCTGCACCTTGCGGTGGCCCGCGCGCGTCCGGATGCGGTCGCCCTGGGTCCTCGAACGCACCGTGAGGGGCCATGCCGTCTCCGCTTCCAATCCCAGGGCCAACACACCTGGGGGCGGCGTTCCTTCCGCCACCTGGAAGCGCCACGCGCCGAAGTCGCCCCGCGCCCCCGGCCCCTCGAGCACGAGCGGCGCGGGCGCCGCGTCCCGCCGCGCCCCCACGCAGCGCACCCGGCCGCCGGTGGCCTTGAGGAGGAGGCCGCCGCTGAGCGGCATGGCGCCCCCGCGAGCCACCACCTCGCGTCCGCGCTCGAGCGTGGCGTGGTCCACCCGCGCGCCCGCCGCGCCCAGCAGCCGGGCGAGCACGCGGCGCGCCAGGGGCGGCTCCAGCGCGCGGAGCCCCACGGCCTCCAGCCCCCCGCCCGGCAGCGCCAGCCGCTCCCACGCCGCGTCCGCCAGCCCGGCGAGCAGGGCTTCGTCCTCCGAGGCGAGCCGCGCGAAGGTGGCCAGGTGCTCCACGGTGCTGAAGCCCGCCGCGCGGTTCAGCGCGGGCAGCACGTCCCGGCGCACGCGCGTGCGGAAGAAGGAGGGGTCCGCGTTCATCGGATCGCGCACGAACCCCACCTCCTCGGCGGCCAGGAAGGCGAGCACGTCCTCGCGCGAGCACGCGAGCAGCGGGCGGAGGAGCGTGGAGGCGCGCGCGTGGATGGCCCGCGCGCCCCGGAGCGCCGCCCCCCGGGACAGGCGCATCAGCAGCGTCTCCGCCTGGTCGTCGAGCGTGTGGCCGGTGGCCACGAAGTCCAGCCCGAGTTCCTTCCGCAGGGCCTCCAGCGTCGCGTAGCGCGCCTCGCGCGCCCGCGCCTCCAGGCCCGCCCCGGGTCCCAGCGCCAGCCGCCGGACGTGGCAGGTCAGGCCCAGGCGCGAGGCCAGCCCCACGACGGAGGTCACCTCCCCCGCGGCCTCAGGCCGGAGGCCGTGGTCCACCGTGGCCACCTCCACGCGCAGCGCCAGCGCCTCGCGCACGCGCGCCGTCCCGACGAGGAGCGCGGTGGAGTCCGCGCCTCCGGACACCGCGAGCAGCACCGAGCGCGAGCGGGCGCCCTGCTCGGCATAGGAGCGGGCGAGCGCGGCGGTCAGCGAGGGACGTGCAGGAGACGCGCGAGGCATGGCGCCCAGGTCCGGAATGGAGTGTCAGATGGCCGGGTTACAGAGTCGCGGTGGCCGGAAGGCGTGGGAAGACATTCCATGATTCCCACAACAGAAGGACGCGGGGCGGAAATAGAACGGCGCCTCGCGGTTGTTGGTCGGACGTTCTGGACTTCATGACGTTGGGCCTAGGGGTCCCCCCCCTCCCCCTCTGGGCCCACGGGGCCGCTTGGAGATTCGCTCCCGGCGGTCCCTCTTTCCGAAGCGCCCCGGTCTCCCTCGCGGAGGCCGGGGCGTTTCTCTTTTTTCACTTGCCACGCATTGTCGGAAGCGGAGCGTTCAGCGCGCGGGCGCACGCTTGAGTGCTCCGAAACCGTTGACCCTTCAGGGAGTCTGTCGGATAACCGCTCCGGTGTGTTCAGGTCGTCACCTCGAATCCGCCCCGGAGACCCAGGCATGGCAGGCACCGACAAGCGCAAGCAGTCGCTGTACTTCCCCGAGGAGATGCTGAAGGAGATCCAGGAGGAGGCGAACCGGCAGGACCGCTCCCTCTCATGGGTGGTGCAGCAGGCCTGGAAGATCGCCCGCGACCGCATCAAGTCATTCCCCGCCGTCAATGACGTCACGGGCGACGAGCGCAATGACCCGCGCGAAGAAAGGCCGTAGACAGGGCAATGGCCACCACGGATCACCGCAAGCAATCCCTCTATTTCCCCGAGGACATGCTGGAAGAGATCCAGCGCGAGGCGACCCGACAGGATCGTTCCCTGTCGTGGATCGTCCAGCAGGCGTGGAAGGTCGCCCGCGCTGACATCCGTCGGATGCCCTCGGTCAATGACGTGCTGGGCCCCCTGCCTCCACGGCCGGTGGCCGCCGCGGCGCAGACCGCCACCTCCGCTCCGGCGGCGGTGACGACCAGCGCCCCGGCCTCCTCGGACGAGCCCTCCAAGCAGTAGGGCACCGTCCGCCCCGGCCCCCGCAAGCCTCGCATCCGCGCGCGCTGTCAGCGCGGGGTGGGCCGGGCGGGCCGGGCACAGCTTTCGAACACGACGCGTGGGGCCTCCTTCAGGGCCTGCACCGGGCTGGGGTACGTGCTCTTCATGTACGCCGCCGCGATGTTGGCGTCCGTGCCGCCCAGCTTGCGCGCCGTCACCGGGTTGCGGTCCGGGTCCTGTCCGACATTGCCCAGGATGTTCCCGTAGCCGTCCCCTCCGTTCAGCAGGAACGTGGACATCGCCACGCGGTAGCGGATGGACGCGTCGTCGCGCGCGGGGATGGCCACGTCGCGCCCGCGCACCCGCAGCGCCGTCACCCGCTGGCCCACGGGACGCGAGCAGTCCACGCGCAGGGTGGTGCCCTCGGACACGTGGAGGAACGCGCCGGACGGCGACACGATGGCCTGCCCTTCCACGGCCAGCGCCTCCACGGAGTGCTCGAAGAGGTCCACCAGCTGCTTCTCCGTGAGGTCCACCGTCACGACGAGGTTCTCGAAGAGGATGACCTCGTGCAGGACGCCGTCGGTGAGCGGCCCCGTGCGCAGGGACGTGCGGGTGACGCACAGGCCCTCGTCGCGCAGCGAGCCGCCGTTGATGATGCCCAGGTCGGTGGGCTTCGAGGCGCCGTCCTCCGCGTGGAGGAACGCGTCCGCGGCCAGCTGCCCCAGCGCGTTGTTGTCGTGGCGGGTGAAGGCGGAGCCCAGCTGCACCTCCTCGCCCAGGTAGCCGACGATGGCGTCGGGATCGTCCACCAGGGGGGCGCAGGAGTCGTTGTAGGCGAGGCACCCGGGCAGCAGCGCGAGTGCCGCGAGCGCGGCGGTCAGGTGGCGGCGATCCATCAGTAGAAGGCCCTCAGGGTGAGGTAGCCGGACACGCCCTCGCGCGGCAGCAGGCCGGTGAGGCGGTCCGGCCGGGGCACGTCGTCGCGCAGGTCGTGGTCGAAGAGGTTCTGCGCGAAGAGCGTCACCTCGAAGTGCTCCCAGATGGGCTCGGTGCGCAGCTGCGCGGTGATGAGGCTGTAGGCGGGAATCTGGTAGCGGCGGATGAGCTCCAGCGTGGAGCGGTTGTTGTTGCGGCGCTCGGCGCCGGAGCGCACCACCACGTCCAGGTTCAGCCAGTCGCCCAGCGGCATGGACACGCCCGCGTTGAAGCGCGCCTGGGGCACGTCCGTGAGCAGGCGGGACTGGTCCGGCAGCTCCAGGTCCTGCGCGCGCGACAGGCTGGCGTTGACCCACGCGGCGGCGCGCTTCGACGCCTCCAGCCGGGCCTCCGCCTCCACGCCGTACACGCGCACGCCCAGCTCGCGGTTGCGCAGGGGGACGATGTTGCCGCTGGTGTCCACCGGGGTGATGGGCGAGGCGAAGTTCTGGAGGAAGGCGTTGGCGCGCACGCGCACGCGGGTGTCGCCCGCGGCCTGGACCAGGTCCATGCCCAGCTCGAAGGTGTCCACGGTGGTGGGCTGCAGGAGCGGGTTTCCCTCGAAGCGGCCCTGGTTGTAGGTGGTGTCGGGGATGCGCTCGACCAGTTCCTGGGGCGTGGGGGCGCGGAAGGCGCGGCCGTACAGCGCCTTGAGCACGAGCGCGTCCGACGCGGCGACGACCAGGCCCACGCGCGGGTTGACGCGCACCACCATCTTGCTCGTGTCGAGCACGCCCTCAGCCGCGTCCGCGTCCGGTAGCTGGATGGCGTCCAGGCGCAGACCGAAGGTGAGCGTGAGCGCGGAGAGCACGGTCCACTGGTCCTGCGCGGACAGGCCCAGGCTGAGGCGGCGGGCGGCCGCGCCCTGCGTGAGGTCCACCAGGCCCTCGGGGGCGGCGGGGCTGGGGCGCAGGCGGCCGTCGAGCGTGTAGTTGGTGGTGTAGTCGTAGCGGGACAGGGACTGCTGCTCGGCGACGAAGCCCAGCGTGAGGTGGTTCTCCTTGGCCAGCGCGAGGTCCGCGTCCACGGCGCCCGACACGGTGCGCACGGTGACCTGCGTCTGCTCGCGGAGGCCGTCGGGGAAGAGGCGCTCCGCGCCGGCGCCGGTGCGGAAGTCGTGGGGGGTGAGCTGGAACAGGCGGTCGGTGGACTGCTGATCGAACCCCAGCCGGGCGCGCACCTGGCCGCCGTCGGCGAGGGGCCGCTCCCAGGTGAGGTCCGCGAGGAGCACGTCCCAGGACAGCCGCGAGTCGTTGCCCACGGTGTCGAACAGGCCGACGAGCGCGTCCCGCTTCTCCGTGAGGTAGCGCGCGGTGACGCCCACGCGGCCGGCGCTGTCCAGGCCGTAGGACACGCCCCCGCCCGCGTTGAGGAGGAAGCGGCCGTCGCGGGTGCTGCCCGCCGGCTGCTCCACGTCGCGCAGCCCCTGGGCCACGGCCTCGTCGTCGAGCGCGTCGTGGCTGACGACGAGCGAGCCTCCCTCCTGGCTCCACAGGTCCAGGTCCGCGAACAGGCGCAGGTCGCCGGTGGTGTGCGCGGCGGACAGGTGGCCATCGGTGGCGAGCGCGAGGCGGCCATCGTCGCGGGGGACGCCGCCGGTGGTGATGGCGCCGCGCACGCCGTCCGCGTGGTTCGTGATGAGGTTGACGACGCCCTGGAAGGCGCCCGCGCCGTAGACAGCGGAGCCGGGGCCGCGGATGACCTCGATGCGCTCCAGGTTCTCCACCGGCAGGTTCATCAGCGCCTTGCCGTCGTAGAAGTTGTTGAGGCGGTGGCCGTCGAGGAGGAAGAGGACCTCCGCGTCGTTGCGCAGGCCCCGGATGGCGGTGCGGTGGAAGCCCTGCACGTCGCGGCTGACGGACACACCGGGCACCACGTCCAGCACGTCCGCCACGGTGCGGGCGCCCAGGGCGATCATCTGCGCGCGGTTGAAGGACGCGCCGATGGCCGGCACGGTGCGCACGGCCTCCTCCTGGAGGGTCGTCACCGCCAGCACGTCCTCCGCGCTGTAGAGCGCCAGGTCGTCATCCATGGTGGAGCGGGAGGAAGGCGACGCGCGGGAGTCGGAGCGGGTGTCTGGAGGGAGGTCCGCGTTGAGCGCGGCCATGGCGTCATCGGAGTCGCCCGGAGCCCGTGAGCCCTGGGTGTCCGCACGGCCGGGCGCCCGTGCATCCGGACCGCCCGTGCGGGTGGAGGCGCGCGGGTCGGACGCGTCCGCGCGGCGCGGGGCCCGCGGGTCCGCGCCATCCGTGCGGCTCGAGGCATGCGGGTCCGTCCCGTTCACGCGGGTTGGGGCGCGCGGGTCGGACGCATCCGCGCGGTTCACGGCGCGTGAGCCCGTGCCATCCGTGCGGCCCGGCTCGGCCGAGTCCGGACCATTCGCATGCGTGGAGGCGCGCGGGTCCGTGCCATCCGGAGTGCTCGCTGCGCGGGAGTCAGCGGCTCCCGGCCGGGTCGCAGCCCGGGAATCCGTGCCTGAGGCCGGGGGCGAAGCCGATGCGCCTCCCGCGTCGTTGCCCTCCCCTGCCGCCGACGGCGGCGCGAACGCATCGATTTCGGGTGCGGACCTCGGAGGCTCACGGGCCCCCCTGCGGCCCGGCGACGCACGGCCCGGCGGAGGCTCCGCGGGCTGCGTCCCCACCATCACCCTCGCGGGCCGGAGCGCGGACATGAAGAGCGGCGTGCGCGCTCCGTCCACCATGGCCGCCTCGACGAAGTACTCCACGCCGGGGGGCACCATGTGCTCGGCGGGGATCAGCGCGCGGTACAGGTCCCCGTACTGCCGCTCCATGGGGACCTGGACGTACGGCTCTCCCGGTCCACGATAGCGGACGAAGAGCTCCAGCACCCTGCCGCCATCCACCAGCGTCGCATCCAACTGGAGGGGCTGCCGGGCCTCGGCGCGAGGCGGCGCAGCGTGCAACAGCGCGGCCTCCTGCGCGTGGACGGGGGCCGCGGCGAAGACCGCGACACAGAGGATGAGCGTGCGAGGAAGAACGGTCTGCAAGATTGGAGACGATGGTCCGTTGCAGGGCGGTGCGAGTCAAGCCACCACCCCTGTCACATCCCGCTGATTTTTTGCCGCCCCCGCGAGCGCATGCGACGGTGCCTGCCGCTCCATGCGCGCGTCGCTTGCCCTTCACCTCGCCCTCTTCCGCCGTCAACGCGCCCAGATTGCCCGGGTGGTCGAGGGCCGCACCGAAGCCTTCCGCGCCTACGAGGCCCGCTACCGCCGGCGCACGAGCACCTATCAGCGCGTGGTCCCCCTGCACCACGTGCACCAGCGCATCGCGGCGTCGGACCTCGTCTACGTCGGCGACTACCACACGCTGCCACTGGCCCAGCAGACCTACCTGGAGCTCGTCGAGCGCGCCCTCGCCTCCGGGCGCCGCGTCGTCCTCGCGCTCGAGTGCGTGGAGGGCCGTCACCAGGCGGCGCTCGACGCGTACCTCGCGGGCCGGATGCCCGAGCGCACCCTGATGGCCCGGCTGGGCCACGGCCCCACCCCGGGCTTCGGTCCCGGCGCCGGCATCCGCGCGGTGCTGGCCTTCGCGAAGCGCCTCAAGCTCCAGGTGGCCGCCATCGACCGGCGGGCCCAGGGCGAGCGCTCGCTCGCGCTGCGTGACGCCTTCGCCGCGGAGCGCATCGCCCGCGTGGCCCGCGCGGAGGACGTCCCCCTGGTGATGGTGCTGGTGGGCCAGTTCCACGCCGCGCCCTGCCACCTGCCCGCGCAGGTGGAGCGCGCCCTGGGTGAGGCCCACCCGCGCCGGGGCCTCGTCGTGTACCAGAACGCGGAGGGCCTCTGGTGGCGGCTCGCGCGCGAGGGGCGGCTGGGCAGCGCGGAGGCCGTGGAGCTGGCGGACGGCGCGCTGTGCCTGATGAACGCCTCGCCCGTCCTCTGCCAGCAGAGCTTCCTGGACTACCTGGAGGCCGAGGGCGACGACGCGCCCCTCCTGGACCGCAGCGCCGCGGAGCGCTTCCGGGACATGGCGGAGCTCATCGGAGGGCTCGCGGGCGTGCCCGTGGGCCGCGAGCTGGACTCGGTGGAGGTGACGACGGCGGCGGACGGCGACGTGCTCGCCCGCATCCGCCGACGTGGCCGCTTCACCCAGTCGGAGCTGTCCCAGCTGCGCAAGCACATCCTCTCGCGCGAGAGCGGCTACATCCCCCGCGCGCGCACGGCCTACCTCGCGTCGCTGTCCCTCAACCACGCCGCCGAGGAGGCCACCCACTTCGTGCGCCACTGCGCCGTGGGCGACGCCATGGACGCCCCGCGCGGCGCGTCCGAGGCCTTCTATGCGCGCTGCCTGGAGGAGGCCCTGGGCTTCTTCGGCTCCAAGCTGATCAACCCGCGCCGCACCTGCCCCGGCATCCCGGAGTGGGCGAAGCGCTTCGGCGAGGCCCGGGGCCTGGAGCGGCAGATCGCCGCCTTCGTCCTCGCCCACAAGGCCACGGAGTCCGAGGCCCCCGACGAGGCCGTGAAGCTCCTCCCCCTGCGCCGCGACCGCCTGTTCCACGGCGTCAGCCACGCGCTGGGCTACCTGCTGGGGGACAGCCTCTACCGCGCCTTCGAAGCGGGTCAGGTGGACACCGACGACGTCCGCTCGCTCTTCCGGGATCCGCTCGAGGAGCCACGCGGCGCGTACCTCGCCTGGGCTGCTCGCCTGCGCGGGCTCTAGCCCATGGTCACGGTGACCCAGCTGAATTCCCCGAGCGCTTGAAGCTACATTCCGGCGGATGACCCCATCCCCTCGTCCGCGCGCGGGCGTTGTGTCCGCCGTCCTCCTGTCCCTCGCCGTGGGTCTCGTCCTGCCAGGGTGCTTCCTCGATCAGGGCGCCTGCGTCCATGGCTCGACGCTGTACTTCTGCTCGGACGACACCGAGGACGAGTGCCGCGACTTCTGGTGCGAGAGCTGGGACTACTGCGGCTACTTCGACGGTGACTCGTGCGAGGACATCGGCTTCACGGACGACATGGTCTCCCAGACCTCCTTCTCCGAGCCGAGGTCGCCTGACTGGAGCTGGGGAACGCCGTCCGGGGGCTCCAGCGGCAGCGGCAAGGGCGCGTGCGCCTATTACGACTCGAGCCTGAACCGCGTGCTGTGTGATCAGCGCGCGGGGGCCTCCAGCTGTTCGGGCAAGTGGCTGGGCAGCGGCACCGCCTGCTCCGACATGCGCTGCACCAGCAACACGGACCCCAACACCTGCACCGTGTCGGGCGGGAGCTCGGGCGGCACGTGCACGGCCACCTACCAGGGGCCCACCGGCGACGCGCAGGTCTACACGCAGTGCGCGTCCGTGTGGAACCACCGCTGCCAGCAGAAGAACGACAGCGCCGCGGACCAGAACTGCCTCGTGTACGACTCGCTCGAGGCGTCGGTGGACTGCCCGTACTGCCCTTGAGCCGGGGGCCGGCGGGCCGCGCGGTGGCGGTCCACCGGCACTTCGAGCGCTGAAGCCTCAGGCGCGGTTGGCGATCGTCTTCGGCGGCAGCTTGAGGATCTGGCCCACCTTGATGTGGTCCGGGTCCTTGAGCTGATCCTTGTTGGCCTCGAAGATCTTCGTGTAGAGCTTCATGTCCCCGTAGATGTCCTTGGCGAGCTTGCTGAGCGTGTCGCCGGACTTCACGGTGTGGAGGCCGTAGGGCTCGTCGTGGGTCACGGTCAGCATGACCATGACCTCATCGTTCCACTTCGGGTGCTTCGCCTTGATCTGATCCCACATGCGGTCGCGGTCGAAGGCGTGGTCCACGGAGCCCTTGATGATGAGCTTTCCGTTCTCCTCGCGCGTCTCGATCTTCGCGCCCACGGTCTTCGCCACGTCCAGCACGTCCTGGTAGTCGTTCTGCAGGGCCATCCGCGTCCTCCTGTCAGTGCACGGGGGACTCGCATCGCGTCATCCCCCCGTGAGGTCGCGAACTTAGGCCTCCTGCCCGTGGGCGATGTCATGCGTCCACACACGGCCTGAACGAAGCTCAACACTGCGGCGGCGGGAGCTGTTCAGAGCGCCACGTCCGCGCCCGACTCCGGGTCGCTGTTCAGCTCCTCGGGCGGCGCGAAGATGCCGTCCGGCCGAAGCTCCCGGAGGACCTCCTCGCGGCTCAGGCGCACCGCGCGGATGGTGCCGTCCGGCGACAGCGCGTAGACGCAGTCCTGGTCCGGCACGCCCACGAAGAGGCCGCCCAGCGCGGGATAGAGCATCACCAGCGCGAGCTCCGTCTCCAGCGGCCCCGGGAAGAGCACGTGCGCGTGCGCGGAGAAGGCGGGCCGCTCGCCGTCCGCGTCCGGCGCGACGGACACGGGGATGAGCCCCTGGTGCAGGGGCAGCTCCTGGAGCTGCTGGCGGCCGTCCTTGCTGAACTTGAAGCGGAAGTCCCCGCCCAGCAGGTACAGGTTCGAGTCGTCGAAGCCCTGGAGCACGTAGACGGTGATGCCGCCGTCCTCCTCCACCACGACGGGGTTGAGCTGCCTGCGGCCATGCACCTGGAAGACGCGCTCGCACGCGGCGTTCACCGCGCGGGCCAGGGCGTCCATGCCCTCCGGGAGGGACTCGACGGGGAAGTCCTCCATCTCGCCGGAGAACTCGATGGGCGCGCGGTACGCATACGCGGGGACGAACGCGTCCTCGGAGTTGAAGCGGCCGAAGACGGCGTACCAGGCGTTGCCGCGCGGCACGGTGAAGAACCTGTGCATCCGCGTGCGGTCCAGGTCCGGGCGCGCGAGCAGCAGGTCCGTGGCGCGGATGGCGCCCTTCTCCGATTCGACGATGTACCGCGCGCGCCGCTGCACGCGCTGGAGCTCCTCGTCCGCCACCAGCGCCACCGGCGACTCCGCCGGGGCCTGCGCGTCCACCGGGGCCTGCGTCGCGCCAGGGTGCGCGCGGCAGCCGGCGGTCAGGGCGACGAGGGCGACGAGGAGGCTGCGAAGCATGGGGACTCCCGTGGACGAAAGGGCCCGGTCAGTCTGTGCCGGCCGGGGCCCTCGCGTCACGTCCCCCATTCACGGCGGGGACCTCACGCGCCCTGCTGCGTGGGCGCCAGCGCGGCCTTGATCTTCTCCTTCAGGGCCTTGCGGCGCTCCTTGAACTGCGCGCGCGTGGCCTCGTCCACCTGGCCGTTGTTGGAGGCGCGCGCGGCCTTCATCTCCTCGTGGAGCTGCTTCGCCTCCGCCTTGAAGCTGTCGGCCTGGGCCTGCGTCAGGCGCCCTTCGGCGACCTGCTTGTCCAGCCGGTGCTCCATGTGGCCGAACTTGTGGCCCCCGCCGTGGCGGCCCCGGCGACCCTCGCACGGGCCCGCCTTGTTGGCGGTGTCGGACGGCGCGACGGCCTGGGCGAACACGGGCACGGCGAACAGCAGCGAGGCGACGGCGGTACCGCGAAGCATGGACTTGAGCGACATGGTGTGTGGACTCCGGGTTCAGGTCAAAACGCTCCGGGAGCAGCCGTGCAGGCCCGCCTCCCGTCGCGCTCTGACACTCAAGACCCCGGAGCCCGCCGAAGGTTAAATCGCCTCCGGAGGACCGCCGGCTACTCGCAGTCGTCCATGCTGTAGGTGAAGTCCTGGCGCGGCGTGTGGCCCGGGTCCTGGTTGATGGCCGCGATGCTCAGGTCCGTGTACGACACCGTCTGCGTGCCGCCGATGACCATCTGCGTGCGCTGCACGCGCGTGGTGGACAGCACCACCTTGCCCGTCGTGCCGCTGGGCTCGATGCGGAAGCAGTTCAGGATGCGCGGATCCACCGTGGAGCGGTTGCACCGCGTGTACTCCCCCAGCACCACGCGCTTCTCGTAGGTGCAGCGGCAGTCCCACGGGTCGTAGGCCTCGGACACCGTGGCCGCCTCGTAGCCCGTGGCGGTCTGCACGACCTCCAGGTAGCTGCCGTCCTGCGGCTGCGTGCAGCGCAGCACCGTGTCGCCCACGGCGCCCTGCTTCACCTCCGCCAGCGACGGATCCACCGCCACCTGCGCGCCCGCCTCGATGGCGTTCAGCGGATCCCTCGCGCCCGCACCCTCACAGCCCAGGCCCAGCAACGACACACCCATCAGCAACACGGCGGAAAGACGCAGCGACACCTTCATGAACGACTCCTACGGATAGGGGGAAGTCCGGGAGGACCCGGACACCTCTATCTGTAGGCTTTCGAGACGGCCAGGCGCAACGCAAGTCTGTGTCACGAACGCGATAAGGGCTTCACGGCGCGTGTGGCGATGAAGGTGGGCAGGAACGTGGAGAGCAGGTCCTTCGCGTCGTACTTGTCCTCGAAGAGGTGGGTGAGCACGAAGCCCGCCGCCAGCTGTCCGCCCAGCTGATCCTCCAGCGAGTGGCCCACGACCATGGGCTCGCCCTTGTCGGTGTAGCGGCGGCGCTCCTCGTCCGTGAGGCTGGTGAAGTCCGAGTACGGCATCGTGTACTTGAGCCGCAGCACGCCCTTCTCCTCCTCCACCGGGTCGAAGAGGTAGCGCACCGGGTTGCAGAGGCCCGACAGGAGCGCGCCGCCCGGGCGCAGCACGCGGAAGGCCTCGCGCCACACCGGCAGGATCTCCTCCGCGAAGCAGTTGGAGCACGGGTGGAAGACGAGGTCGAAGCTCCCATCGGCGAAGGCGGACAGGTCCCGCATGTCGCCCTCCACGTCCTGGAGCGCCAGTCCCTCGCGCTCGGCCACCTTCCGGTCCTGCGCCAGCTGCGCGGGCGAGTTGTCGAAGACGGTGACGCGCGCGCCCGCCGCCGCGAGCACCGGGCACTGCTGGCCGCCCGCGCTCGCCAGGCCCAGCACGTCCTTGCCCTCCAGGTCCCCGAACCACTCGCGCGGCACGGGCCGCCTCGGGGTGAGCACCACGCTCCAGTCGCCGCGCCGCGCGGCGGCGATGACCTCCGGGGACACCGGCACCGTCCACGGGTTGCCGCGCCCCACCTCGCCGTTCCACGCCTCGCGGTTGTACGTCCGGACATCCAGCTCAGTCTTCATGCAGCACCCGTCCTTCCATGCCTCCGGCCACGGTGACGACCTCACCCGTCACGTGCCCGGAGATGCGATCCGACGCGAGCGTCACCACGACGCGCGCCACGTCCTCTGGCTGCCCCACCTTGCGCAGCGGCATCGTCCGCGTGACGCGGCCCACGAACCGCGGGTCCTCCAGCGTGTCGCGGTTGCGCTCCACCGCCGTCCAGCCCGGGCACACCACGTTGACCCGGCCCATGGGCGCGATGCGGTGCAGCTCGTTCTTCAGGCTCTTCACGAAGCCCGCCGCGAGCGCCCCCTTCGCCGCCGCGTAGTCCGTGTGGCCTGCCTCGCCGAAGAGGCCCGCGGTGGAGCTGATGATGACGATGCTGCCCGTGCCGGTGGTCTCCACGTGGCGCAGGAAGGCGCGGCAGCTCAGGAACACGCTGTCCAGGTTCTGCGCCAGCGTGCGGCGCCAGCGCTCCAGCGACATCGTCCACACCGGCTCGTCGGGCGCGGGATACACGCCGGTGTTGCACACCAGCACGTCCAGCTGGCCCAGGCCCTTCACGGCCCGCGGCACCAGCGCGTCCACGTCCGCCTCCACCGTCAGGTCCGCGCGCACGGCCGCCCCGCCCACCTCGCGCGCGAGCGCCTCCGCCTTCTGCTGGCTGCGGTGGTAGTGCACCGCCACCTTCGCGCCCTCGCCCGCGAACGCCCGCACCAGCGCGGAGCCGATGCCGCCCGCGCCGCCCGTCACCAGCACGCCCTTGCCTTGCAGTCCCGTGTCCATCGCTTCGCGGCTCCTCGTGGCCTCCCCTTAGACAGGGAGGGATGCGCGGCATGATGCCCGAGCCGCCCGGGGCGGACAGCCGGATGGAGGCGCGGTGTCAGGGGGTGCGCTGCGTGCCGGGCGGCGGGACGAGCTGGGCGCCGGGCTCCTGACAGCGCCGCGCTACCGCGGGGACAGCCGCGTGCGGATGCCCGCGACGAGCAGGTCCAGCCCGAAGGCGAACCGGCGATCGAAGTCGCGGTCCAGGATGGCGTCCACCGCGCCGGCCGCGTGCGGATAGCGCACCGAGGCGAGCTGCCGCAGCGCCCCTTCCCGCTCCTTCGCCTCGGCGTCCTGCGAGGCGAAGCCCTGCTCCTCGATGGTGAAGCCCAGCACGTAGTCCAGCGCGCTGAACGCCGCCCAGCCCGCCTCCGTCGAGTCGAGCCCCGCTCGCGTCAGCGCGCCGATGACGGTGTCGGCGACGCGCAGCGTGTGCTCGGAGACGACGATGGTGCCGGCGTAGACGCGAGCGCCGTCCCGGTGGGCCAGGAACGCGCGCCGCAGCTCCTCGGCCACGGTGCGCACCACCGTCTCCCACGGCGACTCCGCCGTCAGCGTCCGCGCCACGCCCTGCACCAGCGTGTCCGCCATCGCGTCCAACAGCGCCTGCTTGCCTGGGAAGTGCCAGTACAGCGAGGGGGCCTGGATGGAGAGCGCCTTCGCCAGGACGCGCATCGTGAGGCCCTCCAGGCCGTGCTCGTCCAGCAGCGTCCACGCCGCCGCCACCACCTGCTCCCGCTGGATTCGCATGCCCACCCTGGCCCTCGCTGGCTTGACAAACTAACAGCGTTAGTCTTTCCCTAACAACGTTAGTTTGATGCCTTCGGGCGGAGGTCGTCATGGCGGAGGTCCTCGATGTGGCAGTGGTGGGCGGAGGTCCCACCGGGCTGTGGCTCGCGTGCGAGCTGGCGCTGGCGGGCGGGCGGGCGGAGCTGTTCGAGCGGCGCTGGGAGGCCGTGCGCGAGTCCCGGGCGCTGACCCTGCACCCGCGCTCGCTGGAGGTGCTGGCGCTGCGCGGGCTGGAGGGGCGGTTCCTGGAGCGGGGGCGGCCGCTGCCCACGGGGCACTTCGGGATGCTCGACACGCGCCTGGACTTCAGCGTCCTGGACACGCGCTTCCCCTACACGCTGTTCCTGCCGCAGGCGATGACGGAGGCCCTGCTGGAGGAGCGAGCGAAGGAGCTGGGCGTGGCCGTGCGGCGCGGCCACACGGTGGAGGCCCTGCGCCAGGACGCAGAGGGCGTGGACCTGGAGGGCTCCACGGACGCCGGGGCGTTCCGGGTCCGAGCGCGCTACGTGGTGGGCGCGGACGGGGCGCGGAGCGCGGTCCGGCGGCTCTCGGGCATTCCGTTCCCAGGGACGGACGTGACGCGCACGGCGGTGCTCGGCGACGTGACGTTGGGTGCGCCACCGGCCCAGCCCGCGCTCGGCATCTCGAATGAGCAGGGCGGCGTGATGGTGGTCCCCATGGCGCCGGGCGTCCATCGCATCGTCGTGAGTGATCCGCTCCGGGAGAAGGTGCCCGTGCGCGAGCCCGTGACGCTGGAGGAGCTGAGAGAGAGCACGCTGCGCATCGCGGGCTCGGACTTCGGCATGCGCGAGCCCCGGTGGCTGTCCCGGTTCGGGAACGAGACGCGGCTCGCGGAGCGCTACCGCGAGGGGCGCGTGCTGCTGGCCGGAGATGCCGCGCACATCCACTTCCCCGCGGGAGGCCAGGGGCTCAACGTCGGCATGCAGGACGCGATGAACCTGGGATGGAAGCTCGCGGCGGTGGTGAAGGACGGCGCGCCGGACGCCCTGCTCGACAGCTACTCGCGCGAGCGCCGCCCCGTGGGCGAAGCGCTGCTCCACAACACGCTGGCGCAGACCGCCCTCATGGGCGCCACGCGGGAGACGCTGGCCCTGCGCGCGCTGTTGAGCGACCTGCTCCGTGAGCCAGGGCTGAACCGCCGACTCGCGGACACCATCGGAGCGCTCGACGTGGGCTACGCGCCGCTGGACGTGCCCGCGCCGGAGGCGACGTCACCGCTGCTGGCGGACTGGCGTGGCCGGCGCCTGAGCGACGTGGCGCTTTCGCTCCAGGACGGGGCGGAAGCGCGGCTCTACGCGGCGCTGCATCCGGGCCGGTGGCTGCTGCTGGGCCTGGGCGAGGACGACGCGCGTCCCCTGCCCCGCTGGGAGCCCGGCTGGCCCTCGCACGTGACGACGCTGCGCGCACGCGGCTGCGTGGGGCGCGGGGGCCGCCTCGAAGGCGTGGGGGGCCTGCTGGTGCGCCCGGATGGTCACGTGGGCTGGGCCTGGGCTGCCTGAACGGCCCCGGATGCCCCACCTCCCTCGCGCGTGAGCGGCATCCTCCACGCGAGGCGCCCACGCGGGCGCGAGCGCCCCCGAGACACGAAGGCCCGGGGCGTCGTCCGCTCCCGGGCCTCACGGGGTGGCACCGCGCGCGGCGTCCTCAGCCCAGCCGCAGGAGCTGCCGGGCCTGCTCCGGGGTCGCGACCTCACGGCCCGCGGCGCGGACCCGCTTCGCGGCCTCCGCCACCAGTTCGAAGTTGCCCTTCGCGAGCACGCCCTTGGACAGGTAGATGTTGTCCTCCAGGCCCACGCGCGCGTTGCCGCCGCGCTTCGCGGCCTCGTCCACGAACGGCAGCTGCTGGCGCCCCACGCCCGCCACCGTCCAGGAGCTGCCCTCCGGCAGCGAGGCGATCATGAAGTCCAGCACCTCCGGCCGCGCCTGGAGCGTGCCCGGCACGCCCAGCACGAAGTCGAAGTGCGCCGGCAGCTCCACCAGCCCCTCCTTCGCCAGGTAGCGCGCCTCGTCGATCATCCCGACGTCGAAGCACTCCAGCTCCGGCTTGAGGCCGATGGCGCGGATGCGCTTCGCGATGTCGCGCACCAGCGGCCTCGGGTTCCAGAACACCTCTTCCCCGAAGTTCACCGTGCCCGTGGTGAGCGTGGCCATGTCCGGCTTGTCCGCGCCGGTGAGCGTCAGCCCGCCGCACCGCTCGTCCACGCCCATGCCCACCGCGCCGCCCGTGGACACCTGGATGAGCACGTCCGTGCGCGCGCGGATGGCCCGGATGGCCGCGCGGAACAGCTCCGCGTCCTGGGACGGCTTGCCCTCCGCCGTGCGCACGTGCAGGTGCACCATCGCCGCGCCCGCCTCGCGGCACTTCACCGCGTCCTCGGCGATCTCCTCCGCGGTGATGGGCAGGTACGGCGTCTGCTCGCGCGTCGTCTCCGCCCCCACCATGGCGGCGGTGAGGACCATGGGCCTGCTCATCGCTGCCCTCGCTGCTTGTCCTTCGGGACCACGCAGGTGCCCGAAGCGCGGCACACCACCACCGCCTCCGGCAGCACGTCCGCAGCCGAGTCATTCACGTCCGGCCGGGGCTTGATGACCTTGCGAGCCTCGAAGCGCATCTTCCGCGAGGTGTTGCCCGCGGAGACGATCTCCCCCTCCGCCTCGATGAAGTCGCCCGCGTACACCGGGGCCAGGAACTCCACGGAGTCGTAGGCGCGGAACAGCCCCTCGTCCCCGTCCGAGCGGATGCACAGCTCCGTGGCCACGTCCCCGAACAGGCCGAGCATCCGCGCCCCGTCCACCAGGTTGCCGCCGTAGTGCGCGTCATGGCTGCCCATGCGCAGCCGCAGGACCGCCTTCGTACCAGTGCTCACGAGGGTTCCCCCTGGTAGTGGGAGTCCGCGGACTCCGTGCCTTCCTTCTTCATCACCGCGTGCACGATGTAGTTCGCCACGTCGGACGGCTTGGTGCCCGGCCCGAAGCCCGCGTCGAAGCCCAGCTCCAGCGCCAGCTTGTGGTCCACGCGCGGCCCGCCCAACAGCAGCAGCGTCTTGCCGTGGATGCCCGCCGCCTTCGCCGCCTCGATGAACTGGCGCGAGTTGTCCTTGTGCACGTCGCGCTGCGTGACGACCTGCGACACCAGGATGGCGTCCGCGTGCTTCGCGGTGGCCTTGCGGATGAGGTCCTCGTTGGGCACCTGGCTGCCCAGGTTGTACGCCTCGAAGCCGGGGTAGCGCTCCAGGCCGTAGTCGCCCGCGTAGCCCTTCATGTTCAGGATGGCGTCGATGCCCACCGTGTGCGTGTCCGTGCCGGTGCACGCGCCGAAGACGACGATGCGCCGACGCACCTTGTCCTTGATGAGCGCGTTGAGGTCGTCGAACCCCATCTTGCGCACCACCACCTCCGGCACGTCGATCTCCGCGTAGTCCAGCGTCACGGAGGAGCGGGCGTAGACGACGAAGAAGGTGTACTGGTCCGCCGCGCGCTCGGCGGCGGCCACCTTCACGTCGGTGAAGCCCATCTTCTTCGTGAACTGGGAGGCGGCCTCCTTGGCCTTCTCCGACAACGGCACCGGCAGCGTGAACGACAGCTGCACCATGCCGTCGTCGCGACGGTCGCCGTAGGGGCGGATGATCTGCTTGCTCGGCTTCACCATCGAACTACCCCTTCTTCGGCGGCGTGAACGTCACGCTGGTGCCCACCTTCTGGGCCACCTGCTCGAACCGGTCCTTCTTGCCCTGCTCCATGTAGAAGACCACCGACCACGTCGTCTTCCCGTTGCAGCCCACGTACGTCACCGTGTCCACGTTGCCGCTGCCGTCCGGCGCCGCGTCCGTGTCCGTCTTCGTGGCCGCCGGCTGGCCGCCCACCTTCAGCATCGTCCAGCCCTCGCCGCCGATGTTGGCGAGGATCTTCGTGCGGCACAGCTCCGCCTTCATGCCCGCGGTCTGCACCGTGCCCACGTCCACCAAGAAGTACGCGTCGCCCGAGGGCGCCAGGAACTTCTCCGAGCCATCCACGGTGGAGCGCGTCCACGCCGCCGGGGCCTTCAGGGCGATGTTCTTCACCGTGACGCTGCTCAACGCATCCGCGCTACCGCCCGCGGCCACCATCACGGCAACAAAGGTACTCAGGATCATGACGCCTCCAGCATTTCCAGGAACGGGTTGAAGTAATCCGGCGCCTTCAGCAGCACGCCGTCCAGGCCCTTGCCGCCGGTCTCCTCGCGCTTCACGTCGCCGAAGCGGCCCTTGCCGATGGCGGCGACCATGCCCTCGGAGTGGCACTCACGCAGCAGCTCCTCCGCCTTCGCGAAGACCTCTCGCGCGCGGTTGGCGATCTTCCCGTCCTCGCGGACGGTGAACTCCTCGTCGATGCCCCGCGCCGCGCGGTGGATGTACGACGCGGACTTGAGCGCCACGTACCGGTCCGCGAGCAGCGGCGTGTGCATGGCCTCCGTCATCATGCCCAGCAGCTGGATGCCCTGCCGCGTCCAGATGGCCACCAGGTCCGCCATCACGTCGTACGCGTGGCTGAAGAAGATGTCCGTCTCCTTGTGCTTCGTGGGCGGCATGTACTTGAGCGGCGCGTCCGGGAAGCAGCGGCGCACCAGCATGGCCTGCGACAGCTCCAGGAGCAGCGTGTCTTCGCGGTACGGGTCGATCTCGTAGGAGTGCCCGATGCCCAGCTGCCAGTCCTTGAGGCCGGCGCGCTTGGCGAAGCACTCGTTGATGAACTGGCTGGCGATGACGGTGTGGGCCGCGTCGTAGGCGTCCGCGGTGGTGATGTAGTTGTCCTCGCCGGTGTTGATGATGATGCCGGCCAGGGCGCAGATGCGGCGGCTGAAGTACTGGTCGATGAACGTCCGCCGCATGTTGATGTCGCGGAAGAGGATGCCGTACATCGCGTCGTTGAGCAGCATGTCCAGCCGCTCGTACGCCGCGCAGAAGGCGATCTCCGACATGCACAGGCCGGACGAGTAGTTGGTGAGCTGGATGTAGCGCTTGAGCTTGCGGCTCTCGTCGTCCAGGGCCTCGCGCATGATGCGGAAGTTCTCCTGGGTGGCGTAGGTGCCGCCGTAGCCCTCCGTGGTCGCGCCGTGGGGCACGTAGTCCAGCAGCGACTGCGCCGTGGAGCGGATGACCGCGATGACGTCCGCGCCCGCCTGGGCCGCCGCGCGGGCCTGGTCCACGTCGTCGTAGATGTTGCCGGTGGCGACGATGACGTACTTGTGCGGCGCGGGGGACATGGGGAACTGCTCGCGCAGGGCGTTGCGCTGGGCGATGCGGGTCTTCAGCTCCGCCATCGCCGCGCGAGCCTCCTCGCGCACGGCGTCGCGCAGGTTGGCCTCCAGCTCCGGCGACAGCGGGCCCAGCCTGTCCGTGGGCAGCGCGGTGATGCGCTCCACCGCGTCCAGCGGGCTGCTCGCGCCCAGTTGCAGCGCGCGGCCATACCAGTACGCCGCGCCCCGGTTGAGCACCCCGGCGGACTGAAGCTTGTCCACCATCAGGTTGGCCAACGGCACGCCGCGCGCGCCCGCGCCGGAGATGCCAAAGAAGCGCAGCACGGTGCGCTCGTTGGAGACGGTGGTGTTGTGTTGGATGAGGTCGAAGATCGGGTTGACGATCTCGTCCGCCAGCTTGCGCGCCTCGGCAATCCGCGCGTCGTCGATGAACGGGCCTGACATGCGCGCACCCTACCCGAGCCCCGCGTCCTTCGGCTCAAGAACACGGGCCGGCCCACCGTCAGCGAACGATGCCGCACCGCGCCTCTCGAATGGCGAGACGCATCACCCGGAGGCCCGCACCGAAATCTCGCGGCCCATTCCACACCGAAAAGACGGTGGCGCCTAGAACCGACGAATCGGTGCCACCACCGGAATGCCGGTGGAAAAGACCTGTCCCCAGGCGCCAACCCATTGGAATCACATGAGATAGGGTGTCGGCACAGCGCGTGCTTTTGGCGTGGACCGGTCCCCGTCACCCAGGAGCTCCCGTGAACCGACGCTCGTTGATACTCGCCGTCCTGCTGTCTGGCGCCCCCGTCCTCGCCGCCGGCAACCCGCCTCCCATCACCACCGACTCGGGCGCGCCGCTGGGCACGAACCAGAGCTCCAAGACCGCGGGCCCCCGGGGCAGCGTCCTCCTGGAGGACTTCGCGCTCATCGAGAAGCTCGCGCGCTTCGACCGCGAGCGCATCCCGGAGCGCGTGGTGCACGCGCGCGGCGTGGGCGCCCATGGCGTCTTCGAGAGCTACGGCGACTTCTCCCAGCTCACGCGCGCGTCCATCTTCTCCCAGAAGGGCAAGAAGACGCCCATGTTCGTGCGCTTCTCCACGGTCATCCACCCCAGCGGCTCGCCGGAGACGCTGCGGGATCCGCGCGGCTTCGCGCTGAAGTTCTACACGGACGAGGGCAACTGGGACCTGGTGGGCAACAACCTGCCCGTCTTCTTCATCCGCGACGCCATCAAGTTCCCGGACATGGTGCACTCGCTGAAGCCGTCCCCGGTCACCAACCGCCAGGACCCGAACCGCTACTTCGACTTCTTCAGCCACCAGCCCGAGTCCACGAACATGCTCACCCAGCTCTATTCGGACCTGGGCATCCCGGCGAACTTCCGCCAGATGGATGGCAACGGCGTGCACGCCTTCAAGTTCGTCAACGCCAGGGGCCAGGTGAAGTACGTCAAGTTCAACTGGAAGTCGCAGCAGGGCGTGAAGACCCTCACCGCGGAGGAGGCCACGACGCTGGGCGGCCAGGACTTCCAGCACGCCACGCACGACCTCTATACGAGCGTCCAGGCCGGCAGGTTCCCCTCGTGGGAGCTGAGCGTGCAGGTGCTGGATCCCAAGGACCTGGACGGCTTCGCGTTCGATCCGCTGGACGCCACCAAGGAGTGGCCCAAGGACCGGCTGCCCCCGGTGAAGCTGGGCAGGTTCACCCTCAACAAGATGCCGGACAACTTCTTCGAGGAGACGGAGCAGGCCGCCTTCTCCCCGGGCGTGATGCCGCCGGGCATCGAGCCGTCCGAGGACCGGCTGCTGCAGGGCCGCCTCTTCGCCTACGCGGACACGCAGCGCTACCGCGTGGGCGCCAACTACCTGTCGCTGCCGGTGAACCGCGCGCGCGTCGCCGTGAACAACAACAGCCAGGGCGGCGCGATGAACAGCGGCAACACGAAGTCGGACGTGAACTACGAGCCCAGCATCACGCGCGAGACGCAGGACACGCCCTCCGCCCTCTTCTCCAACGCGCCGCTCTCCGGCACCACGCAGCAGCGCCCCATCGCGAAGACGGACAACTTCTCGCAGGCGGGCGCCTTCTGGTCCGCGCTCGACGCGGGCGGCAAGGAGCGGCTCATCCAGAACCTGGCCGGCGACCTGGGCCAGGTGCGCGACGCGAAGGTCAAGGCGCGCATGGTGGGCCACTTCTACGCGGCCAACGCGGACTACGGCGCGCGCCTGGCCCAGGCCGTGAACGTGAAGCTGGATGACGCGAAGGCCGCCGTCGCGCCGCTCGCCACCCACAGCCAGCCGTGACCTGAACGCGCCGGGGCCGCCGGTGACGCGACGGCGGCCCGGGCTCCCGCTCCCCTCTTCGTGACGCTGGAGACGCCCTCATGGTTCGCAAGCTGCTGCTCGGTTCGCTGGGGCTGGTGATGCTGGTGTGCACGGTGCTGACCGCCGCGTGGATGTCCCTGCGCGCGCCAGCGACGCCCGCGGGACGGCGGCTCGCCACCAGCGACGCGGAGCGCTACCTGCTCGCCGCCGCGCGCGAGGGAGAGACGGACATCGTCGAGGGGCTCATCCGAGCCGGCACGCCCGTGGAGGCCCGCGACGCGCGGGGCTTCTCGCCGCTCATCCTCGCCGCCTACCACGGCCACGCGCGCACGGTGCAGGCGCTGCTCGACGCCGGGGCGGACGCGTGCGCGGGCGACAGCCGGGGCAACACCGCCCTCATGGGCGCCGCCTTCAAGGGGTACGCGGACGTGGTGAAGCTGCTCGCCGCCCAGCCCTGCGCGGTGGACCAGACCAACCGGCTGGGACAGACGGCCCTGATGTTCGCCGTCCTCTTCGGCCGCACGGAGGCCGCCGACCAGCTGCGCCAGCAGGGCGCCTCCCCCGAGCGGCGCGACACCAGCGGCCGCTCCGCCAGCGACTGGGCCCGGACCCAGGCCCCCGCCGCGCCCGTGGCGCCCGCCGGCGACCCCACCGCCCGGGTGCGCTGAAGTCAGCACCCGCCAGCGGACCCGAGCCCGCCGGCAACCCCTCGCGCCAGCCGTCCGTGGAGACCCGGTCTCCCATCCGCTGAGGTTTCATGATTCCCTGGCGGGATGGGATTAGTCGGCTTAATGCGTGATTTCCCGCCCATACAAAATTACCGCACTTTTCCAACTAGACTTGACTCACCCCGGGGGGCTGGCCGCATAACATCCCGCGTCCTTTCAGGAGCACAGGGATGAACAGCCGTCGGGCAATGCCAGTGGGTGGGTGGGCGGTCTTGACCCTCGCGGTGATGTTGAGCGGTTGCGATTTCGGCGGAGGGCCGGACAAGCCCACGGCGCCGCTCACTGCCCCTGAAGCGCCAAAGCAGGTCGTCGCGCAGGCGGGGGATGCGTCCGCGCTGGTGACGTGGACGGTGCCGCCCGGCGATGGCGGCAGCCCGCTGCTCTACTACGTGGTGCGCTGCGTCCCCGAGTGCGGCGGCGCGCTGGTGAAGGTGCCGGACACGCAGGCCACGGTGCTGGGGCTGAACAACGGCTTCACCTACGTCTTCAAGGTCTCCGCGGTGAACGCCGTCGGCGAGGGGCAGGCCTCCGTGGAGACGGACCTGGTGACGCCGCGGGCGGGCATGAGCATCCCGAACCCCACGGTGCCGGGGCAGCCGCGCTCGGTGGTGCCCACCGCAGGCAACGGTCAGGCGTACGTGAGCTGGCTGGCGCCCGCGAGCTACGGCGGCCGGCCGCTGTCGTACTTCAAGGTGCAGGTGGAGCCGGGCGGCAGGGTGCAGCGGGTGGACGCGCCCGCGTCCGGCGCGCTCATCGAGAACCTGGACAACGGGACGGCGTACGCCTTCACCGTCTGCGCCGCGAACGAGGTGGGAGAGGGCCCCTGCTCGCACCCGACGGCCCAGGTGACGCCGCGCCCGGGCGGCGCTCCGGCAAGCTGGGTGATGGGCTACTGGGTGGGCTACCAGCGCGACCTGTACCCGGTGGAGTCGGTGGACATGTCGCTGCTCACGCACGTCGCCGTGGGCCGCATCCGTCCGCGCATCGACGGCACGCTCTACACCGACTTCGACGTGGACGCCGTGGAGGGCCCGAAGATGGCCCGGGCGCTGGCCGAGCGCGCGCACGCGGCGGGCAAGAAGGCCGTGCTGATGCTGGGCGGCATGGGCGAGTACGACGGCTTCAAGGGCGCGACGGAGACGCCGGAGAAGCGCCGCAACTTCGTGCGCAACATCATCAACACCCTGCACGAGCTGCAGTTCGACGGCGTGGACGTGGACTGGGAGCCCATCCTCCTGCCGCAGGACAGCGCGCCGCTGCTGGCGCTGCTGGACGACCTGCGCGCCGCGGACGAGAACATCCTCCTCACGGTGCCGGTGGGCTGGGTGAACAGCAACTTCACGCTGGGCAAGGTGGACGCGGAGTTCCACCGGCAGCTCGCCGCCCGCGTCGACCAGATGAACGTCATGGCCTACAAGATGAGCGGCCACTGGGGACAGTGGGAGAGCTGGCACTCCAGCGCGCTCTTCGGGGAAACGTCCGGGCACCCCAGCTCCGTCGCCAGCTCCGTGCAGGCGTTCCTGGACGCGGGCGTGCCCCCGCAGCGCGTGGGCGTGGGCGTGGGCTTCTTCGGCACCTGCTGGAAGGGCATCACGGAGCCGGGCACCCCGCTGGACGGGCGCCCCGACGTCGTGGAGGAGCAGAGCGACAACGCGATGAGCTACGCCAACATCCAGTCGCTCTACTACTCGCCGGAGGCCTACCGCTGGGACGACGCCGCCAAGGCCCCCTACCTCTCCTTCCCCACCGCGTACGGCCCGCAGGCCTGCAACTACATCTCCTACGAGGACGTCGCGTCCGTGTCGGAGAAGGGCCGCTGGGCGCGGGAGAAGGGCCTGGGCGGCAGCATCATCTGGACCATCAACCAGGGCCACATGCCCAGGACCCTGGCGGGGACGAAGGATCCGCTGATGCAGGCCGTGCACACGGCCTTCCTCAAGCCCTAGACGTAGCGGGACTCGAAGAGCTGGCGCAGCGACGGCTCGGTGCGCAGGAGGTCCAGCGTGAGGGCGGCGTGGTGGGGCACGTAGCCGTTGCCCACGAGCATGGTGACGTCCTTGCCCACGCCCTCCGCGCCCAGGGCCGCCGTGGTGAAGCTGGTGGCCATGGAGAAGAAGATGACGGTGCCGCCGTCCTTCACGGACAGCAGCGACGCCATCTCCGTGTTGCCCACGCTGGCGCAGTTGACCACCAGGTCGCAGAGCTGACCGTTCGTCGCCTTCGCCACGGCCTCCATCACGTCCACGCCCTGGGTGGCGTCGACCTTGAGGGCCTCGTCGCACAGGCCGATGGCGGACAGCGCGTCCAGCGCCTTCTGGGAGATGTCCAGCGCCAGCAGCCTGCCGCGGCTCTCCAGGCTGCGGCGGGCCTGCGCGAGGCACAGCGCGCCGCTCTTGCCCGCGCCCAGCACCGCCACCGTCATGCCCGGGCGCACGTGGCGCGCCACCAGCGCGGGCGCGCCGCACACGTCCAGCGCCGCCAGGGACAGCGTGTCCGGCATGTCCGCCGGGAGCTTCGCGTAGATGCCGCTGGCGAAGAGCAGCGCGTGGCCGCGGATGTCCACGCGGTCGATGTCCGCGTGCACCGCCTTCACCTCCTCGATGACGAGCGGCGTGAGCGTCAGGCTCACCAGCGTGGCGATGCGGTCGCCCGGCTGGAGCACGCCGTTGGCGGGGTGCTTGGGGCCCAGCTCCTTCACCCGGCCGATGAGCATCCCGCCGGAGCCGGTGACGGGGTTCTGCATCTTGCCGCGCTCGCGCACGATGTCCTGGATGCGGGACGCGATGCGCGCGGGGTCGCCGCCCACGTCGTCCTTGATCTGCTTGAAGGACGCGGCGTCGATGTTGAGGCTCTCCACGTCGATGAGCAGCTCCGCCTCGCGGCACGGCAGCGAGGGGTCCAGCTTGCGGGCGCGCTGCGGCAGCACGCCCTTCTCTCCGACGACGCGCGACAGTCCGTAGGTATCCATGGCGTCCCCCTTATCAGTCCCGCGCCAGGAGCGGCACCAGCACCGACAGCGACCGCTCGAAGCGGTACGACACGCCCGAGTGTCCGTCCTCGAACTCCTCGTGCGCCACGTCCACGCCGCCGGCCTTCAGGTCGTCCGCCACCATGCGCGTGCCCCAGCGCAGGTTGAACTCGTCGCGCGTGCCGGCGTCCAGGTAGACCGTCTTCAGCTTGCGGAAGGAGTCCATGAACTTGGGCACGAAGCGCACGGGGTCGTGCACGAGCCACCGGTTCCACACGTCCAGGCGCAGCTTCGCGTTGTGCTGCTCGAAGGGCAGCTCCAGGTTGAGCGGCTCGCCCTTCTTGGGGGAGTAGGCCGCCGCCATGGCCAGAATGTTGATGACCGGGAAGTCGTCACCGCGCACCTTGGTGGCGCTCGCGCGCTGGCGCAGGTCCGTCACCCACGCCTCCACGCCGCCGGCCTTCAGCAGGGCGGTGGCCGCCTTGGGCAGGTCCGGCATGTACGAATATTCGAAGTAGGAGTCCGGCGCGTGCGCGCCCACCAGGGAGAAGACCTCCGGGTGGTAGCGGCCCATCACCAGCGCGCCGTAGCCGCCGGAGCTGTGGCCCACCACCGCGCGCGACGCGGCCCTGGGCAGCGTGCGGAAGGTCCTGTCCACGAAGCCGACGATGTCCTTGACCAGGTAGTCGCGGTAGCGACCGATGGCGTCGCTGTTCACCCACTGGCTGCCGCCCAGCTTCGTCCACGCGTCCGGGAAGACGCCGATGACGGGCGGGATGGCGCCCTGCTCGATGAGCGCGTCCAGGCGGTCCGGCACGGTGGGCGAGAACCCGGACGCGTGGGTCCACGAGCCGCCGCCGTTGCCGAAGGCGTGCAGGAAGTAGACGACCGCGTAGCGCTGCGTGCCCTCCGCGTAGCCCGGCGGCAGGTACACGGTGAGCCGGCGGCGGGCCGGATCTCCCAGCGGGTTGTTCTCCAGCGCGGGGGACTGCACTTCACGCGTCTCGAGCACGCCCTTCATCGGTGCCTCTCCTGGTCGCGGTGCGCCGCGCGTTCTACGCGCTGGAGCCCGGGTGCTTGCCGAACAGCTTCATCACCTGTTGCAGGTCCTCCCACGCCTTGCGCTTCTCCGCGCTGTTGCGCAGGAGGTACGCGGGGTGGAAGGTGGGCATGAGCTGGATGCCCTCGTATTGGCGCCACTTCCCCCGCATGCGGGTGATGGGGGTGGTGTCCCGCAGGAGCGTCTGCGCCGCGAACTTGCCCAGGGCGACGATGACCTTGGGCTGGAGCGCGAGCAGCTGCGAGCGCAGGAAGGGCTCGCACGCGGCGATCTCATCCGGCTCCGGGTTGCGGTTGCCGGGCGGGCGGCACTTCACGACGTTGGCGATGTAGACGTCGTTGCGGGTGAAGCCCATGGCGCCGATCATCTTGGTGAGCAGGTCGCCGGCGGCCCCCACGAAGGGCACGCCCTGGAGGTCCTCGTTCTCACCGGGGCCCTCGCCCACGAACACCAGGTCCGCGCGAGGGTTGCCGGAGCCGAACACGATGTTCTTGCGGCCCGTGCACAGCTTGCAGCGGCGGCAGTCGCCCAGCTCGCGGCGGATCTGATCCAGCGTGGGGCGCTCCCCCTCCACGACGCCGGGCAGCGCGCCGTTGTAGCGGGGCGCGGATGGGGGCACCTCCAGGAGCATCCCCGCGGCGGGCGCGGCCCGGGGGGCTTCGGAGGCCAGGGGGCGCGACGCAGCCATGGGCGCGCGCGGCGCGGCGGCAGGCGGCGCCGCGGCGGCGAGCGGGCGGGCGGCGCCCAGGGGCTGCTTCATCGCGGCGTGCAGGGTGTCGCGAGACGGGGACTCCGCGGGTGGCCGGGGAGGCGGGGGGGCGGCGGCCGGCTCGGGGGTCTTGGCCCGGGCGATCATCGAGCGCACGGACGAGGCGGCGGCGCGCTGCTGCTGGAGCTCGGCGGCGACCTTCGCGTCGACGAGGAGCGCGCGTCCCGCGGTCTCCTCCTGCCAGAGGAGGTGGCGGCGCACGTCCTGGAGTACGTCGGCCAGCTCCTGCGCGGAATCAGGCGTGTCGTCGTTCACGGTGATGGATCGGTATCGAAGGGACCGTCCCGGTGCAAGGAAGCAGCCGGGGAAGTTGCCTGTACGCTTAGCCCAGGGTCGGGGCTTCCGCCACCTTCCGGGCGGAGGCGCCGGGCACTGGTCGAATCAGGACACACCTCCGGCGAACCGCCGTCGGCCGCCGGGCGGACGCGGAGAAGATGCCGCGCGCGGGTTCCACATCCCTTTTCCAGGAGATCCTCGGACATGATCAAGGTGGCCATCGTCATCGGAAGCACGCGGCCCGGACGCAAGGCGGACAAGGTCGCCGCCTGGGTCCACGACATCGCGAAGAAGCGCGGCGACGCCACGTACGACCTCGTGGACATCCAGGACTTCAACCTGCCCCTGCTGGACGAACCGAGCCCGCCGTCGATGGGCAAGTACACGCAGCCGCACACGCAGCAGTGGGCCGCTGCGGTGGAGGGCTACGACGCATACGTCTTCGTCACGCCCGAGTACAACCACGGCACCTCCGGCGCGCTGAAGAACGCGCTCGATTACGTCTACCGCGAGTGGAACAACAAGGTCGCCGGCTTCGTGGGCTACGGCAGCGCGGGCGGCGTGCGCGCGGTGGAGCAGCTGCGCCTCATCGCCTCGGAGCTGCAGATGGCCACGGTGCGCGCGCAGGTGCAGCTGTTCCTCTCCACCGACTTCGAGCACTACACCGTCTTCAAGCCGGACCCCGCCAAGGAGAAGCAGGTGAACACGCTGCTGGATCAGGTGGTGTCCTGGGGCGCGGCGCTGCGCACGGTGCGCGTGAAGCCGTAGCGGCTCAGCTGTCCTGGCGGGCCCGCGCCGTGGCGGCCCGCCGCAGCGCCTCCGCCGTGTCGGGGTCCGCGGGGAAGAACGACTCGATGGCCAGCTCCGCGAGCGTGATGTCCACGGGCGTGCCGAACACGGTGATGGTGCCGAAGAACGACAGCAACCCCAGCGACGTGCGGAGGCGCAGCGGCACCACCACGCCGCCGAAGTCGCGAGTCCGCGCGTCCGGGGTGGGCTCCGGCGCCGGGTAGCCGCGCAGCTCCTCCAGCAGCGCCACGAGCGTGGGGTCCGCGGAGGCATCCACCTGCCGGGTCAGGCGATGGAGGACGTGGTCGCGCCACTGGCGCAGGTTGTCGATGCGCGAGGCCAGCCCCCGCGGGTGCAGGCTCAGGCGCAGGACGTTGATGGGGGGCTCCAGCAGCTCCGGCGACAGGCCCTCCATCAGGAGGCCCACGGCGCGGTTCGCGGTGACGAGCGTCCAGTGCCGGTCCACCGCCAGCGCGGGGTACGGCTCATGGCCCGCGAGCACCAGCTCCACGGCCTCGCGCGTGGCGCTGAGGGCGGGGTCGTCCAGGGGGCGCTCGGCGAAGACAGGCGCGAAGCCCGCGGCGACGAGCAGGCTGTTGCGGTCCCGCAGCGGCACGTCCAGCTCCTCCGCCAGGTGCAGCAGCATGTCGCGGCTGGGCTGGGAGCGGCCGGTCTCCAGGAAGCTCACGTGGCGGGTGGAGACCTCCGCGCGCAACGCGAGGTCCATCTGGCTCAGCCCGCGCCGCTGTCGCCAGCCGCGCAGCAGCTCTCCCACGGGGCGGCCCTGCTGAAGGCTCGTCATGGTGGGGAAGATAGGGGGCGCACGTCATCGCTTCCATTCCCTCGGAGGTAATCGACGCCGCGCGCCCGGCCTCGCATCTTGTGCGCCGTCGACGGACGGCCTTCTCAAGGGGCCGCGCCGTCGCGTTCACCC
This sequence comes from Corallococcus sp. RDP092CA, assembly GCF_041903675.1. NCBI lineage: Bacteria > Pseudomonadati > Myxococcota > Myxococcia > Myxococcales > Myxococcaceae > Corallococcus > Corallococcus sp. RDP092CA. The sequence continues at coordinate 148,478 of NZ_JAYESI010000001.1, read as the reverse complement.
ATTCCACTGAAGGGAACGTGTGCCATGCGCAAGACGAACGTGTCGGGAAGCCTGTTGCGCCGCGTGCTGCTGCTGGACGGCGTCGCCAGCGGAGCGACGGGGCTGTTGGGGGCGCTGGCCGCGGATCCGCTCGGGGCGCTGACGGGCTTGGAGCCAGGCATCCTGCGCGCGGCGGGGATCGGGTTGATCCCCTTCGGGCTGCTGCTGGTGTACCTGGCGTCGCGAGCCACCCTGCCCGCCTGGCCGGTGTGGTGCGTGGTCGCGATGAACGTGACGTGGGTGGTGGACAGCGTGCTCCTGCTGACGCACGGGCCGACGACGCCCACGGGCCTGGGGGTGGCGTTCGTCACGGCGCAAGCGCTGGCGGTCGCGGTGTTCGCGGCGCTGGAGTACGCGGGCCTGCGGCGAGGTACCGCGACGGCCATGGCCTGAGTCATCCAGTCCGCGCGGCCCGAGGTTTCGGTCGTGCCGCGCGGATGGACAGGCGTTGCCCTCGTGACGGGGCATGGCACGGCCACGTCCTCCGTCATGGTGCCCGTGGGCGCGGACGTGCGGCGGATGCGCCACCTATCGCGCTGCGACCCGCCCCCGGGAGACCGGGGCGGGCCGCAAGGGCTCCTCAAAAGTCGCAACGAGTAATGCAATCAATCTCAATGATGCCGCCATTGTAGGGCTGCCCGTTCGGAGGCTTGCACCGAAGATAGGTCATGACACCTTCGTGTCCGGTGGGCTTGGCATCGCAATAGTAGCATGCGAATGCAACACGGGCGCTCTCACCAGGCCTACAGCTTGGCTCCTCGGTCGTCGCCGCAGAAGAGAGCATCTGACTGGACTCGCCTTCGGCCAGCTCCTCCACCTCGGCACCGCCACAGCCAGAGAGGAAACCTGCCACTACGAGCGCTCCAACAATTACAAGTCGCACTTGGCCATCTCCTATCATTACCGAATATACGGCTTTTGCATGATAGCGCATGCATTCTGCCATGTGAACCCTACACCTCGTGTTTGGGCAGTGCGTCACGACTGGCCATGGCGCCCGACGTGGCCCCCCCTGGGCCTGCTCCGCATCAGTGGACCCCCTCTGGAGCTGCTGGACTATGGTGCGCCGCGAGGTTGATCTGAGATTGCTTGCGCATCCGCCTGCCGTGACAGGAAACGCGGACGGTCGAGGGTCTGCCCCAATCGCGGGCATCGCTGGTGCGGCGCCCGACTCACGAGGACTCATGACTACGAGAATGAACCCATTGGTTGTCACGTTGGCAGTGCTGGCGATGTCCACGAGCTTCGCCGCAACCTCCAACGTGGGGGATGTGTGTGCCGGGCAAGGCTCGCCGCCGGCCGGCTTCCCAAGCTGCGTGTGGTCGATTCCGGTGGCGGGTGGCGAGGCCCTGCTCGACACGGCGGGCAGTGCCAGCGCGTCGGAAGTCAGACAAGCGCTGTCCGAGGGACGAGCGCCGAATCTCGCGCCCCACGTCGTGACCGACGAGGAAGGCGCACTCGTGGGCCAGGCCCTGCTGCTCGCGACAAGCTCGCTCTCTGAGGCGCTCGGCAGCGACCTGCCGACCTACGAACTACCGAGCGGCGATGAGCAGGTGACGGTCATTGAGGGCACGCTCACGGGTCAGTCGGGCCCGACTGGCCAGGAGGTCATGCTCAAGATCTACTTCTACAATTGGGGCCACGGCCACTGGACGATCATCTTCGAGGTCAACGAGCATGAAGGCGTGGGATACGACAGCAAGGGCGGCTGGTTCACGCTTCTGTGAAACGCACCTGCCGTCCTCTCTCGCTGTTCGGGTGACGACGTCGCGGCATTACCGCAGCAGGTGAGGCCGCAGAAGAGGTGATTGACGACGTCCAGCGCCGGCCGGGCGCCGAGCACTCGCGGCCCCAGGTGCTCGGCGTCGCGGGACCTCCATTCACCTCCGGGAAGCGCGAGGCCCCCAAGGGACGCCGCTCCCTCCAGACCATGGTCGCCGTGAGGCGCGACGGCGGCTGGTCCTTCACCGCCTCCCAGCCGCCCAGCGCCGTCGCGCGCTGGATGATGCGCCTGACGCCGCCGAAGCGCTCAGCCTCGCGGTGACACGAGCAGCAGCGACAGGAGCTCCGCCGCCACCGCGCGCTTGCTCCCCTGCAACACCCGGTCGGCCGCCCCTCGCGAGATCACCGTCACCTGGTTCGTCTCCGTCCCGAACCCCGCGCCCTCGGCGGTGACGTCGTTGGCGACGATGGCGTCCAGCCCCTTGCGCTCCAGCTTCTCGCGCGCGTGCTCCACCACCCGCTCCGTCTCCGCCGCGAAGCCCACCAGCACCGGGCGCTTCGCCTTCCCCGCCACCTTGCGCGACGCCTCCAACAGCACGTCCGGCGTCCGCACCAGCTTCAGGGTCTCCGGCCCCGCGCCCTTCTTCACCTTCTGCGGCGCGCGCGTCTCCGGACGCCAGTCGCTCACCGCCGCGGTGGCGATGAACGCGTCCGCGGACTCCACGCGCGCCAGCACCTCGCGCGCCATGTCCTCCGCGCTCACCACGTCCACCACCTCCAGGCCCGTGCGGTCCACCGCGCCCACCGGCCCCAGCACCACCGTCACCTTCGCGCCCAGCGCCCGCGCCTCGTGTGCCAGCGCCAGGCCCATCTTCCCCGTGGACGGGTTGGAGATGAACCGCACCGGATCCAGGTACTCGCGCGTGGGCCCCGCCGTCACCAGCACCGTCCTGCCCGTGAGCGGACCTCCTCCCAGCCTCGCCGCCACCGCGGACACGATGGCGCCGACGTCCGCCAGGCGCCCCGCCCCCACGTCGCCGCACGCCAGCATCCCCGCGCCCGGCCCCACGGTGCTGAAGCGAGGCTCCGCCAGCAGCGACGCCACGTTCTCCTGCGTCCGGGCGTTCTCCCACATCGCCACGTTCATCGCGGGCGCCAGCACCACCGGCCCCTTGAAGGCCAGGAGCGACGTCGTCACCGCGTCACCGCCGAAGCCGGCTCGGATCTTGGCGATCAGGTCCGCCGTCGCGGGGGCCACCACGTAGAGCTCGCCCCAGCGGGCCAGGTCCAGGTGGCCGAAGTTCCCCTCCTGCGCCGGGTCGAAGTAGTCCGTGAGCGGCGGATGTCCCACGAGCGCCTGGAAGGTCAGCGGGGTGACGAACTGGCGCGCGGCCTCCGTCATGGCCACCCGCACCTCCGCGCCCGCGCGGCCCAACTCACGCACCAGCTCGCAGGCCTTGTACGCCGCGATGCCGCCACCCACGCCGACGATGATCCGGCGACCCTTCAATGCCGATGCGTCCATGCGGCTTCATTACGCGCCAGCCCGCCCGGTCGCAACACGACTACCGCAGGGACACCTCGCCCTGGGAGGGCACGTCCACCGAGCGCACCACCGGGCCCGCCCCCGGCATCTCCGCGTGGAAGTAGCCCCAGACCAGCGTGTAGCGCCCCGGCTTGAGCCCCTGCACCACCACCCGCTCCGACATGGGCTGGTACACCAGCTGCGCATACCGGGTGCGCAAGAGCTCCGTGGGCGGATTGCCCACCGCGCCCACGTCGCCCGGCACCACCCACAGCGCCTTGCCCCGCTCCGGCTCGATCAACACCGTCACCGAGCCCGTCCCTGGCACCGGCCCCAGGTCCAGCGTCATCTCCGTGCCCGCCACCTGCGCCACCACCGCCGGCTGCTGGCCCGCCCCGCGCCCGCCCACCACGAAGCGGTAGTTGCCCGGCGACAGGTCCGCGCTGTAGCGGCCGTCCGCGCCGGTGATGAGCGACACCGTCTCACTGCGGTCCGCGTTGAGCCCCTCCACCTGCGCGCCCGCCGCGGGCTGCCCGTCCGCCAGGTACACCCGGCCCGTCAGGTGCGTCGCGGGCTTGAGGGTCAGCTCCACCTGCGCCGTGCTCCCGCGCGGCACCTCTTGCGTCCCGCTCACCTTCCCCTTGCGCGCGGACACCGTGAAGCGCGGCACGAACGGCGGACTCGCCAACGTGAAGCTGCCGTCCGGCCCGGACAGCACCGACCCGTCACACACGTCGCAGGTCACCACCGCGTCCGGCACCGCGCCGCCGGACGCATCCCGCACCCGCCCGGACACCGACGGCGCCTTCACCAGCACGATGTCGCCCATGTCCTGCGGCGTCGACGGACGGTCCACCACCTGCGGCTCGTAGCCGGACGCGTCCACGGCCACGATGAGCCGGTCGCCCGACGTGGACAGCGGCAGCTCGAAGCGCCCGTCCTGGCTGTTCACGTCGTGCTCGTCCACGCGGAAGCGCCGCACCGGCTGGCCCGAGTCGTCCACCACGCGCCCCCGGAACGTCGTGCGCCGGCGCATCTTCACCTGCACCGGCGGCCCGCCCGGCTTGCCCTGCGGCCGCTCCAGCGGCTCGTAGCTCGCGTGGCGCGCCTCCACCACATAGGTCCGGTCAGGCCGCAGCGCGCGGAACTCGAAGTGGCCGCTCGAGTCCGACTGCGTCGGCGCCGCCACGCGCGGCATCACGCTCATCGCCGCGCCCACCACCGGCTGGCCGTCCTCGTCCACGACGTCGCCCGTGAGCTGCGCGCCGGGCTCCAGCTCCACCGTCACCTGCTGCCTCGCCCCGTCCTGCACCGTCACCGGCCGCGGCGAGGACGGCAGGTACTCCGGATGCGACGCCACCAGCTGGTACGTGCCCGGCGGCAGCCCGCGCATGGGCACCACGCCGTCCGGCCCGGAGGGACGGTCGCTGCGGAAGATGTTCTCCGGCTCCGCCCACAGCATCACGTCCGCGCCCTCCACCCGGCGGCCGCCGCTCGTCACCGTCACGTCCGCGCCCGCCTTCGCCTCCAGGGACAGCGTCACGTCCGTCGCGGGCGCCGTCGCCTGCACGCTGCCACCACCCCACTCGGAGTGGTGCGCGTGCAGCGTGTAGAGCCCCGGCATGGGCACCTGCGCCGAGAAGTGGCCGTTCTCGTCCGCGTTCACCACCGAACCGGTGGGCTGCACCAACACGGACACGCCCGACGCCGGCCGGCCGTACTCGTCGATGACGTTCCCGCTGATGACCGTGGCCTTCGCCAGCTCCAGCTCCAGCGGCGTCTCGCCCTGCGCCACGCGCGCGGGCAGCTGCGCCGAGGTGAAGCCCTCCGCCTCCCCTTCCAGCACGTACTCCCCGGGCGCCAGCGGCCCCAGCTCCGCCAGCGCCCCGGTGGGCACCGCGTCGCGGCGGATGAGGTCGCCCGCCACCGTGCGCAACAGCAGCTGCGGGTTGGGCACCGGCTGGCCCTCTTCATCCACCACCGTGACGAGCAGCCGGCCCGCGGCCTCCAGCTCCAGCGTCACCTGCGTCACCCGCTGCGACAGCGTGAGCGTCTGGGGCGTGGAGCCGAAGCCCGGCGCCTCCGCCGTCACCACCACCTCGTCCGGGTACAGGCCGTTGAAGCGCACCGGCCCGCCCTGCGCCTCCGTGTGCTCCTCGCGCGTCAGGTGGTCGCCCCGCAGCCGCACCGTCGCCGCCGCGGGCGCGCCGTCGCGCGTCACGCGCACCTCCAGCGTGCGCGACGGCGTCAGCTTCAGGCGCAGGGGCTGCGAGTCCGCCTCCACCTGCTGCGCCACCGCGGGCTGGAAGCCCTCCGCGTCCGCCAGCACGTAGAAGGGGCCCTCGCCCAGGCCGGACAACGTGAAGGCCCCGCCCGCGCCCGCCACGGCCTCGAAGGGCAGCGGCACCTTGCGCGACACCGCGCGCACGCGCGCCCCGGGCTTCGCGTGGCCGGAGTCATCCACCACCGTGCCGGTGATGCTCCGCAGCGGCGGCAGGTACAGCTCCACCGCCTCTCCCGGCGCGGCCCGGTCCTTGAGCGCCACGCCCAGCCCCTCCGAGCGCGCCCAGACGGTGAAGGACACCCCCGCCAGGTGCTCGAAGCGGAACTTCCCTTCCGCGTCCGTGCGCACCGTGGCGCGCGCCGTGAGGAAGCCCTGCTGCTGGTCGAAGAAGGCCCGCGTGTGCAGCGCCGTCTCGTGCGCGGCGCAGGCCAGCAGCGCCAGGCCGCACTCGTCGCACCGCACGTCCGCCAGCGTCCGCTCCGCCGACGCCGCGAGCGACACCTCCGCGTCCGGCACCGGCCGGCCATTGCCGTCCAGCACGCGCCCGGTGAGCGTCAGCCCCTCCTGCGCCCCGGACGACACCGCCACCGGGTTGAACGCGGGCATCCCCTGGCGGATGGAGCTCGCGGAGACGGGCGACACCGGGCGCGCGGCCGGAGCGCCCCACCGGGGCCCCAGCACGATGGCGGCGAGCGCCAGCACGGCGGCCGCCGCGATGAAGACCCATTTGCGCATGTGTACGCGGCCGGGACCTTACTCCCAGGCCGGCCCCCCAACGACGGTTTCCCCCGGGAAATTCCAGAGCGTCCTGTTGAGGACGTCCCGGGGGGCAGTGGAGTGGGCGCCCCCCGCTCAGTCCTCCGCGAACGGCTGGATGGCCTGCGCCACCGCCAGCTCCTGCCGGGCCTCGCTCAGCTCCGAGTTGGTGGCGCGCAGCCGGTCGCTCAGCACCTGCACGAAGCTCCAGAGCATCTTCACCGCCAGGATGGCCTCGCGCTTCATCAGCCCCATCAGGTCGGAGCGGGCGATGACCATGGTCCGCGTGGGCTCCGTGGCGCGCACGGTGGCGGAGCGGGGCGCGTTGTCGATGAGGCCCATCTCGCCGAAGTGCCCGCCCGAGCGCAGCTCCGCGATCTCCACGCCGTTCTTCTCGATGGCCACCCGGCCCCGGATGACGACGAAGAGCTCCTCGCCGGGCTGCCCCTCCACGACAATCTCCCGGCCCGCCGGGTAGGTGCGCGTGGTGGCGATGGACAGCACCGCCGTCTGTTCCTTGTAGGTGAGGTGGCGGAAGAGCGGGATCTTCCGCAGCGCCTCCATGCGCGACTGCGCCTCGCTCGTCTCCTCGCTGGCGAGCGCCGCGCTGTCGCCGGCCACCTTCACCACCACGGCGGTGATGTTGTCCTTGCCGCCGCGCTCGTTGGCCATCTCCACGAGCTTGCGCGGCAGGTCCCCGGGCTGGAGCCCCGCGACCAGGGGGAGGATCTCCTCGTCCTCGATGTAGCCGTGCAGGCCGTCCGAGCAGAGGAGGAACACGTCGCCGGGCATCAGGTCCACGATGAGCGTGTCGACCTGGACGGACTCCTGGATGCCCACCGCGCGGGTGATGACGTTGCGGTACTGCGAGGTGGCGGCCTGCTCCTTGGTGATGGTGCCGGCCTTGAGCTGCGCGGCGACCAGCGTGTGGTCCTCGGTGAGGCGGTGGCACTGCCCGTGCCGCACCAGGTACACGCGGCTGTCGCCCACGTGGCCGATGACGCCCTTGTTGCCGCCCACGGCCAGGCACACGAACGTGGTGCCCATGCCGCGCTTGGAGGCGTCCGTCATCGCCGTGCGGTAGATGTCCGCGCACGCGCGCTGCACCGCCACCTCCACCAGCGCGGCGGCGGCGGAGCGGCTGTCCGCAGTGGGGTTCTGCGCCAGGTCCTTGAGCAGGTGCCGGTTGGCCGCGATGTGCTGCTTGACGACCTCCGTGGCCCGCGCGCTGGCGACCTCACCCGCCGCGTGTCCGCCCATGCCATCGGCGACCATGAACAGGCCGAGCGACGCGTCCACCATCATCGCGTCTTCGTTGTGTTGCCGTTTCCGGCCGACATCGGTCAGCCCGAAGGCTTCTGTGGTCAAGGCCACCGCGAACGCTCCCATCCGTGCCTAGAGGGTGACTCCGCACGTTACGCAGTCCGCCGAAGACGTGGCAAGGCTTCAGGGTTGCAGGCGTACCGCCAGCAGGCGCATGAAGCCGCCCGCCGTGTAGAAGCTGACCTCCACCTGGCCGAAGCGCAGCCGCACCCCGTCCTCCACCGGCACGGGCTTGCGCGCCAACAGCCGGCCCCCGGCCACGTACGAGCCGTTCTTCGAGCCCGCATCCGTCAGCAGAAAACCGGTATCCCCCGCGTCCCGCGAAAACCACGCGTGAAAACGGGACACACTGCCGTCATCCAGGACGATGTCGTTGTTGCCGGTGCGCCCCACGGTGATGCCCCGGCCGAAGGCGTTGCCCTGGGACTTGAGCACCGGGAAGACGACGGGCTCGTCCTGGCCCAGCGTGGGAGGGCCCGCGTGGGTCACCGTGCGCACCGGGTACTCCTCCAGTTCGGAGGGAGGCCCCCCGCCCAGGGGCGGCGTGAAGAGGAGGAGCGCCGGCGGGAGTCCCCGTTCGAACTCCTCGCGGTTGCGCAGGTAGCGCGCGACGTGGGCACTGAGCAGCTCGGCCATGGGCGTGGAAGCGGCGCCCTACCCGCACCGGCAGGCGGGGCCGCTCTCGCTCATGGAGTGTACCGCGCCGCTACCGCCAATCCGCGAAAAATCCGACGTTCACGCCACCCACGAAGTCGCGCGCGAGGCTGCGGTTCTTCAGCCCGAAGGGCTCCGCGTAGTTCACGGCCACGCCCACGCCCACATCGCGCGGCAGCTGGTAGCCAAGCTGGAAGCGGCCCTGGACGGTGCCCGCGACGCGGCGGTCCGGCGGCTGGGTGGTGAAGTGGGCGCCATAGAAGGTGGGCCCGGCCGTCACCTGGAAGCCCCAGTGGATCTTGCCTGGCAGGTGGTTGCGGTAGCCGAAGCCCGCCTGGAGGGTGTGCTCGTAGTAGGACGTCACGGGCAGGTCGAGGTTCACGCGGGACAGCGCGGTGTCGGGCAACGACGCCGCCCACCCCACTCCCCCGTCCAGGATGGCGATCCACGCGTCCTTGCGATCCTGGAAGAGGGTGAGCTCCCACTGGAGGTGCAGGTTGGGGATGATCGCGCCGTTGTTGAACTGCGCGCCCAGGAAGACGCCCCGGGGCAGCCAGGCGGGCGTGGGCGACACGTGGCCCCGCAGGTCGGTGGCGTCGCGCGACAACTGCGCGCGGGCGGAGGTGGAGACCAGGGCGAGGCAGACGACCAGCAGGGCGCGAGCGAGGCGGAGCATGTCGCCCTATCCACCGTGGCAGCGCGCACTTGTCAACGAAGTGTTCCGTTGGCTATGACACGCCACGCCCTCCTGTCCGTCACGGGAGGGTCACCAGGAGCGGAACACCGAATGCCAGTCGTCACGGTCCGGGCCAGCAGCAAGCAGGGTCCGGCGCAGCTCGACACGCTGGTCCGCAAGGCCACGCAGAAGGCCTCGGGGCTCCTGGAGGAGAACGACCGGGTGCTGGTCGTCTACGGCGAGGGGCGCGCCAACCTGTACTACGAGGGTGCGCCCCGCCCGCGCCCCGTGTCGCGTCCGGCCTGACGTTCCGGCTTCACCTTAGTCGTCGGGTCCCAGCCTGCGCGCGAGTCGGAAGAGCGCCGGCGGGCTCCGGTCCACGGCGGCGATGAGGCGGTGCCCCAGCAGCTCGTAGGTCTCCGTCTCGATGGGTCCCCGCCCCGGCGCCTCCAGCCCGTCGAAGTTGCCCACGCGGTAGCGCGCCGCGAAGACGAAGTGGAAGTCCGGCGGCGCGAAGAGGTGTTCGGGGTCCCCCGCCGGGTGGACGTCCATGGCCCAGCGCGGCTCGAACGACGGTGGGTGGATGCCCCGCTCCACCAGCTCCATGTGCTGGCGCGTGTAGAGCCCGGTCAACTCCTGCAGCGTCGCGCCGGCCTCGAAGCGCACGTGCGGGTAGAGGCGGTAGCAGGGGTGCTGCGGATCCAGCGCGTAGAGCCAGCCGCCGGGCGGGGTGAGCTCGCGGAAGACGGCGAGCATCCGCTCGGACAGGTCGCGGTAGAGCTCCAGCCGGGCGTCATGCTCCAGGCGGAAGAAGTCCTCGCCCACGACGAAGCGCACGCTGCCCTGGTCCGCGGAAGGCCACGGATGGTCCAGCGCATGGCGCTCCACATCGCCCGACAGCGGCATCCAGGCTCCGGGTTCTGGTTTGAGTTCGAGCACGACCGCGTTCCCCCTCCACCGCGAAAACCTGGGTATGCGCGCAACGTGGAAATCGCGCAAGCACCTGGGAGGAGGGATCAACGCCCGTGCATGGCATCCGACGTCCGCCGCGACGAGCGCCGGAGGTGGGCGTCGGTGACAGGCGAGCCCGGTGTCGCGCGGTGGACGCCGGGGGGCTCGCGGCGACTCCACCCCATCGCCCAGGAGCGTGCGGAGCCGAAGGACCCCACGCGGGTGCCCTGGCTGGCACCATCTCCTCGATGGTTCCCGCTCCGTGCCGGGCTCGGTGACGTCCCCGTCGCAGGTGGCGGTGAGGGTGAATTGCAGCGGGTTCATCCCACGTCGTCAGGCTTCAGAACGGCGCGGGCGACGTGAATGACAGGCGTTCGCCGGTGTGAGGGTGAAGGAAGGCCACCGCCTCGGCGTGGAGCATCAGCCGGGCGGCCTCTCTTCCAAAGCGCGCGTCCCCGGTGATGGGCGTTCCCAGGCCCAGGCGATGCGCGGCATGGATGCGCAACGTGAGGAGCGAGTGGGTCGTTGGAATGAGCTCCAGCCGCGTCCGGGCCGGCTCGCGATGGAGGACCTTCCACGCGCTCCGGGTGCGCCTGCCGTGGCGGGCGTCCACACAGGCCTCCAGGGAGGCGTGGACCGCGGGGCGCAGCGGCAGCTCGATGAGGCCTGCATCGCCCTCCACGCGGCCGTCCACCCAGGCGACGTGGCGGTGCTCCGCCTCGCGCTGGGAGAGCTGGCGCTGGAGCGAGGCTCGCGTCACCGCGTCCCGAGCGATGACGAGGAGGCCGGAGGACTCGGGGTCCAGCTCGTGGAGGAAGCTGGCGGAGGTCAGCTCGGGGAACCGGGGCTGGAGCTGAACGAGCACCGAGTCGCGCAGGGGCGCATGGCGTCCGGGGAGCGTGGGCAGGCCCACTGGCTTGTCGACCACGAGGACCCACGGGTCTTCATGGAGGACGCTCGGCCCGACGGAGGCTGTCGCGGGAGGCGGAAGGTCCACCGCCAATCCCTGCAACATGAATGGCAGCACCGTGCCGCACTTGTTGTCACATGCCGGGTAGTACGCACCGGACTCCCGGCGGCCGTCGAGCGGCGGTGCTCCCCACCAGAACTCCGCGAGCTCCAGGGGCTTCAATCGGTTGCGAAAGGCATACGCCAGCAGCTTGGGTGCCGCGCAATCACCGGCGCCACCAGGCGGCGGCTTGGGCTCGAACAGCGCGGCCAGTGTCTGGGTTTCACCGCGCGCATTGGGAATGACATAGCCCCGGGTCACCTGCCGCCACAGGGCCCGCGAGCGTTCGGCGCGCACGTGCTCCACTTCCGCCCGGCGCGCCTCCACGTCCCGGAGGGCGTCAGTGTCGCCCCGCGCCCGCAGCGTCTCCACGTCCCGGCACAGCGCCGCATGCTGGTGTTCCAGCGCGGCCAGCTCCGCCTCGCCCGCGGGCCAGAACGCGTCGCGGGACACCGGGTCGAACAGGGGCGGCACGAAGCCCTCCACGCTCCACGCACCGCCGAGCATCCCGGAGAACGCGCTCAGGTGCCCCACCCGTCCGTCCGGCGCCGCGACCACCAGCACGCCGAACATCTTGCCGCCGCCGGGCCGCCACAGGGCTTCGTGATGCGCGGGGGCCCGCCGAAGCCGTTGCTGGAGCGCCTCCGCCGCGCGGAGTCCCCAGGGACCAGGAGGCGCCGGGTGGAAGGGATTCGACAGGCGCGGGGGCAGGTCCCCGGGTGGCGGCCCCTCGAAGGGTGTCAGCGTTCGGATGAGCTCCGCTTCGTCTGTCCGGGTCTGCATCCGGGCCGCATCTTCCCCTGAATCCTTCCGTCGCGGGCGACCTTCTGGATGAAGCGGCTGCGGCCCCGAGGCAAGCTGGGGTCCGGAGCCAGGGGATGGATGACGGGCGGCCAGCCAGGCGTTCACCTCCGGAGCAGGCCAAGGAGGCCTTCATGACGGTCGACGTGGAGCGGGCACTGCGAGAGGTGTTGCCGGCCGAAGCGGTCATCACGGATCCGGACGTGCTCGCGGCGCACCGTCACGACCAGGCGGAGTGGGCCACCTCGGGCATGCCGGCGGTGCTGGTGCGGCCCGGGTCCACCGCCGAGGTCCAGGCCGTGCTCCGCGTGGCGACAGCGCTGCGGGTACCGGTGGTCCCCCGGGGCGCGGGCTCGGGCCTGTCGGGTGGCGCGAACGCGAGCGACGGCTGCATCGTCCTGTCGCTCATGCGGATGAACCGCATCCTGGAGGTGGACCGACGCGGGCTGCTGGCCGTCGTGCAGCCCGGCGCGCTCAACGGCGCGGTGAAGGCCGCCGCCGCGGAGCAGGGCCTCTGGTACGCGCCGGATCCCGCGAGCTGGGAGTTCTCCTCCATCGGCGGCAACCTGGCCACCAACGCGGGAGGCCTGTGCTGCGTGAAGTACGGCGTGACGGGCGACGCGGTGCTGGGGCTGGAGGCGGTGCTCGCGGACGGCACGGTGGTGCGCACCGGTGGGCGGACGGTGAAGAACGTGGCGGGCTACGACCTGACGCGCCTCTTCGTCGGCTCCGAGGGCACGCTGGGCGTCCTCACCGAGGCCACGCTGCGGCTGCGCCCCCGTCCCCCGAAGGCGACGACGCTGGTGGCCGCGTTCCCGACGCTGGTGAGCGCGGGCACGGCCGTCTGCGACATCATGGAGCGCACGCGCCCGTCCTTGCTGGAGCTGATGGATCGCACCACCGTGCGCGCCGTGGAGGCTTGGAAGCCCATGGGCCTGGACGTCGAAGCCGAGGCCCTGCTCCTGGCGCGCTCCGACGCGGGTGGCGTGCAGGGGGAAGAGGAGCTGGCGCTGATGGTCGCGGCCTGCGAGCGGGCCGGCGCGACCTCCGTGATGAGCACCGCCGACGAGACCGAGGGCGAGCTGCTCATGGGGGCCCGGCGCTTCGCCTTCCCGGCGCTGGAGCAGCGCGGCGCCACGCTGCTGGACGACGTGGGCGTGCCCGTCGTGGGCATCCCGGAGCTGCTCGCGGAGGTGGAGCGCATCGCGGTGAAGCACGGGGTGCTCATCGGGACGTTCGGGCACGCGGGCGACGGGAACATGCACCCGACCGTCGTGTTCGACCGGAAGGATCCGGTGGCGCTGGCGCGGGCGAAGGACGCGTTCGACGACATCCTGCGCGCCGCGCTGGCGCTGGGAGGCACCATCACGGGCGAGCACGGCGTGGGGTCCCTCAAGCGCGGCTTCCTGGGCGCGCAGCTGGGCCCGGAGACGCTGCGCCTGCACCAGGCGATCAAGGGCGCGCTCGACCCGCTGGGCCTGCTCAACCCCGGCAAGCTGCTGTGATTCCAGCGGGTTGGCGGTGGCGCGAGGAAAAATCAGACCGGTGTCGATCCGGCGGAGACACGTTCGTCGCGTGGATGAAGGCGACGTTCACCTCATCCCCTTTCCTTCCATCAGGAGACGCACCATGGGCACCAAGATCTTCGTCAACCTCCCCATCGAGTCGCTGGACCGCGCGGTCGGTTTCTTCACGAAGCTGGGCTACACGTTCAACCCCCAGTTCACCGACGCCAACGCCACGTGCATGGTCATCACCGAGGACATCTACGCGATGCTCCTGGTGAAGCCCTTCTTCAAGAGCTTCATCCGCAAGGAGGTCGCGGACACGAAGACGTCCACGGCGGTCATCATCGCCCTGTCGGCGGAGAGCCGGGCCGCCGTCGACGCGCTGATGGACAAGGCGCTGGCGGCGGGCGCGAAGGAGACCAAGGAGAAGACGGACATGGGCTTCATGTACCAGCGCAGCTTCGAGGACCTGGACGGCAACCAGTGGGAGTCCTTCTGGATGGATCCCGCCACCGTGCAGCCGCAGCAGTAGCTCAGAGCGGGCGCTTCATGCCCTCGTGGCTCGCCACGAATCCCAGCCGCGCGTAGAAGCGCTGGGCTTCGTGGCGGAGCTTGTCCGTGGTGAGCTGCATCAACCCGCAGCCCCGGGCCCGCGAGCGCTCCATGGCGTCCACCATCAGCGCCTCGCCGATGCGCTGCCCCCGCAGGTCCGAGCGCACGCGCACCGCCTCCACCAGCGCCCGCCGCATCCCGCCCCGGCTCAGGCCCGGGATGTACGTGAGCTGGAGCGTGGCCACGACATGCCCCTCCTGTTCCCCCACGATGAGCTCGTTGTTCGGGTCCGCGGAGATGTCGTCGAACGCGGCGCGGACGGAGGGACTGACCTCCTCCGTGTAGCCGGTGCGCGCCTGCGCGATGGCGTCGTCCGCGAGCAGCGTGAGGATGGCGGACAGGTCCGAGGCACGGGCGAGGCGGAAGGTGATGGGGGGCATGTCGATGTGTCTATTCCTCGGAGAAGAAGTCGGAGTCCACGCGCTTGAGCTCGTAGGCGCTCACCGTGTTCACACCGATACCGAAGTCGAACATCAGTCCCGACAGCTGGGCGCCATCGATGAGAACGATCTTCTTGTCGATGCGCGCCACATACTCACGCGCCTCCTTGGAGAAGGTGGACGTCGTGATGAAAACACCCTTGCGGGCTCGCTCGCCTTCCAGCGTCCCAGCGAACCCCTGGACTTCAGGTCGCCCCACGGTGTTCTGCCAGCGCTTGGCCTGGATGTAGATGACGTCGAGGCCCAGGTGGTCCTCCTTGATCATCCCATCCACGCCGCCATCGTGACTGCGGCCGAGTGCCTTCCCGGCATCTTCCAGCGATCCGCCGTACCCCATCTTCACCAGGAGTTCGACCACCAGGCGCTCGAAGAACCGAGGACTTGCCTGAAGCGTCGTGGCCAATAGCTCCGCCTCCGTCTTCTTGCGGAGGTCCTTGTACGCGCGCTCGAGCGCCTCCTCTGGCGTAATGATCGGGGCCGCGACAGGCTCCCCACTGGCGGGCTCGGGTGCCACGACATCCACGGCTTCGTCGTTGCTGCGCGTGATGAAGTCCTTGAACTCGTCGAACTGCATCAGGATGTTCGTGTCCAGGGCCTTGGGCTTTCTCGCGAGCACGCCCTTGCCACGCTCGGTGATCTGATACACGCCCCGGCGCACCGAACGGACCAGCCCGGCCTTGTCCATGTACGTCTTGGCCCATCCGAGGCGATTGTCGAAGACGGCCTGTTTGCCGCTGGGCAGCAGCTCGGCGCGATCCGCCTCCGATAGGCACAACGAGGCGGCGACGGCCTCACGCACCTCGCGCACGAGGTGCTCCCTACCATCCGCGAGCCGCTCCAGAAGTGGAAGCATCAGGGCCTGGTAATCCGGTACGGGCATGGGGGCCATCCTAGAGGAGCCCGGACCTGGGCAGGCTGGCCTCCAGACAGGAGAACGACCCCGACTCGGCGAGGCAATGCGCCGTCACCCCCGATGGCTTGTCAGCCCCACTCCGGCCCCCCGTCCGAAGTTCTTGCGGTCACGGCCCTGGCCCGGTATACGGGCGGGGCTTCGCGGCCAGGTAGCTCACCTGGTTAGAGCGGCGGTCTCATAATCCCGGCCCTGCCCCTCACCTTCTGAACCCTTGGCCGTAACCCCTTATTCTTACTGACCACAGGCCGTCGCTGGCATTCGCTCGCCACCGGTCCGGTCCGTACAGAATCCGTACAGACCTTCTCGCGCGAGGTCGTAGTCTGGCCGCCATAGAACGCACAGAGCTGGATGAGCCTATCGGCTCGGCTGTCGGCGTAAGGGCTGAGGCTACGTGACAAAGAAGGGTCACGCCGCGCCTGAGCCCTGTACGTCCTGCTACGGCAGGAACTGGTGGCCCGGTCGCCCGTCGTTCAATAGTTCCAGTCGACGTGCGCCAATGGTGCTCGGTTCAGCTCGTCGCGCAGGTGCGGCCACTGCGGCAGGTGTTGGTCCATGATGCTGCGAAATCGGTCGCCATGCGTCGGCTCGATCAGGTGGACGAGCTCGTGGACCAGCACGTACTCCATGCACTCGGGAGGCTTCTTCGCCAGCTCGGTGTTCAGTCGGATGGTTGCCGCCGTGGGATTACAGCTTCCCCATTTGGTCGTCATCTGCTGCACGAACAGACGTTCGACCCGCACGCAGAGAGCAGACGCCCACTTCTTCATGAGCGGGGCCACAGCCAAGCGAAGTTGGTCCCGGTACCAAAGTGCCAGGACGTCCTGTCGTCGGGCCTCATCAGCGCCGGGGCGAACGTAGAGAACCATCTCGCGATGCCCCAGTTCGACCGCCGCAGGAGCCTCGCGCTCCGTGATTCTCAACAGGTATCGTCGCCCCCAGACATAATGGCTCTCGCGGTCGAGGTACTCCCGCGAAGGCTCACGCTCCTGCGCTCTCATGGCGTCCTGCTGACGCCGAATCCAAGGGAGCTTGGAGATCGCGAACAGGCGGATGGCATCCTTCTGCATCCGCTGGGGCGCAGCGATCCGGACCCGCCCTTCAGGGGGGTGAACTGTGAGGTGGACATTTTTGATGTTCCTCTTCACCACCTCGACGTGGACACCGCCAATCAACAGCAGCTCAGACATCAGTACTCGCTTTGCGCCTTGATGATGAGAAACACGCGCTCGACCTCGTTGACATCTTGGAGCACTCCGTAGAGCGCCGCTTTGATTACCTGCTCGCGTGCCAGCACACCGCGCCACCCATCTGGCCGGACTTTCTTTACTGTTTCGTCGAGCTTGAGGGCTAGTGCCTCATCCTGTCCGAGGTTGCTCCACAGAGCACGCTTCCCCGGAGTATCGAGCTTGTCGGGAGTTGCATCTGAAGTCCCTGCTTCCACCTGCTTCGCCAGAACCGCGATCCGATTCAAGTACTCTTCGTATTCCTCCGCACGCTCCTTGCGGAACTTGATAACCTCGTCGAGAAGGGTTGACATCTTCTCGTAGAACGCCGGATCGTTCAGGTGCTCCTTCGTGATCTTGCGGCGAACGTTGTTCTCAATCGTTTCAGCAACAGCGTTCTTGTTTCCCCGCATACCTGCAGGCATCGAGTTGATTGCATTGGCGATGCCGGTGTTCACAATCAACGCTAAGAGGCCCAGGTTGTCGAAGGGCGAAATCTTCCGTGGCTCGTCAGCCTCGATATAGGTGTCGAGCAGATGCCTCATGTCGGCCTCGTAGGCCTTGAGGTCGAGGGTCTCACCGCTGGCCTTCCGGATGACCTCGCGCACCTTCAAGTAATGGTCAAGCTGCTGCTTGATGCGTTTGATGTCGGCGACACTGTAGCCGGCCGGATCCATCTCGTCGGCAATGTTGGCGTAGGCCCGCACGAGCGCCACGACAGCCTTGTAGAGTGCGGCGCGCTGCGGCTCGCGCTCCTCCAGGTCGGAGGGAATCTCCGTGTTGCCGCAGAAGTAATGGATGTGCTCAAGTTCACCCTTTGGCGTCTCCACCGGCTCGCATAGCAGGGCCAGCGTTTCGAGAGCGTCGTCGAGCCGCTCCTTGCCCTTTTTGAGGCGATCCTGGAGCAGTACCTCGGGGGCGACTCCGCCAGCACTGTGATCCAACTCCGAGGTGTAAACGGCGATAGCGTTCTCGACTTTCTTGAAGAGATCCTTGTAGTCGACAACGTAGCCGAACTCCTTGTCCTCTCCGTCCAGCCGGTTGGTGCGGCAGATTGCTTGGAACAGGCCATGGTCTTGCATGGACTTGTCGATGTAGAGGTAGGTGCAGGGCGGCGCGTCGAAGCCCGTGAGCAGTTTGTCCACGACGACGAGCAGCTTCATGTTCGCTGGTTCCTTCGTGAACAGCGCCTTCGCATGTTCCTCGTAGGTCTCGGTCTTGGTCATCCCCGGCTTGGCTTCCACGTCCCTCAACAACTCGGTATAGGTGTTGTAGATGAACTGTTTGTCCGTCTCGGTGTTGGCACCGACTTCCTCCTTGGTTACATCCTGTGCCTGCGGGTTATAGGATGTCACCACGGCGCACTTGCCCTTGAAGGGTGTCTTCTGGAACAGGACGAAATACTTGCACGCCTCGTAGATACTGGATGCCACGAGAATAGCGTTGCCCCGCTCGCTTGAGAGGCGTGGTTTCACACTGAAGTCGAACACGATGTCACTGACGACGCGTTCCATCCTCGAACGTGAACTGAGCACGCTTTGCATCGTGCCCCACTTCTTTTTCAGCTCATCCTTCTGCCAGTCGTTCAACCCCTTGGTCTTGGCCTCGAACCAAGTGTCAATCTTGCCCTCGGAGCCGAGGCGCTGGTCGATGTCCCTCGCCTCATAGACCAAGTCGAGCACCACCTCATCCTCGACGGCCTCGCTGAACTTGTAGGTATGGATGTAGCCGCCGAACACTTCAAGGCTAGTTTGCTTGTCCTTCTTAAGCAGCGGCGTGCCGGTGAACCCAATGAACACCGCGTTGGGCATCATCGCCTTCATCACTCTGTGCAATTTTCCACTTTGAGTGCGGTGGCACTCGTCCACGAACACAAATACTTCACCCACCACTGGGCTGGGCTTGGCTTCGAGTTCCTTGATGAAGGCATCGAAGTCCTCTACATCTTTGCGCCCGAACTTGTGCACGAGCGAGCATAACAGCCGCGGTTTGGCTTGGCCGAGCTGGTTCATCAAGTCGCGACCGCTGCTGGTGCGCTTGATCACCTCTCCGACCCCGGCGAAAACACGCTCTATTTGCTTATCGAGCTCATCTCTGTCGGTGATGATAGCGACCCGGGCGTTCGGGTTATTCTCCAGAATCCACTTGGCGAGCAACACCATCACGATGCTCTTCCCACTGCCTTGAGTGTGCCAAAGGATACCGCCCTTCTTTTCCCGCACGTGCTCTTGCGCGGCCTTGATGCCGAAGTACTGGTGAACGCGCGGCAACTTCTTCACGCCGCCATCGAAGACCACAAAATCATGCATCAACTCCATGATGCGTGCCTTCGCGCATATTTTGATCAGATACTTGTCAAGCTTAAAGCGGGTGTTATCCTGCTCGTCCTCCTTCCACTTGAGAAACATCTTCTCCGGAGTACCGATGGTGCCGTATTGAAGCCCTTCAGAATCGTTCCCGGCGAAGACGAATTGCACTGTGCTAAAAAACCACGCGTTGAACTCCGGCTGTTGGTTGGACAGACTCTGCCGGATGCCATCGCCAATGCTCACACGGCTGTTCTTCAACTCCAGCACACCGATGGCAATGCCGTTGACATACATCACGAGGTCCGGCCGCCTCTCGTGGTTTCCTCTGAGAGTGACCTCCTCGGCGATGGCAAAGTCATTGTGCTCCAGATCTTGCCAGTCGATCAGGTGGACAGTCTCTGTAACCTTGCCTGCTTCGGTCTTTACCGGCACGCCGTAGCGCAGCAGGGTGTAAACGGCCTGATTGTTGCCGTATAGCGTGCGGTTGTGGTTATCGACTTCGGTGCGCAGTTTGTGCAGCGCCACATTAATCTGAGCTGGACTGTATCCGCGCTTCGTGAGCCACGCTGTGAGCAGCCCCTCCTCAACGTTACTATTGCCATTACGGTCAGACCAGTCGCCGAGGTAGCGGTAGCCGAGTTCATTGCAGAACAGGGTGATGACGCGATTCTGTGTAGCGCGTTCAGACTGACCGACGGTAGTCATACGAGGCGGCTCCTTCCGGTGAGCAACTCTTGCATCATGCCCTGCTTGAGCTGGCGAGTTTTGGACAGCTTCGCCTCCAGCATGGCGATCTCTGCGTCCATGTCAGATAGGATGGCGACAATGGCAGCCTGCTCAGCCTTCTCAGTTGGAACGTCAACAACAAGCGCCTCTACATTGCCGGGAGTCAGGTTGTTAATGCTTGATCCAGCCAGCAAAACCGCGATTTGGGATCGATACTTTTCAGTCTGGAAAAGATAGAATACAAACCGAGGGTCTGCCGTTTCACTGCTTGACCGGAAGCACCCCATGAAAGCGCCGAACGTGTAGGCATATCCGTCGCCGGATTCAAACCTGGCTGACTTTCCGACAAGCTCACGGCTGCCATTCGCCATGCAAATCAGCACATCGTCATCGCGAAGCACTTGCTCTGCCGAGACCCTTCGGCGATCAACGAACTGCATATCATTGAAAACAATCTCCTTGTCTTGGACATTGTTAGAGCGAAGGAGCCTGACGGTCGACTCTCCATCGCCGGGGGATAGATCGACATTTGGATTGTAACTCACTCCTCGATAGCACTTGCCAAACTGACCGAGCGCAGTGGCCTTCCAATCGCCGCTATAACCAGGGAGGCGCGTCTTGCTGGTGAGCAACTCCTGCATGACGCCTTGTTTGAGGCAGCGCTTCTTGGCGAGAATTTGTTCCAGGGATTCGATGAGACCGTCTGCATCAGAAAGCGTTCCGGCGATGGCTTCTTGCTCGGCACGGGTAGGAGGCAGGGGGATTTTGATCCGGTTCAGCACGGCGCCACTCAACGAAGGGAGTGCCGTTGCGCTGACAAGGCTTCCGAACTTGAGGCTCAGGAAGAAGTAGTAAACAAATCGATAATCAACGCCAGGGTCCGAAAGGACAAAGCCAGCCATGTTGTTGTCAACACAGCTCGGAGCGGCGAGCAGTTTCTTGCGCTCCAGAAAGACAGCGGCGCCGATCTTTGCGAACACGATTGACTGCGGCGGAAACACTTTGGTCCCGAGACGACGGCGCGTTGATTCGGAGATGTAGTTGTTCGCACGCAACATGAAGGTCTCGTTGCCTTCGTTGTTCATGTCCGAGACCTTGAAGAACGGATAGTCGCCCGAAGAGG
This sequence comes from Corallococcus sp. RDP092CA, assembly GCF_041903675.1. Lineage (NCBI taxonomy): Bacteria > Pseudomonadati > Myxococcota > Myxococcia > Myxococcales > Myxococcaceae > Corallococcus > Corallococcus sp. RDP092CA. The sequence continues at coordinate 127,884 of NZ_JAYESI010000001.1, read as the reverse complement.
CTCCCTGGTAGACGATTGGAAATCCGCTTCCACCCTGAAACCGGCCAATGGTACCAGCCTCAACGACTCGCCAATCGTCTGGGACCACCCCAGCCTCAGTCTGCTTGTACCCGGGTTTCACTTCCATGCGAAACCCATCCTTTCGAGGTGGCTGTTCACTTTGGCCTCCAGGGCGGCCACGCTGGCGGCCATTGGCGGAAGCGGGGTTTCGTAGCGCTCTGCGAGTTCCTTCACACGCTGGGTGAGTTGCTCGCTGACGCGCTCCATCTCGCCGTGGATGGCAGCATCGAGCGCTGCGAGCCATTTATCATCCACCACCAACGCTTGGATTTCGGCACCCGTGAGTTTCGCGTAGTGGGCGTAGGCCTTGGCATCGAGGTCGGCCTCGGCATCCCTCACGCGCTTCTTGAGATCGGACTCTGCGGTATTGAGCTTCAGCCAGTCATCAAGCACAGCGACTTCGTCCTTCGACTCCTTGTCGCCCTTGATTTCCTTAAGGCGGGCAGAAACACTGGCTTTGTTCACCTTCTCCAATTCAGCGAAGGCGCCTTCCTCGCTGCCATGTTCCTCCTCCAGTTCGGTGAGGCGAACGCTGACGCTCTCCAACTCGACAATTAGCTTGTTAAGCGCCGTCTGCTCTTTGGCGTAGTAGCGCGCGACAATAAGTGATTTGGGCACGAGGTCGCAGGCCCAGCCCTTGTCCTTATCCTTGCCTTTCTTGTCGGTCTCGATGATGCGATATGTTTCGGCCTTCCAGCCGTCGGCTGCAATTGCATAGCAGTCGTCCTGCATGGTCTGCGCCCAGTAGTCCATGAGGTGCTGATAGACGTCGTAGGGGTCTATGAGTGGGCGTCCCGCGTAGTGGGCAAGCAGGTCCTCAGAGAGTTGGGCAATAACCTCCTTCGGGTGGCAGCCTGCATTGAGCGCCTTGAGCGTGGCGGCGCTCTTCGTGCGCCAGTCAGCGAAGTGGGCGTTCATACCGCTGATGAAGGCAGCGAACTCGGGGTGGTCGTAAATGGAGTTCTTGATCGCCGCCTTTTCCACCGCGAGCGTGACATATCCAGGGCGGCTGGCGTTGAAGAGCGTCGTCTTGAGTTTGGGGCAGACGGCCCAGTAACGCGCGAGGGCCTCGACATCGGGAGCAGGGATGCCACCTTGCAGGTGGCCGACAATGTCCTGCACATCGTCCGGCATCTGGCTGTCGATGTAGCGTGACAGGTTGAGGTTGAACTCGTTCTTTTCGATCGCCGCAATGCTCACCATCTTCGCGTAGCGGGGCACGTCCATCTGGCGGGTGAAGACGTCTACTATCTTGTGGATGTCTTGGGAGCGCAGGCGGTTCTTAGGGCCGTCCTTCATGAAACCGGCGCTGGCGTCGACCATAAAGATGCCCTTGCGGGCTGCCGCATCCTGCTTGTCGATAACAACAATGCACGCGGGAATGCCAGTGCCGTAGAAGAGGTTGGCGGGCAATCCGATGATGCCCTTGATGTAGCCCTTGCGAACCAGCGCCCGGCGGATGTCGGCCTCGGCATTGCCGCGGAAGAGCACGCCGTGCGGCAGGATGCACGCGCCCTTGCCAGTGCTCTTAAGCGAGCGGACGATGTGCAGCAGATAGGCGTAGTCGCCCTGCTTGGCTGGCGGCGTACCGAAGGACTGGAAACGCTGGTACGGGTCGCTGAGTGGGTCGAGGCCAGTGCTCCAACGCTTGTCGCTGAAGGGTGGGTTGGCGACGACGTAGTCGAACGTCTTAAGTAAGTCGCCGTCCTTGAATTTGGGATCAGCCAGCGTGTTGCCCTGCACGATGAGCGCGGCCGGATTGTTGTGCAGGATCATATTCATGCGGGCGAGGCCACTGGTGGCGGCGTCCTTTTCCTGCCCGTAGAGAGTAACGGCGGTGCCGGCCTCATCGGCTACCTTCAACAGCAGCGAGCCGGAACCACAGGTCGGGTCATAGACTGTGGTGTCGGAGCTGGGCTTGGCGCTCTTGATGCCGAGGAGTTGTGCCATGACTCGGCTGACCTCGGCGGGGGTGTAGAACTGGCCCTTGCTCTTGCCACTCTCCGTGGCGAAGTGCCGCATCAGGTATTCATAGGCGTCGCCCAAGATGTCGTCGCCATCAGCTCGGTTCTTCGAGAAGTCGAGTGCCTTGTTCTCGAAGATAGCGATGAGATTGGTGAGCCGGTCCACCATCTCCTTACCGCTGCCGAGCTTGGTAGCGTCGTTGAAGTCCGGCATGTCGGACAGCTTATTGTCCTTCGCCAGTGGGCCGACGATGCGTTTGTTGATCTGGTCGCCAATGTCCGACTTGCCCTTGAGGGCGACCATGTCCTTGAAGCTGGCGCCCTCAGGGATTTTTATGGGAGCAAAGGGCTGGCCGGCATATTTGTCGCTGATGTACTTGATGAACAGCAGGACGAGGACGTAGTCCTTGTACTGGCTAGCATCCATGCCTCCACGCAGTTCATCGCAGGAGGACCAGAGAGAGGAGTAGAGTTCGGACTTCTTGATAGGCATTAACCAAGCTCCTCGGCGGTTGAGCGTGACGTGTCGTGGTATGTGGCGAAGTCAAGTCAGTTGTGCTCGCGGTCAGGCGTGGATGCCTCACGCGACTGCACCGATATCCAGCGCGCCAGATCCTCGCGGAGGAACCGCCAGGAGTTACCGACCTTAAACGCCGGGAGCTTCCGCTCCTGAACCAAGCGGTACAGGGGGCGTTCGGTGACCTTCAGCTAGTCCGCGACGTCTCTGATCGTGAGGATGTCCTCGGGCATTGATGGTCCTCCAGCTGGAATCCGTCCGCACCATTGAACGGCGAGAATTTTACGAGAACAACACCGTTGGCGGAATTTTCAAGGACTTTCGTTACCTGCACCCGCGGTCACCCGCGCTGCCCGCGGCCCCTTCAGTTAACCGCAGGCGGCACGGCCGGCAGCGCCCGCGCATGGGCTCGGCGCCATCGATAGCCTCTATCGAGAACACAGGGCTCTGGGTTTCCACGCGTTCAAGGATAGGTGAGCCCGTGCCGGACGGTGAGCTGGGCATCTACACCGGGTGCCACCAGACTCAGGGCAGGTGTCCGTGGCCCTCCGGGCCGAAGCACCTCCGCAGTTCGTTCCGGCCTTCATCCTGCGCTCCAGGAGGTACTCCAGCTCCGCCGTCAGCAGCAGTTGCTTGACGGTGACGCGCCGCACGTCCCCGGCCAGCCGGGTGAAATCCCTGGGGATACGGAAACCGCGCTCCCTGAAGAGATACGGCGGCCCACAGGTAGCAAGTCCGTCCCGATGAGCGGCATAAGAGCAGTGACGGACCACACCGTTGCAGTACCTCACCAATCAACCTGCGCCCTGCGAGGCGCGCTCACGATGCGCGCCACGAGGCCCCCTCCGGATCTGCCGTGCGCGTGCTTCCAGGAGGACACCATGAAGGACGATGACGTTGCCCCGCTCCACCACGAGGAGAAGGTGGTGAGCCTCAACCTGGAGCTGGCGAACCTGGAGCATGCCCTGCGTGGGGCGCAGCTCCTGGCCGAGCTTCACGCCAACGACGACATGCCGAACGAGGATGCGGACCGGCAGGCCCCCCGCTCCATCGTCGCAATCCTGGCTCTGACGGATGCGCGGCTCCAGCAGCTGCGCCGGGTCATCCGGGACGAAGCGGATGCGCGACACCTCTGGGCGCCGCACAACGCCACCGGCCCGGAGCCACTTCAGGACGATGAGGACGACGTAAGACTGGAGCCCCGGAACGCGGCCAGGCCGTCTGCCGCTCCCAGCACCAGGAAGCGCGCGGGCAGGACGGCTAGGCGCAAGCCCCCGACAAAGCGGGCCGCGAAGAAGACGGCTGAAGGACCGGAGGTGCCCGCAAAGAGAGATAGGAGAGCGTCAGCTCCCTCTGCTCCCGCTTCTCCGTGACGCCCAGCACGTGACGGATAAGCCGGGGTTTCACGAGGGTGTCATGCGCTGGAAAGGGCGTGGACACCCGGAGGTCGTCAGACCTCTTTAGCCCTCGGCTCCATGCACACCAGGCCGAGTCACGGGAAGGAGATCCCCGATAGGGTGACGGTGCGGCCGGCGCCCGCCTCCCACAACTTGAGCGTGAAGGGGCCCTGGGCCTCCTCTCGCGTCGCCACCGCCTCCACCACGATGTGTTGCCGCGTCCTGTCCGTTTCAACGAAGCCTCGCTGCCATACCGGCAGGACCTTCAGCTCCATGCCCGTCCTGTCCGTCAGCATGGCCCCCACCGCCGACCACGGCTGCGCGCCCTGCGGGTTCTCCATCACCAGCGTCACCACCACCCGGCCGGCGGCCCGGTAGCTGTAGACCTCCAGCGTCACGAGTGTATTGCCGGGGGACTTCGCGACAGCCTCGGTGAGCCGGCGGGTCGCTACCCCCACGTTGTCCAATTGCCCGGCGGCGATGAGTCCCGTGAGTCCCCCCGGCCCTTCGCGCTCCGCACGCTCCCGCTCCAGCTCTTCCTGGCACCGCTGGGCTTCGGCCTTCGCCTCCGTCGCCTCCCGTTGGTAGGACGCGGCGGTGCGCGGGGCGCGGTGCACCTCCAGCAGCCGCTCTGCACGGACTGGATGCACCACGAGGGTGAAGGCCGCGAACGAGGGGGCCGCACCGTCCTTGAAGCGCACCATGAGCCGCAGCCGCTCTCCGCTCTTCAGCGCGTCCGAGGGGAGGAGCCGGAGCGTTGCCTGGCCGGCGTCCACGAGGACAAAGGACTCCCGCTTCTCCAGCCCCACCATGGCCTTCCCCTCCCTGTCCCGCAGCAACTCCGCGTCAAAAGCCAGCGTGGTGGACACCCCCGGGCTGATGTGCACCTCGGGCTCGTTGCCGGTGGGCTCCGCCGCAAGCTCAAGCTGCCGCACGCCCGCATTCCATGTAGGGGCAGGCGTCTCTGCACTAGCCGTCGTTCCCATCAGCAGCGTAAGCGCCAGTAGCGCGGCGGAAGACGAAGCGGGCATGGGACCTCCCCCTCACTCGAAGTGGTCTACGGGGTTCGCATACCCGGTCGTCCAGATCCGGGCGGAGTCGGCGTCACTGCCGGGCTTGCGCTCCAGGCCGCGCTCTCTGCCGCTGCTGCGCAGATCGATGCAGACCGGATAGGTGCGGCCCTGGTTCACCCGCAGCCAGGTGAAGCGGCCATACACGCGGTCGGCGAGGTAGAGCTTGCCGTAGAGCAGTCCCCCCTTCGGGAGGCCCTTCCATTCTCCCCCCAACCGCAAGGTGGCGTTCCCCTCGCGCACGGTGATGACATGGGGCTCGCCCTTGATGACGTCGAAGACGAAGACCTGGGCATCCCCCCGCTCGATGCCCAACTCCTTCATCGCCTCCAAGGCGCCCGGCGGGCAGTCTTCCGGCGGCGGAGCAGGACGAACCTGGGGACCGGAGCAGGCGAGGTTGAGACAGGCGCCCGCCACGCCCATGGCCTTCATCCCCACCTTCTTCAACGCGCTGGCAGACGGCTTCGACTCCTTCATCACGGGTGCATCCTCTTTCGTCAGCGCCGCGAGAGGCGCGGCGGCCACACCGGTTGCCTCCACCATGGGCGGAGCTGTGGCAGGAACAACTTCCGGTAGCGCTTCCACGGGCGCTACTTCACGGTGAGGTGAGGGGAGCGTCACTGCGTCGGACAGCGGCGCGGGCTCTTTTGCATCGGATGAAGCCTCGCGCTCCAGCAGCCGCATCCCCCAGGCGGCCATGCCCACTCCCACCACGAGCAGCACGGGAACCACCAGCACCGGCGAGCGCAGCCGCTGTCGCGCTGGAGGCTCCCCTGCTGGCGGCTCCTGCCCCGCCTCCACCACGTCTCCCCGGGCCGGGAGCTGGACGAAGGGCAAGGCGGGGGCGATGACCAACCTAGCCGCAGGTGGCGTGGCGGAGTACGTGGGCCACTCCGGCCGGCGGATGCGCCGTCGGGGGGTAGCGCTGGGCTCCAGCTCGGTCCCCTGCCCCTCGTCGTCCCACTCGAAGAGGCTGGCCTCCCACGCTGCGGTCTGGCCGAAGCTCACCGCCGCCATGAGCGCCGCGTGCAGCTCGGCCCCCGTCGGGTAGCGCTCCTGCGGCTTCTTCGCCAGCAGCCGCATGATGACGTCGCTGAGCGCCTGGGGCGTGCGCCGGTTGAAGTCCGCTGGCGCCGGTGGCGTCTGGGCCTCGATGGCCAGGTACAGCATGTCGGGCGGCAGGTGCGGCGGGAACGGGTAGTGCCCTGTCACCACCCGGTACAGGCTGACGCCCAGTGCGTACAGGTCATCGGTGGGCTGGTGCTCGTACCGCGCTCCCGGACGTCCGTGGTGCTCCCGGTGGAAGCGCACCGACTCGGGGCTGCGCAGGAGCAACGTGCCCGGGGGCACCGTCTGCTCAGTGATGGTGGCCGCGCCCGCGTAGTCTCCGATGCCGAAGTCGATGACCACCGGCTCGCCATCCGGTTCCCGGATGAGAATGTGCGCGGGCTTGAGGTCGCGGTGCAGCACTCCCGCCCGGTGGAGCGCATCGAAGGCCAGGGCCACCTTGCCGGCGGCCTGCGCCAGCTCGCGGAAGCTCGGATTCACCTCCTCGGCCCAGGTGTCCAGCGGCCAGCCGGATACCCAATCCATGACGAAGTAGAGGTAGCCGGTCTGCGGGTGGGGCCACCGGCCACAGGCGTGGAAGCGCACGACGTTGCGGTGCACGGCCTTGACCATGAGCAGCGTGACTTCCCGCTCGGCCCGCTCATCTCCGGGGCGCAGCGCCAGCTTCAGCGCGTAGAATTCCCCGGGCCGGGCCATGTCCTCCACGCGGTACACGGCGCCGAAGCCCCCCACCCCCAGCCGCTCCACCACCCGCCAGGTGCCCACCTCCGTGCCGGGCCCCAGCGCCTCCGGGTACACCTGAAAGTTCTCCGCGTGCATGACCATGGGGGCAGCCCACCTCGGACCCAACCTAGCAGGTTCCTGATGGCTGCTGGGAGGTTCGCTACCTGCCTGGTCAGGCTGTTGCTGGCTTCAGGCGGTGGCACGAACCCCTACTTCCCGGAGCAACGCTCCACCGGCTCCAGCGTCTCCATGATGGCACCGGCCAGCGCCCAGCGCCTGGAACTGGCCGGTGGTCACACCACGGCTTGGCGCCAGGTGCGAGACAGGTGCTCCTGCCCTTCCTGAGCGAAGCGGCGCACCAGTTCGTCCCGGCCGCGCTTCCCGTGCTCCAGCAGGTACGCCAGCTCCGCGGGCATCAGCACCTTGACGGTGACCAGCCGCACCTCTCCGGCCGGCATGGTGAAGCGGCCTGGAAGCGTGCTCGACGCCATGCCCAGCAGCACCCCCACCCTGCCCTCATTCGTCAGCAACGGCTCGGGTATGCCCTGGCCAGTGACCTCCATGGAAAGGAAGCCCGCTTTCACCTTCTCGCGCACGCTCTCGTGTTCCGCGAGTTCGTTCCCCACCCGCTCCAGGAGCAGCAGGGGCCAGCTCTTCTCGACGTCTCCGAGGGGCTCGTCCGTCTCCAGGGCCAGTTCCAGGCCGAAGCCCACGGACGGCTCCGCGCGGTCCACGAAGAAGTCTGACAGCCCGTCCGTCACCAGCAGAGTCCGCCCCTCGGGGCGGTGGATGACACGCCAGACCTGGCGCCGGGCTGGCCAGTTGCCACCAACGACGATGGGGATGATGACCTCGTCGTCCAGCTTCCCCAGGGTGCGCCAGAAGGCTTCGCGGGCCACGTCCGTCTCATCCCGAAGCGCCAGGAGCTTCCGGTTGCGGTCGCGCTCCTCCGGACTGATGGCGCTCGGGCCTGTGACCTCCTCGAACTTCATGCCCGTGACACCCGCGTGCTCCAGTGCCTCTTTGATGTCCTCGGACACGATGAGCGCGATGCTCCACCCCCAGGTCCGGAACACCTTGGCGCCGCCCACCTTCGTCGGGTCGATTCGCATGCCGGACACCGCCCGGTACTTGCCGACCTTCTCCGGGCGCCCATCCTCCGGCTTCCAGTAGCGCACCTCCTCCGAGGCGCTGTCGTCGATGCACCGGACGGTACGGGTCACGTTGACGAGAAAGTACGGCTCCGACTCCGAGGCGACCTTCACAGGGAAGAGCTGAACGTCATCAGGAGCCAGGTTGGCGAGCACCGAGGCCACCCTCGCGTGAACAACAGGTGTGACGCCAACACCGGCCATGGAGAAATCCAGCGGCTTGCCTGGCCGGTCGAGCGGAATCGTCAGGCGCCCCTCAACGTGGACGGGCTCCCCCTTCCTGAACATCCATGGATTGGCCACTTCCCCCCCTGTCTCGTCGGTGGGGTCGCCCAGTGCCCAGCGCCCCGGGGAGTAAACGTCATCGAACAGCTCGAAGTACCGCATCGGCATGAAGGACTCCCCCCCGTCTCAGGTCCGAGTCACCAGCCTGTTGAGCTTGGAGCCTGGGGCAGAGATTTCCTCGGCAAGCTCCCTCAAGGCACTGGTGAGCGACTCACGACACTGTTTCATGCTGCTACAGTCTTCCATCGCCTCATTCAGCCGCTTGAACACATCGCGATGGTACTCCACGGGGTGAGGCCCTTTATGGCCCGGCACGCGGACCTTGTTGGCCGCGTCATTGAGTGACATGCCCGCCCGGTCGAAGAGCTTCTGGAAGATGGGTGACCACGGGCCACCGTTGTTGAAGGAGTCCCACCACTTGTTCGTGGCGATGTGGTGCTCGTGGGCAGCGCTCGCCACCGGCTCGGACGCCACGGCACTCGTGCCGCGTGCCGTCTCCGCGACAGCCTCCGGGTCCAGTGCAATGGTGATGACGCCTCCCGGGGCCACAGCCACCGAGGTGACCTGTCCCGCCGCCGCCAGCCGGAAGCCGCCCTGCCCCGCCCCCACCAGCGAGGCTTGCGCTGAGCCGGGGAGCGTGGGAACCCTCGTCGCAAACGTCTGCGCCGTGCTGCCCAGCGCCGCCATCGCGAGCATGATGAACGCCCGCGCCGCGTTCTGCCCCATCACCTTCCCGTACTTCTCTCCCGCGTCCTGTATCTCATCGAAGGTGGTCGCCGCCTCCACCTCCTTCGCCAGCACCCTCCAGCCCTTCACCAGGCTCCACACCGTGTCCCAGCCCAGGTAGCCAATCAGCACGACGGTCAGGGTCGCGGCGATGCCCTTTGAAAGCACCGGGTCGGGCACCAGCCACAAGCCGAAGTAGATAGCTCCCGTTGTGGCGAGCATCGTCACCATCGCCTCCCTGTCCGTCAGCTCGCCCAGGGCCTCGGCCGTTTCGTCCCAGACCGCATCCAGGGCCAGACGGAAGGCCAGGGTGCGCTTGCCCTCCTCGTCCAGGGTGACGTCCTCGTCCAGCAGACGCAGGCAGTCCCGGGGCTTCTTCTGGCGCTGGCACCAGCGTCCGTAGGCGCTCGCCAGCTCTGTTTCCGCGTCCGGTTCCTCGGTCACGAGAAGCCGGCCCCGCTGCGGATCTTCGACGGAGACCAGTCCCAGGCGCCCGCGCACAGGAGACGAAGCGTGGGGAGGGCCCAGGTTGAACAGCCTCAACGCCGCTTCCCTTGGCCGAGAGGACAGAGGCGCGGTGCGCGCCAGCTTCTGGACCGCCTCCGCGAACTCGTCCTCGTCCAACTCGACGGGCTCCGCGTCCGCGCGCGGCGTGTAGATGATGGGCTGGCCCTCGCCCGTGTCCAGGCGCACCACCCGCGAGGTGGCGCAACCCGTGCCCACCAGGACCAGCAGCACCACTGCTCCCCAGCGCAACATCATGCTCGTCTCCGCGTCATCGCTCCCCATCTTGAGGGTCGAAGTCCATGGAATTCCAGAGCAGATTGACTGCGCCCGGGAGCCTGAAGAAAAGGCGCTCCATGCAGCGGCATAAGCACCTGGCGGGAGACTTCCGCTGACGTCCAGTCCCGTTCCGGGGCCGGACGCCTTCCTCCAACCCCAACCCGCAACACGGCGTACCGCGAGTCACATGGGCCGCGGAGCACCCGCTCCACGTCCCTCATGCCCGAGGTGCGCCCTCACCACGAGGAGGAGCACCATGTCTCACGACATCCACCAGATGGCCTACGTCGGCGAGGAGCCCTGGCATGGCCTGGGCACGCAGTTGCCCACCGCCAGCACCTACGAGGAGGTGGTCCAGGCGGCCGGCTTCTACACCGCCGTCGAGCGCCCCCTCTACTCGCCACCGATGGAGGAGCCCATCCCGGACCGCAAGGGCCTCTTCCGGGGCGACACGGGCGAGTACCTGGCCACGGTCCACAAGGGCTACGAGGTGGTCCAGTTCGAGGAGGTGGCCCGCACGCTGGTGGAGGCGGCCGGCGGCGTGGGCGCCATCTTCCACACGGCGGGCACGCTGGGCCGCAACGGAGTGCGCGGGTGGCTGCTGGGCGAGCTGCCCGAGCCGCTGCGCGTTCGGGGCGACAAGAGCCCCATCCGCCGCTACGTGCTGGGCTACACCGGCCACGACGGCACCACGGCGATTACCCTCAAGAACGTGGCCACCCGCGTGGTCTGCCAGAACACCATCGGCGTCGCCCTCAACGAGCAGGACGGGGCCGAGTGGCACATCCCGCACTTCGACAACGCGAAGCAGCGGCTGGAGGAAGCTGGCCGGGCGTTCCGGGAGCTGCTGGACAGCTATGCCCGCTTCGGGGACCTGGCCAACCGGCTGGCGGTGACGCCCTTCTCGGAGGAGCAGCTCCGCCGCGTGCTGGACGCGGTGCTGCCCATGCCCGAGGACGAGGGCAACCACCCGCGCATCATCCACGCGCGGGAGAAGGTGGTGGAGCTGTACCACGCGGGCGTCGGCATCGAGGGCGACATGCAGGGCTCTGCCTGGGCGGCCCTCCAGGCGGTGGCGGAGTACGCAGACCACCACCGGCAGACGCGGGCCGTGCAGGGCAGGCGCATGGACGCCATGCGCCTGGAGTCCATCTGGATGGGCAAGGCCGCTGGCATGAAGCGGCAGGCCCTCACCGCCATCCTGGGCGAGTCCCAGCTCCGGCTCGTGGCGTAAGGCCCGAGGCGGGAAGCTCGAAGCAGAGGTGCACCATGGACTGGCTCAAGAAGGCGCTGACCTCGCGCCTGGTCCGGGAGGTGGCCGCCGCCATGCTCGCGGTGGTGGCTGACTTCCTGGGACGGCGCAGGGAAGCGCGGTGACGTAGGAGGGTGGGGCCGTGCTTCAACGGCGGCCCCACCCTTCTTCTTACCGCTCAAGCACCGGGCGGACAGGGGCCACACCCTGGTTGAAGATGGAGGTGGCTGGCAGTCGCCCTGCGGACGGCAGAAGTCCCTGGGCACCTTCCCCGGTCCATCCCCAAAGAGCAGAAGTGCCGGAGTCGCCCCGACCCCTCGTGCGCGAGAAGCGAGAGGGCGAACACAGGGGGTGGGGTGCGGTCATCAGGACCTGATGGGGGCAGGCCGGCTCCAGGTAGACCCCGAAAATTTTCCGAGCCCCGCCCCCGTCCCCCGGGCAGACCGGAGACGACCGGGGGCCTTCCAGGTGGACCCAAGGCAAGGGAACCCCAGTCCCCCTGGGAGGTGGGGGCCTGCCACGTTTGGATAGCCCTACTGATTAGCGAGGTGACGGGAACGGTCTGAGCCCGGGAGGGCGTGACAGAACGAACCCGAGGCCTCACCTCACCAGCCGCAGCTTCACGCGCAACTCCCGGGCTTCGGCCTGCGCCTCGGGCTTGGACGCGGCTACCTGGACCCGAATCTGGCTGAGCAGAGCGAGCTGGCGGGACATGGAGCTTTCGAGCAACCGACGGTGCCTCTCCAACTTGCGCAGGTCCTTGTCATCCAGCAGCAGCACCTCGGCGGCGAGTCGTTCGCGCACGGGGTCCAGGGCGGCCTCTTCCTGAGCGAGCTTCGCGGTAAGGGCGCCTCGCGCCAGCTTCGCCATATCGCCCAGGTGCTCGTAGGCGGTCTGCTCCAGGCGTCCGTCCTGCCGAGTGTCGCGGGCCTCTTCAACCGCGAGGCTCAGCGGGTGGATGACAGCTTCCGGCAGCCCCGGCACCTCGCGCAGGAGGGTCAGGGTGCCCTCCAGGCCGCGCAGGAGGGCCTCGGTCAGCTCCGGTTCCTTCGGGGCCGTGCGGCGGGCGTCCAGGGCGGCCACGAGGCCGGACAGCGCCTCCAGGGCCCGGCGCGTGCTGGTGACGAGCCCGAAGGCATCAGTCTTCTCCAATTCCTCCTCCAGTCGGGCGAGTAATCGCCCGTTCTCCAGCTTGGTAAGGCGCTCCATCTTCCAGCTCAAGTCCCCGAGCTGGGCGACGATGACGGCCTCGGGCAGTGTGGTGGGCGCGAAGGTGATGAAGTGCCGGTCGAGGTGGTGCTCGTATGCCTGAGCGTCCTCACCGGGCAGCAACAGGTTATTGGCACTCAACCCATGGCGGAGGGAATTGAGCGAGGAGGCGGACTTTCCCTCGGCAGTCTTCGGGCCCTTCGAGCAGGCACCGTTGATTGCGGCTTGCGCGGCCTGGAGGGCGGAGCGGACGGGAGCGTTCATGTCAGGATTGTCCGGCGGGGTCTCGCCTCGTGGGAAGAGGGAAGATGGCTCCCACTGAGTGGCTCTCCGGCTGCCCATGAAACACCCGAACGAGGCCCCAGGAACTCCTGGTGTCTTGTAAGTTCTGGGTCTCTTCTCGAACGAGGCCAGGGGTGGTTCTTCAAGGGCTCTGTCCCGAAGGACTCCTGGTATCTTGTAGTTCTTGGCCTCCTTCTCCAGCGCCGAGAGAAGGGACCTTTGAGTCCTTCCCTCTTCTTCCATTCTCTTTATATTATGTAATTACAATATAGTAGGAGAATAGAGAGAGAAGCAGACGAGGACTTTGAATCCAGTCCTCGTCTGAAAGAAAGGGCCGAGAAGTTACGAGATATCAAGGGCTCTCGAATCCTTCGTCCTCGACTTCCACCCCTCCCTCGGAGGAATGAAGAGGGCACCCGAATTACAAGATGTCAGGTGCTTCCCTGAGAGGGGCTCTCGATTCTTGCTGAGCGCTCGACAGAAGAAGAGAGCCCCCACGATTACAGCATGTAAAGGGCTGGTCCTAGTTGAAGCGAGCGGGCTTGTTGCTGCGTACCGGCTTCCCGTCCCTCAGTTCAAGCCCGAGTCTCCTGGCCGCGTCCTCCTCGGTGTACGAGCCGGTATCTGGAGCCCACTTGAGCTTGTAGGTGGTTGCTTTGTGGCCCGCCGAGTAGTTCTGGTAGGGCTCTGGCTCGAAGACATGAGTCCGCAACAGCTCCGTGAGAACCCGGGCGTGCGTGGAGGCTCCCGGAATCGCATCTGGGTTGGTTCTTGATCCGCGCAACCAGGTCGATCTCCAGCGGGCTAGCCAGCCTTGGGCCTGCGTGTCCTTTCGCATGTAGGCCGCCAGCCGCTGCAAACACCGAAAGAGATAATAAGCAGCCCTGGGGCCGTGCGTTTGACTCACCAACCGGACCCACTCCAGGCTGTTGCGCCCCAGCGAAACAAAGGATTTTTCAGGGTGTTCGTTGAGCAGGTTGTCCCTGAAGCGGGCAAGTAGACCCTCCAATCCTCGGAGGGTATTGCCATCCCCAACGCCACTGGCTTGAGCCCATGCCCTGATGAAGTCGGGATAGTCGGACAGCCCATCTTCGGGGCGCCACTCAACGGCCTTTCGTAGCCTTTCGCTCCGAAGCAGCACCCCGGCCGTGCGGTAGAACGGCTTGCCCCTCGGCGAGGGGGCGCCCCAGATGACCAGGGTGTCCTCCTCATTGATGGCGGGCGGATGGGCCGTCTCGGCGATCTCCACCAGCGTCTGCCGAAGTTTGAAGAGCGGATGCCGTTCGTGGATGCCGAGCGGCTGTGCCCACAACCAGTTCCATTCCTCGTCACTCACCAAGCGGGTGTCCCCGTAGCGATGAATCAGCGCCTCCTGCCAGTACGCGGAAGGGGCGTAGCCGCAGGCCACCACCAGTTCCTGCACCTTCCCCACGTTCGTGAGCCATCGGTCCACGAGGTCCAGGTACGGGCATGCGTCAAGCACGCTCCCTTTGGGCAGCGGAAGCCGGGGCGGCAGAGGACGCGCATGATAGGGAATCTTCCTCCGTCTGCCGCCGCTGGGCACACCGCCCGTCTGTGTGTCGCTCATGGCCCCGCTCCTTTTGGGCATCGCAACAGGGCTGACGCTACTGCCCGTGCGCTCCTCAATGAATCAACCCGGCGGGCGGCAGGCGCATCATCCCGGTAGCGACCCGCCAACCCGTGCTTGCCCCTCTGGGGCCCGTCCTGCCGGATACGTCCTCGGTGATGGGGGTGGCCAGCCGTCTTACTGTTTCCCTGTTGAGGAGACGAGTGATGGCGAAGCGCGTGGGTGAATCAAGCACGGGCCTCCTGCCACCCGCAGGGAACGCCGAAGTGCCGGAAGACGGACCGAGGCCGATAAGCGAGGGGCCCCGTCGCCTTCCTGCCGTTCCCAGGGGAGTCGCCTGCGCGCCACCGCCTCCACCACCGCCAGATTATCTCCGTCTCCCCCTTCCCATGATGCTGGGCCGTCCCGAGGGCTGGGTGTGTCGGCGATGCGTCGAGTGGTGGGAGTGGCATCCATATCGCCCTCCGACCGAGCAGGAACTGGACGCCCCCTGCGTGGAGTGCAGGAAGCCACTTGATGCCGAAGAGCGCGCGGTGGAGGTGAACCGCCTCCTGCTGGCGCGGCTCAGCTCGGGCTCGAACTTCCTGGCCCTGCCGGTCCCCTCAGTCCGCCAGCCGGAAACGACCCCTCGCTCGACCACCCCGAACCCAGAGTTCGCCTGCACCGTGAAGGAGGCCGGCGCCATGCTGGGCTGCGGGACCACGAAGGTGTACGAGCTGCTGAATGAGGGCCGACTTCAAGCCGCTGAGAAGTTCGGCAGGAGGCGCATGGTGCTCAAGTCCTCCGTGGAGGCGCTGTTGCAAGCCGGAGGTATCTCAGCCCGAGCTGCACAGCCGACGAAGTCTGTCCCCGCCAGGTCCCGCATCAAGGATGCGAGTTCACTGGCGGCTGCCATCGCGAAGCTGCCGGTCGAGTAGCAGCACGGGGTCCTCCGCGTGCTCCAGGCGGATGGGGAGCTGGATCATCGGGGGGACCTTCACGCCCTCGTAGAACTTCTTCGTCGTCACCGCGGACTGGTGCCCGATGGTGGCCGCGATGCGCGAGAGCGGCACGCCGCCATCCAGCGGCTTCACCTCCACCCCGCACTCCGCCGCCCAGGTGACGAAGCTGTGGCGCAGCTCCCCCATGCGCAGCGGCTCCAGGCCGATGGACTTCGCCGCCCGCTTCACCACCTGCCGGATCCACCAGTCCGCCGGAGCCGAGCCCCGGGCCTGGAGGCGCAAGGCGGCGCCCAGGGCCTGCGCATCCACGGACTGCACGTGGACCCGGCCCGACTTGTGGACGAACGTGATGGTGCCCGCGATGGCGCCCTGCTCTTGCAGCACCTTCACCTTGCCCTCGCCGCGAGCCAGGCGGTCAATCTCGGTGCCGTGCATGCCGCACTTGGCGTGGAGCATCAGCACGTCCCGCACCGGCTGCACGTCCGTCACACGGCCCGTCCCCTTCCAACCGTACTTTTTGGACTCCCACCCCTGGATGGCGGCGTAGAGGCGCTCCACGTCCCGCATGGAGTACCCCTTGTCCCGCATGGCCTTCTCCGGACGGGCCGGCGGCACCTTCAGCGCGAGCGTGGGGTCCTCGGCCGTGGTGAGCACCGCCTCCTCCTCGCGCAGCCAGGAGAAGAACGACTTGATGGCCGCGATGCGGTGGCGCTTGGCGACGATCTCCTTCTTCGCGTCGTCGTACCAGCCGTTCAACACCTGCTTGAGGTCCTGGAGCCGGAGCGTCCGCAGGTCCTTCTCGAAAAGCGCCTCCGCCCACTGCGCCAGGTAGTTCCGGACGTTCTTCCGGTGGCGCTCCGTGCGGCCCTGGCGCTTGAGGTGTTCGAGGAACCGCCCCACCCGCTCGGGGTCCATGTAGACCGGCGAGGTGGCGGCCTCCCGCTCGGGGGCCGTCCCTGCCGCCTGGGCCCTGGCGATGTAGGCGTCCGGGTCTCTCTTGAACAGCGCCAGCTCCCCCAGCGCGTCGTTCTCGTTGCCCGCCGCCAACCGTGTGGTATAGAGCCGCCCGTGGACCTGCTTTTCGAGGACCCACACGGTGCCGCCCTGCTTGTTCACGTAGGTCCGGCCACCGGCCCACTTTCCCGTCCACCGGGGCATGTCAGTTCTCCAGTCCGTACGAAGTCCGTACAAGTTGCACAACCACTGGAGAGGCAGTATTGAGGGAGTAGAAGTTCCGCAGTAAAAGCCGTAGGTTAGAACTTACGGCCAGGTAGCTCACCTGGTTAGAGCGGCGGTCTCATAATCCGCAGGTAGTCAGTTCAAGTCTGACCCTGGCCATCAAGCAGCCCCGGAGTCACTTTCCCAAGTGATTCCGGGGCTTTGTTCGTTCCGCTCCGCCCGGATGAGGCAATCCACTCGAAGGCCCGGACCGCGGCCGTCCGCTGGGGCGGGTGGAGCCATGAGACCCAGCAGGAAGGTGGCGCTGGGACCGGGTGTCTTCGCGGGGCTGGCGTGTTCACACCTCGCGTGGGCGCATCCGGGACGGACCAACAGCGCTGGCTGCCACAACGAACGGGCCACGGGTGGCTATCACTGCCGCGGCGGTGGCCTGCCCGAGGGCGGAACGTCCACGTCCGAAAACGGCCAGACATCGAGGGCCCACCATGGGACGTTTCCCCCATGGACGGCCTGGATCCCACCGCCTGCTACCGCGCGCTGACGACGCGGGACTCCCGCTTCGACGGGCGGTTCTTCACCGCCGTGAAGACGACGCGCATCTACTGCCGCCCCATCTGCCCGGCCCGCGCGCCCCGCTTCGAGAACTGCACGTTCTACCCCACCGCCGCCGCGGCCCAGGAAGCAGGCTTCCGGCCGTGCCTGCGCTGCCGCCCCGAGACGTCTCCCTCCCTGGCCCCCTGGCGCGGGACCTCCGCCACCGTCTCGCGCGCAATGGCCCTCATCGCGGACGGCCTGCTCGACGCCGAGGACGCCAGCGTGGAGGTCCTCGCGGGACGGCTCGGCGTCGGGGACCGGCAGCTGCGGCGGCTGTTCCAGCAACACCTGGGGGCCTCCCCGCTCGCCGTGGCCCAGACGCGCCGCGTGCTCTTCGCCCGCCAGCTCATCCACGAGACCTCCCTGTCCATGGCCGAGGTCGCCCTCGCATCCGGCTTCGGCAGCGTGCGGCGCTTCAACGCCGTCTTCCGGTCGCTCTACGGCCGGCCCCCAGGCGTCCTCCGCCGCACCCGCGCGGCGCCCGCGACCTCCGCCGTCCCCGAGGTGACGCTCCTCATCCCCTACCGGCCCCCCTATGACTGGGACGCGATGGTGGCCTGGCTGTCGGCCCGCACGCTCACCGGCATGGAGCACGTCGAGCCCACGCGCTACCTGCGCACCTTCACGAACGCCTGGGGCCAGGGCGCCGTGGAGGTGTCGCCGGCTCCGGGGCTCGACGCCCTGCACGCCACCCTGCGCGTCAGCGACGTGCGGATGCTGCCCTCCGTCGTCGCCCAGGTCCGGCGCGTCTTCGACGTGGGCGCGGACGTGGAGGCCATTCGCGCGCACCTGTCGTCGGATGCCCTGCTCGCGCCCCTGCTCGCCGCGCGCCCCGGCCTTCGCGCCCCGGGAGGCTGGGACGGCTTCGAGCTGGCGGTCCGCGCAATCCTAGGCCAGCAGGTGACAACCGCCGCCGCGCGGCAGCTGGGCCAGCGGCTCCTCGCCTCGCACGGCGAAGCCCTGGACCCGGCGCTCACCGGCGATGCCCGGCTCCTGCGCGCCTTCCCCCGCCCCGAAGTCCTCGCCTCCGCGGACCTCACCGGCCTGGGCATGCCGGCCGCTCGGGCCCGGGCGCTCTCCCAGCTCGCCGCGGCGGCCGTGGCGGAGCCCACGCTGTTCCAGCCCGGCCCATCGCTCGCGGACACCGTCGCCCGCTTCACGCGCCTGCCCGGCATCGGCGAGTGGACCGCCCAGTACATCGCCCTCCGCGCCGTCCGGGAGACGGATGCCTTCCCCGCCTCCGACGTCGCCCTGCTTCGCGCCGCGACGGAAGCCGGCGGCCCACGCCCCACGCCCGAAGCGCTCCTGCGGCGCGCCGAAGCCTGGAGCCCGTGGCGCGCGTATGCCGCCCAGCACCTCTGGACCTCGGCGGCCCTCACCCCTTCCCGCCGGAACGCCCATGCCTGACCGTCTGCGCTTCTTCATCGATTCCACGCCCACTCCCGCTGGCGTGGCGCTCCTCGTCTGTGATGAGCAAGGCCGCCTGCGCGCGCTGGACTGGGAGGGCTACGAAGCCCGCATGCATCGGCTCCTGCGCCTGCACTATGGAGAGAACGGCTGCGTCCTGGAGCCCGCGCGCGACCCCGCCGGCCGCACGTCCGCGCTCCAGGCCTATCTGCGCGGAGACCTGGGCGCCATCGCCGCCCTTCCCGTGGAGACCGGCGGCACGCCCTTCCAGCGAGAGGTCTGGCACGCCCTCCGCGAGATCCCCGCCGGCACGACGACCACCTACGGCCGGCTCGCCGAACGCATCGGGCGCCCCAAGGCCATCCGCGCCGTGGGCCTGGCCAACGGCGCCAACCCCATCAGCATCGTCGTGCCCTGCCACCGCGTCGTGGGTGCCAATGCCTCGCTCACCGGCTATGCCGGAGGCCTGGAACGCAAACGCTGGCTGCTCGACCATGAGCAGACCCACGCCTGACTCCCTCCCACCCGACACCGGAGCTCCCTCGCATGACCTCCCGTCCAGACACCGCCCCCACCTTCCGCGCGCTGCACCAGGGCCCGGACCTGCTCGTGCTTCCGAATGCCTGGGACGCCGGCAGCGCCCGCCTCTTCGAGAGCCTCGGCGCGAAGGCCATCGCCACCACCAGCGCTGGCGTCGCCTGGGCCCTGGGCTTTCCGGATGGCAACGCGCTGCCCGTGGACGCGCTCGTCCACACCGTGCGCGCCATCGCCCGCGCCATCCAGGTCCCCCTCACCGTGGACGCGGAGGCGGGCTACTCCGACGACCCGGCCACCGTCGCGGAGAACGTGGCCCGCCTCCTGGCCGAGGGCGCCGTGGGCTGCAACCTGGAGGATGGCGGCGGCCCTCCGGAGCTGCTCGCCGCGAAGATTGAACGCGTGAAGCAGGCCGGCGCGCGCCTGGGCGTGGACGTCTTCGTCAACGCGCGCACGGACGTCTACCTGCGCAAGCTCGTTCCCCCCGAGCGCCGCGTCGAGGAGACCCTGGCCCGCGCCGCCCGCTACCAGCAGGCCGGCGCGGACGGCCTCTTCGCCGCGGGCATCACGGATGCGGCCGAGCTCCAGGCCATCACCCGAGGCACCTCGCTGCCCGTGAACGTGCTCGCGCGACAGGACCTCCCTGCTCCGACGGAGCTCCAGCGGCTGGGCGTGCGTCGGCTCAGCGCCGGCTCCGCCATCGCGGAGTCCCTCTGGGGCCGGGCCGGAGCGCTCGCCTCCACCTTCCTCCGCGAGGGGCACTCCGCGGGCCTGTTCGAAGCCGCCGCCAGCTATCCGTCCCTCAACGGGCTGATGACCCGGAAGTAGGAACCGCGCCATGTCCCAGGAGGAACGCCAGCGCTGGAATGACAAGCACCAGCAGTCCTCCGCGCCGCGGGAGCCGTCCGCCTTCCTCCGCTCGCTCGCGGACCGGCTGCCCCGGAAGGGCCGGGCGCTCGACCTGGCCGGCGGCCCGGGCCAGGACGCGTGCTGGCTCGCGCAGCGCGGTTTGGACGTGACGCTGGTGGACATCTCCGACGTGGCGCTGGCACAGGCGGAGACCCTGGCGCGCGACGCGGGCGTCTCCCTCACGCGCCTGCGCCTGGACCTGGAGAGCGACGCGCCACCACCCGGTCCGTTCGACCTGGTCGTGTGCCTGAACTACCTCTGGCGGCCGCTCCTCGCCGCCGTGCCAGGGCTGCTCACGCCGGGCGGCCTGTTCGTCTTTGCCCAGCCCACCCGGCGCAACCTGCAACGCCATCCGCACCCGTCCGCGCGCTTCCTCCTGGAGGAAGGGGAGCTGCCCACCCTGCTCCCGGAGCTCCAATCCCTCTCATTCACCGAGGACTGGACGGACGCCGGGCGTCACGAGGCGCGGCTTGTGGCTCGGAAGCTCCAACAGGCTCCATAGGCGAAGGCCTGCGCCTCCCGTGCCCTTCAGCTCCGCCGCTTGTACTGAAGCTCAATGGCTCTCTGCGGCGCCGCTCCCGGCTCGATGTTGAAGTGCGTGATGACCAGCGCATCCGGACCGGTCAGCTCGATATCCACGCGCCAGCCCCAGCGAGGCGACTGCTCGCCGGTGGAGTAGCTGCCGGTCACGGAGAAGCGGTCGCTCACCCCGGGCTCGCCCTGCAAGGTCATGATGTCCGTGCCGACGTGGAAGGTGTCCACCCACGCCATGGTGAACCGCCGTCCATCCAGGTGATGGCCCAGCGTCGCCATGCCGGACAGCGGCTTTCCCCCAAAGGCGGAGGTGTATTCGTACACCACGAAG
Source organism: Corallococcus sp. RDP092CA (assembly GCF_041903675.1). Classification (NCBI taxonomy): domain Bacteria; kingdom Pseudomonadati; phylum Myxococcota; class Myxococcia; order Myxococcales; family Myxococcaceae; genus Corallococcus; species Corallococcus sp. RDP092CA. Next base: position 107,380 of record NZ_JAYESI010000001.1, on the reverse strand, counting down.
CGACCGTCGAGCACGCTCCGGAAGCTGCCGGAGCTGGGCGACTCATCCTCCACCTTGTCGGGCTGGAACCACGTGCGCGCGACGCCCTCCCACGCGCCGACCAGGCGGGAGAGGAGGTGATGGGGACCGGCGGACAGGGATTGCTGCAGAGGTTCCTGGCTCATGGGCGCGGGAGTCTCCTGTGCGCTCCCGGACAAATCCACTGCGCCGCACGTTCAGCCGGCGCGAACGCCTCGGCGTCGCTACATTGCCGGCCCGCTCTCGGGCCTGTGTCCGGAGAGCCCCCTGCATCGCCTTCCTCCCAGGAGCCATCCTTGCCCACGACCCCTGCCTATGCCGCTCCCAGCGCGAAGGCCGCGCTCGGCCCCTTCACCGTGAAGCGCCGCGAGCCGCGCCCCCACGACGTGCTCATCGACATCCAGTACTGCGGCGTGTGCCACTCGGACATCCACCAGGCCCGCGACGAGTGGGGCGGCGCCCTCTTCCCCATGGTCCCGGGCCACGAGATCGTGGGCAAGGTGTCCCAGGTGGGCGGCGCCGTCACCACGTTCAAGGTGGGCGACACCGTGGGCGTGGGCTGCTTCGTGGACTCCTGCCGCGAGTGCCCCCAGTGCCTCGCGGGCGACGAGCAGTACTGCGACCGGGGCGCCGTGAACACCTACAACGGCCGCGAATACGACGGCCAGCCCACCTACGGCGGCTACTCCACCCGCATCACCGTGGACGCGAAGTACGTGGTGCGCATCCCGGAGGGCATCCCCCTGGACCGCGCCGCGCCGCTGCTGTGTGCGGGCATCACCACGTACTCGCCCCTGCGCCATTACGGCGTGAAGCCCGGCAGCAAGCTGGCCGTGGTGGGCCTGGGCGGCCTGGGCCACATGGCCGTGAAGCTGGCCAAGGCGATGGGCGCGGAGGTGACGGTGCTGAGCACCTCACCGTCCAAGCGCGAGGACGCGCTCGCCCTGGGCGCCGCGCACTTCGAGGCCACGTCCGACAAGGCGACGTTCAAGAAGCTGCGGCGCGCGTTCGACTTCATCCTGGACACCGTCTCCGCGCCGCACGACTACAACGCGTACCTGGGCCTGCTGAAGACGGACGGCACGATGATCATCGTCGGCGCGCCCGAGTCCCCCACCCCGCTGGCGGCCTTCTCGCTCATCCCGCGCCGGCTCAAGCTGGGCGGCTCGATGATTGGCGGCATCCGCGAGACGCAGGAGATGCTCGACTTCTGCGCGAAGCACCAGGTCGCCGCCGACGTGGAGGTCATCCCCATCCAGGAGATCAACGAGGCCTACGAGCGCATGCTCAAGAACGACGTGCGCTACCGCTTCGTCATCGACACGGCGAGCCTGAAGTAGGCGTCGCGCCCGACGCCCCGGCGCCCATGAGCGCGCCGGGGCATCCCCCGCGACGTCAGCCGCGCCAGGCCGTCCAGAGCGACACGAGGCCGAAGAGGAAGAAGAGCGCGGCGGTCACCCACCGCACGGACTTCATGTTCACCCGCCCGGACAGCCGGTCGCCCAGGAACACCGCGAGGCCGTCCGACACCAGCATCCCCGCCGTCGTCCCCAGGGTCACCAGCACGGGGGCCTGGTAGCGCGCGGCCACCGCCATGGTGGCCAGCTGCGTCTTGTCCCCCATCTCCGCCATGAAGAAGAGCGCCACCGTGGTGAGGAAGGCGCCGAAGCGCGGGGGCTTGTCGCCGTCCTCGTCCAGCGTGTCCGGCTTGAGCGTCCACAGGCCGAAGCCCAGGAACATCACCGCCAGCAGCAGCGCCATCACCCGCGCGGGGACGTGCACGGACACCCACGTGCCCACCGACGACGCCAGCGCGTGGTTGGCCACCGTGGCCACGAAGATGCCGCCCAGCACCACCCACGGCTTGCGGAACCTGGACGCCAGCGAGAACGCGAGCAACTGCGTCTTGTCCCCCATCTCGCTGGCGGCGACGAGGACGAATGATCCGACGATGGCTTCCACAGACACGAAGGCACCCCTTCTCGGTCCCTGGCGCGGAGGCTGTCGTGGAGGAAGCGCTTCAGGGAGGAGCGCACGACGGACCTCGGCCAGGGAGCGTTGAATCCCTGTCCGAAGGTCTCGTTCGTCCCGCGCGCTTGCGCGGGATGGGGGCCCGGGCTGTCACCAGCCAGTGTGTCGAGCGCCCCTCCGCCCCTCGCTGCCGGGCGGGAACTACTCCCCTTACGTGGGTGCGCGAGTAACAGCGCACCGGGCCGCGAGTCAACCTGGCACATCGCGTGTCCCTTTTTTTGACGGCACGAGAGGCCGGCCCCCTAATGCCCACGCCAGGTCGGTAGCGGCCTGTAGCAGCATTCCTGGAGGAAGCCCGATGCAGGATGGAAGCGCCAGCCCGCTGAGCCCCGACGCTCCGTCGTCCCCATCTCCGGTGGAGCCCGGCGAGGTCCGAAGCCCCGAGGCCGACATCGTCTCCACCCACGTCCTCGTGCCCGAGGAGCAGGTGCACAAGCTGCGCGAGCTGGCGCGGCGCACCCGCATCCACCAGAGCGAGTACCTGCGCGAGGCCGTGGAGGACCTGCTGTCCAAGTACGGCCGCATCCCCGCCAAGACAGAGGGCGAGTCGTGAGCGGCCCCCTGCTCCGACGCCGCGTCCGCCTGCTGCGCGAGCACCTGTGGCGCTGGCTGGAGCAGGAGCTGTAGTCCTCCCGGCGCCGTCTCCAGGGCCCACCTGGAGCCGTCCGGGAGGAACACGCTAGGGTCGCTCGCATCCCCTTCCTGGAGCGCCCGGATGCGTCCCACCCTGCTGTCCGCCCTCGTCGCGCTGGCCACCACCGGCTGCGCCGCCCCCGGCTTCGAGAAGCTCTACCCCGGCATGACGGCCGCCCAGGTGGCGGACACCATGGGGAGGGGTCCGGCGCGGGCGCAGGAGTTCGCGGACGGCTCGGCGGCCTGGTACTTCGACGACGACCACTGCGTGCTGATGCGCGACCACGTGCTCGTGGCCAAGTCCACCACCCAGACGCGCACCGCGGTGAGCACGCCCGTGGGCACGCTGGAGGACTCCGCCAGGGCCTGGTGCGGACCGCCGGGCACCGACGGCCGGCACGACACGACCCTGGAGACGCCCTTCGGCACCTTCAAGGGCACCGTGGACCCGGCCGCCGTCACCGAGCAGGTGCGCAGCAGCGTGCGCGCCCAGCAGGTACCGCCCGCGACGCCGCTGCCCGCCGACGGAGGGCAGGCGACCCAGCCCGCCCCGTAGCGAGGAAGGGCCTCAGGCCACCGACGAGCGGGTGACCGCGGTGTCGTCGTCCTTCTTCATCTTCCCCGCCAGCTCGCGGAAGGACATGTGGCTGACGGACAGCAGGATGAGGCCGAAGGCGATCTGCTGCACCGTCTGGCACAGCCACAGCACGTTCGCGTAGGCGAGCCCGTGCGCGTTCACCATGGCGGCGGGCAGGAACAGCCCGAGCCCCACCTTGGTGGCGGCCTGGAAGGTGCCCATCATCCCGGGCGCCGCGGGGATCATCACGCCCACCACCAGCACGCACATCACGATGTAGGACTGGAACAGCGACAGGTGCATGGGCTCGCAGGCGATGCCCGCGCCCGCGCCGGAGCAGTCGAAGGCGCGCGCGAGCAGCGCCATGCCCAGGCCGTTCACGCCCCAGTACGCGAACGTGTAGAGGAAGAAGAGGGCGACGTGCTTGCGGTCGGGGAGCTGGCGCATGGCCCCCACGAAGGTGTCCACGATGTCCGCCACCTTGTCCGCGACGCCCGGGGAGAAGCGGCCCACGGTGGCGCGCACCAGCCGCACCGTGCGCTCCTGCTGCCACAGGCCCAGGAGCAGGAACAGCAGGCCGCCGCCGAACACGGCGAACATCAGCCACGAGCCCAGCTTCACGTACCGGACCTCGGGCGTCTCCGTGGGGACGAAGAAGAGCAGCACGCGGAACAGCGCCGCGACGAAGAGGCCGTCCACGATGCGCTCCAGCACCACGGACGTCATGGCCGCGCTGCGGCGGATGGAGCTGCGCTGCGCGATGAGGAAGGGCCGGGCGAACTCGCCCAGGCGGAAGGGCAGCACCAGCAGCATCATGAAGCCGATGCCGGACGCCTCGTTCAGCTTGCGGAACGGGACGTGCTCCAGGCCCGTCAGCAACGCCCCCCAGCGCAGCGCGCGGAAGACGTGGATGAAGGTGAGGCACACGAAGTACGGCAGGAGCCACGCGTAGTTGGCCGCCTTGAGGCTGGCGATCTGCGTGGACACGTCCGTGTCCCGGAAGGCCCACCACATGAAGGCAATCGTGACGAGCAGGCTGGCGATGAGGTTGACGGCGCGTTTCACGGCAGGCGGGTATAGCGTCACTCTCCCCGCGACTCCAGCGGCACGCCCGCCCCCTGCCCTCCGGGGCGCACGGGCGCGGGCCCCGCGGCGACCCGCTCCCCTGCCTGTCGTTCGGCTGGGCTGGGAATCTTTCAACGCCTGACGCTGGCGCCGGCTCAGGCGTCGTGACGGCGCGGCTCACCATCGGAGGGCTGCTCGTCCTCCTGCTCCTCGGCCTGCCGGGTGGGCACGCGGTACTCCTCGCCCAGCCAGCGGCCCAGGTCGATGGCGCGGCAGCGGCGGGAGCAGAAGGGATGGGAGGTGTTCTCCGGGCGCGGAGGCACGGGCTTCTGACAGATGGGACACGGCGTGGGGGACATGGCGTTCTGGAGTCCTAGATAAGCCTTGACGCTCCAGCGGGCCAGGACGTTTCGTGCCCGGCCCGTGCGGATGCCTTCGGAGCCCACGCACACGCCTACGCCTGCGATCCGGCCGGGCGGCTGGTGGGCGGGGCGCTCATCCGCGAGCGGATCCGCGCGGCGCCCGGGGCGCGCATGGTGTCGCTGGAGTGGTGAACGCGGTGGTTGTTGCAACGGTGGCGGGGCTTCTCGCTGAAGGGGGCAAGGTCATGAAGGTCGTGCGCATCACGAAGCCGGGGGGGCCGGAGGTCCTCGCGTTCGACGAGCGGCCGGAGCCGGCGCCAGGCCCCCACGACGTGCAGGTGCGGGTGCGGGCGAGCGCGCTGAACCGGGCGGACCTGCTCCAGGTGCGCGGCGCCTATCCACCGCCGCCCGACGCGCCCCAGGACGTGCCGGGCCTGGAGTACGCGGGCGAGGTGGTGGCGGTGGGGCCGCGCGCGCGGAAGTTCCAGGTGGGGGACCGGGTGATGGGGCTGGTGGGGGGCGGCGCGTGGAGCGAGGTGCTCACCGCGCACGAGCGCGAGGTGCTGCGCATGCCCCGGGGGATGGACTTCGCGGACGCGGCGGCGCTGCCAGAGGCGTACCTCACGGCATACGACGCGCTGGTGCTCCAGGCGGACCTGCGGCCCGGAGAGGCGGTGCTGGTGCACGCGGTGGCGAGCGGAGTGGGCTCCGCGGCGGCCCTGCTCTGCAAGGCCATGGGTGTCCGGGTGGTGGGCACGGGGCGGAGCCGGGACAAGCTGGCGCGCGCCTCCGAGTGGGGCGTGGCCCACACGGTGCTGTGTGAGAGCAACCCGCCGGTGTTCGCGGACGCGGTGCTCGCGGCGACGGGAGGACGGGGCGCGGACGTGTGCCTGGACCTGGTGGGCGGCACCTATCTGCCGGAGTCCGTGAAGGCCATGGCGCCCCTGGGGCGGCTGATGCAGGTGGGCTCGGTGGCGGGCGCTCGCGCGGAGCTGGACCTGGGGCTGGTGATGCGCAAGCGGCTGAGGCTCACGGGCACGGTGCTGCGCAGCCGGCCCCCGGAGGAGAAGATGCTGCTCACGCAGGTGGCGGAGCGGCAGCTATTGCCCCTGTTCGACGCCGGCGCGCTGCGGGCCGTGGTGGACGCGGTGCTGCCCATGGCGGAGGTCCGCTCCGGGCTGGAGCGGATGGCGGGCAACGGCACCGTGGGCAAGGTCGTGGTGCGCTGGGATTGAGCCGCTACCCGGTCCGCTTGCGCGCGGGGGCCTTCTTCGCCGTTCGCCGGGGGCGTGACGCGGCGGGCGGAGCGGGCTCCAGCGCCTTGAGCACCCTGGCGGGAGCGCTCCGGCGCCACGCCTCCTTGAGCAGCGATTGCAGCAGGGGCCGCGTCACGGTGGTGAGCCGCACGATGACCATGGGCCAGTCTTGATAGTGCGGCGTGACGAGGAAGACCTCCGGCTGGGCTCGCAGCAACGCCTCGCGGTGGTCGAAGTCCACCTTGATGACGATGGCGTCCGCGTCCAGCACCCTCGCGAAGAGCTTGTCCCCCACCCGGAACCCGGGCGTGCCATATGACGGTCGTTCCTGCGTCGACGGGAGCGCCAGCGCCAGCGCGCGCACGTCGTCCACCGTGAGCCGCCCGCCCCGCTTCGCCACCGCCTTCTTCCGCGTCGCCATCCGCATCCTCCCTGCTCGCTCGCCGCCCGGCCGATGGGGCCACCGAAGCCATTGCGCCCGGGAAGCGGAACCGTATCCTGCGCCGCCATGGCAACCCACTTCGATCCCGCCGCCGCCGCGCAGCCGGGCTCCGGCATCTTCGGCCTCCCCCACTCCCCCGACGAGGCCCACGTCGTCGTCATCCCCGTGCCCTTCGAGGCCACCACCAGCTACGGCGGCGGCACGTCCAACGGCCCCGCCGCCCTGCTGGAGGCCAGCAAGCAGGTGGACCTGTTCGACGTGGAGACCGGCCGCCCCTACGAGCGCGGCATCGCCATGCTGGAGGCCCCCGCCGAGCTGCACGAGTGGAACACCCGCGCCAAGGAGCGCGCCCAGGTCGTCATCGAGGCCGGCGGCATCGACTCCGGCGAGGAGGAGCTGCTCGCCGCCGCGAAGGACGTGAACGGCTTCAGCGAGCAGCTCAACGCGCACGTCTACCGCACCACGAAGCACTGGCTGGAGCAGGGCAAGCGCGTGGCGGCCGTGGGCGGCGACCACGCCATCTCCTTCGGCATCATCCAGGCGCACGCGGAGAAGTACCCCGGCATGGGCGTGCTGCACCTGGACGCGCACGCCGACCTGCGCGTCGCCTACGAGGGCTTCACCTGGTCGCACGCGTCCATCTTCTACAACGTGTGCGAGCGCATCCCGGGCGTGAAGACGCTGGTCCAGGTGGGCCTGCGCGACATGAGCGAGAACGAGCACCGCTACATCGAGGACTCCGGCGGCCGCATCCACGCCTTCTACGACTCCGTCCTCCAGCAGAACCGCTTCGACGGCCTGCCCTGGAACCAGCAGGTGAAGCAGATCGTCGACAAGCTGCCGCAGCAGGTCTACCTGTCGTTCGACATCGACGGCCTGGACCCCGTGCTGTGCCCGAACACCGGCACGCCCGTCCCCGGCGGGTTGTCCTTCCCGGAGGCCACCGCGCTCGTCGCGGGCGTCGTGCGCTCGGGCCGCACCATCGTCGGCTTCGACCTGACCGAGGTGGCCCCCGGCCCCGACGGCAGCGAGTGGGACGCCAACGTGGGCGCCCGCATGCTCTACAAGATGATCGGCTGGATGCTGAAGTCGCGGCAGGCCTGAGCCCTCAGGCCACGCGCGGCAGCGACACGCTGAACGTCGCGCCCTGCCCGGGGCGCGACTCGGCGGAGAGCGCGCCACCGTGCAGCTTCGCCAGCTCCGACGCCACGTAGAGCCCCAGCGCCTCACCGCGCGCGGGGACCTCCGGGAAGGGCTGGAACAGCCGGGGCAGCTCCGCCTCGGGGATGCCCGGCCCCGGGTCGCTCACGCGCACCAGCACCTGCTCCGGGGACGCCTTCAGCTCCACGCGCACCCCGCCCTGCCGGGCCGCGTTGGACAGCAGCACGTCGAACACCTGCTCCAGGCGCTCCGGATCGAACTTGAGGCCCACCGCCTCCGGGGGCACCGTCAGCTCCACCGGCACGCCGGACCCGGTGGTGCGGCACCGCGCGACGGACGCCTCCAGGGGCAGGCGCAGGTCGCCCTCCACCGGCCGCAGCGTCACGCTGCCCGCGCTCAGGCGGACGGCGTCCTGGAGGTAGCGGCCCATCCGCTCCAGCGACTGGAGCTGCACGCGCAGCGCCTCCACCGCGCCCTTGCCGGGCGGGGGCAGGTCGCCGAGCGCGCGCAGCTGGGCCCTCGCGGCCTCCAGCGGCCCCTGGAGCGACTGCGCCACCCACCGGCTCAGCGCCTCCACGGGCGTCGCCGGCTCCGGTGGCGCGGCGGGGGCCTTCTCCAGCACGTCGTGGATCAGCGTCTCGAAGTCGGTGATTTCAAAGGGCTTGTTGAGGAACGCGGACGCATCCGGCGAGCCCTGCTGGAGCACGGCGCTCAGGAGGATGATGGGCACCTCGCGCAGCCCCGGCTCCTGCTTCAGCCGCCTGCACAGCTCCATGCCGCTCATGCGCGGCATCATGTGGTCCGTCACCACCAGCCTCGGGCGGTGGACCCGGGCGAGCGCCAGCGCCTCCTCGCCGTCCCTCGCGCGCACCACCTCGTGCCCCAGGTCCTCCACCACCTGGCTCAGGACTTCCAGCACCGCGGGCTCATCATCCGCGACCAGGACGAGACTCATGTGCAACCACCCCCTCGGGCATCAAGGCCTCACGCCGCGCCGGGACTCGCAGGGCCGCCCTGGCGCCCCAACACCGCAATCGGGCCCGGGTCAGGACGTTCTGCCTGAAAGTGCGTGCGTTCACAGCCGCGCCATCTGGTCTATGAAGAGCGGGACGCCGCTTCCAGACACCCCGGGAATGGCTGCGGCCTTCCCGACATTCAGACTGTCTTCCGGGGGACAATTCCCTGCGGCGTACGGAGGAAGGGCATGAGGGCAGCACACATCCGGTGGGGGTTCGTCCTGGTGGGGCTCGCGCTGGCGCTTCCGGCGCAGGCGGACCTGTCCCGGCGCCGGAGCGACGTGGTGGAGGTGGTGCAGAAGGTCTCCCCCGCGGTCGTCTACATCGGCACCGAACAGGAGGTGGAGTCGCGCTTCCGGGGCCGGCCCCGCTCGCCGCTGGAGGAGTTCTTCGGCCAGGGCATGGCCCGGCCGGAGACGCGCCAGCGCATCACGGGCCTGGGCAGCGGCGCCATCATCGACCCGTCCGGCATCATCGTCACCAACGACCACGTCATCCGGGGCGCGTCCGCCATCCACGTGGTGCTCGCGGACGGACGCACCTTCGACGCGGAGGTGGTGGGCAGCGACGCGAACAACGACCTGGCGGTGCTCAAGGTCAACGCCAAGGAGCCCCTGCCCACCGCGAAGCTGGGCACCAGCTCCGACCTGATGATTGGCGAGACGGTGGTGGCCATCGGCAGCCCGTTCGGCCTGAGCAAGACGGTGACGGCGGGCGTGGTGTCCGCCACGGGCCGCACCTTCCGCGCGGACGACCGCGTCTACAACGACTTCCTCCAGACGGACGCGGCCATCAACCCGGGCAACTCCGGCGGGCCGCTGCTCAACGTGGACGGGGAGATCATCGGCATCAACACGGCCATCTACGCCAACGGCCAGGGCATCGGGTTCGCCATCCCCGCGGACAAGGTGCGGCGCATCGTGGAGGAGCTCACGCGCTTCGGGAAGGTGCGCCCCGCGTGGGTGGGCATGGACACGGCGGACCTGCCCGCGCAGGTGGCCGCGCGGCTCGGGTGGGACCGCACCTACGGCGTCATCGTGACGAACGTGGATCCGGACAGCCCCGCCGCGCAGGCCGGCGTGCAGCGTGGAGACGTGGTCGCGGAGCTGGGCGGCTCGCGCATCCAGGACGCGGAGGATTTCGATTCGCGCGTGCGCGGGTATCCGGCCCGCTCGGTCTTCCCCATGGTGCTCTTCCGAGCAGGCGGCCACCGCACGGTCCAGGTGACGCCCATCGAGTTCCCAGCTCGCCTGCTTGAGTCCCTGGCGTGGGAGAAGCTGGGACTGCGCGTGAAGGAGAGCAAGGGCGGGATGGCGATCTCGGCGGTGCGGCCGGGGTCCGCTGCGTCGGAGATTGGCCTGGAGCCGGGGGACGTGCTCTTGCGGATGAACAACCAGCCCGTGCCCACGGGTGACACCTTCCGTGAAGCCCTGCTGACGGCGCGACGGGGACGTAGCGTCCTGTTGCTCGTGCGGCGCGGGCGCTACGGCTACCACCTGACGCTGCCTTTCGAAGGGCAGCGCATCTAGGCGCGACCCGGGGATTCCAGGATCGACAGGAAGGGCACTAGCATGCCGTTCCCATGAGTTCGCCTCGCTATCAGTCACTCGGCCCCCTCCTCTCGGGAGAGGGCTCGCGTGCCTTCCTCGGACTGGCGCTGGAGGAAGGCGCCACACCCCGCCCCGTGGTGCTCATCTGGGCACCGCCTGAGATCGCCCAGAACCCGGAGCTGGTGGCGCGCCTGGAGCGCGAGACGAACCGGGCCATCGTCTTCGACCACCCGAACATCCTGCGGGTGCACGGCCTGGAGAGGCTGGACGGCGGCCTGGCGCGCGTCACCGAGTTCGCGGACGGCGAGCCGCTGCGGCGCGTGCTGGAGGCGAACCCGCGCATGACGCCGGGCTTCGCGGCGCTGGTGGTGGCGGACGCGGCCATGGGGCTGCACTACGCGCACGTGGCGGGCAACGACGACGGCTCGCCGCTGGTGCACGGGGACATCCGGCCCGAGACGCTGATGGTGTCCTTCAGCGGCTACACGAAGGTGACGGGCTACGGCGCGCTGTCCGTGGCGCCGCGCGAGCGCGGTGGCAAGCGCGTGAAGAACCGCCGCGCGTACACATCCCCGGAGCAGCTGCTGGGCGGGCGCGAGGCCGTCAACGTGCAGTCGGACGTGTTCCTGCTGGGGCTCACGCTGCACGAGTGCCTCACGGGGAAGATGCCGTTCAAGGAGTCGGCGGACCCGGACAAGGCGGTGCTCAACCGCGCCCTGCCCCCGATGCCGTCGGACGTGCCGCTGAAGCTGGATGCGGTCGTGCGGCGCGCGACGACGAAGCGCGCGCTGGAGCGCTACTCGTCGGCGCTCGCGTTCCGCGAGGCGCTGGTGGAGGCCGTGGGCAAGCTGCCGACGCACGAGGAGTTCGCGGAGCACCTGGCGAAGCTGTTCCCGCCGGAGGCCGAGGCGCGCGCGGCGCGGCGGGCGACGATCGAGAAGGGCATCGCGGAGGCGCTGGCGAAGGCGGGCATGCCCGCGCCGCAGATCGCGGAGCTGATCGCGAACGGCGCGGGGCTCTCCGAGCCCGTGAAGAGCAAGGTGCCGGAGCTCTCTTCGGCGGAGGGCAGCAGGCCGGCGCCCGCGCAGCCCGTGGGTGCCACGCCGCAGGCGCCCGTCTCCACGCAGGCCCCGGCCTCCGCGCCGGTGCAGGGCACCCAGGCCGCACCCTCCGCGCCCGTGCAGGCCTCGCAGGGCACACAGGCCACACCCTCTGCGCTCGCGAGCGCGCAAGCCTCGACGGCCAAGCCCGGCCCGCAGGCTCCGACCGCCGCGCCGAGCACCGCGAGCCCGGGCGCGGGTCAGGGCGCAACGCCTGGAACGCCCTCCCCTGCCTCCACGGAGACGCGGCCCGCGGGCCCCATCTTCGGTGGAGCGGCGAGCCCCGCGGCGCAGGTCGTGGCGGCGAAGAAGCCTTCGCGTTCGTGGGTGCCGTTCGTGGTGGGCGGGCTCGTGCTGACGCTCGGCGCGGGCGCGGTGGTCATCCAGCGCCAGCTCCAGGGCACGATGACGGTGGAGACCTTCGACGCGGGCCTGCCCGTCGTCGTGGCCGAGCCCTTCGACGCGGGCATCGAGGATGCGGGCATCGAGGATGCGGGCGTGGACGCCGGTGTGGACGCGGGCCCGACGATGGGCATCCTGGATCTCACCGTGGAGCCCCGCGTGGAGGTCACGCTCAACAACGCGCTGCTGGGCCGCACGCCGCTGTCCGCGTCGCTGCCGCCGGGCAAGCACCTGCTGACGTTCACCAACGGCGCGCTCGGCATCTCCGTGTCGCGCACGGTGACGGTGGCTCCCACGGGCCGCTCGGCCTACCAGTTCTTCCTCAACAAGGCCTTCATCAACGTGCGAGGCCCCACGGGCGCCAACGTCTCCGTCGACGGCAAGCCCGTGGGCGTCGTCCCCGTTGACGAGCTGGACGTCTACGAGGGCTACCACCGCCTCAACGTCAACGTGGGCCCGTCGCACTGGCAGAAGACCTTCACCATCGAGCCCGGCCAGCGCGTCAACTTCGACGTGAACTTCCAGGAGCCTCAGGAGGCCGTGGAGGAGTAGCGCCGGCGGGGCCTCCAGCGCGCCTTCGCACCCCGGTCCGCCGTAGACTCCTCCGAATGCCTGCTCCTTCGCGTCCCAGGGCCCTCCCGCGCCGCGCCACCCTCCTCTCCTGCCTGCTGCTCACGGCGGCATGTGGCCGGCGCGTGGAGTCCGACAGGACCGAAGCCGTGGGCTCCGCCGTCGTCCGGCACGTGAGGACCTGCCAGTGGCTGGACTGGGAGAACACCTCCTGCCGGGTGGACTCCGTGATGACGGTGGGCTCCCGACGCATCGAGGGCGTCTATTCCACTTCGGCGAGCCCTCAGGGGGAGCTGGCCCTCGTGAACCTGAGGCAGGGGGACAGCCTGCTCATCGACACGCGCTCCGGAGCGGTCCGCACGACGCTGCCCGCGCAAAGCAGCGTCCAGGAGTGGTGCGGCGACGCGGAGCTCGTCCTCTCCGTGCCCGTGATGGACTCCGGCGCCACCGGGGAGAGCGGAGGCTCCCACCTGGAGCACGTGTGGCTTGAACACGGCACGGAGGTCCACCGCACCTCTGTCTACCGGGGCTCGCGCCACGTGCCCCGGGTCCTCTGCGGCCCCGACCACACGGTGGCGCTCGTGCTCGCGAACACCCACGACGGGCCGCCCATCGAGCTGCACCGCTGGAGCGCGGACCAGGGCCTCCAGCCCGTCGAGACCTGGCCCGGGGACATCCCTGGCGGGAGTGCCTCGGACCTCGTCCTCTCCTGGACCGACGCGGGCCGACCGGACTGGTGCGCGCGCAGCCGCCCCTACTCCCTCAACACGTGCGTGCCACCCACCCGTCCCGCGGCTCCCCACTGAGTCGGCCTGCCCATGTTCACCGCCGTGGCGCCCTCCAGGGGGGCCGGGCCAGCAGTGGCCTTACGCGCAGCCACACGAGTAACGACAGTAGGTCATCCCCTTCTGGCAATTGCTCTCACAAAATGGGTAGGGATTGACCAGGCAGTTGACCAGACAGGTGTCGCGGTACGCGGTGCAGGAATCACAGCATTCCTGCGGAGGAGCGGACTCCACGCCGCCGGGGGGCTCCGCCATCGCGGTGGAGGCAGCGGCGAGGAACCCCAGCGCACAACCCAAGACTCCCGCCTTCCATTGGATTCGCATACGACATCCTCCGTGATTCGTGGCATCGAGGCAGTGACGCACCGCCGACAGCCATGACTCTCCGCGAGAGGCTTTGTAGGAGTCAACCGGGAACCCATCGCCTGATGGCCTTCGGGTGAGCCTCCCCGCCGCACGAGACAAGGGTTCGGGACTTCACGTTGGGAGAGCGCCCCGACCCCGGGCGCTTCCCTCACGTTAGGCTTGCCTCCATGGCCACCCAGCACCGCGTCTATCTAATCCCCGGCTTCTTTGGCTTCACCCAGATGGGTGACAAGGAAACGGAGCGCATCGCCTACTTCCAGAACGTCCCCCAGCTGCTCCAGCAGCGGTTCAGGGCGCGCGGCATCGATGCGCAGGTGCATGCCGTGGCCTCCTCCCCCACCTCCGGGCTGGAGGCGCGCGCCCTCGACGTGTTCCGGGAGATGGCACGGACCGCGAACGAGGACGACGCGCAGCTCCACCTCGTCGGACACTCCACGGGCGGGCTGGATGCGCGGAGCGTCGTCTCACCGCGCATGGCCCGGGAGGCCCCGGACTTCGTGAAGCGCGTGCGCTCGGTCGTGAGCATCTCCACCCCGCATTACGGCACCCCACTGGCCAGCTTCTTCCACCAGGATGGCGTGGGGAAGACGCTGTTGCGCTACCTGTGGCTCTTCACCTTCTTCACCCTGCACCGCAAGGTCATGCCCTTGCGGACCGCCGTGCTCCAGGCGTGCTACTGGCTCGTCCTGAGGAGTGAGGAGGCGAAGCTCCCGCCCAACTTCTTCAACCAGGTCTTCCGGCTGACGTCGGACCTCTCCGACCGCGAGCGCGAGGAGCTCATCCACTTCTTCAGCCAGGTGGGCGAGAACCAGGCGCTGATCCAGGACCTCATGCCGGCCAGCACGCGGGCCTTCAACACGAACACCGCGGACCGGGAGGATGTGCGCTACGGCTGCGTCGTCACCGGCGCGCCGCCCCCCAAGCTGCCCCTTCCCCCGCTGCCCACCCCGGACACGCTCCTCTACGGCATCTTCTGCTTCCTGTATGGGAAGAGCGCGCCCCAGTCCCCGGAGCTCCAGCTCCCCCCGTTCACGGCGGCCCAGACCCAGGCCCTCCAGGACGTCCTCGGCAGGAACTTCGAGTCCCGGAGCGACGGCATCGTCCCGAGCCGCGCCCAGGTCTGGGGACAGGTCCTCCACGTCGCGAACGCGGACCACATGGACGTCATCGGCCACTTCGACCAGTCCCCGGACCACATCAGCTGGCTGAAGTCAGGCTCCCACTTCCAGGAGCCGCAGTTCCAGGCGATGTGGGAGCGGATCATCGACTTCACCGTGGGCAGCGCCGCGGCGGCCCACCCAGGCACCCCAGCGCGGGAACGCGTGCCCGCCAACGGCTGACGCCCGCCCCGCCTCGACGAAGCACCGCGCGGCTCCACGAGCGGGGCCAGGGAGCATCAACCCCGCCGGAGCAGCTCGGCTCGCATCGCCTCCACCGCGTCCTTGGACTCCTTCAGGCCCTCGCCGTGGAGGTCGCGGTAGAGCTTGATGGCCTGGATGAGGTTGTTGTCTCGAATGGCGCGCTCGATGGCCGCGTGCGCTTCCGGCTCGGACACCTCACGGCGCCCGGGGGCCCCCACGAGCGCCCGGCCCTCCCGCATCATCGCCTCCACGGCGTCCTTCGCCTCCTTCAGGCCGCTGCCATGGAGCTGCCGGTGGAGCTTGATGGCGTCGAGCTTCTGCCCGGACTGGATCAGCTCCGCCAGGCGCGCCTGCCCCTCCTCCGGAGACAGCGCGACGGGCGGCGCCGAGGACTGCTGACGCTCGGCCGAGCGCCACCAGCGGCCCAGGATGGCGCCCACGACCACCGCGATCACCAACAACACCAGGAATGACGGGGACATCCCACGAGCATACCGAAACAGGCGTCAGACGGGCGCCACTGGCTGCTCGTCCGGTTCTTCCGGTCGCCGCTCCGGGGGCGCCATGAACTCGGGGCCCACGGGGTCGCGCACGGACTCGTTCACGACCGAGTCCGTGTACGCCAGGGCCTCGCTGTCGAGGCTCCAGCCCACCACGTCCCGCAGCGGCTCCAGCTCGCCGGGGTGACGGGCGCCCCACAGCGCTACGGTGACGCCCGGCTGATCCAACACCCACCGGACCGCGAGCGGGAGCACGCCCTTGCCGTAGCGCTCGCGCGCGAACTGCGCGAGCCGCTGGACGGCTTGCAGGTACTGCGCGTAGCGCGGAGGCTGGAACTTGGGGTCTGTCTTTCGCAGGTCGTCCCCCTCGAAGCGGGTGTCCTCGCGCATGCCTCCGGTCAGCAGCCCGCGGCAGAGCGCGCCGTAGGTCAGGGTGGCCAGCCCATTCGCGCGGCACCAGGGGACGATGTCCTCCAGGGCCTGCCGCTCGAAGAGGTTGAGCGGAGGCTGCGCGGAGGCGAGCGGCGCCACACGCCGGAAGCGCTCCATCGCCTCGATGGAGTAGTTGGAGACGCCGATCGCGCGGATCCTTCCCGCGCGCTGGAGATCGAGCAGCGCCTGGGCCGTCTCCTCGTAGGGTGTATCGAAGTCCGGCCAGTGGACCTGGTAGAGGTCGATGTAGTCGGTGCGCAGCCGCCGCAGCGAGACCTCGATCTCCTCGAAGATCCGCCGCCGCGACGAGTTGCGGATGACGCCGTCCCCGCGCTGCTCCAGGCCCACCTTGGTCGCCACGACGACGCGCTCACGCCCGCCTCGCTCGGCGATCGCCCGGCCCACGACCTCCTCCGAGTGTCCGAAGCCGTAGGCCGGCGCGGTGTCGAGGAGCGTGACGCCCAGGTCGAGCGCCGCGTGGATGGTCCGCACCGACTCGTCGTCGTCGGTGCCCCCCCACTGTGTCCCGCCCATGGCCCAGGTCCCCAGACCTACCCGGCTGGCAGGGGTCGAAACGCCGGGAATCGATGCGTACTCCATGGCTCACCTCCGTGTCCGTATGGCAGTCCTCGCGCGGGGCGCTGCTTCATGCCCTTCGCCGCGATGCCTCTTCGGTGTGCACCGCCCCCCGGCGAAGCAAGCTGTCGTCCAGCATGGGCGGGGAGCCACCTCCCCCTCCCCAGCGCATGAGGGAGCGGCACGGTCGCACGGTGCGACCGGCCGGCGCCGGCTCCCGTCCGTGAGGGCGTGCGGTGCCACCTACGTCTCCGGGCAGGACGTGCCGCTCAGCGAGCTCGGGAAGAAGCTCGGGCCCCTCGACGTCATCGACGAGGCGGTGGGCGTGCCGAAGGTCGCGTTCGCGGTGCTCGAAGCGCCGGGCTCCAGCGGGCTCTCCATCTTCACCGGCATCCCAGCGCACGGCACCCCGAGCCCCGTGGACGGACACCCCACCCACTCCTGGATGCCCATCCAGGAGGCGCCCGCGCCGCGCACAGGACGCGGTGGCATCCAGCAGGTGGTGCGGCTCGCGTCGAGCCGACGCGGCTGAGGCTCCCTCCTCTGGCCGGACACTCTGGGACGGGTCGTTGCGTGGGCCGCCAGCACATCCCAACTTCCGGACATGTCCTCCCCCCTCGAGCACTACGGCCTCATCGGCGACCAGACGACCATCGCGCTGGTGTCACGCACTGGGTCCATCGACTGGATGTGCCTGCCACGCATCGACTCGGATGCCTGCTTCGCCCGGCTGCTCGGAACCCACGAGCACGGCTCCTGGAGTCTCCGGCCCGCGGCGGAGGTCCGGTCGGTCCAGCAGCGGTACCGGCCGGAGACGCTGGTGCTGGAGACGGAGGTCACCTGCGACAGCGGCAGGGCGCGCGTCATCGACTTCATGCCTCCGGGGGAGGTCGAGCACGACGTCATCCGCATCGTCGAGGGCCTCGAAGGGGAGGTCCCGATGCATGCGGACCTCCGGGTGCGCTTCGCCTACGGCAAGCTGACTCCCTGGATCCAATGCGACGGCCTCCGCGCCACCCTGACCTCGGGTCCGGACTCGCTCGCATACAGCAGCCCGGTGCCATTCGAAGCGGACTGGGACGAGGCTCGCCTGGAAGCGGACTTCGTCATCCGCGCGGGCGAGCGGCTCCCCTTCTCCCTGACGTTCTACGAGTCGCACCGGGCCGCGCCGGGGCACGCCGTCGACGCGGAGCGGGACCTGGTGCGGACCGAGCGGCACTGGCGCGAGTGGGCCAGCCGGTGCCGATACGAGGGCCCCTATCGCGACGCCGTGGTGCGCTCGCTCATCACCTTGAAGGCGCTCACCTACGAGCCCACCGGCGGCATCGTCGCGGCGCCGACCACGTCGCTCCCCGAGGAGCTCGGCGGGGTGCGCAACTGGGACTACCGCTTCTGCTGGCTTCGCGACGCCTCTCTCACGATCGAGGCGCTCCTGCGGAGCGGCTACCTCGAGGAGGCGCGGGCCTGGCGCGACTGGCTGCTGCGCGCCGTGGCCGGAGCTCCGGCCGAGGCGCAGATCATGTACGGCGTCGCCGGCGAGCACCGCCTCACCGAGGTCGAGCTGCCGTGGCTCCCCGGCTACGAGGAGTCCCGGCCGGTGCGCATCGGGAATGGCGCGTACGATCAGTTCCAGCTCGACATCTACGGCGAGACGCTGAACGCCATGTACGAGGCGCGCGTGTTCGGGATGCCGGAGGAGGGCTCGCTCCCCTGGGACATGCTGCGGGTGCTCGTCGACTTCATGGAGAAGAGCTGGCAGCGTCCGGACGAGGGCATCTGGGAGATCCGCAGCAAGACCCATCATCACTTCACGCACTCGAAGCTGATGGCCTGGGTGGCGGTGGACCGAGGCGTCCGATTCGTCGAGCAGTTCGGCGCCAACGCGCCGCAGGAGCTGAAGAAGCGCCTGTCCCGCTGGCGCGCGCTGCGCGAGGAGATCCGCGCCGACATCCTGGCGCGAGCCTTCAACACGCGCCTGAACGCCTTCACGCAGGCCTACGGCTCGGACGCCCTCGACGCGAGCGTGCTCCTGATTCCGCACATGGGGTTCCTGCCCGCGGATGACCCGCGCATGCAGGGCACCATCGCCGCCATCGAGAAGGACCTCACCTGGGATGGGTTCGTGGAGCGCTACTCGACCAGGACGGGCGTGGACGGGCTGGCGGGGCACGAGGCCACGTTCCTCATCTGTAGCTTCTGGCTCGTCGACAACTACATCATGGCGGGCCGCCTCGACGAGGCGGAGGCGCTGTTCCAGCGCCTCGTCTCCATCCGGAACGACCTCGGCCTGCTGGCCGAGGAGTACCACCCCGGACTGCACCGCCAGCTCGGCAACTTCCCACAGGCGTTCTCCCACGTCGGGCTCATCAACAGCGCCGTGCTGCTCGAGGCCAGGCGCGCGGGACGCGACGTGTCGTTCGCCGCCAGGGTCGCCGCGAGCCTGCACTAGGCGCTGAAGGCGCGGCACGCTAAGAAGCACCTGGAGGTGTTGAAGGCGAAGTTCCGTGGGGGCGCGGGTCACCAGCTCGCCATCACCTGGGGCTTCCAGTTCGTGGACATCGCGCGTGCGCTGAGCCAGAAGGCCGCGCAGAGCCCCAGGACGCAGAAGGGCAAGCAACTCCTCGCGAGCTTCATGGAGTTCGTGCAGACCCGCATCGACACGCGAGAGATCAAGCTCCAGCAGATCCAGCAGCAAGGCATTGGAGACAGGCACAACCTCTTCGAGTACCTGTGGGTCTTCGAGTCCACCCTGTGGGAGCTCGCGCTCGTCAGCGCGAGCTGTCTGTCGATGGCGGACATCGCCTCCGCCCTCCGTGCCGCCGTCCCGGGCTGGGCGCCCACGGTGAGCCTCTCGGAGACCCAGCTCGAAGAGACGCTCAAGGTCGGCGGTACCACCCTCCAGAGGGTCTACTTCCCATCCGGCACCGCCGCGGCGGAGGAGCTGTATCAAATCCTTTGGAAGACGGAGTTCTCGCCTTTCGGCCTGGAGGTCCTCCCGCAGGAGCTCTCCACCTTCACCCCCTACTTCGAGTTCTATCAGGCATCCGCCACGCTCCTTCACCGGCAGACCGTCCAGCAGAGGAGCGGGCAGGATGCCGAGTACAAGTTCGCCGGCACCCAGATATGGCTGAACCTGTCGGACGGGCTCCACTCGGCGATCCTGGACAGTCTCTCCTCCCGACCCAACGTCGGGGCCCTGATCGCGGTGCTGGCATCAGGGTACATCCAGCAGCTGATCCGGAAGCGGGAGCTGGAGATTGAAGGGGGCGCCCAGGATCCCACCCCCAATCTCCAGCGCGTGTGCCTGGTCATCGACTTCACGAAGTTCACCGGGGACATGCCGAATGATCGGCTGTACCCCCTCCTCGTGCAGCTCCGTGAGACGCTGCTCATGATCACGAGCAGGCAGCACGCCCAGGTGGTGGACGTCGTCTTCCTGCGCTCGAACCTGAAATACAACACGGGATCCCTGGACCGGTATCAGTCGGGCGAGCTCCTCTTCGCCGCGGGCGGTGAGGTCGCGAAGAAGGGGATCGGCGGCAAGCTGTCCACGCGGGCCTCGGCCTCGTTCCAGGGGGAGTGGCTCCTGAACGGAGAGTACATCCCGCTCATGAAGCGGACGTACCTGCTGGCGGATGCCATCGGCTTCAACCGCTGGACGGCCTATTCCCAGACATGGGCGGGCGGCGGCGCCTCATCGACGAGGTCGAGTCCGTACGACGCCTCCCTCCTGGCGCTCAAGGCGGACCTCGTGGGCTTCGTCGACCACCCCCTGGACCCCATCGTCAGCAACCTCGTCGTCGACATCCGCAAGCAATCCTTCAAGAGGCACCTGGGTGGACAGACGACGCAGCGCGTCTCCACCTTCTGGACGCAGGTGGTCAACGACAGGAACTACCTGAAGGACCTGGGCTGGAAGGAGCTGGGCGCGAGCACGCCGAGGCTGCGTGCGCTCGCGGGCGCCCTCCAGAAGGACCTCGAGCTGATCATCGAGGGCATTCACGGCGACCTCCATCCCGGAGGCAAGCCCAAGCCCAAGAGGGAGCGCAGCGAGGCGTACGAGCACCTCAGCCGGTATCTGGCCCGCCTGCGGGACGCCCGGAAGAAGCTCCCCAACCTGGACGCCATCACGCCCGTTTCCACCCCCGCGCTCGTCGCGCCGGTTCCGCCCCCCACCCTTCCGGTCGCCTCCAGCCTCACCCCTCTCGCCGGCAAGCACTGCAGCGGTTGCGACACGGTCCACGGCAGCACCCCCTCGCTGCTGCGGAGGTGGCATGTCTGCCGGGACTGCGGCGCGATCTTCTGCTGGTGGTGCGGCTTCAAGCTCAAGTCGTACGTCTTCCCCGACCTTGACGAAGTCCTGGATGCGATGGTGAAGGACTACTCCAACCCCAACGTGCGCGCATGCACGCATTGCCAGGGGCCGACGCAGCTTGCGTGACGCGAAGGTGAAGGGCTCCCCGCTTTCAGTCGCGCCCGCCGCGCCACTTCGCCCCGGAGCGGAGGGCTCCGGGGCGAGAGCGCCGATCCAGAAGGCCTAGAGGATCGAGATGGAGTCCGACATGGTGTTGAACGGCGAGTTGATGGACGTGCTCTGGTAATAGAACGTCCCGCTCTGGTTCCCGGACACGTCGTAGTAGCGCATGAAGCCGATGATGGTCTGCCCCGGCGAACACGGCATCACCGCGTTGCCAAAGCCGTCGTCACAGATGCTGTCGTTGGCGTAGTTGGCGGAGCCCGACAGCACGCTGCCAGCCATCGTGACGTAGCGCGAGGTGCCGTAGCCGAACTCCAGCACGGCCACCAGCAGCACGTCGCCGCCGTGGTCGTAGGTCGTGCTGAACGCCGACGAGGACACGTACTCCCAGCCCACGGTGCTGGAGCCGACCGCGTACACCTCCACGTAGCTCAGCGCGGGGGCGGGCCCCAGCGTCGTCACGCGGCCAGCCTCCGGAACGCGCCCCAGACGCTGACTGCTGACGTCGAGCGGCTCCCCGCGGACCGTGGTCCCGACGTAGCGGCGGGCCGCCTCCGCGGGCGTGAAGTCTGCGGCGGAAGCACTCATCGCGACGGTGGACAATGCAACGGCGAGCAGCTTGGCGTGCATGGACATTCTCCAGACTGAGATGGGATTCGGGCACGCGGAGTGCGTGCCCTGAGCAACCTAGAGAGAAGCCAGCCAGTACTCAATCCTTGAATTGACAACATGAGAAATGCGGTCGCCTGAGACTTCGCCCGGGTGCGAGGCAACCCGGGCGGATGTCTCACTTAACGGCGGGGCTTCGCGATGAGCGCGTTCGCCGCCTCCGGCCTGGCGTGACACTCCAGCAAGGCGCGGAGGAGGAGCGGGGCGACGATGGTGGCGTCCGACTCGATGACGAACATCGGTGTCGTCTCGGTCAGCTTGTCCCAGGTGATCTTCTCATTGGGCGTGGCCCCCGAGTACGAGCCGTAGGACGTCGTGGAGTCACTGATCTGGCAGAAGTAGGCCCACGGCTTCACCGGCTTGCGCAGGTCGTACTTCATGGAAGGGACGACGCAGATGGGGAAGTCCCCGGCGATGCCACCGCCAATCTGGAAGAAGCCGACGCCCTGGCCCTGGGAGAGCTCCTCGTAGCGGTCGTAGAAGTCGGCCATGTATTCGATGCCTGACTTGACGATGCTCGCGTTGCATTCGCCCGTCTTCACGTAGGACGCGAAGATGTTTCCGAACGTCGAATCCTCGTAGCCGGGGACGACGATGGGCAGCCGGCGCTTCGCCGCCTCCAGCAGCCAGCAGTCCTCGGGCGGGCCCTCGTACGCGGACGGCTCCAGCGCCAGGACGATGTCGTAGAAGTACTCGTGCCAGAAGCGCCGCTCGCCGTTCGCGGAGGCGTTCATCCACAGGGGGACGACGATCTTCTCCACCGCGCGGAACGCCTCGTCCTCGGGGATGCTCGTGTCGGTGACCCGCCGCATCCGCTGCTCCAGGATGCGCGTGTCATCCTGCTTGGTGAAGTAGCGGTACTCCGGGAAGTCCTTGTACGAGTCATGGGCGACGAGCCGGAAGAGCGACTCCTCCAGGTTCGCGCCCGTCACCGACAGGCCGTGGATGAGCCCCGCGCGGATGGCGGGGGCCAGGGTGATGCCCAGCTGCGCGGACGACATCGCGCCCGCGACGCTCCAGAACATCCGGCCACCGCTGGAGACATGCCGCCAGTACGACAGCAGCGCGTCGCGCGTGGCGCGCGCGTTGAAGTTCTTGTAGTTCGACAGGACGAACTCGAGCAGGGGGAGCTCGGACGTGCTCATGGGTGCCTCCGGCGACAACGTGGTTGAAGCTCGGGAGGCGACGGTTGAGCAAAGCCACCCGAGGACACCCCTACGGCCACGACGAAGCGTCGCGCCGCCATCGGGAGTGTCGGGTGGCTGCGGCTTCAGTAACACGGCGGCTGGACCCACGCCACGGGATCCACAGCCAGGACAGGGGCTCGACGTCTCCGCCCGTTCCGTGGTTCCGCGAGAGCACCGCGTTCGGGAAGTTCTTCGGCAAGGTGTGGGACGCGCGAGGGAACGCACAGCGGCTGGACGAGGCGGCGCGCGAGCTGGCCGAGGTCATCGGGGTCCTCGCGGGCGTCCTGGTCGAGGCCCTGGCGATGTGGGCCACGGCCAAGGGCGTGGGCACCGCGCTCCGGTTGCTCAAACCGGTTGCAGCGCGCGATCGACCGGTTCAAGGCCAAGGTCACCACCGTCGAGGAGGCCATCACCAACCTCTGGGATGCCATTGGCACGCGGCTCGTCCTGTCGGACACCTCGCCAGCGGCGATAACGCGGGCGGTGAACCGGCTCGCGGAGGCCATCCGCCTGGGGGAGTTGGAGGTCGTCGAGCTCAACAATCTCCATGGGCCGGGAGGCAAGCCCGACTTCACTCCCGAACACCTGGAGACGCTGAGCGCCGCGGCGCTCGACGCCGGAAAGAAGCTGGTCATCAACGACAAGGTGATGGACAGCGGGTAGACGGTGGTGTGCGCATACCTGAAGCATGCCAATGGCGTGCGCGGCGAGTTGCAGCTCATCGGAAAGGACGTGCTGGCCATCGCCAACGCCGAGCACATCCCCTACGACGTATTGCTGCGCAAGCCGCTCGTGCGCAATGTGCCGAAGGCCGCGGAGGTGGAGCTCCAGAGCCTGGTCAAGCCCATGGAGGCCGCCATGGACGCGCTGACCCAGGCACAGAAAGCGCAATACCTCCAGTACCTCAAGCCGGCATACATCCACGCCCGCATGATGGAGCTCGGCAAGGCGTCCACCGCGCCTCCGCTGCCCCCGGGGCTGAACCCGATCCTGAGCACCGAACGGTTCCAGGCGCTCGAACGCTCCATCGCGGCCATCAAGGCCCGCTACAAGTCACCCTGAGGAGCCGCATGCAGGTCGTCCTGAATGAACAGAAGCTGCAACAGGCGATTGGCGCCGCGCTCCACGAGCTGTCGGAGCGCGTGCGCCAGGGCGTGCCCGACACGGGGACCTTCACCGCGTTGAGCACCCGCTTCGCGGGCGGTGCACTCGTGGACGGCGTGGGCGACGTCGAGTTGCGGGTGTCCCCGCTGAGCGGGGACAAGGGCAAGCAGGAGCGCTACTTCGAGGTCCGGGTCTTCACCGCCAGCGGAGCTGGTCACTCCTCGATGTGGTTGTTCTACGGGAAGACGGCGGTCATCCAGGAGCAGCTCCAGAACGAAGCGCCCCTGAAGGGGAAGATCCGCGCGGCCATCGTGGCGGAGGCGGAGTCCCTCCTACGCCACGAGCTGACTTGAGGGCGCACCTCACGCGTCGCTGAAGCTCGCGGCCAGGGCGTGGTGGTCGGAGGCCGTGCCCACGTCCACCACCTGGGCCGCGAGCAGCCGTCGGGCCAGCGCGGGTGAGGCGAAGACGAAGTCCGTGCGGAAGTCGATGATTGCTCCGTCGCGTTGGCGTCGGGCGGTGACCCACTGGGGCGAAGCCGGCTTGAGGCGCAGCGTGTCCGCCCAGCCGAAGCCCTCCAGGTCATCGATGACGTCGAAGCGAGGCGGATGGCCGTACTGGTCCACCCGGGCGCGGCGGACGCGGTCGGCCAGATCCACCGGATAGGGATCCGCGCGGGACAGGGAGTTGAGATCGCCGGCCAGCACGAAGGCCCGTTCACCGAAGGCCGCGGGGTCGATCAGGGAGCGCAGGTAGCGCCTCCACGAAGCGCAGGGATTCGTGGTGGGAGTCGAAGTGGGCCGCGAAGACAGTCAGCGGCTCCGCGCCTGTCTCCAGCTCGCACTCCAGGAGGTTGAGCGTCATCACCTTCAGCGGCATGCCGGGCAGACTACCCCTGCGGCTCCATGGCGCAGAGGAACTTCCAGGTGCTCGAGTAGCCGGACTCCACGCCCCAGTTGACCAGGTAGGTCGAGGGCGGGCAGCCCCACTCCGCCATGCCCACCTCCACCGTGTGCGTGCTGTCGCTGTAGTAGGTCACGTGCGTCCCATACTTGAGGCCGTTGATGGGACCCAGCTGGGTCTTGTCATCCGCGACCGCCGCGGGAGGAGCCTGGGTTTCGGCCTCCTCCGCTCCAGCGCCACACGCCACCGACTGAAGGGACAGGACCGCCAGGGAAGAGAGCAGCAGACGCCTCATGGGCATTTCTCCTTGCTTGCGTGGAGCGCGACTCTATCCAGGAAGCGTCTGAGAAGGCCATGGAGGCGCCGCGCCCAGTGGAGGAATCAGACGTCTCCGCTGGCGGAGCCCACGAGGCGGATATCGCTCGCCCCAGGATTGCTGCACGTCACGTCAAGGCTCACCCGCCAGCTGGGAATATCCGAATGGACGATGAGCGTCCCCGTCCACGCGGAGCAGGCGGTCGTGGCGCTGCCGGAATGAATGGAGACCCTCGAATCCGGCAGGGTCACGATCTGTCCAATCGGAAGCGGGCGTCCGACGGTGACGTGGATGGAGCGACTGGCCAGGACGGGGCACGTCCCCGTCGTCAACGGCGAGGCGATAGAGAACTCAAGGCTGCGCTGCTCGCAGGTCGAGGGCGCCGAGCAATAGCCTTCGGTGTCCTTGTCTTTATCCGACTCATAGGTCCGGCCCGAGAATGCAGGGCTGGTGAACGACCACTCACACCGGACCTTCTCGGGACGGCAGCACGCCGTGGCGCCACCGGGGCACTCCGTCGTGAAGCAGCCCACCGGGTTGTTGGCGGAGCCTCCCGCGCAAGTGCCAAGGCTGAACGCGTCCTTGCCGGACCGGCTGCAAGAGAAGAGGTGAGCACCGTCGCAGAAGGTCCTGCCGGGCTCGCAGACAACCGCGCCCACGAGGCTGTCGGCAAGCGCCGGAGGCTCCAAGGCTTCAGGAGGCAACTGGGATCCCAGGGACCCTTCATCCCCGAGGCACGCGGTAGAGAGAGACAGGAAGACACACAATGAAAACAAGACGAGGGAGCGCATGTGCATGGGGCATCCAATAGGACTCTTCACCGCTCCCGGAGAATCCCTCTGGAGGGGTAGGCTCACGCAGGCTCAACCGCGGCGCGGGCTTGGGGACACCTCCCTCTCCCCCCCGTGAATTGACGCCCCATGACGCGTCAATTCCTCGCGTGACACGTCAACCGGAGCGCCGCGACTCCGCGCGCCCCTGGGGACTCGACGGGCCGTCCCGTGGGAGTTCCTGGCATTGAAGGTGCAGTCACGCACGACACGGGTTCGAGCACGAGCCGGGCCCGACATCGAACCGGGAGCGAACATGTCATCCGCGCAAGCCGTGTCGTCGCACAGTGAGCCGTCCACGTCCGAGTACCAGTACAACTACACCTACATCGCCCCGCTCGCGCTGGCGCAGGACGTCCCGGCGAGTCAGCGGCCCACGCTGGAGTGGTGGGGCCAGGTCATCGTGCAGCTCCTCCACATCGCGAACAACCGCCTGCAGTGGGTCCACGAGCAGGAGCAGCGCAAGCACGAGGGCGCGCCCGAAGGCGCGGCGCCCACCGCCCCGTCGTTGAGCGTGGACCTGTCCCATGTGGGCGTGGGGCGGATGGAGCTCAGCCACCTCAAGGCGCTTCCCCCGTCCTCGACGATGGCGGGCAAGCTGTTCGGCGAGTTCCACGAGTTCGGCGAGGCCGCCGAGCTGGCCGCGAAGGCCGCGCTCCTGGCCCGAAAGGCGTTCAACAACGAGCTGGGCAGCGTGCTCGACGTGCTGAAGCTGGTGATGGAGGCCATCACGATCAAGCCCACGGGCCGGCCAGGCTCGATGCTCGACTACTTCAATCTCTTCACCACCCTCCCCCTGCCCGCGGTGGCCCCGAGCTACGAGGAGGACGCGACCTTCGCCTGGCTGCGCGTCGCGGGCTTCAACCCGCTCACCCTGCGCAAGGCCCGCACGCTCGAGGACACGCTCGGGCTGACGGACGCGTCCCTGCGCGCCGTGCTCGGCGAGGCTGACACGGTCCAGCGCGCGCTCGACGAGGGCCGGCTGTACTTGGCGGACTACAAGGCGCTCTCGCGGGTCATCAACGGCAACTTCCCGGACGGCCCCAAGTACTGCTTCGCGCCGCGCGCCCTGTTCGGCCTGCCCGCGGGCAGCGGTCTCCGCCGGCTGCGTGCCCTGGGCATCCGCTGCGGCCAGGACGCGAGCGCCTACCCGCTCTTCACGCCCGCGGACGGCGAGGCCTGGATGCAGGCCAAGACGGTCGTCTCCGTGGCGGACGTGAACCACCACGAGCTCATCTCGCATCTGGCGCACACGCACCTGCTCGTGGAGCCCTTCGTGGTCGCCACCCATCGCAACCTGCCGGATGACCACCCGGTGAGCCTGCTCCTGCGTCCGCACTTCGAGGGCACGCTGGCCATCAACCAGTCCGCGGCGGAGAAGCTCATCGCGCCGGGCGGAAATGTGGACCAGATGCTGGCCGGCACCATCCAGTCCAGCCAGAAGGTCGCGGTGGAGTCGCTGCTGGAGGATTCCTCGTTCGACTTCAACCAGGGCATGCTGCCCCATTCCCTGCGGCAGCGCGGGATGACGGATCCCGACCTGGACTACCCCTACCGCGATGATGCGCGGCTGCTGTGGGGCGCCATCGAGAACTGGGTGCGCGCGTACGTGGGCATCTACTACAGCACGGACTCGGCGGTGACCGACGACGCCGCGCTCCAGGCCTGGAGCGCCGAGGCGGCAGCGAAGGACGGCGGCCGGGTGAAGGGCTTCGGTGAGGACGGCATCCCGGGCAAGCTGACCACGGTGGACTACCTCATCCAGGCGCTCACGATGATCATCTTCACCGGCAGCGCGCAGCACGCGGCGGTGAACTTCGCCCAGGCCGGGGTCATGACGTTCGTGCCGATCGCGCCCGGCGCCGCCTACCGTGCCGCGCCCACCACCCGCGCCGAGGCCGCGCGCGACATGCCCCTCGACCAGTACCCGCCGATGGACATGGCCGCCCAGCAGGTGGACATCCTCAGCCTGCTCGGCTCGGTGCACCACACGAAGCTCGGTCACTACCCCCTCCAGTGGTTCAAGGACCGGCACGTGCACAGCCACCTGAAGGTCTTCCAGGCGGACCTGGCACGCATCGGCGCCACCATCGAGCAGCGCAACACGACGCGCCTCTTCCCCTACCCCTACCTGATCCCCTCGGCCATTCCCCAGAGCATCAACATCTGAGCGCGCTGCTCCGCCGCTCGCGCGCGGACGCGTCCTCGACGCGGGCCGCGCCAGCGGCGAGCAGCCCCCCCGAGCGCTTCGCGCGGAACCCGCGGTCCGGTGACCGCGACCCGGGGGGTGACATCATCGGCGGACACGAGCCCGGCGGCCCACCACCGCCGCTCGTGTTTCGCCGGCCCGAGCCAGCAGGTGAAACCGTCGAGGGTCCACGGCTCGACCTCGGCGCCGGCGGCCCCCAGCAGACACGCCGCGATCACGGCTGGAACGGTCTGGACGTGGGGCCGCGCCCTGCATGCTTGACTACCCATAAGCATCAGCTTATGCGTCGCGCATGCAGCGCGTGGCCGTGGCCGAGAACAAGCTCTTCCAGGCGCTGGCGGACCCGAACCGCCGGGCGATTCTCCAGTCACTCGCGCGTGGCGAAGCGGCGGTGAAGGACCTCACGGCGCGATTCGACATCTCGCAGCCCGCGGTCTCCCAGCACCTCGCGGCCTTGAAGGGCGCCGGTCTGGTGAAGGGCCGGCGTGCAGGACGTTGCACCTACTACCGGGTGGATCCGCGCGGGCTGAAGCCGCTCATCGACTGGATCGCGCACTACCGCGCGTTCTGGTCGGAGCACGTCGATCGCCTCGAACAACTGCTGGAGAAGATGGACCCATGACGTCCTCCGACAAGAGCACCGCGCTGAGCCGTTCGAACCCCGCGGACAGCCATGACCTGATCCGCGTCCAGGGCGCCCGCGAGAACAACCTGAAGGACGTCAGCGTCGAGCTGCCCAAGCGGCGGCTGACCGTGTTCACCGGCGTCTCCGGCTCCGGCAAGTCGTCGCTCGTCTTCGGCACCATCGCCGCGGAGTCGCAGCGGCTGATCAACGAGACCTACAGCGCGTTCGTGCAGGGCTTCATGCCCACGCTGGGCCGCCCCGAGGTCGATGTCCTGGAGGGCCTGACCACCGCCATCATCGTCGACCAGGAGCGCATGGGCGCCAACTCCCGCTCGACCGTCGGCACCGCGACCGACGCCAACGCGATGCTGCGCGTGCTGTTCAGCCGCCTGGGCAAGCCCTACATCGGGTCGTCCAACGCCTTCTCCTTCAACGTCCCGTCCGTCCGCGCCACCGGTGAGATGACCGTCGAGAAGGGCGAGGGCAAGACCGAGAAGCGCGTCTTCAACGTCACCGGCGGCATGTGCCCCAGGTGCGAGGGCATGGGCACGGTCAGCGACATCGACCTGACCCAGCTGTACGACGCCAACAAGTCGCTCAACGAGGGCGCGATCACCATCCCCGGCTACACCGCGGACGGCTGGCTCGTGCGCATCTTCGGGGCCTCGGGCTTCCTCGACCCGGACAAGCCGATCCGCAAGTACACCAAGCAGGAGCTGCACGACTTCCTCTACAAGGAACCGACCAAGGTGAAGGTCGAGAAGATGAACCTCACCTACGAGGGGCTCATCCCGCGGATCCAGAAGTCGTTCCTGACCAAGGACGTGGAGGCGATGCAGCCCCACATCCGGGCGTTCGTGGAGCGCGCGGTCACGTTCACCTCCTGCCCCGAATGCAAGGGCACCCGGCTCAGCGAGGCCGCCCGGTCCTCCAAGATCAAGGGCATCAACATCGCGGACGCCTGCGCGATGCAGATCAGCGACCTGGCCGAGTGGGTGCGCGGCCTGGACGCGCCGGCCGTCGCCCCGCTGCTGAAGTCGCTGCGACACACGCTCGACTCGTTCGTGGAGATCGGCCTGGGCTACCTCAGCCTCGACCGGCCCACCGGCACGCTGTCGGGCGGTGAGGCACAGCGCACCAAGATGATCCGCCACCTCGGGTCGTCGCTCACCGACGTGACCTATGTCTTCGACGAGCCGACCGTCGGCCTGCACCCGCACGACATCCAGCGGATGAACGACCTGCTGCTCCGGCTGCGAGACAAGGGCAACACCGTGCTCGTGGTCGAGCACAAGCCGGAGATGATCGCCATCGCCGACCACGTCGTCGACCTGGGCCCTGGCGCTGGCACCGCCGGTGGGGAGGTGGTCTTCGAAGGAACCGTCGAGGCCCTGCGCGCCAGTGACACGCTCACCGGGCGTCACCTGAGCGACCGGGCCACCCTGAAGCCATCCGTGCGCAAGCCCTCCGGCGTCTTGAAGGTGCGCGGCGCCAGCACACACAACCTGAAGAACGTCGACGTCGACATCCCGCTCGGCGTGCTGGTGGTGGTGACGGGCGTGGCCGGGTCGGGCAAGAGCTCGCTGATCCACGGCTCGGTGGGGAGCCGGGAGGGCGTGGTGTCCATCGACCAGACGCCGATCCGCGGCTCGCGGCGGAGCAACCCGGCGACGTACACCGACCTGCTGGAGCCGATCCGCAAGGCGTTCGCGAAGGCCAACGGCGTGAAGCCCGCCCTGTTCAGCGCCAACTCCGAGGGCGCCTGTCCGACCTGCAACGGCGCCGGTGTCATCTACACCGACCTGGCGATGATGGCCGGCGTCACCACGGTCTGCGAGGACTGCGAGGGACGCCGGTTCCAGGCGTCGGTGCTGGAGTACAAGCTCGGTGGACTCAACATCGCGCAGGTGCTCGACCTGCCCGTGAAGGACGCGGTCGGCTTCTTTGGCGCGGGCAAGGCGCAGACGCCCGCGGCGTCCGCCATCCTCCAGCGCATGGCCGACGTGGGGCTCGGCTACCTGCGGCTGGGCCAGCCCCTCACCACGCTGTCGGGTGGCGAGCGACAGCGCCTCAAGCTCGCGACGCACATGGGGACGGACGGCGGCGTCTACGTGCTCGACGAGCCGACCACCGGCCTGCACCTGGCGGACCTCGAGCAGCTGCTCGGGCTGATGGATCGGCTGGTCGACTCCGGGAAGTCCGTCATCGTCATCGAGCACCACCAGGCGGTGATGGCGCACGCGGATTGGATCATCGACCTGGGGCCGGGCGCGGGCCATGACGGCGGACGGATCGTGTTCGAAGGCACGCCGTCCGACCTGGTGGCGGCGAAGTCGACGCTGACTGGCAAGCACCTGGCGGCCTTCGTCGGTGGTCCGTCGAAGGCTGCCTCGGAGAAGGCGTCCGAGCCGAGTCGGGCGCGGTCCCAGAAGAAGGCGCGCTGAGCCGGAGGCCCGGACAGTGTCGGGAGGCGGCCCCGCGCCGGCCCCGGTATCTGTAGACTCTTCCAAGAGCCACCTCTCGCAATGACACGCATGCAGCTCATCTCCGCGCTGGAACGGGTCGTCCGCATGAACGCATGAAGAACGACCCCACGGAGGTGCTTCACCTCACCCTGGATGAACAGAGCCGAAGCGTGCGAAGCACGGCCCCGGTGAGGTGTGGCCTGTGCGGCGCGCTCTCCCCCGCACGGTCGCTCTCCTCGGGCCTGCTGGAGGGAGGCCTGGGCTGGGATTGCTCCTGCGGTGCGCGAGGCGTCCACGTGGTGCTGATGGACCTGGACGAGGTGTATGAGGACGTCCTGGAGTCCTGGGGACTCGAGCCTCGCGCTCCGGACCTGTCCCCGCCCGAGCCCGTGGGGGAGTCAGGCCTGCTGTTCGCGGCCTGGGTGGACGGGCCCGGCCTGCGCACGCAGCTGTTCAACGAGGCGCGGCGCCAGGGCGCCCAGGTCGCCGCCACCCAGGTGCTGGCGCGGATCACCACGCCCCAGGAGACCTTCCCGGACTGGCCCTGGGACATCCTCTGGGCTCGGCACGCCTCCCCCCGGTGAAGCGGCGTGGCCTCCGGTTCATCCGATGCCTCCCCTCCGGCCTGAATGACCGGGCGGCCGTGCCCGCCGACCGCCGCTCCGTGCACGGCTGAAGCAGCCGGCGCATGACGGCCGTCCCCCCGCCCGTCCCTCCCATCCGGGCCATGCCTCCCCTACCTTCCGCAGGGGGTGCATGATGAAGCGAGGCCATTGGAGACGATGCTGGGGGCTGGCGGCCGGGCTGCTCGGGCTTCCAGCGGTGGGACAGCTGGAAGAACCACCCCAGGGCGCGCCGCAATACTCCTGCTTCCAGGCGGCGCGCGAGGGCAGCGGAGTGAGCGAGAGCGTCGCGGCCCAGCTCTGCCAGGGTGCCCGCTCCGACACCCCCGCGCGGTGCTTCCTGCGGGTCCAGGAGAGCGGCTTCCTCGCGGACCTCCAGGCGCTCCAGCTCTGTCAGTACGCCACGCCCTCGGATGATCCCGCGTCCTGCTACCTCAAGGCGCGGAGGTCTTCGTTCCTGGACGAGACACAGCTCCTGCAGCTCTGCCGCCCACCCATCGCGGAGATGCTGAAGCTGTGTCCCTATGGGCCTTGAGACGCTCGCCCGGACGGCTCACCGGGCGCGGAGGAACGCCTTGACGCTCGGGGCCTGGACCTTCTGGGACTCGATGCACAGGCGGATGGACTCCAGCGCCCGGGCGAGCGAGCGCGGGCCGCCCTCGATGTTGCCCACGCGAGGCGTGAGGAAGGTCTCCACCTGCGCCAGCGCGCTGGCGTCGCAGAGGTTCCCCGTCTCGCCGATCAGCCGGCCCAGATCATCCGAGCGCAGCCGCTGCGTCAGCGCGTCGAAGTGCGCCTGGTAGAACTTCCACGCCAGCGCCTGCGACTCCGGTGACATCAGCGCCAGCCGGAGGAGGATCAGCGTGTCCCGCACGTCGAAGTCCGGCGAGACCACCAGCCCCAGCGCCCGCCCCAGCAGGTCCGGGTTCTGGAAGTACACCAGCGAGGTCAGCAGCCGGGTGCGCTCGGTGCGGTCCTGCTCCTTCTTCGCGGCCTCCAGCAGCGCGTCGAAGAGCGCCGCATCGCCGTGCGTCGCCGCCCGGGGCAGCGCGCTGCTGAACGCCTCCGGATCCACCGACTTCCGGTCCGCCAGCCACGCGCGCACCAGGGGCAGCGCTTCCTTCGCCAGCCGAGGGTCATCTCCCAGCCCGCCGGCCAGCCGGAGGAACAGCGAGCGCGCTTCCTTCACGGAGTCATCCTCGCCCGGCTTCGGCACCCACCCCATCGCCCGCGCTCGGGCGGAGTAGAGCGACGCCACCCAGGCGCGGAAGCGCTGACGCTCCTCCTGCGTGAGCTGATCCACGCGCACCTGGGCGAGCAGCGAGGCGCCCCCCTGCACCACCAGGCGGTTCGTCGACTTCGCGGAAGCGGGCACCGCCTTCAGCGCC
Organism: Corallococcus sp. RDP092CA; assembly: GCF_041903675.1. Lineage (NCBI taxonomy): Bacteria > Pseudomonadati > Myxococcota > Myxococcia > Myxococcales > Myxococcaceae > Corallococcus > Corallococcus sp. RDP092CA. The sequence continues at coordinate 74,381 of NZ_JAYESI010000001.1, read as the reverse complement.
TCGCCCAGCGGCAGGTCGCCCCGAGTCACCGCCGCGTCCACGTCTCCCCAGAGCGACACCTGCTCGGCGGGCGTGAAGGCGGAAGCCGGTGTCGCGAGCAGCTTCGTCAACTGCTCGCGGGTGTAGCCCCCGCGGTAGTACCCCATGCCGCCCGCGTTGAGCAGCACCCACGCCGGGCACTGCTTCACGGGCAGCGCCACCTCCGCGGAGCGCCCCTGCAACATCGAGCACACCCGCGACGACTGCGCGCCCGTCCCCACGCGCAGACACACCGGCACCAGCCATTCCCGCCGCGCGTCCGCCTTGGAGCCCACGGGCAGGTAGCGCTCCTGGGACAGCTTCACCGACGGAGCGCCGCCCGCCGGGCACGACAGCTCTGCGGTGATGCGCGGCGCCCCACTGCGCTCGATGAACCCACCAAACGACTTCGCCACCTCCGGTCCAGCGGCCTGGGACAGGTCCGCGAGGAAGTCCTCCATCGTCGCGACCTGCCACGCGTGCTTGCGGACATAGCCGCGGAGGATGTCGCGGAAGCGCTCCGGCCCCAGCCACGCCTCGTACATGGCGATGACGGACGCGCCCTTGCTATACGTCGTCCCGTTGTCGAACGAGCCGACGATGTCGTCGTTGCTCGCCACCGGCTTGCGCACGGGGAGCGCCACCTCCAGCAGATCCGCGGCCAGCGCGGAGCGCCTCGCGGCCAGCGCGTGCTCCTGCTGGAAGTCCCAGGACGGCTCCAGCCGGTCCACCGTCTGCCGGTCCAGCCACGAGGTGAAGGACTCGTTCAGCCAGATGTCGTTCCACCACGAGCAGGTGACGACGTCGCCAAACCAGTAGTGCCCCAGCTCATGGTTGGCGATGGAGGTGTAGGACCTGCGGCGGGCCAGCGTCTCCTCGCCAGGCGGGATGAGCGTGAGCGACTGCCCGAGCGCGACGATGCCCGGGTGCTCCATGGTGCCCCAGTACCGGGGCACCACCGCCACATCCAGCTTCTCGTAGGGGTACGCCTGGTCGAAGAAGTCCTCCAGGCCCTTCACGATGCGCGGGGTGACGCTCGCGGCGAAGCGCGTCTCCGCGCCCCGCCCCTTGGGCACGATGAAGCGCAGCGGCACGTTCGTGCGCCCCACGGCGCCCGCCTCCACCACGTCGAACGGCCCCACCATGAAGGCCACGAGGTAGCTGGGCATGGGCTTGCTCTCCGCGAAGGTGACGCGCTCCAGGCCGTCCGGAAGCGGCTCGCGCGACACGACGGGGTGGTTGGCCAGCGCCACGTGTCCGGCCTTCACGGTGAAGCGCAGGCGCCACGGCACCTTGAACGTCGGCTCGTCGAAGCAAGGGAAGGCGCGGCGCGCGTCGATGGGCTCGAAGAACGTGTAGAGGTAGGACTCGCCGCCCTCCGCCACCCCATAGAGGCCCTGACTGCGCTCGCGGTCCACCTGGCCGGTGAAGTCCAGCAGGAGCTGGGCCTTCCCCACGGGCAGCTCCTCCGGCAGCAGCAAGCCCAGCCGGCCCTCGGTCGCGGTGACGGGCTTCGCGTCGAACGTGCGGCCCCCCGCCGTGACGCGAGCCCGCGTCACCTCCAGGTCCTGCGCGTGCAGCCACACCTGACGCACCGGCTCACGGACCTCCACGTCGATGGTGACGCTGCCCGGGTAGGTGGCCTCCGTGGGCACGAGCTTCAGGTCCAGCGCGTAGTGCACGGGCCGCACGGTGTCCGGCAGCCGCAGCGCGGGAGGCAGGGCCTCCGGCCAGGAGACGGCAGCGGGCGCGGAGACTGGCGGCGCGGCCTCCGGCGCGTGGGCACAGCGGACGGTCAGCGCCACCAGGACGAGGAGTGGGAGCAGTCGCATGGATCCACCCTAGATCAGCGCCCCCCCGCGGTCTTCACACGCTGGGTGCCGTCAACCCCTACTGTCGCGCCGGGATGCGCCACGCCACCGCCGAGGGGACATGGCCTGGCATTGGCTGACACCGTTGACGGGCGGCCGGTTTCGACCGCCCCGGGCATTGCGGCGCCTCGCGATTGAGCGAGGATGCGGCCCATGTCCAACCTCCAAGGCAAGACCCTCTTCATCACCGGCGCCAGCCGCGGCATCGGCAAGGCCATCGCGCTGCGCGCGGCCCGCGACGGCGCCAACATCGTCATCGCCGCCAAGACGACCAACCCGCACCCCAAGCTGCCCGGCACCATCTACTCGGCCGCGAAGGAGATTGAAGAGGCCGGCGGCAAGGCCCTCCCCTGCGTGGTGGACATCCGCGACGAGGCGCAGATCCACGCCGCCGTCGCCAAGGCGGTGGAGACCTTCGGCGGCATCGACATCCTGGTGAACAACGCCAGCGCCATCAGCCTCACCGGCACCCTGGACACGCCGCTCAAGCGCTTCGACCTGATGCACGGCATCAACACGCGCGGCACCTTCGCGTGCTCGCAGGCGTGCATCCCGCACCTCAAGAAGTCCTCCAACCCACACATCCTCAACAACTCGCCGCCGCTCAACATGGAGCCGCGCTGGTTCGGCCCCCACGTGGCCTACACCATCGCCAAGTACGGCATGAGCCTGTGCGCCCTGGGCATGGCGGAGGAGCTCAAGGACGACGGCATCGCCGTCAACACGCTGTGGCCGCGCACCGTCATCGCCACCGCCGCCGTGCAGAACCTGCTGGGCGGCGAGGACACCCTCAAAGGCAGCCGCAAGCCAGAGATCATGGCGGACGCCGCCTACGCCATCCTCACCAAGCCCAGCCGCTCCTTCACCGGGAACTTCTGCATCGACGAGGACGTGCTGCGCGCCGCGGGCGTCACGAACCTCGACGCGTACCAGTCCGTCCCCGGCGCGGAGCTGCTGCCCGACTTCTTCCTCTAGCGCGTCCGGCCCCATGCCCCCGCGCAAGCTCCAGCGACACCTGGTCTGGCTCGAGTCCTTCACCGCCGCCGTGGAGGCCGGCAGCATCGAGGCCGCCGCGGAGCACCTGGGCGTGGCCCGCTCCGTCGTGAGCGAGCACATCCGCGCCCTGGAGGAGGCGCTCGCGGACGGCGCCGCCCTGCTGGAGCGGGGGCCGGGCCGGCGCCTGCAACTGTCCGCGCGCGGGGAGCGCCTCTACGCGGGCACCCAGACGCCGCTGCACCAGCTGGACATGAAGCGGCTGATGGACCTGGCGCGCGTGGAGCCCACCCTGCGCCTGGGCCTCAACCCCACGCTGTCCATGTCGCTGCTGGGCGGCATCGCGCAGGACGCCGCCGCCACGGACCTCAAGCTGGTGGTGGGCTTCGGTGGCTCGCACGAGCTCATGCGGCAGGTGCAGACGCGGCAGCAGGACCTGGTGCTCGACTTCACGCCCCTGCCCCCGCACGAGGGCGTGGACACCGAGTCCCTCTTGCGCATGTCCTTCGTGGTGCTCGCGGGGCCAGAGTCCGCGCTCGCCCGCGCGCACCCGTCCCGCCGCGCCCTGGACGTGAAGGACCTCGAGGGCCAGCGCTTCGTGGACTGGCTGCGGGACGACCCCTACGGCGGCGCCAACAGCGCCCGCTTCGCCGCGCACGGCGTCTCCGTCACCGAGGTCGGCCGCGTGGAGAGCTTCCTCCACCTCTACGAGCTGCTGCGCGCCTACCGGGCCTGCGCCATCGCGCCGGACGTGCGCCCCACCCAGCCCTTCCCGTCGGATCTCCGCGTCTGGCCCCTGCGCGAGCAGGAGCCCCAGGTCGTGGAGGTCGTGGCCCTCTGGCCCTCCGGCGGCCTCAGCCCCGCCGTCCGATCCATCCTCGACGGAGTGCGTCGTCGCCTGGGGAAACGGCGATAATCCGACGAAGACGTCGAATTCTGTCGGATTTCCGTCTTGCAGCCGGGTGCGTATTCTTCAGGGGTCCTGTTTCTCCAGGAGGAGCCGCTCGCGATGACGCCCACGGAAAGGACCCTTGCCCGCCTTCCGGCCCACCTGCGCCGCTACGTGGTGACCCAGGACTACCAGGCGTATACGCCCCGGGATCAGGCGGTCTGGCGGCACATCCTGGGGCAGCTGCGCGAGCACCTGCGCGACAAGGCGCACCCCGTCTACCTGGAGGGCCTGGAGGCCACCGGCATTGGCGCGGAGGCCATCCCCAGCCTGGACGAGATGAACGAGAAGCTGTCCAAGCTGGGCTGGGCCTGCGTGGCGGTGCGCGGCTTCATCCCGCCGGCCGTCTTCACGGAGCTTCAGGCGCTGGGGGTGCTGGCCATCGCCGCGGACATCCGCACGCACGAGCACATCCAGTACACGCCCGCGCCGGACATCGTGCACGAGAGCGCGGGCCACGCGCCCATCATCGCGAACGCGCGCTACGCGCAGTACCTCAAGTCCGTGGGGCTGGTGGGGTTCAAGGCCATCGCCAGCGTGGAGGACCAGGCCGTCTTCGAGGCCATCCGCAACCTCTCCGTGGTGAAGGAGGACCCCACCGCCACGGAGGAGGAGATCGCCCACGCGCAGGCCCGCCTGGAGGCCGCCAACGCCAGCCACCGCTACATCAGCGAGAGCACCCGCGCGAGCCGCCTGTACTGGTGGACCGCGGAGTACGGCCTGATTGGCGACCTGCGGCACCCGCGCATCTACGGCGCGGGCCTGCTGTCCAGCATCGGCGAGGCGAAGCACTGCCTGACGCCCGCCGTGCACAAGCTGCCCCTGGGCGTGGCGTGCGCGGACACGGACTACGACATCACCCGCATGCAGCCGCAGCTCTTCGTGGCGCGCGACTTCGAGCACCTCTTCGAGGTGCTGGCGGAGTTCGAGGCCACGCTCGCGTGGAGGCGCGGCGGGGACTACGGCCTGAGCGAGGCGCTGAAGGCCCGCACGGTGAACCACCTGGTGCTCGCGGACGGCCGCGAGGTGACGGGCAAGGTGGTGGAGCTGCTGCCGGCCGCGAAGGACGTGGCCCCGGGCCTGTCCACCGCGCTGGCCCGGCTGGAGGGCCCCATCCTCACGTCGGTGAACGGACAGGCCGTGGACAAGCCGTCCAGTGGCGCGGCCCTGGTCGCCTTCGGCCAGGGCAGGCTGCCGGAGCGCGGGGCCTTCAAGCTCGCGCTCGACAGCGGGCTGGTGCTGGAGGGCTTCGCGGTGGGCGGCGGCGAGGTGATCGCCCTGAGCGGCGCGCTGGCCGGGCGCGAGCTGACGCTGCCGTCCATGGCGCGCCTGTACCTGACGGAGCGGCTGCCGTCCGTCGCGGGCGGGCCCGCGGACCCGGGGACATGGGACGAGTGGTTCGGCGAAATGGACGCCTTCACCGCGGGCGACGGCGAGGCCCAGGCCCGCGAGCGCAAGGCGCAAGCCCTGCCCCCGGCGCTGGCCGACCTCTACACGGAGGTGCGCCGCATCCGCGAGACCGGGCAGCTGGCCCCCGAGCGGCTGGAGCAGATCGCCCACGCATCCACGGCGTTCCCCTCCGACTGGCTGCTGCGCGCGGAGGTCGCGGAGCTGCGCGGCGAGGTGCCTGCCCGGCGCGAAGCGGCGCACGCGTAGGGTCCGCCGCGCGGGGAAGACAGACGGCGGACGTGAACCGGCCCGGTCGACCTCTTCGCGAGGCCGCCGGGCCGAGTCACTTCCGGGGATGTTCGCGGCCGGGGACTACTTGTTGATGCGCACCATGGCCACGTCGTAGTGGCGGTCCGTCACGTAGCCGTTCGCGGCCTTGCCGGGGCGGTACATGTTCCCGGTCTTCTCATCCACGTAGAAGCGGTTGTTCGGGTTCGTGTCCTTGCCCTTGCTGGCGTTGGTCGTGCCCGGGTCGTGGAACGTGTAGTAGGTGCGGCCCTTCTCGTCGAAGGGCACCGTGACCGTGAACAGCCCGGACCTCTTCTCCCGGAGCCACGACTACGTGCGCCAGGAGAAGAAGTCCGCCTTCCCGTCCAGGCAGGAGACGGGGTGCGACGAGTACGAGCGCTAGCGCGCCCGTGAGCGCCGCCGGGCCCGCAGGCCCCCGCCGAGCAGCAGCGCGACGAGCGCACCGGACAGGGGGCCTCCCGTCGCCTGGCAGCCGCCGTCATCCGAGGGCGTGCGGGGCTCCTCGATGGGCTCCCCGGGCCGCCCCGCGTCGACGGGCCCCGCGTCCGGGGTGCCTGCGTCCGCCCCGGCGTCGGGCGTCCCGGCGTCCGTGCCCGCGTCCGCCGCCTCGAGGGGCGCGCAGGACGCGGACTGCCCGGTGGCCGCGATGCACAGCTGGCCATAGCGCCCCAGGCCCTCCATCCGGCCGTCCACGACCGCCACCACCACGCGCGTGGCGTCGTCGGCGGCCACCTGGGCGCGCAGGGCGTCCGGCCCGTCCTCGGTCACCACCCGCAGCACGGCGTCGTCCGTGACGGCAGCGAGGATCAGGTGCAGCGCGGCCGGGTCGGTGCCCGGCTCCGGCTCGTACGAAGCGCCCACGAAGGACGCGCCGCCGGGGACCTCGAAGAGCCGCGAGGCCGCCGCCGCGACGCGCACGCGGTCCTGCGTGGTGGGGAGCTGCGCCGCCGCCGTCGTCACCGGCGCATAGCCCTCCGCTCGCGCGTAGCCGAACCCCGGCGTCGCGCGCGGGCCGGTGCCCAGGTTCCAGGTGGCGAACTGCGCGAAGGCCGCGTCGAAGCTGGAGGCGAAGTCGCGGCGAAGGCAGGTGTCCAGCAGCACCGGCCAGCGGGCCTCCGGCTGCCGCACGGACTCCTCCAGCAGCGCGACGAGCGCGCCGTCACCGTAGCGCTCGCCGAGGAACTGGAAGAAGAGCCCTGCCCCATAGGTGAAGCTCACGCCCGGCCCCGCCGGGTCCAGCACCAGGGTGCTGTCCGGGCTGATCATGTAGCCGCGGGTGAAGCCCTCCAGATCGTCGAGCGCGGGCTCGAAGCGCTCGGTGGCCCAGACGGCGGTGCCCTCGGAGGCGATGCCGCCGAGGTCGGGCCGGTAGGCGGCCTGCACCGCGTGGAAGAACTCGTGGCTGGCCAGGATCTCCACGGCCTCCGCGTCGGACGGGTAGCCGTAGCCCAGGAAGTCATTCTCCTGGAGCATGAAGCCCGTGCAGCGCGTGGCGCCCTCCAGGCAGGACTCCAGCCGGAAGGCGCCGTCACCAATGCCCGCGAAGTCCACCAGGTACACGTCGAAGCGGCCATCGCCGCCGTCGTCTCCGGCCGGATTCGCGTCGTCGGGCGGCAGGCGGAAGCCCAGGCCCGCGTAGAACGTCGCCACGCGCTCGTACGTGTGCCCGACGAGCTCCACGAAGTCGGGCACGCCGTTGCCATCCGCGTCCGCCGCCGGCACGGCGTGCGTGCCCTGGCGGGTGAAGTGGATGCGGAAGCGCTCACCCGGCGACAGGACGGACTCCACCGTGTCGTCGGGCTCGTAGCGGGGCGCGGGCGCGACAGGTGAGGTGGGCCGCCCGGACTCGGCGGCCAACCCCACCACGGCCTCCCACTCGTGCGAGAGGCCGCGCGGGGTTCCCGCGCCAGCCAGCAGCAGGAACAGCGTGGGAACCCCGACGGTCATCACGGCAGGTAGGCCCACCGCAGGCGGATGGAGCCCGCGCTCGTCGACGAGCTGACCTTGCCCGTCGTGTTGCACTCCGTCTGCGCCGTGGGCTCGTAGTAGCCCTTGACCTGCACCTTCACGTGACGGCCGTCCGCCAGCTGGAGGATGTAGACCTTGTCCGTCATCTGGAGGCACTGGGCGTAGGTCCAGAACGAGAGCGTCTGGGTCGCCGGGCTGCCGAGGCCCCAGTCATCCGCGTGGAACTCGCAGGTGTCGGGGGAGTAGTAGTCCTCCGCCACGAACTGCGCATCGGCGGGCACGGACGTCACCGACTCGAAGGTCGTGCCGTCCGGCGTCTGCGCCACCGTCACGCACGACGGGCCGGACACGCCGCTGTTGAAGCGGACGACGTAGCGGCGCACCGCGACGTCCCACGCCGTCGAGTTCAGCGCGGCCTGATCATCGATGGCCACCTTCTCGAGGCCCGTCGCCGTGAAGCGCGCGTAGGTGTACGACTCCGGCACGCTCGTCCCCCCCGCGCGGCCGTCCAGGAACGTGAGGAACTCGCCCTGCGTCGTGCCCTCTTCGGTCACCCCGCCGGTGGCGACGACCGTGCGCAGCCGGAGCGCGTCGATGCTCTGCTCCGTGCAGGCCACCGCGCTGCCGGAGCACACCTGCGTGCCCGCGTCGGTCTCCGTCCCCGCGTCGGTCTCCGTCCCCGCGTCGGTCTCCGTCCCCGCATCCGTGCCCGTCCCGGCGTCGGTCTCCGTGCCGGCGTCGGTGCCCGCGTCCGTCTCACCGCCGGTGCCCGCGTCGGTCTCCGTGTCATCGGGCGGCGTCAGGGTGCGCAGCTCGCACTTCTTGTCCGCGTTGCAGGCCCAGGCCTGGCCCTGGGGGGCCACTCCCTGGTCGCGACAGTCGAACGCGTCCACGCACTCATCGCTGCTGCATCCCGGCGCCGCCGCCGCCAGCGCGAGGGCCGCCAGGGCCCCCATGCCGAACCACCGCGCGCCGCTCTTCCGGACCACCCCTCCAGGGTTGCTCATCGTCGTCACCTTTCGATGCGGAGACCCGCCATCGTTCGTAGGGGACGATCTCTATTCGATAACGATTCTCATTTTCAATATCGTTCATTCAATTTTTCAGGCGGAAGTGTCGCCGGGCGACTTCGGGGCGTTGTGGGCGGACAGGCGCGGCGCGCCGCCAGGGCCCAGGAGGCCCTGCATGGCGTCGAAGAGGTTGAGGTTGGAGCCGCTGGGGAGGAAGACGACCTTGTCCAGGCCTCCGACGACGGCGGCCTGGGCCTGCGCGGCCACGGCCTTCACGAAGTTCTCCCCTCCGCCCAGGGCCTCCACGCGCTGGCGGAACTGGGCGGCCTCCACCTCCGCGAGGCGCGACTGGCGCTCCACCTCCAGGTTGTCGAGGCGCTGCTGGCGCTCCAGGGCCACCTGGGTGCTGAGGCGCTCGCGCTCGGCCTCCGCCTCGGAGCGGATGCGCGAGGCGCGGGCGTCGGACTCGGCGCGGGCCAGGGCCTCCTCGCTCTCCACGCGGGCGCGCTCCAGCTGGGCCTCCGCCTCCACCTTGGCGCGGCTGAGCATCTCCAGTTGGTGGTTGCGGTTCTGCAATTCGATGAGGGATTGGCGCTCCGCCTCCGACTTGCGGTGGCTGGCGATGTCCGCGAGCTGCTTCTCCTCCTCGCTGCGGATGCGCTTGAGCTCCGCGGCGGCCTGGGCCTCCTGGCGCGAGGCGTCCAGCTGGATCTGGATGTTGGTGTCGATGGCCTCGCGCAGCTTCAGGGCGGTCTTCTCGTCGACGGGGGCGATGTCCTTGATGTCGATGTCGATGATGCGCAGCTGGTTCTCGGAGAAGAGGCGGTCCTTGCGCGCGCGGCCCGCGTCGTCCATGCCGAAGATGGCGCGGCGGATGAGCACGCTGGCGTTCTTGTGGAAGGTCTCGAACTCGTTCTCCGCGGCGACCTGGCGGATGCGCGACGCGAGGTTCTCACACACGTATCCGATGAAGTCGTTCACCCGGAAGATGGCCTTGTCCTTCTCCGGGTCTCCCTGCACGTCGAACTGCCATTTGTATGAGAGCTTGATGCGCAGCCGCGCGTGGTCGCGCGTGGCCACCTCGAACAGGTCCGTGGCGAAGTCCGGCCCCAGCCGCAGCATCAGCACCTTGAGCTGGCGCGGGCGCTTGGGCGTGCTGCCGGACAGGTCCAGCACGGTGACGTCCTCGTAGGGGCGCAGCATCACCTTCGCGGGGCCGAACTCCACGCGCGCGTGGTTGGTCTCGAAGTCGTTGATGAGGACCGCCGTGTTGTCCTCGATGCGCAGCACGATGGCGCGCGTGCGGTCCCCCTTCTCCGGCGCGCTCGTGGGGCGCGGCGCGCGGGCGTCCTTCGCCTCCACGGGCGGCGGGGGCGGCGCGAGTCCCAGCAGCGCCTCCGCGTCCGGGGACAGGCGCTTCTCGTGCAGCTCCTGGTGCGCCTCCGGCATGAACTGGCATGGGCCCTGGACCAGCGACACCTTGCCGGAGCGCAGGTCGCGCACGTACAGGCCCTCCCCCTGCCCCAGCGACAGCGCGGCGATCTCGCGGTGGATGAGGACCTTCTCGCTGGGCACATAGGTGCGCGGGCCCCGGACGATCCACGTGTCGCCGGCCTTGCGCGCGCGGGGCTCGCCGCCCTCGGTCTCGGAGAGGTCATCCAGGGCCTGGAGCTTCAGCCCCTGGAGCTCCGACAGGACGTGCTTGCGGCGCACGTCCCCTTCCAGCGCCTCGCCGGGCTCCAGGAAGAAGACATCCGGCCCGGAGACCACCTTGCGGCGGCCCTCCTGGACGCGGCCGGTGGCGCGGTCCACCGGGTTGAGGATGACGCAGTACTCGGTCTCCTTGAGGACGCGGGCCTTCTCCAGCGACACGACGGAGACGGACTCGCCCGGCACGTAGCGGCCGGGGCCGCGCACCAGCCACTCGTCACCGGCCTCGCGGCGGCGGGGCGCGTCCGGGAGGTGCGTGTCGATGAAGGCGGTGAGCGCGCGCAGCCGCAGCGCCTCGGACACGCCCAGGACGTACTCCGGGACGATGTCGCCCTCCAGCTCCTCGCCGGGGTACAGCGGGAACACCTTCGGGCCCACGCGGACCTCCCGGTCGCCCACGGCGACGCGGGCCTGGCCGAACTCGTCGAGCGCCACCTGGCCGTCCACGCGGACCACGGGGTTGCGGACCACGCACCAGCTTCCGGCGCCCAGCTCCACCATCCGCTCCTTCGCCACAAGCGTCAGGTGCGCCTCCAGCGTCAGCACACGCGGGCCGACTTCCATGAGCACGACGCCGCGGTTGGCGTCCTCGATGTAGGCGTACTCGCGGTTCTTCAGGGAGATGCGCTGGATGGCTTCAGTGGTGGGGGAGGAAGGCACGGGGCACCTGCTCGGGCTGGGAGGTTCAGCCGCGAGTCATTGCGAGTCCCGTGCCTCGCCCCTCCGCCCTGGAACAGGCCCGCGCTGCTCCGGACTGGAGCGAACGCTTGCGCCAATCCGGCGCGCGGTGCTCCAGACTGGAACGCATGGCGTGACTGAACGCCTGGTCCGCTTCCGCCGCGGAGGTCATCGGGTTCCCCAATCCTGCTCGCGATGCCGAATTGCTCGCGAGGGCGCGACGCACTCCATCCGGCGGGTGGATCGTGCAGCTCACGGATGCACCGCTCGATTACGACAATCCCGCCCACCTGGACGCGCTTCAGCGGGCCTACGAGCGCTTCCCTGCCATCGGCGGGCGCACGGCGCCGTGACCTTGCCTCCCGACTGAGAACAGCTGCCCTGCCGGCCCGGACAGCCGCCCCAGTCCATCTCCTGCTCAGCCGCGCGCGGCGCGGGCGTCGCGGCCCCGGGCGCGGGCGGCCTTGGAGAGCACATCGCTCCCCTTCTCCTCGCCCTTCATCCATGCCTTCATCGCCGGCACCACCTGCTTGCTCCAGGCGCGGCCCGCGCGCACGGCCAGGAAGTCCTGCACCAGCGTGTCCACGATGGCGGAGAGCTGCTCCGTCAACTCCAGACGCTCGGAGAGCTGATCATCCTCTTCCTCCGTCAGGAGCGCGGGCAGCTTCGCGGCGCGGATGTCCAGGAACTCGGAATCCAGGGTGACTTCGTATTCGCGCTCGCCGTGCGACAGGCGCAGCCGCGCCTGCGACACCAGGAGGCCCCGGTCCAGCGAGTGGCGCACGTTCTCCGAGTACGGCGCCAGCGTACCCTTGGCGCTCATCTCCGTGACGTCGCCGGCCACGCCGCGCAGCACCACCTTGCCCAGGAAGAGCACCCCCACGCCCGCGCCGTCGTACTCGACCAGCGGGTCGCCCGACTCGGAGCGCCACAGGAGCCACGTCATGAACTCGCGGCCCAGGTAGGCCCGGCCGCGCAGGAGCTGTTCGCGCGCCTTGCCCTTCTCGACCTCGGCCTCGTCCTTCTCCTCCTCCGTCGCGACGCCGTCCACGCCCACGTCGCCCCGGGCGAACGCCGCCTCTTCCCTCGCCTGCTCACGCCTCGCCATGGGCGCCCTCCACCGAAGCCGTCGCCGGCAGGTCCATGCCAATGAGCTCCGCCGTGGGGCCCAGGGCCTTCTCGTCGATGCCCGCTCGCTGCGCCATGGACGCGGGCGTGATGCCAATCACCTTCACCGCCAGGGCGCCTTCCAGCGCCACGCAGATCTCATCCACCGTCTTGCGCGACGCGGCCCAGACCTGCACCGCGTGCGTCTTCAGGTTCCACGTCACGTCCAGCACGCTGGTGCGCGGCACCGCCCGCTGACGCAGGAGCTGCTTGAGCTCCGCGCGCTGCTTGTTCTTCTCCGCGCGCGCGGGCGGCCGGCCGTTCTCCTTGCCGAAGGCGGCGGCCCACTTGTCCAGCTCCGACTTCATCATCGACGCGGGCACCTTCAGCGTGTCGATGCGGAACGCGAACAGGGCGTACTCGCCGTAGAAGAGGTTTCCGGTCGCGAACTCGGAGGACTCGGGGTTCTCCAGCTCCACGAAGCCCGCGGACCGCTCCTCCTCGGAGCGGCGGTCGATGGGCTCGAACGCATGGGACTTGAGGCCCTTGGTCAGCCAGCGCTTGACGTCGGACGGCGCATCCTTGGCCGGTTCGGTCCGGAAGCGCGAAAAGGTCACGGCACCACGTAGGACAGGCATGGGGCGCGGCAGGATGGGGGGCCTGTGACGCCGCGTCAAGGCACTCGGTGTGGCTGGACGACGCGGGCCGGGAATAGCCCTCGCGCGGGGCCGTTTGCCCGCGCGCCGTCCAACCGTGCACGCCTCCGCCCCACCCCGCTGGCGGGAATCCATGACACTCCCTGGCACGCGACATACGGTGGCCGCCGCCATGCGCCGCGCACCCCTGCCCGCCAGCGTCGTCGCCCTCTGCCTGTCCGCCTGCACCCACACGCCCACCACGCCGGAGGGCGCCCCGCGCGACACCCTCTCCGGGGTGACCCGGGCCCTGCTGGAGACGCTGGAGGCGGACGGCGCGCTCGCGGGCGCGTCCGTGGTGGACGCGCGCACCGGCGAGCCCCTCTTCACCCACCGCGAGAACGTGCGGCTGCTGCCCGCGTCCACGATGAAGGTGGTGTCCACCTCCGCCGCGCTGTCCGCGCTGGGAGCGGACTTCCGCTTCGTGACGCCGGTGTTCCTGGAGGGCTCGCAGACCGGAGGCCTGTTCCTGGGCGACGTGGTGGCGCAGGCGTCCGGAGACCCGTCGCTGGGCTCGTGGCGCTTCCCGGAGACGGCGCTCGCGTGCGACCGCATCGCCGAGGCCTTCCAGGCGCGCGGCATCCACCAGTGGCGCGGCAGCGTGCGCATCTCCGGCACGGACGGCGTGGACGGCGGGCTGGGCCCGGGCTGGGCCTGGGACGACGCGGCCTATGCCTACAGCGCCGCGCCCACGCCCTTCGTCTTCCGCGAGAACGTGGTGGACCTGGCGCTGTCGCGCGCCCCCGGCGCCACCTGCGCGGACGCCCCTGCCGTCCAGTGGAACCCCACCTTCGCCACGCTGGCGGCGGTGGTGAGCGTGGACGTCAACGCCGAGCGCACGAACCTGGCCTGCGTGCGCGGCGGTGGCGGCGTGCGCTGCACCTGGCGCTCGCCGTCGGGCGGGCCGTGCCCCCAGTCCGCCGCGGTGAAGCTGTCGGTGGACGCGCCGGAGGCGCTCTTGGCCGCGTGCGTGGATGACGCGCTGGCGCGGCACGGAGTCTCGCGGCTGCCCCTGTCGCTGGAGGCCCCCACCCCGCCCCTGCCCCCCATGCCGTCGCCGCTGGTGGAGCTGATCAGCCCGCCCCTGTCGGAGCTGGTGCGCGCGACGAACAAGGAGAGCCTCAACCTGTACGCGGAGCGGCTGGGCATGCGCTTCGCCCGCGAGCGCACCGGCCAGGAGGGCTACGCCGCGCTGCGCACCGCCCTGGCCGCGGAGCTGGCGCGCCGGGGCGTGCCCGCCAAGGACCTGCGCCCGGTGGATGGCAGCGGCCTGTCCCGCTACAACCTGGCCACGCCCCGGGGCATGGCGCGGGTGCTGCTCACCAGCCTCCAGGAGCCCTACGGCGCCGCGCTGTTGGAGAGCCTGCCGGTGCTGGGCGTGGACGGGACGCTGGCGGGCCGCAAGACGACGCAGTCCACCTCCGGCCGCATCCGCGCGAAGACGGGCACGCTCACGGGCCAGAAGTGCTTCGTGGGCGTGGCGGAGCGGCCGAACGACCCGGAGCACCCGCGCGTCGTCTTCGCGCTGATGCTCGGCAACATGGACGAGGGCACGAAGCCCACCGCCAACGAGACCTTCGACACCTTCTCCACCGCCCTGGTGGAGCTGCCCCTGCGATGAGCGTCCCGCAGGGGAACACCCGCACGCGAGGTGAACCATGAAGTCCAGAATCGCAGTGACGACCGCCGCGCTGCTGCTGCCGCTCGTGGCGGGCGCCGCGGGCAAGGCGCCCGCGAAGCCCGCCGCCGCGGAGAAGCGGCCCGTGGAGACGACCTACCACGGCACCGCCGTGACGGACCCGTACCAGTGGATGGAGTCCGCGACCGACCCCCAGGTGCAGCAGTGGACGGACGCGCAGAACGCCTACACGCGCGCGTACCTGGACAAGCTGCCCGGCCGCGAGCCGCTGCGCCAGCGCATCACGGAGCTGCTGTCCTGGAAGTCGCCCGCCTACGGCGGCCTGGATGAGCAGGGCGGCACGCTCCTGGGGCTGAAGTTCCAGCCGCCCAAGCAGCAGCCCTCGCTCGTCGTGGTGGGCTCGCTGGACGACACGTCCAAGGAGCGCGTGCTGGTGGACCCCACGCAGGTGGACACCTCCGGGAAGACGACCATCGACTGGTTCCAGCTGTCGCACGACGGCAAGAAGGTCGCCGTGTCCATGTCCAAGGGCGGCACGGAGAGCGGTGACGTCACGGTGTGGGACGTGGCCACGGCGAAGGCGATGCCCAACGAGCTCGTGCCTCGCGTCAACGGCGGCACGGCGGGCGGCAGCCTCTCGTGGAACGCGCAGGGCACGGGCTTCTTCTACACGCGCTATCCGCGCGGCGAGGAGCGCCCGCCCGTGGACCGAGAGGTGTACCAGCAGGTGTACTTCCACGCGCTGGGCACGCCCACGGAGAAGGACACGTACGCGCTGGGCAAGGACTTCCCGCGCATCGCGATGACGGAGCTGGAGTCCAGCGACGACGGCCAGTACACCTTCGCGCGCGTGGCCAACGGCGACGGCGGCGAGTACGACCTGTACCTGCACGGCCCCAAGGGCACCTGGACGCAGGTGGCGAAGTACGCGGACAAGGTGGTGGCGGCGCGCTTCGGCAGCGACGGCGCGGCGTACCTGCTCAGCCGCAAGGACGCTTCGCGCGGCAAGGTGCTGCGCCTGCCGCTGGCCACGCCCACGCTGGACAAGGCCACGGTGGTCGTCCCCGAGGGGCAGGCGACGGTGCAGGCCGTGGTGCCCACGAAGAGCCGCCTGTACCTGCTGGAGCAGCTGGGCGGCCCGTCGCAGCTGCGCATGGTGGACCTGACCGGCAAGGCGCTGGGCCTGGTGCCCACGCTGCCGGTGTCGGCGGTGGGCGGCCTGGTGCGCCAGGGCGCAGACGACGTGCTCTTCATCAACGGCAGCTTCACCCAGCCAGCCGCGTGGTTCCGCTACTCGGCGGCGGACGGCAAGGTGACGAAGACGGCGCTGGCGCGCACGGCGCCCATCGACATGAGCGACGTGGAGGTGGTGCGCACGGAGGCCACGTCGAAGGACGGCACCAAGGTGCCGCTCACCATCCTGAAGAAGAAGGGCACGAAGCTGAACGGGAACAACCCCGCGTGGCTCACCGGCTACGGAGGCTTCAACATCTCCATCAGCCCGGCGTACAACCCGCTGACGGGCATGTGGCTGGAGCAGGGCGGCGTGTTCGCGGTGGCGAACCTGCGCGGCGGCTCGGAGTTCGGCGAGGAGTGGCACAAGGCCGGCTCGCTCACGAACAAGCAGAACGTGTTCGATGACTTCTATGCCTGCGCGAAGCTGCTGGTGGACCAGAAGTACACGCAGCCCAGGAAGCTGGCCATCCAGGGCGGCAGCAACGGCGGCCTGCTGATGGGCGCGGCCCTGACGCAGCACCCGGAGCAGTACGGCGCGGTGGTGGCGCGCGTGGGCATCTACGACATGCTGCGCACGGAGCTGACGCCCAACGGCCAGTTCAACATCACCGAGTACGGCTCGGTGAAGGACCCGGAGCAGTTCAAGGCGCTGTATGGCTATTCGCCGCTGCACCGCGTGAAGGACGGGACGAAGTACCCGTCGGTGCTGTTCACCTCCGGGGCCAATGACCCGCGCGTGGATCCGTTCCACTCGCGCAAGATGGTGGCCCGGATGCAGGCTGCGACGGCGTCCCCCAAGCCCGTCCTGCTGCGCGCCAACGCGGAGACGGGCCACGGCATGGGCACGCCGCTGTCCGCGCGCATCGAGGAGGAGGTGGACGTCTACTCCTTCGTCTTCAACGAGCTGGGCATGACGTACAAGCCCAACGCGACGAAGAAGGTCGTCGCGCCCTCGCCGCAGTAGCCGTGCTTCCCACGCGCCCGTCCCGTGAGCCTGGTGCTCGGGACGGGCGTTTCTTCTTCCGCGTTTCGTGGCAGCCTGCCGCCCCATGAGTCCGCTCATCCCCTACTTCATCCTGTCGCCCGTCGTCGCGGGCGGCCTCGCCTGGTGGACGCTCACCCGCCTCGGACGGAAGCGGAACGAGCGCGCGAAGGGCTCCCTGGACGCGGTGGTGACGCGGCTGAAGGGCCAGAAGGCCACGGGCACGGTGGACCTCTTCGTCCAGGACGTGTCCTGGTCCGGAGAGACGGAGCTGTCGCCGCAGAACTGCCGCGTGCGCGTGGTGATGGGCGGCCGGGACGCCGCCGGCATTCCCCCGCGCTTCGAGGTGGAGAGCGCCCCGGGAGCCCCCCGCCCGCCCGCGGATGTGCTCGCGGCGCTGCGCTTGTTGGATGAGCAGGCGACGGAGGCGCTGAAGGGCGGCGGCTGGAGCTGGCAGCGGCCCACGGTGAGCTTCGAGCCCGCGACGCCGCAGTAGCGCAGGCCGTTCGCCGCCACACGTCGAGCGGGATTCGTGTGACGGGTCGGGACGCGCGGTGCCAGCATGCGCCGCATGGCCTCGACCTTCCTCGACACCCTCGACACGCCCGCGCCCCTCGTGGACCTGGACCGCGTGGAGCGGAACCTCCAGCGCGTCGCCGCCTACGCCCGCGAGCACGGCCTGCGCTGGCGCCCCCACACCAAGACGCACAAGACGGCGGAGCTGGGCGCGATGCAGGTCGCGGCGGGAGCCTCCGGCGTCACGGTGGCCACCGTCCTGGAGGCGGAGGTCATGGCCTCCGTGTCCGACGACGTGCTGCTCGCGTACCCCCCGGTGGGAGCGCGCAAGCTGGCGCGGCTGATGGCGCTGCCCTCGCGCGTACGGCTCACCGTGGCGCTGGACTCCCGCGAGGTGCTGGAGGGACTGGCGCGCGCGGCCCGGGACGCGGGGCGCACCGTGGGAGTGCTCGTGGAGGTGGACCTGGGCATGCGCCGCGTGGGGGTGCGCACGCCGGACGAGACCGTGGCCCTGGCCCACGCGGCGGCGTCCACAGCCGGCGTGGCGTTCCGTGGACTGACGTTCTACGCGGGCCACATCCGCGTCCCGCAGGCGGAGCTGCCCGCCGTGATGACCGCCCAGACGGAAGCGCTGGCGACGTTCGTGGATGCCCTGGAGCGCGCGGGCCTTCCGCCGGAGGTCGTCAGCGGTGGCTCCACCCCCACCCTCTGGCAATCCCATACGGTGAAGGGGCTCACGGAGATCCGCCCCGGCCTCAACGCGCTCAACGACCGCAACGCCGCCGTCATCGGTGCATGTGATTGGAGGGAGTGTGCCTATTCCGTGCTGGCCACCGTGGTGAGCACCGCCGTGCCGGGACAGGTGGTCATCGACGCGGGGGCGAAGGCGCTGGTGAAGGAGGAGGGGCTCGCCCCGGGCTACGGCGTCCTGCTGGACCGGCCGGAGGTCGTGGTGAAGAACCTGTCGGAGGAGCACGGCCTGCTGGACGTGTCCGGCACGGCGTGGCGCCCGCGCATCGGCGACCGGGTGCGTGTGGTGCCCAACCATGTCTGTGTTTCCGTCCCCCAGCACCCGCGCCTGCACGTCGTTCGGGGCGACGTAGGCGTGGCGACGTGGGAGGTCGCGGCGCGAGGCTGGTGAGCCCGGACCTTCAGGCGATGCGCCTCAGCTCCTGCGTCAGCACCTCCTCCAGGTGCCGGATGTTCCGGTAGACGAGGCACCGGTAGCTGGACACGTCGAAGCGCAGCTCCTTCACGTCGCGAACCAGCAGCAGGGTGGGCTTGCCGCGTCCCCAGGCATAGCCCACCTCCAGATAGACATTGGGGTTCGCCAGCGACAGGTCCGCGATGACGACCTTCGCGGTGTCGATGCGGTCCCGGATGCGCTGGATGATGGGGCCGTCGAAGGTGGCCTGGTCCACCCGCTCGCAGAGGAGCCCGGCCGCCTTCACGGGGTTCAGGATGCCGTAGTGGTACGTGTCCTCCAGCTCCTGCGCGAAGGGCATCGCCACGAAGGCATGGGGCTTCTCGTTGGAGTTCGCGCCCGCGGAGGCCATGGGCGGCGCCTGGACGAAGCGGGAGGTCCGCCGGACCCGGAAGCCCGTGGCCCCCATCAGCGGCTCCACGCCCGGCGTGAGCCCCAGCCCCAGCGCCAACGCCTTGCGCAGCCGCTCCACGCGCTTGGGGTTCAGCTCCACCACCGTGATGCGCTCCAGGTCGCGCGGGCCGCTGCCGCGCTGGAACGCGTCCACGAAGCCGCCCACCAGCGCCAGCACGGCCTCGTCCTCGTCCAGCCCGTAGTTGGGGCCATGCACCGTGCACGCGAGGTGACGCACGTCGTGCCGGGGCTCCAGCAGCTGGAGCGCGCGCACGGAGAACTGGCGGATCTCGTGATAGCCGAACTGCCGCAGGCGCACCGTGCCCAGGAAGAGCACCACCGGCGCGGCCAGGCTCCGCCGCGTGTCGATGAAGCGGTGGTCCCCGGGAAGCAGGTCGAAGGCGCCCATGACGACCCCCGCCCCCTCCAGCCGGCGCGCCACCGCGCCGTCCGCCCCGTGGAAGCCCTGCGCGTACTTCAGCAGCACGGCGTCCGCCGCCGTCTCTCCCACATCCCCCAGGTCCACCACGACGTCGAGCGTGTCTCCCATGGGTCCGGAACTGTAGGATGCCCCGGTTCGCCCACGCCATCCCCCGGCGTCCGGCGTCCCGCGCCAGGCAGGCGAAACCCAGACGCATTGGACGTCCGTCAATCCCTGCTCAAGGCTGCCTGACTGCCTTTCCAGACACCCTATCGGGTGCCTGTGAAGCGCTTCACAGTTTCCGCCCTGGCGGCTCAGTAGCATTTGCGCACCATGTCCCTGTTCGCGCGCCTGCAGGCCCTGCTGTCCGCCCACCCGTCCGCCCCGGCTCCTGACGCCTCGCGGACGCCCGCGGCCTCCGCCGCGCCTCAGGCGACGAGCGCCCCCGTGGAAGCAGACACCGCGTCCGCGCCTCCCGTCTGTACGCGCTACCTGCCCGCGGGCCAGGTGGTGGTGCGCGAGGGAGACCCGGGGCACTCGATGTTCGTCGTGCTGGAGGGCCGCGTCGCGGTGCTTCGCGGCAGCGACAACGGCGTCAACACGGAGGTCGGCCGCCTGGGGGCCGGTGAGTTCTTCGGGGAGCTGGCGCTGCTCACCGGCACGCAGCGCACCGCCACCATCGTCACGGTGGAGGACGCCGTGCTGCTGGAGCTCACCCAGGCGGGCGTCCGGGAGCTGGGCAAGGACTATGGCGTGAAGGGAGAGCAGATGCAGGTCACCGCCCGGGAGCGCCTGCTCGCGGACGCCCTGCGCAGCAACCCGCTCATCGCCGCGCTGCCCCCGGACGTGCAGCACGACCTGGGAGATGCCTTCGTCCCCTGCACCGTTCCCGCGGGCGAGACGCTGCTCACCCGGGGCCAGCCGGGCGACGCGCTCTACGTCCTCATCCGGGGCCAGTGCGAGGTCTTCCACACGCACGGCGACGGCCGCCAGTCCGCCTACCCCAAGCTGGAGGAAGGGGCCCTGTTCGGGGAGATCTCCCTGCTGCGCAGCCGCCTGGCCACCGCCACGGTGCGCACCGTGACGCCCTGCACGCTCCTCAAGCTGGAGCGCGACGTGTTCAAGAAGGCCTTCCTGGGCCAGCCCGACCTGCGCGGCGCCCTGGTGCGCCTGGGTCTGGAGCGGCTCAGGCACACGATGGAGGTCATGGGCGAACCCAGGTAGTCCGCCGTCCATCGCGCGGCCCTGCACGGACGTCTGGCTTTACCGCAATGCCTTCCGGGCACCTGTGGACCACAGCGCCCAGGCCATCAGCACGGGCTGGAAGAACAGCCGGACCAGCCGCTTGCGATCCGTATCCAGGCCGAACGCGGAGATGCGCTTGTCGTACTGATGCAGGTTGCCGGGGAAGATGGCCGCGAAGAAGGCCGCCAATCCCAACCCCATGGGAACCCGGTGACGCGTGTTGAGGAGCAGGGACAGCCCGAGGCCGATCTCCACGACTCCGGAGAGCAGGACGACGGTGTCCTTGTCCATGGGAACCCAGTCAGGCACCTGCGCCTGAAAGGGCGCTCGCGCGAAGGTGAGGTGCCCCGTGCCGGCGCCGACCATGAACGAGCCCAACAGCCCGCGTCCCACGTTCTGCAAAGGGGTGGTCCTGACTTCTTGCAACACGGCTCACCTCCGCTCCTGTCGCCCCGCCATCCTCCGAAGGTGAGGTCGAGCCAGGGAGGGTGCAAGACAGCGCGGGGAACCTGCCTTCACGCTAAGGGGACGAGCAGGAGGACACGGGTCCCCGCCGCCGCGCGGCGTCCTCCAGGTAGGCGCGCACCACGGGCATGAGCGGCAAGCGCAGCGCGGTCTCCACGTCGATCCACCGGGCCCACACCACCTCCCGTCCGTCGAGCGCGAGCCGGGGCTCGGCGTCGAGGTCCAGCTCGACGAAGTGACACCGGTCCCGCTTGAACTCATCCGTGTGGTGCAGCTCGCAGACCGCGCGCAGCCGTGAGGCCGGGACGTGCAGGCCCACCTCTTCGCGCAGCTCCCGCGCGCCCGTCTCCTCCGGGGACTCGCCCCGGTGCCGGCCGCCACCGGGGAGTGAGAACGCCTGCTTGTAGGAGTTCTGCAAGAGCAGCACCTCGCGCCCCCGCCACACCCCCACGAGCGTGCCCTCCGTGCGCGGACGGCGAACGAACCACCACGCACGCGCCAACTGGTAGGCGCCCCGGTAGGCAACGCGCATGAAGGGGTCGATCGGGCTGCTCATGAAGGAGAGGATACCCGGCCTCGGCGGACCACGACCTCCGCACGACCCGGACGGAGAGTCCGTGCCAGCCTGGACGACATGGGAAACGCAGGCCCTGTCGGAAACCGGAGCGTTTCGCTCCCCGTGTCCAACCCGGTGACGGAGGCCCGTCCAGCGGCGCGAGCCGCCTCCACGGCTCCGGCCGAAGCCGCACGGACGCCGCGGCAGGCGGCGCTCCAGCGCGATGGCCATGGCGCCCGCCCTGCTCCAGCCGATGCAGGAGCAGGCACGCGCGGGGCAGGCCGCGGGGCGCGAGGTGGCGGCGGGCCAGGTGGGTGACTTCTACGAAGCGAACCGCGAGCTGCTCAACCGGCCCGCGACGCCCTCCAACATCTGGGAGTTCGCGATGCGCGAGACGGCGTTCTTCCGCCAGCAGCCGCTGGGGGTGAGCGTGGCGGCGTCGCTGCTGAGCGGCGAGACCCGCGCGAACCTCATCGCGGGCAGCGCGCTCCTCCAGGCGGGCGGGGCGCTCCTCCAGAGCATCCTGCCGTAGCGGGGCGTCGCGCCCTCGCGTCAGCCGTGGAGCTGCTCCCCTGCCTCCAGCATCGCGACGAACTTCTCCAGCCGACGCGCGCGCGTCTCCGGCTTCTTCGCGTCGTGGAGCCGGAAGAGGATGGCGTAGCGGCTGGCGCCCTTGAGCGTGGCGAAGAACGCCTGCGCCTTCGGGTTCTTCTCCAGCGCGAGCCTCAGGTCCTCCGGCACCTCGATGGTCTTCGCCCCCGCGTACGCCTCCTCCCAGCGGCCATCCGCGCGCGCCGCCTCCACCTCGCGCAGGCCGGCGGGCCGCATGCGTCCGGCGGCGACCAGGGCCTCCACCTTGCCGCGGTTGATCTTCGACCACTTGCTGCGCGGCTTGCGCGGCGTGAAGCGCTGGAGCCAGTACGCGTCGTCGAACGAGCCCTTCTGCCCGTCGATCCAGCCGAAGCAGAGCGCCACCTCCAGCGCCTGCGCGTACGTCACGGACGGGATGCCGGACTCGAGCTTCGCGAGCTTCACCCACACGCCCGGCGAGTCGGCGTGGTGCTTCTCCAGCCACTTCTCCCAGGCCTTCTCGGACGCGAAGGGCACGATGGGCAGCTCCTCCTTCTTCGCCTTCATGCGGCGCAACGCCTTTCCCTGCCCCGCGCCTCGCGCCGGGTTCATGACACTCCCACTCTAGCGATGGAAGGCCGCCCGCGCGGAAGCGGTTATGAAACACGCCATGGCTGATTCCGCCTCCCGTCCGCCCGATGCCTTGCCGCCCTCGCTCGCCCGCGTGGCCTTCCACGCCGTGGCGGCCGGGCTCACCCCGCTCATCCCCGTGCCCTTCCTGGATGACTACGCCCTGCGCCAGGTGCGCGAGCAGTCCGTGCGCGACCAGCTCAAGGAGAAGGGGCTGAAGGCGCCGGACAAGGCCGTCGCGGTGCTCGCCGGCTCGTATGACACGCGCAGTCCGGGCGGACAGCTGCTGTCCTATCTCAAGGCCGTGGCCCTCTTCCCCGTGCGCAAGGTGTTCCGCAAGGTCTTCTTCGTCCTCTGGGTGAAGGACTGCGTGGACCTGACGAGCGTGTGCCTGCACCATGGCTACCTGCTGCACCACGCGCTCGAGCGCGGGGACCTGGACGCGACCTCGCTCCAGGGGGACGCGCCCCGCCAGGTGCAGGCCGCCATCGTCGCCGCCTGCTCGGAGATGGACGCCCGGCCCGTCAACCAGGCCCTGCGCCGCCTCTTCCGCAGCAGCCGCGTGCTGATGGCCGAGGCCCTGCGCATCTTCCTGGATCCAAAGCACGGCCCCCGGGTGCCCGACCCGCGGACCGAGAACGCGGAGGTGAGGTCCCTCACCGAGCGGCTCCTCCAGGAGCTGTGGGAGGAGCGTGGCTACTTCGCCGCGCTGCAGGCGCACTACGACAAGCACCTGCGCGGCGGCTTCACGCCCCCAGCACCGCCCCAGGCCGCGACGGGCACCTGAGGCAGGCCCTCACGGCGCGGTGGCCGTCTCCAGCGGCGCGCGGATGCGGGCGGAGAAGTCGTCCCGCCCTTGCGCGGCCAGGGCGCGCGCGTTGATGTGGTAGCGCTGGCGTACCTGCTCCAGCGGCGCGTCCGTGTCGATGATGCCCAGCTCATAGGCGAGCGCGTCCGAGAACGCCGGCATCAACGTGCGGTGATCGTAGGGCACGTCCTTCGAGGCCACCTTCTCGAAGTGGCGCACCAGGTTGGTGGTGCAGTTGCTGGTGAGCGTGTCGTAGAACTCCGGCTGCGCGTGCAGCCCGTTCATCCGCTGCACCATGTCCAGGAAGAACGCCGTGATGCGCTCCTTCGACGCCTTCACCGGATACACATACACGTCGTCGTGGCGGAAGTTGGAGCGCAGCTGCACCAGGTCCCGCTCGTCGCCCACGACGTAGGTGATTTCAAAGCGGCGGAACAGGCCGCCCACCGCGGAGAACGTCTCTCCCTGCTCGCGCCGCACCTCCACGGAGAACACCACGTGGCGGCCGTCCGCGAAGCCGAAGCTCACCATGGTGTGCGCGGCGCCGTAGAAGCCGGAGAAGGGCTCCACGATGAACGACGCGTCCGTGAGCGCGCCCGTGTCGTAGGTGGCCGTGTACCAGGCCGGATCCCAGTCCGTGGTGCTGCGGTAGCGGAAGTCGCGCACGTCGTGCAGCGTCACCCGCGCCCCGGCCACCTCCGCCCACGGGGCGCGCGCCAGGTCCGGCGCCCAGTCGCGCGTGTTGGAGGGCTGGAACGTGCGCACCCAGCCATGGACGACCAGGCAGCCCAGCACCATCACCGCCACGCCCCAGCGCCGCGAGCGCCACCGCCAGGCCACCACCGCCAGCGCCACCAGTGCCCCGGCGACGAGCGTCCGCACCCCATGCGGCCCCTCCGGCCCCGTCCCCGTCAGGGCCAGGGCCAGCGAGGCCCAGGCGCCCCCCACGAGGAGCACGAGCCCCGCCACCGCGTTCTTCCAGATGCGCATGCGGCCGAGTATCCGCGCCCCGCATCGCCCGTGTCACGAATGTGGCTTCCCCGGCGCGATGCCGACGGGCGGGCATGAATCCGCCCTCCCGGGAAGGGCGCGGGGCTGCTGCGTCCGCCTACCTTGACCGCTTTTCCCCGGGTGTGCGACGAAAGGGGGTCCCCTGCTTTCAGGAGTCACACCCCGATGAGCGACGAGCGCGAAGACACGACGATCTACAAGGTCGTCGTCAACCACGAAGAGCAGTACTCCATCTGGCCCGCGGACCGTGAGAACGCGCTGGGCTGGAAGGACGCCGGCAAGCAGGGCCTGAAGGCCGAGTGCCTGGAGTACATCAAGGAGGTCTGGACGGACATGCGCCCCCTGAGCCTCCGCAAGAAGATGGAAGAGGACGCGGCCCGCAACAAGAACTGAAGGCCGCGCGCGCTCCCCACCATGCCCTCCCCGCCTCGACGGGGAGGGTGGGCCGTCCCCCTAGAGATCCGGAGGAGGCCTGACGCCCAGGTGGCAGGCGCGCAAGGCGAGCTGGGTGCGGTTCTCCGCGCCCAGCTTGCGGTAGAGCTGCGTGACGTGTGACTTCACCGTCCGCTCCGCGATCTGGAGGTGCGCGGCGATCTTCAGGTTGTCCGCCCCGCCCGCGACGTATTGCAGCACCTCGCGCTCGCGCTGCGTGAGCAGCAGGAGCACGCTCGCCGTGGGTGACGTCACCGGCGGATGCTCGAAGTCGTTGCGCAGCAGCTGCACCGGGAAGAGGCGCTCGCCCCGCACCAACGACTGCACCGCGGAGGACACCGCGTTCACGCCCAGCCCCGCGCGGAAGAGGTACCCCGAGGCCCCTTCGTCGAAGCACTGGGAGATGACCTCCGGCGTGCTCACCGCGGACAGCAGCAGCATGCGCACTTCCAGCCGGCGCTTGCGCGCCTCGCGCAGCAGGTTGAGCCCCTCCGTCACGGAGCAGCCGATGGCGGCTTCGCCGTCGCTCTCCACGTCGAGGATGGCCACTTGCGGTGGATCCGTGCCGAGCCCGTCCAGGAAGCCGCGCACGTCGCGCGTCACTGAAGTGGAATGACCCTCACCCCGGAGGCCCTCGGACAGGCCCTGCCAGGCCGCCCACGGTCCTTCGAGAATCGAAATACGAACTGCCGATTGATTCGCTGCCATGCGATGGCCCCCCAGCCGTCGTGGCGAATTGCTTTCAATGCTACCTGTCGACTTCAACCTGCCCCGGAGTCGGTGGAACCGCGGCGGAACTTCCGCCTGTGATGAGCGTGCGAGAACCGCGCTTCAACTCCATCCGGGGGTCCTGTCAGTGCTGCCCTGCGGACTGCGCTTGCGACTGCCGAACTGGCCCGTCCAGGCCACTCCTCCTTTTTCGTTTCAAGCAAATCCAGCCAACCGAGACCCTAACATCATCCAAGGCCTCATGCGAACGGACCCCGGCGGGACTGTCAATTGCGCACGAATCGCATCGAAATCCAGGGTCTCGCCCGTCAGGTCGTGTTCGCTGTCGAGCGCGGGACATCCGCTTCGCGTCCGGATCTGGATGTTTTGCTTGGTGTTTCGTCCAATGCCCGTGCGCGGGCGCCCACGCGTGCGCAGGTGCACGTCCTGGACGCGAAGGGCGTATGCTGTGCGTCTCGCACGCATGACTCCCTCCGCCCCCGCACCCCATGTCGACGTCGCCACGCCCGAGCGGGTGGCCCTCTCCCTGCCCGTGGCCGGCATCGGCTACCGCTGCCTCGCGTGGCTGGTGGACGCGAGCCTGCTGTTCTTCTTCTGGGTGGCGCTCTACTTCGTCATCACCCTGCTGGTGTCCGACGTGCTGGGGGCCTTCCAGGCGCTGTCGGGGCTCACGCAGACGCTGCTGGCGGTGGGCCTCTTCGCCACGCAATGGCTGTACTGGACGCTGGCGGAGGTGTTCTTCCATGGACAGACACCCGGCAAGCGCGCGCTGCGCATCCGCGTGGTGCGCGAGGACGGCTCGCCGGTGGGCTTCTTCGAGAGCGCGGTGAGGAACCTGTGCCGCGCGGTGGACTTCCTGCCGGTGCTCTACGCCACGGGCTGCATCACCATGCTGCTGGACGCGCGGCACCGCCGGCTGGGGGACCTGCTCGCCGGGACGGTGCTGGTGCGCGAGGAGGCCATCGACCTGGACAAGTACACGCAAGGCGCCACGGCGGACGCCGCGCCCGCGGGGTCCCCCGCCACGGACGCCGCCGTGCAGCGGCCGCTGGACGCGGAGGACGTGGAGCTGGTGCTGGCGTTCCTCGCGCGCGCGCCCGGCCTGGAGCCGGAGGTGCGGCGGCGGCTGGGCGGCCGGCTGGTGGACCGCGTGGGCGCGGCCCTGACGGACGAGGAGCGCACCCGGGTGCTCCAGTCCCCGGAGGCCACGGAGTCCTTCCTGCGCACGCGCGCGAAGGCGGTCCACTGACATGGCCGCGCCCCTGCCCACCTTCGTCACGCGGCGCCGGCCGGACTGGGACGCGCTCCAGGCGCTGCTGACGCGCCAGCGCGCGGGCCGGCTGGGCCTGACGGACCTGCGCACGCTGGACACGCTGTACCGGCGCGCGGCCGCGGACCTGGCGCAGGCGCAGACGTTCTACCCGGGCACGGACGCGCACCGCTTCCTCAACCAGCTGTGCGCGCAGGCGTATGGCGCCATCTACCAGCCGCCGCGCGAGCGCTGGGCCTCCACGCGCGCCTTCTTCCGGCGGGACTTCCCCGCCACCCTGCGCCGCGAGGCCCGCTTCGTGGGCGTGAGCGCGGGCCTGCTGGTGCTGGGGCTGCTGCTGGGCGCGCTGGTGGTGGCGCTGGAGCCGCGAGGCGCGGAGCTGCTGGTGCCGGAGGGCGTGCGGCGCTACGTGGCGCAGGGGCGCATGTGGACGGATGACCTGCTGTCCGTGGCGCCGCCCAACGCCGTCGCGTCCGGCATCGCGACCAACAACCTCACCGTCACGCTGTTCGCGTTCGCGTCCGGCATCCTGCTGGGCGTGGGGCCCATCTTCACGCTCGTGAACAACGGCGTGCTCATCGGCGCGGTGGGCGCGCTGTGCGTCCGCGAGGGCATGACGGCGGGCTTCCTGGACTTCATCGCCGCGCACGGGCCGGTGGAGCTGTCCATCATCGTCATCTCCGGCGGCGCCGGGCTGATGGTGGGCCAGGCGCTCATCGACCCGGGCGAGCTGCCGCGCGCGCAGGCGCTCCAGACGCGCGGGCGTGAAGCCGTGAAGCTGGTGGTGGGCTGCGCGCCCTTCCTCGCCTGCATCGGCGTGGTGGAGGGCTTCATCTCCCCGGGCCACCTGTTCCCCACCTGGGCCAAGGTGGGGCTGGGCCTGTCGCTGGGAGTCCTCTTCTGGCTCTACCTGCTGCGCGCGGGCAGGACGGACGCGGGCGTGGCGCGCGTGGACGTCCCGGACGCCATGGCCTCCAGCCGCTTGCGCTGACGGTGCTTGAGGATGCGCTCGTAGGCGGCGTTGACCTCGCGCATCTGCTCCGCGGAGCCGCCCCGGTCCGGGTGCCGCTCCAGGGCCAGCGCGTGGAAGCGCGCGCGAATCACGTCCGGCGGATCCAGCGGCGACACGCCCAGGGTCTGGTACGGGCACTGCTCCTGGACGGCGGTGAGCCACTTGTCCAGCCGGTCCTTCAGCTCCACGAAGCGCGCGTCCGCGTCCGAGGTGTCCTTCACCGGGTGCGTGCGCATCTTCGCGTCCGCGCGGAAGACCTCGCTGTAGGTGCTGGACACCCAGCGGTGACATGAACCGCACCGGTAGTACTTCACCCGGGTTCCGGGCTGGAGCGTCATCATCACGCCGCAGTGGGTGCACTCCACCGTGACGTTCTCCAGTGTCTGCCAGCTCGCGACTGCCGCACCCATGGTGAATCGGTCCTCCGTTCGCAACACGCCTGTAGCACCGGCAAACTCCCACAGCCGGGGATCCCGTCAAGAAAATGTCGCGGGTGACCCGGGGGGTGCCCCAGCGCGGCGCTGCCGGGCTTCCCGGGATTCGGGTAGAACGGCCCCATGCGACCGCTCCTCGCCGCCGCCCTGCTCCTGACCGCCGCCGCGCACGCCCAGGCCCCGTCTTCAGCCCCTCCGGCCGCGGCGCCCAGGGCCTCCCTGAAGGCCGACAGGGCCCCCGCGGCGGCGGCCCCCGCCCGGCCGCCGGCGGAGGGAAGCGCGCAGGACGTCGCCCTCCTCCGGGGCCTGCTGTGGGCGGCGGAGCCCGGCCCGGAGGAGATCCGCGCGCTCGCCATCGAGGACTTGGCGCTCCTGGGCGACCCGCGCGCCCTGGACCCGCTGGCCGCGTTCATCTGGGACCCGAACCCGCGCATCCAGCAGGCCGCGCTGCGCGCGGTGGCGCTGTTCCAGCATCGCCGCGCGGAGGAGATCCTGGGCAACGTCGTGCGCCACCCGCGCCTGCCGGACGAGCTGAAGATCCAGGCGCTGGGAGGGCTGCTCTACCAGCGCACCCCCACCGCCCGCCGGGTGGTGCAGGACGTGGCCGCCGACAGCCGCGTGGGCTACGCGGTGCAGAACGCCGCGCGCTCGGTGGCGTCGCAGTGGGAAGCCGCTCCGGCCGCCGCGCCCTGAGACACGCCTGCCCGCCTGCCCTCCCTCCCGCTGTGCCGGCGCGGCCCCGCGG
The DNA here is from genome assembly GCF_041903675.1 of Corallococcus sp. RDP092CA. NCBI lineage: Bacteria > Pseudomonadati > Myxococcota > Myxococcia > Myxococcales > Myxococcaceae > Corallococcus > Corallococcus sp. RDP092CA. The sequence goes on along the minus strand of NZ_JAYESI010000001.1, from coordinate 45,386 downwards.
CCCGGCCTCCGGGCCGATTCCTGGAGTGCGCGCGTGTATGGGTTAGACTGGGGCGCATGAAGATCACCCCCCTCGACATCCGGCAGAAGCGCTTCGAGACGGTGATGCGCGGCTTCGCGCGTCCCGAAGTGGGCGCGTACCTGGAGCTGATCGCCGGCGAGTTCGAGGAGGTCGTGAAGGAGAACATCGCGCTCAAGGAGGAGCTGAAGCGCACGCAGGCGCGGCTCGAGCAGCACCAGGAGCGCGAGCGCACCCTCCAGGAGACGATGGTCACCGCCCAGCGCATCAGCGAGGACCTGAAGGACGCCGCGAAGAAGGAAGCGGAGATCATCATCGCGGACGCGGAGCACCAGGCGGAGAAGATCGTCCACGGCGCGCACCAGCGGCTGGTGCAGGTGGTGGAGGACATCAACGAGCTCAAGCGCCAGCGCACCCAGTTCGAGTCGCAGGTGCGCTCGGTGGTGGAGGCCCACCGCAAGCTGCTGGAGACCTTCGCCGCGCCCGCCTTCGCGGACCGCGACTACGCGCGCGTGGAGGACAACGTCGCGTTCCTGTCGCAGAAGAAGGCCACCTCCAACGACTAGCACCCGCGCATGCCCGCCCCCTGGCTCAAGGCCGTATCCGACGGGGTGGAGCTGACGGTGCTCGTCCAGCCGCGCGCGTCCCGCACCAAGGTGGTGGGCGAGCACGACGGCCAGCTGAAGCTCCAACTGGCCGCGCCGCCCGTGGATGGAGAAGCGAATGCGGCCCTGGTGGAATTCATCGCCAAAAAGCTGGGTGTGCCACGTCGCCAGGTGACACTCGTGGCAGGTGACACGTCGCGCCGTAAGCGATTGAAGGTGGAGGGGGTTGATGCGGCGGCGGTCGAGGCTGTTATCTCTGGTGGACCGTGAGGCCACGCATGCTCCGCCTGTTCGCCTTCCTGATGATGCTGCTGGCCGCGCCGGGCGTGTTCGCGCAGGAAGAAGGTCCGCGCGGCATCCACGCCACGGAGGCCGTCGTCACCGACAGGGCGCTCGTGCCTCACGCCCGGCCCACCCTCGTCGCGGGCGAGCTGAGGACCCGGCGCTTCGTCATCCTGCACACCGCGAAGGCGGCGGGCGCGGCGAAGGCGCTGGCCGGGCAGATTGAGGGCGTGCGGGACGCCTTCGGCGCGATGCTGGGGCGCGACTGGCCGGGCACCACGGAGATCCGCCTGGGCGTGGGCCGCCAGGAGTTCGAGGCGCTGGCGCTCCCCGGCGGCAAGCCCCCGGGCTGGGCCGTGGCGCTCGCCTACCCCGGGCACCAGATCATCCTGCTGGACGCGCTGAGCCTGACCGACGAGGAAGGGCCCACCACGCTGCGGCACGAGCTGGCGCACGTGGCGCTGGGCCAGCTGGCGAAGTCGTGGCCGCGCTGGTTCCAGGAGGGCGTGGCGCAGAACCTCACCGACGAGCGCTACTCCGTCGCCCACTACAGCGCCCTCTTCCGCGCGGTGACGCAGGAGCGCGTCCTCCACTTCGAGGACCTGGCCGACAACTGGCCGGACGTGCCCGCGGACGTCGAAATCGCCTACGCGCAGAGCGCCGCCTTCGTGGCCTTCCTCAACGGCAAGTACGGCGCGCAGGCCCTGGGCCAGTTGGTGGACGGCGTGAGCGCGGGCGAGCCCTTCGAGCAGGCCTTCGGCAAGGCCTTCCATTCGTCGCTGCTCCTGGAGGAGCAGGACTGGCGTGAGGGGCTGGCGGCCCGGTACGGCTGGCTGCCGCTCACCACCAGCTCCGCGCTCCTGTGGCTCACCGCCTCCGTGCTGTGCGTGGCCGCCTTCGTGCGCCGCACGCGGCAGAAGGCCGCGCGCATGACGGAGCTTGCCGCGGAGGACGCCGCGGAGGACGCCGCGCTGCGCCTGCTCGCGGCCGCCCGCGCGGCCGGCCCCGTGCCCACGGACGGCGCCGAGCCGCTGTCCCCCGCCCTCCCCTGGCCGGAATGGCCCGGCGCCACCCCGCCGGCCTCGTCCAATCCGTCCGCCCCCCGCCAGCCGGAGGCCCTGGAGGGCGCGCCGGAGGCGCTGGAGTCGGGTGCGGGCCTGCCGGAGGACCTGGACGCGGAGGACGAGGAGCCGGAGTCGTCCAGCGGCGAGTACGAGCTGGACGGCGAGGCCCCGTCGGGCCGCCCGCCCAAGCCAACGCTCCACTGAGAGGCGCGGCGTTCCCAGGCAGGGAAGGAACTTCCCCTGTCCCCCGCCTTTCAACAGCCGCCCCGTAGGATTTACGTCCTGCGCGCTCCCTTCGGGGTCGTCCTGCTGCCCAAGTCAGCGGATTCACTGGGCTCCAGCGCACGTCTGGCCTTGGCAAAGCACTTGCTATGTGTCTGTTCGCGATGCGGACGACAACGGACATGGCGGCGGAGCGGGGACGGAAGAAGGCCGGGGTGGCCCGGGTCTTCACCAGGCAGCCGGAGCGCATCGCGGCGCTGTGGCGGCGGATGCGGCTGGCGGCGCACGACGGCCAGGGCGCGCCGGGCCCCAGCCTGCTGGACGGACTGGTGGAGCCCTTCGTCCGGGAGCTGGGCCTGACGCTGGAGGGCGTGGAATCCAGCCCCTGGACGCGCACCCGCGCGGTGCTGCGGCTGGCGCCGGAGCGCGGCGCGCGGGCCCTGCACGACGAGTTCGCGCTGCTGCGGCGGTGCCTGGTGGACGCCCTGGAGGTGCTGGGCGGTGGGGACGCGGAGCGCCAGCGCATCCACCGCGCGCTCGACGAGGCCGTGGACAGCGCGGTGGCGCTGCTCCAGCGGCTGGCGGACCCGAAGGCGGATGGGCCGCGGGTGCCCTTCGGCGGCCTGGTGGTGGAGTACTTCGAGCGGCCCTCTCATGCGCGCCGGCCCCCCATGGGCCGCCGCGACGAGCGGTCCGCCATGCATTGAGCAGGAGTCGCGGCGCGCAGGAGGCGCCGGGGTTTTGTCACAAGGGTTTGCCGATCCGTCCGGCTTGACCCTTCCCTCCGTGGAAGGGTCCGGGGGCTGGCGGGAGGGAGCGCTGTCGTGGATGGGGGTCCGCGACGCGCCTTGAGGGAGCGTGCTCCTGCTCGGGGGAGCGGTGAGCGCGCACACAGGTTCGAACGCCGGAACGCGTGGATGGGGGTCCGCGCGCTCCGCCGGTCGGACGGATCGGCATGTTTTGTCGGAGGAGTGGGGCTGGAGGGCTGCGGGAGGGCGCCTACGGGGGTGGGCGCCCTCCCGCGCTTTTTTCGGCTCAGTGCGCGTCCGCCCAGCTCTTCCCCGCGCCCACTTCCACCTTGAGCGGCACCTTCAGCTCGGCGACGGAGGCCATGCTCTTCACGGCCAGGGCCTTCACGGCCTCCACCTCCGCGTCCGGCGCCTCGAAGAGCAGCTCGTCGTGCACCTGGAGGAGCACGCGCGCCTTCAGCTTCTGCTCCCGGAGCGCGGCGTCCACGACCAGCATGGCCTTCTTCATCAGGTCCGCGGCGGTGCCCTGGATGGGCATGTTGATGGCGGCGCGCTCCGCGGCCTGGGCCACCCCCCGGTTCTTGGAGAGCAGGTCCCCCATCAGGCGGCGGCGGCCGTAGAGCGTCTCCACGTAGCCCACCTTGCGCGCCTTCTCCACGGTGTCCTCCAGGTACTGGCGGATGCCGGCGTACCGGATGAAGTACCGCTCGATGACGTCGCGCGCGTTCTCCTGGGAGATGCCCAGGCGCGTGGACAGGCCGTGCGCGGACAGGCCGTACGCGATGCCGAAGTTCACCATCTTCGCCACGCGGCGCTGCTCGCGGTCCACGTCCTTGGGGTCCACGGCGAAGATCTCCGCGGCCGTGCGGCTGTGGATGTCCTCGTCGTTGCGGAAGGCCTCGATGAGCACCGGGTCCTCCGCGATGTGCGCCAGCAGCCGCAGCTCGATCTGCGAGTAGTCCGCGCTCACCAGCTGGTGCCCCGCGTCCGCCACGAAGGCGCGGCGGATCTCCCGCCCCAGCTCGGTGCGGATGGGGATGTTCTGCAGGTTCGGGTCGGACGAGGACAGCCGGCCGGTGGCGGTGGCCGCCTGGTGGTACGTGGTGTGGATGCGCCCGTCCTTCGCCACCAGCGTGGGCAGCGTGTCCAGGTAGGTGCTCTTGAGCTTGGACAGGCCCCGGTACTCGATGAGCGCCCGCGCGAGCACGCTGTGGTGCTCCTCCGCCAGCTTCTCCAGCACCTCCTGGTCCGTGGACGGGCCCGTCTTGCCGCGCTTGAGGACGGGCAGCTTCTGCTCCTCGTAGAGCACCTGGGCCAGCTGCGGGTTGGAGCCCAGGTTGAAGACGTGGCCCGCGGCCTGGTGGCACTCGGCCTCCTTCGCCTTCACCTCCACGTCCACGCGCTCGGAGGTGCGCGCCAGCTCCGCCACGTCCAGCTTCACGCCCTCGCGCTCCATGCGCGCGAGCACGGGCAGCAGCGGCAGCTCCAGCGTGCGCGCCAGCTCCGAGAGCCCGCCCAGCTCCAGCTCCCGCCACAGCTCCGGCGCCAGCCGGCGCGCCGCGTCCGCGCGCACCGCGTACGCCACGGCCACCTCCTCCGGCCCGTGGTCCGCCAGCGCGCGCCCCTTCTTGCCCTCCACCGACGCGGGCAGCGCGGGCAGCTCCGAGCGCAGCCGCTCACGCGCCAGGTCCGCCAGCGCGTGCTCGCGGCGCGACGGGTTGAGCAGGTAGCTCAGGAGCTCCACGTCGTCGTGCGCGCCCTCCAGCGTCAGCCCTTCATTGGCCAGCACCAGCGTGAGCGCCTTGAGGTCGTGGCCGCCCTTCTTCACCGCCGCGTCCGCGAGCACGTCCCGCAGGGCCGCCGTGAAGGCCGCCACCGGCACCTGCGTCGCGCCCAGTTGCTGGTGCCGCAGCGGCACGTAGGACGTGGAGCCATCCGGCAGCGCCACGCCCAGGCCCACCAGCGGCGCCGCGAAGGGCATGCCCTCGTAGGCGGGCACCAGGGTGACGGCCCCGGCGGCCTTCGCCGCGTCCGCCAGCGCCTTCACCTCTGCCTCGGTGGTGACCAGCCTGGTGGTGACGGCGAGCGGCGCCACGTCCGCGCGGACCGGGGCCTCCTCGACGGGCAGGTCGCGCAGGAGCGCGAAGAACTCCAGCTCCGTGAACAGGTCCCGGGCGCGCGTGGCGTCAGGAGGGCGGCGCACCAGCTCGTCCAGCTTCACGCCCAGGGGCAGCGCGGTGTTGAAGGTGACGAGCTGCTTGGCGCGCAGCAGGCTCTCGCGGTGGGACTCCAGCGCCGCGCGGATCTTCGGCTTCTTCACCTCCTCCACGCGCGCGAGCAGCGTCTCCACATCGCCGAACTGGTGGAGCAGCTCCACCGCCGTCTTGTCGCCCACGCCCGGCACCTTGGCGACGTTGTCCACCGCGTCGCCCACCAGCGCCAGGAAGTCGCGCACCTGCGTCGGCAGGATGCCCAGCTTCTCCTGCACGTCCGGAACGCCGATGCGCTTGTTCTTCGCGGGGTCGAAGAGGGTGATGTCCTCGTCGACGATCTGCATGAAGTCCTTGTCGCTGGTGATGACCAGGACCTGGTACCCCTCCGCCTTCGCCTGCATCGCCAGCGTGCCGATGACGTCGTCCGCCTCCCAGCCCTCCGCGTCCAGCGAGGGCAGGTTCAGCACGTCCCCCACCTTGCGGATGAGCGGGAACTGGGGCGTCAGGTCCTCCGGCGGCGCCTTGCGGTTCGCCTTGTACGTGGGGTCGATCTTCTGACGCTCCACGCGGCCGGACTTGTCGAACGCCAGCGCCACGTGCGTGGGCTTCAGCTCCTGCAGGGCCTTGAGCACCATGCGAGTGAAGCCCAGCACGGCGTTGGTGGGCACCCCCTTGCTCGTCGTGAGCGGGGGGATGGCGTGGTAGGCGCGGAAGATGAAGCCAGAGGCGTCGAAGAGCGCCAGGCGGCGCTCGGGGCGCGGGGGGCTGGTGTCGGCCATCCCCCGTCCCTAGCGCGCCTCCCGGCCCCTGTCCATGAAGCCCCGCACCGGAGCGCCGCTCAGCGGCACTTCAGCTCGGCCTTCTTCGCGGCCACCTGCTCCGCGATGCCGTCACCCGGCACGGCGTAGTCCTCCACCGCCGCCAGGTCCGAACAGCTGCCCGCGTTGTTCAACGTGTTCTGCGCCTGCGTGGAGCAGAAGGCCACCACGCGGTTCAGGTCCGTGTTGCCCTTGTAGAACTCGAAGCCCAGCTTCCAGATGCGGCAGCCCCGGCGGCGGTCCTCGCGGTCCGCGAAGTGCTTGCCGCGCTGGTAGGCCGCGGCCGCCAGGTCCTGGAACATGTTCTTCCGGTAGAAGGACAGGTGCGACTCCGCCAGCTCCGCCATGATGCGCTTGTCCGTCGCCAGCGCGTCCGTGAACGGCGTGACGGCGCGCTCGGGGTCGTCGTTGGTGATGGCGCTCTCGCCCGTCTTGAAGAGCTGATCCACGTTGGACACGTCGCGGATGAGATCGTCCGCGAGCTGGTGGTACTGCGCCTGGTCTTCCTTCGCGCGCAGCTTCTGCAGCGTCGCCATGGCCTCGCTGCCACGGCCGGCCCAGTAGTCCATCATCGCCGCCTGGATGAGCTTCGGGGCGTAGCGCTTGGCGAACATGGCGCGCACCTCGCTGGCCTGATCCACGCCCAGCCCGTCCTCCTGCAGGATGGCGGACACCGGGCAGGTCCACGGCGGGGCGTTGCGGTCCACCCGCGTGCGGGCCACCAGGAACTTCACGAACATGGCGTCCTTGGGGCGCCAGTCGTTCTTGCGCAGGAAGCCCTCCAGGCGGAGCGTCTGGCCAATGGGGGGCTCCAGGTCCTCCTTGCTCTGCTTCTGGCACCACACTTCCATGTACTGCTGGCAGCGCTGCACCGCGGGGCCCCACTGCGAGTTGTTCAGGTAGCGCTTGCAGTCGTCCTTCGCGCGCTCCACGAACCGCTCGGCCGTCTCCTTCGCCTTGGAGCGGGCGCGGCGGAAGTACTCGCTCTCCTTCGGAATCTTGCGCAGCAGCTCCAGGGCCTGCTGCTCGCGGTTGAGCTCGATGGCCTTCTTCGCGGCCTCGAAGTTGTCGAAGGCCTCCTTCTCCAGCTTGATGCGCCGCACGAGGGTGTTCGCCTCGGCGTTGATGGGGTCCATGTCCAGCGCCTGGTCGCACGCCTTCTCCGCGCGGGCCCAGTCGGGGGCGCCCATCTCGTTGGAGGAGTAGGAGCGGCACTCGCTGAGCAGGTCCTGCACCTGCTGCGCGGGATCCAGCGGCGCGGCCGGGCCCGCCTTGGGGGCCTTCTGCGCCGGCCCCATGGACGACTTCACCACCGCCGCCACCGCCAGCAGCGCGATGACGCCGCCCGCGACCACCATCAGCTTGCGCTTGTTGTCCGCCGCCGGCGCCGCCCCGCGGGCCCCCCGGCGAGGCGGAGGCGCGCCCGCCGCCCCGGGACGGCGCGAGGGCGTGTCCGAGGCCTCGAAGGTCATCTCCACCACGCCGAACTGGAGGACGTCCCCTGCCTGCAGGTCGACGAACTCCTCGCCCAGCAGCTCCCCGTTGAGCAGGGTGCCGTTGGCGCTGCCCAGGTCGCGCGCGAGCACGGCGCTGCCCTCGCGCTTCACCTCGGCGTGCCTCCGGCTCACGGAGTCGTCATCCAGGATGACCGCCGCCGGCGGCGCCCGGCCCACCAGCAGCGTGCCCTGGATGGGATAGGACTTGCCGGCCCACGGCCCCGTCATGCCCTTGAGCACCGGCCCCGAGCTCGCGCCCGCCTCCGCGCCGCCCAGCGCCCGCTGGGGCCGCGAGGGACGCTTCGCCAGCGCGCCCTCGGGCTTCGCCGCGCCCTTCTGCGTGGCCTTGGCGCGAATGCTGGGCATGGCGCGCGTGCCCTTCACGGGCGCGTCCGCGAGCGTCGAGGGGTCCTGGGGCGCGGGCGTCGCCGCGCGGCGACCGCCGGTGCCCCGGCCGCCGCCCTTGAGCTTCAGCTCGTAGTCGCCCAGCAGCACCTGCGAGGCCGGCGTCAGCGCCGTGGGCCCCGCGATGCGCTCGCCGTCCACGAAGGTGCCGTTCTGGCTGCCCCCGTCCTCCACGTAGACGGTGCCACCCTCCACGTAGACGCGCGCGTGCTGCCGCGACACGCCGCCCTCCGTGAGGACGAGGTCATTGCCCTGCTGGCGGCCGATCTTCAGCTCGCCCGCGATTTCGTGCTCGTGCTCAGTGCCGTCAGGGTGACGGACGACCAGGGTTGGCATGGGCGCGTCAGTCCTCGCGGAAGATGCTCATGTTCACGGGGATGCCCTTGCGCTGGAGCTCGTCGTAGAACTTCGGCACGAAGCCCGAAGCCACGAAGCGCCCGCGCACCTTGTGGTCCTCCGTGAAGCCGTCCTGCTTGTAATAGAAGATGTCCTGGAGGGTCACGATGTCGACCTCCATGCCGGACACCTCCGTGATGAAGCAGATCTTGCGCGTCCCGTCGGAGAAGCGCGTCTGCTGCACGATGAGGTGCACCGCGCTGGAGATCTGCTCGCGGATGGCCTTCACCGGCAGCTCCATGCCGGACATGAGCACCATCGTCTCCAGCCGGGCGATGGCGTCGCGCGGCGTGTTCGCGTGCAGCGTGGTGAGCGAACCGTCGTGGCCGGTGTTCATGGCCTGGAGCATGTCCAGCGTCTCGCCGGAGCGGCACTCGCCCACCACGATGCGGTCCGGCCGCATGCGCAGGCAGTTCTTCACCAGGTCGCGGATGGTGATGGCGCCCTTGCCTTCCAGGTTGGGCGGGCGGCTCTCCAGTTGGACCCAGTGCTCCTGCGGCAGCTGCAGCTCCGCGGCGTCCTCCACCGTGACGATGCGCTCACCCTCCGGGATGAAGGAGCTGATGATGTTCAGCGTCGTCGTCTTCCCGGAGCCCGTGCCGCCGGAGATGACGATGTTGCGCCGGGCCGTCACGCACATCTCCAGGAACTCGGCCATCTGCGCGGTGATGGTCTTGTACTTGATGAGATCCTGGATCTTCAGCGCGTCCTTCTTGAACTTGCGGATGGTGATGCAGGGGCCCTTGAGCGCCAGCGGCGGGATGATGGCGTTCACGCGGCTGCCGTCCTTCAAGCGCGCGTCCACCAGCGGGCTGGACTCGTCGATGCGGCGGCCGATGGGCGCCACGATGCGCTCGATGACGCCGAGCACCGCCTGGTTGGAGGAGAACGTCTTCTCCGACAGGGTCAGCTTGCCCTTGCGCTCGATGTAGATCTGGTTGGCGTGGTTCACCATGATCTCGCTGATCTCCTCCGACGCGAGGAACGCCTCCAGGGGCCCCAGGCCCAGCGCCTCGTTGATGACGTCGGTGAGCAGCTCCTCCCGGTCCACGTCCCCGGGGAGCTCCTGGTCCGCCTCCATCTGGTCGATGATGTCCCGGATGGCCTTCTCGGTGCGGCGCCAGAGCTCCTCGTCCCCGAGCCGGTCCATGTCCATGCGGCGCAGGTCCAGGTACTCGATGAGCCGGTCGTGGATCTCCTTCTGGAGCCGCGAGTAGCGCTCCAGCCGGGGGTCCACCTTGCGCTTGTTCTTCGCCATGGCCGCGGCCATGGACGCGGGCATGCGGCTGGGAGCCGCGGGGGCGGGCGCGGGCTCCTCCTCGTAGGGCTCCTCCTCCTCGTAGGCCTCTTCCTCCTCGTAGGCCTCCTCGCCCTGCTCCTCGTCGTAGCCCTCGTCGACGGGCTCGTCCTGCGCGGCGTCGTCCAGCGGCTCCACGTTGAGGATGTAGTCGCCGATGGAGACCTGGTCGCTGGGCTTGAGCACCATGGGCCCGGCGATCTTCTTGCCGTTCACGAAGGTGCCGTTCGTGGACTTCATGTCCACGATGATGAGGCGACCGTCCTTCTCGACGATGCGGGAGTGGGTCTTGGAGACGTTGCCCTTGGCGAGCACGATGTCATTGCCGGCAAGCCGGCCGATCGTGATCTCGTTCTTGGGAAACTCCCGCTGCTCCGAGCCGCCGCCCTTCTCCGTCAACGTGATGAGAAACATGGGGCGGGATGCTACCAAGCCCTCCTACGACCTCAAAGACTCCTGCGACGCTCGCCCGCCTGCTGCCCGGAAACGAACGGGCCGGCACCCTCCCCCGCTGAAGCAGGGACGGGGCCGGCCCGGACCGGATCCGACGTGATGGCGCGGGGGCCTCAGTCGAAGATGTTGAAGTTCACCTCGGAGCGGGCCTGCTTGTAGCGGGTCTTCACGTCCTCGATGATGCTGCGGACCTTGTCCGAGTCCGGGTTCACGATGCGCGGGGTGACGAAGATCACCAGCTCGCGCTTGGTGGAGTCGAACGCGCGGTTCTTGAACAGCTCGCCCACGATGGGGATGTGCCCCAGGCCCGGCAGCTTCGCGACGGCCTTCTGCTCGTCGTGGCTGAACACGCCCGACAGCACGATGGTCTCACCGTGACGCACGGTGACGTTCGTCTTGACCTTGCGGGTGCGGAAGCCGGGGATGGCGGACGAACCGCCGAAGGACACGGACACGGAGGTGTCGATTTCAGAGGCCTCCGCCTCCACCTCGGTCTGGATGTTGCCGTTGCGGTCCGCGGTGGGGCGGATGTTCAGGATGACGCCGTAGGGCTTGTACTCCACCGTGAACTGCGTGTTGGTGATGAGGGGGATGGGCACCTCGCCGCCGGCGAGGAACTCCGCCTTCTCACCGCTGGCGCACACCAGCTTGGGCTGCGCCAGCAGGCGGCCGTAGCCGTCGTTGGCCTGGAACCCGATGCTCAGGTCCGAGCCGCCCGTCGCGCCCATGATGAGGTTGGACACCGCGTCACCGGACGGCATGAGCGCCTTGTTCAGGTTCACGGTGGCCGTCAGCGAGCCGGTGATGTCCGTGGGGTACTTGATGCCGTAGCGGTCGCGGCTGTTGCGGCGGATTTCGACGAACTGGACCTCGGAGAGGATCATCCGCTTGATGCCGACGACGAGCAGGTTCTCCACCTTCTCACCGATGGCCTTGGTGATGAGCTCCGCCTTCTGGAGGTCCTGCTGGCTCTCCACGGAGCCCTCCAGGAAGATGGTCGCGCCCACCACGTTGGCCTGCACGTTCTTCAAGCCCGCCTTCTGGAAGGCCGCGTTCAGGTTCTGCGCCACCAGCTTCTTGGCGTTGGGGGCGATCTTCACGAACGACTTCACGTTCGGGTACAGGCTCACCACCTGCTCGATGCGGTCCGCGTCCTGCGTGGTGTAGGCCTGACCGTCCAGGTAGATGCGGTCGCCCACCATCCGCACGGACACGCCTTCGATTTCCCCCAGGAGGCGCTTGATCTCGGAGATGACCTCGTTCGGGTCCTGCTTGCGGACCGTCACCAGGTAGCTGATGCGCTGACCCGAGGACTTCCAGACGAGCAGCGTCGTCTTGCCCTCCTGGTTACCGGTGACGAGCAGCTGGCCGGTGCCGAGCGTCTTCACCTCGGCGATGGACGGATCGCCCAGCGCGACGCGGCTGAGGCCGGGAATGGTGAGCACCTTCTGGGTACCCACCCCCAGGCTGACGGAGCTGCCCTCCTGGGCCAGGGCGGGGGCACTGGCCACCAGGGTGACGACGGCGCCGAGCGCCAGGGCTTGCGTGAAGCGAGTGGACATCGTGTGAATCCCCTTCTTGCGTGCGCGCGCCCGGACGCCGACGCGCTATCCCAGATGTTGTTGCTGCCACCACATGGCCCAGAAAGTCCCGAGCGCGATGGAGACGCCGTAGGGGATGTGTCGCGCGGGAGCACTCGAGGTTTCCTCCCGCATCCATTTCATCCGCACCGCCCAGCGACGGGCCACCGCCGCCAGCGTGTCCCAGACGGCCCCCTGCCACAGCAGCGTGACGATGGCCTGCAACGCGCCCGTGAGCGAGATGAAGGCCGCCGCCGCGAGCACCGTGGGAAAGCCCAACGCGCAGCCCACGCCCGCCATCAGCTTGACGTCACCCCACCCCATGCGCCCGCGCAGCGCACCCGGCACCAGCAGCAGCGCGAGTCCCGCGCCCGCCAGGAGCCCGCTCACCACCCCCGACTCCAACCCGCCCACCCCTTCGGACACCCCGCGCACCCCGAGCCCCAGCACGATGAGCGGATAGGTCACGGTGTTCGGGATGAGCCGGCGCAGCACGTCGGTCACCACCGAGATCACCAGGGCCACTCCCAGAATCGTCCACAGCGCGAGCTGAACAGGTGTCATTCGGCACCTGCTCCCATGGGGAGCAGGCGACCCCCATCAAACAATGGAGGCCCCGAGCCCGTCAATTCCTGAACAAGACCATCGCACCGTGGGACCCTGCGTCATCCCGCGGTCAGTGGATGACGAGGCGGATCTTCTCGCTGCAGATGAAGTACTCGTCCCCGTCCTCGACCTTGCGGCGCTTGATGCGCTGCTTGTTGAACCAGGTCCCGTTCGAGGAGCCGAGGTCCTCGATGTAGAAGTCGCTGCCGTCGCGGGCGATGACGGCGTGCTCGCGCGACACCTTGCCGGAGTTGATGACGAAGTCGCAGTGCTTGCCGCGGCCGATGACGTAGCGGTCCTTGACGATCTTCTCCTGCTCGCCGGACTCGGTGACGAGGTAGAGCGAGGCGCCCTCGTCCTCGTCCGCCTCCTCCATGGGCTCCTCCTCTTCGGCCTCCTCGGGAGCCTCGTCCTGCATGTCGTCGAGCGGCGGCTCCTCCTGCTCCGGCAGGGGCTCCTCCTCCTCGTCCTCGATCATGTCGTCCGCGGAGGGCGGAGGCGGCTCGTTCTTGCCCTTGATGAGCCGCTCCAGCTCGGCGGCCGTCTCCAGGACGCGCTCGGCGACCTCGCGGCGCACCGGATCATTGTCCAGCCCGTTGGAGGACGGACGCTCCTCCACGTTGCGCGCGGCGGAGCGCGCGGGCGCCGGCGCGGGGTTCAGCACTGGCGGAGCGCCCTTGGCGGGTGGCGGCGCGGCGGCAGGACGCACGGCCGGGGCGGGCGTGGGGGACGGCACCGCCGCCACGACGGGCTCACCCTTGGTCCTGACGTCGATGAAGCCGTTGAGGCGCGCGAACATGAACAGCGCCTGGTTGATGAGCGCGTCGCGATCCGACCCCATCTGCTGGGCCATCTCTTCGTACGTCTCCCACAGGTGTTCGGCGATGCCGACCTTGCGTGCGGGACGGGAGTTCTGATCGATCATCGGTCTTGGCTCGGGAAATGCTGGACGTGAGGGACGATAGCAGAGCCGGCTGGGCGCGCCCAGTTACTGGAACGCCCGGAGATACGTGAGGTTGTCCACGTTATCGCTGATCGACTCCAGCGCCACCTGGAGGATGCCGTCCGCCGAGGGGTAGGCGATGAAGGCCAGGCTGGCGCCGTCCACGGCCGTGGCCACCACGGAAGAAGGCAGGGTGTAGACCGCCAGGTTGCTCGTCGAGCTGGTGTCCACCCCGAAGACGAACCGGCGGAAGCGCGGCTGCAGCGTCACCACGAAGCGGTCCCCCGGCACCAGCCGGCACGGCGTGGTGGGGGCGCAGACGGTCGGCGTGAGGGTGAGCGTCAGCGGCGCGGGGACGTACCGGGTGGGGGGCGTCTTGGGCGGCTCCAGGCCCAGGTCGAAGTCGTCCGGGTGGTAGTAGTAGTCCAGGAAGCTGGAGACCGTGTACGCCTCGTTCACGTCCAGCCGCTTCACGTACGTGTCGCTGGTCTCCAGGCCCGAGTAGAGCACGAAGGGCTTCGCGTTCGGGCCCGCGCGCACGTCGAACGCCGGATATGACGAGCACGGCGCCACGGCGTCCGCGACGGCCGGGTCGGACAGGTCCGGGTAGAGGCGCGTCAGGCCGTTGCCCTGGTCCTCCAGGCGGAGGATGGGGATGCTCGCCGCGCAGGGGCCCGCGTTGTTGGCCAGCACGATGGAGTCCCCCGGCATCACCCCGCGCGCCGTCGCCAGCGACGTTTCGATGAGGAGCGGCGGGTCCTCCTCGCGCACATCGCGCGTGAGGCCGACGAGCCCGGGCAGCAGCCCCTGGTAGACCAGACGGTACGTCCCGCTGGGCACCGTCCCGTTGCAGAGGAACGCGGTGGCGTTGGTCGCGTCGGTCGCCTGGGGACAGCCCGGTTCGTTCACCAGGACGCCCTGGGACTGCTCCGTGTACGAGACCTCGTTGCCGTCGCGCAGGTCCGAGGTCACCGACGCGTTCAGCGGTCCATCGGTCGGATGCCGGTCCAGGTTGAACGCGCGGCGCTCGTCGGCGCGGAACAGGGTGATCTCCCCGCTGGACGACGGCATGATGCCCAGGAGCGGGATGGCGCTGCGGTAGGCCACGCTGTCCGACAGCAGCTCGCGGACCTCCTGGCCCGGCACCAGCGTGAGGCCCGTGGGCAGGCCCGCGGTCGGCCGCAGCGTCAGCATGGGCGCGCCGGTGATGTCGCGGGCGAGCACCGGCGCCGCGGACGGCGCATTCACCGGATCCGGCCCGTTGTCGAGCGCGATGACGCCCTCGCAGTCCGACGAGTTGCAGGTCAGCTCATCCAGCACCGCGTACACGAAGCGGCCCGCGGGCCAGGTCTCGATGCAGATCGTCGTCGGAGGGTCGTTCTCATCAATGGCCCTCGTCGTGGTGCCCTCCGGGCATGCATCATTCACCTTGGCCCGCTGCACCTCGTAGCTGGGGTGCGTGGCCACGAGCCGCGCCGGGATGTCCACCAGGTCCGTGTACGTGGGCACCGTGAACGGCGCCGGACGCGGCCGCTTGTAGGGGATCTCCACGTTGGTCCCGTCCGCCACCACGCGCACCAGCCGGCTGGTGCCGGACACGTTGCGGATGGCGACCACCAGCGAGTCCGGCTTGTCGGCCTGGGGGGGCAGCGAGAGCAGGGACATCACCGTGTCCGCCGGCTTGAGGCAGAAGACCGGCAGCGCGGGCGGCAGCGCGGCCGCGTCGAAGCCGTCCGGTCCGGGCAGGTCCTGGCGCATCACCACCCCGCCGCCGAAGGGGCCGCACAGCTGCTCGGCGGCCTGCGGGCGCGTCTGGAGCGCGTAGTACAGGACACTGGGCGCGCCGGCCGCCACGGGGGCGTGCGCGGCGAAGGCGGTGATGAGCTCGCCGGTCGCCAGGCGCGTCACCTCGTTGAGGCGCTCGCGGTCCGCGGCCACCACGGAGATGCCGCGGCCGCCGGAGCTGCGCGCGTAGACGTACGGGCCCGACGCCTCCTTGTTCACTTCGCTGTAGCTCACGTCGCGGGTGAGCGAATCCGGCCGCGCGATGACGGGGATGGCCAGGGGCTCCAGCGGGTTGGGCGCGGGGATGAAGTCACGCGGCGACCGCCCCAGGTCCAGCACGCGCAGCTCATCCCGGTCCTGCGAGGTGACGAAGACGAGATCGTTGGAGAGCACCACGTCGTACGTGCCGGACAGACCGGCGATACCCGCGGTGGAGGTGGTGTCGGAGCAGGCGAGCGCGAGGCCCGCGCCGCTCAGCAACAGGGCAGCAAGAAAGCCGCGCTTCAAGGTCAGTTCTCCTGGCACACGCTGGTGCCCTGGTTCGGATCGCGCTGCTGCTGGATGCCCAGCTTCGCCACCAGCCGCGCGTCCTGGGGACGCGCCAGGTCGGGGATGTCCACGATGGATACCTGGCTGTCACCGAAGTTGGTCACGAACAGCCGCGCCGCGTTCGTCCCGGCGGGGTTGTCCACCGTCAGCCCGAAGGCCTGCGACGGGTTGCTGCCCTGGTTCAGGTCGTTGACGAGCGGCACCTGCGCCACGACCTGCCCGAGCGCCTCGTCGTAGAAGGACACCGCGCTGTCGCCCGTGCTCGTCACCGCGATGATGTTGGTGTCCGCGTTGGACGTGCCCGGCGTGCGAGAGATGAGCTGCATGTCGCTCACGCCGTCGGGCATGGGCACCGCGGAGACCACCCGGAAGTAGGGCTGGCTGGCGGCGCCGCCCGGCACCGCGTCGTACTCGAAGTCGATGGTGAGCAGCGTGTCCGGGCCGCGCGCCAGCAGGTAGAGCCGCTCGCGCACGAAGTTCGGATCCGCCGCCAGCTCCGCCGCCGTCACCGGCCGGGGCACCACGCGCACCGCGCGCGCCTCGCGGATGCGGTACACCGACTGCAACGAGGGCTCCAGGAGCGTGCCGGGCTGGTTCTTGTCCACCAGCCGCAGCACGAAGTTGGCGGCCACCGTGCCGCTGACGCCGGCCACGAAGTTGCGGCCCGTCACGTAGAGGTAGCCCGCGCCCACCGTCACCGAGTCCGAGCCGCCGTAGGCGTAGCCCTCGGGCGACAGCGGGATGAAGCCCAGCGTGTCCCGCGTGGGGTTGTCCAGCTTCACCGTGGCCAGGTAGTTCTCGAAGTTGGTGCTGGACTTCGCGGGCGAGTCCGCCGCCTCCGAGTGCGTCACGTACAGGGTGCCGCTCGCGTCATCCACCGTCACGCCAATGGGCGACGGCGCGCGCGGCAGGCCCGAGCGGCCCTCCTCGCTGAGGGATGACGGGATGTCGTCCGTGAGCGACAGCGCGCCGTTGCGGCAGTCCACGCCGCCCTGCACGCAGGTGAGCGTCGGCGCGCCGCTGGCCGTCAGGCCCACGTCCACGGCGTGCAGGTTGTTGCCCTCCGCGCGCGAGGGCACGAACAGGCGCGGCAGCCCGGTGGCCGGGTTCACCCACAGGCCCAGCTCGCCCGCGAAGCTGCGGATCTGCACGAGCGCTTCGTCCGAGGACGCCAGGTCCTCGAAGGCGAGCGAGGACTCCGGGAGCGCGCCGCCCAGGTGGGGCAAGGCGACGGCCTGCCCGTCCTGCTGCGTGCTCAGCGTGTCCAGGTTCAGCGCCACCACTGAACCGGAGTCGTAGCAGTTGTCGAAGTTGGCGTTCGCGACGAAGAGGTAGCCGTTGCTCGCCGAGGGGCCTCCCGCCGACGGAGGGCGCCAGAACGCCACCCCGCTGGGGTACACGAAGCGGGTGGACGGAGGCGGGTTCGGTTCGGACTCGATCGAACACGCCCCGAGGAGCAGCAGCGCGGGGGTCAGGAAGTGGAGGCGCATCAGAGGGGGGCGGAGTGTAGGAACGCGGCCCTGCCCCGGGCAACTGAATAGGGCTGCCGCTATTCCCGGACGCCCGCCCGCGGACATCCGCCCCCGCCCGGAAGGCGTGCGCCGCTCCCTTGGTGGGGAAACGGGCACGCTCCGGCGGTGAAGCGGCGGTGGGGCCTCAGGGCGTGAGAAAAAATGAGCCTTCCGGCTCGCCGAGCCACCCTTGCGCGATGGCGAGCAGAAGGTTGTGGGCGACGAGTGCGAGCAGCCATGCAGCTTCGGCTCGCTTGCGACCTCGTACGTGAAGCCTGCGCAGGCCTTGGCGCTCCTTGACCTGCGCATTGAGCAGTTCCGCCGTCGGTGCGCGCTGGGCGTATGTGCGCTTGCCTGCGAGTGTCTGCATCCGCGCACGCCACGCCTCGATGGGTTCGCCTCGTCGGCGCCTGCGCTGCTCCCCCGGTGGAAGCAGGTTCTTGCGCGCCGGTAGAGGAGAGAAGACACGAATGCCCTGCGATTCGAGCGCGGAGAAGGCCTTGAGATTCCGATAGGCCCCGTCTACCAACCAAGCTTCGGGCTTGAGTCCCAGGACGTGGGCCACACAGTGCACCATCGGTAGCAACTGGGCCGTGTCCGCCCCCTCATTGGTGACACGACCGGCCAATGCGAGCCGGCTCTCCACGTCCGAGACGGCCTGCGCGTTGTAGGCGGGGCGGTAGCCGCCGTCTGGCATGCGCATCACGTGTGCCTGTGGGTCGGTGAGAGAGGCTCGGGGTTCGCCACGAGCGCCCCCCTTCGCACGTTTCTTACGCCGTGCCGCTGCCGGCAAAGCAGCAAGCGCGAGTGCCGCCCGAGCCTGTAAATCGGCCCGAGCGCGTTTGCGCGCCGCACGTGCCTGGGGGCTGGCGCCCCGCCGGCACTGGCCGGCGGCAGCAGCCTCAGTGGCCCGTTTCTGCAGGGTGGCCTTGCGGTGAAAAGAGGCGGCCCCTGCGGAGGCCCGCACACGCGTGCCGTCCTGTGCAAGTCGCCGTGGCCGGCGTACGGCACCGCGGCTGCACAGGTCATCCAGCAGCTTGCCCAGCAACGCCCGGAAGGCAGGGCCTGAGCGCGTCATGAAGGAGGACAGCGTATGTGCCGACACTCCGACGCCGCCGCACAACCACCAATACGCAACGTCCGTGCGCAGCCTGGCAGCAATGGCATGAGCGCTGGAGAGCCCCTCCATCTGCCCATACACCCACAGCGCCAGCAACAGCTTCGGGTCCACCGCCGAACGGCCCGCGTGATGGGGACGAGCGCGGATGGCGCGCTCGAAGTCCGACATGTCTAGCGCTTCGACAGCCGCCCATACGGCTCGGACCGGATGACCTCGGTCAACCAACTGCTCATAGGTCCGAGCCGTCAGCACCTGAGCCCGTCTCGGCCGCAGCACACGCACTCGCGGCCGTCTGCTTCCCGCCATGGCGAGTCATGCTCGCACAGAGATGCTTATGCGTCCTGCGGACGCATCAGTATCGTTAATTTTTTCTCACGCCCTCAGGCCTCGGCCTGGATCTTGGAAAAGTCCGCCACCTGGTTGAACAGGGCGCCAATCTCCGTGAGGAACCGGATGCGGTTCTCCCGCAGGTCCTTGTCCTCGGCCATCACCATCACCTTGTCGAAGAAGGTGTCCACGGCGGGCTTTAGGCCGGTGATCTCCTTGAGCGCGCTGGCGAAGTCGTCCGCGCGCACGTGCTCGCCCACCCTGGCGCGCGCCTGGGTGAAGGCGGTGTGGAGGTGCTTCTCCGGCTCGTCCGTGAAGCGCTGCGGGTTGGTCTGCCCGCCGGCCACGTCCTTGCCCTGCTTCTCCACGATGTTGACCACGCGCTTGAACGCCGCCGCCAGCGGCTGGAAGTCCGCGTGGCCCACGAGCACGCTCAGGGCCTCCAGGCGCTTCTTCGCCGCGACCAGGTCGTCGAAGCCCACGGCCAGCACCGCCTCCACGACGTCGGTGCGGTGCTGCTCGCCCCACAGCGCCTTGAGGCGGCCGCGGAAGAACTCCAGCACCTGCTCGCGCGGGGCCGCTTCCCCCGGCTTGCGCTTCACGTTGGCCAGCCGGGGGGCCAGCAGGCGCAGCGCCTCGTCCACCGCGGCGGACAGGCTGAAGCGGTAGCCGCGCCCCAGCACGATGCGGATGATGGACAGACACGCGCGGCGCAGCGCGAACGGATCCGCCGCGCCCGACGGCGCCTTGCCGATGGCGAAGATGCCGCACAGCGAGTCCAGCCGGTCCGCCAGGCCGATGAGCGCGCCCGCGTCCTGCGACGGCAGCGCGTCCTCGGCCCCGCGGGGCAGGTAGTGCTCGAAGATGGCCAGCGCCACCGCCTCGGGCTCACCGCCCGCGCGCGCGTACTCGCGGCCCATCACGCCCTGGAGCTCCGGGAACTCGCCCACCATGCCGGTGACGAGGTCCGCCTTGGACAGCGTGGCGGCGCGCTCCACCGTGGCGGACTCCCCTGCCATGCCCGTGGCCTGGGCCAGCCAGAGCGCCAGCGAGCGGAAGCGCTCCACCTTCTCCAGGTACGTGCCCAGCTGCCCCTGCCACACCACGCGGCCCAGCTTCTCCACGCGGTCGGCCAGCGGGGTGCGGCGGTCCTCGTCGAAGAAGAAGCGCCCGTCCGCGAGCCGCGCCGCCAGCACGCGCTGGTAGCCGCGCAGGGACAGCTGCTCGTCGCGCACCGGCGTGTTGGACACGGCGATGAAGCGCGGCAGCAGCTTCCCCTTCGCGTCCGTCAGCGAGAAGTAGCGCTGGTGGCTCTTCATCTCCTGCACCAGCACCTCGGGCGGCAGGTCCAGGTGGCGCTCCTCGAAGCGGCCCACCACGGGGCTCGGCAGCTCCACCAGGTTCGTCACCTGGTCCACCAGCCCCTCGTCCTCCAGCAGCTGCGCGCCCTCCGCCTTCGCCGCGGCGGTCACCTTGCGCACCAGCTCCGCGCGGCGCTTCGCGATGTCCGCCACCACGTGCGCCTTCTCCAGCGCGGCCTCGTAGTCCGCGGGCGCCTTCAGCACGATGGGGCCCGGCGCGAGGAAGCGGTGGCCGTAGGTCGTCCGGCCCGCCTTCACGTCGCCCAGCACCACCGGCAGCTCCGTGTCGCCCAGGAGCGCCACCATCCACTGCACCGGGCGGGCGAACGCCGTGTCCACGTCACCCCAGCGCATGGACTTCTTGAAGTTGATGCCGTGCACCGCCGCGTGCGCCGCGTCCTGGAGGATGGCCTCCGCCGGACGGCCCTTCTCCTCCACGCGCGCGGAGACGTACTCGCCCTTGGCCGTGGTGGTGCGCCCGAGCGCGTCCACGGACAGCTTGAGCCCCTCGGCGAACTTCTCCGCCGCCTTGGTGGGCTTGCCCTGCGCGTCGAAGGCGGCCTTGGCGCTGGGGCCCAGCACCTCCTTCGTGATGTCCTCGCCCGAGTCCGCCACGTCGCGGACCCAGACGGCCAGCCGGCGCGGCGTGCCGAACGTGCGCACCTCGCCGTGCTTCAGGCGGGCGTCGGCCATGCGCTCGGTGAGCACGCGCTGGAGGTCCTCCAGCGCGGGGATGATGAACGACGCCGGGATCTCCTCGGCGCCGACCTCCAGCAGCAGATCACGCGCCACGGGACACCTCCGCCTTCTCCTTCTTCTCCACCGGCTTGTTCAGCTGCACCGTCTTCCAGTAGTCGCTGGCGGGCCTGCCCTCCAGCACCGGCGGCTGCTCGCCCACCGTCCACGGCGTCTTCGTCAGCGGGAAGCCCAGCCGCTCGCGCATCTGGAGGTAGCCCTCCGCGCACAGGCGCGCGTTGTCACGCACGCGCTTGATGAAGTTGGCGCGCTCGGTGACGGAGATGGCGCCGCGCGCGTCCAGCAGGTTGAACGTGTGCGAGCACTTCAGCGCGTAGTCGTACGCGGGCAGCGGCAGGTGGCGCTCGATGAGCCGCTTGCACTCCTTCTCGTACGCGTCGAACATCGCGAAGAGCATCTGCGGGTCGGACTCGTGGAGGGCGTACCTGCTCATCTCCACTTCGTTCGCGTGGAACACCTCGCGGTACTTCACGCCCTTGACCCACTCGATGTCGAAGACGTTCTCCACGTTCTGCAGGTACATGGCCAGGCGCTCGAGCCCGTACGTCAGCTCCGCGGCCACGGGGCGGCAGTCGAAGCCGCCGCACTGCTGGAAGTAGGTGAACTGCGTCACCTCCATCCCGTCACACCACACCTCCCAGCCCAGGCCCCAGGCGCCCAGCGTGGGGGACTCCCAGTCGTCCTCGACGAAGCGGATGTCGTGCTCCAGCGGATCCATCCCGATCTTCCGCAGCGACTCCAGGTAGAGCTCCTGGACGTTCTTGGGCGCGGGCTTGAGGATGACCTGGAACTGGTGGTGCTGGAACAGGCGGTTCGGGTTCTCACCGAAGCGGCCGTCCGCGGGGCGCCGCGAGGGCTGCACGTAGGCGACGTTCCACGGCTCGGGACCGAGCGCGCGCAGGAACGTGTACGGGGCCATCGTGCCCGCGCCGACTTCCGTGTCGTACGACTGGGTGACGATGCATCCCTGGTCGGCCCAGTGCTTCTGGAGCGTGAGGATGAGGTCCTGGAAATACATGTTGGCGAGTCCTTCTCGCAGTGCGTCGAAGGCGAAGGCGGAACGCGGCGGACCCTAGTGAGGGGGTCCTGGAGCGTCAAGGACGGCGGTCAGTCCGCGTAGGCCGGGAGGTCGGCCAGTCGAATCTGCAGCTTCGTCACCTCGCCGGGACGGACGGGAGCGGACAACAGCTTGCTCGTTCCGCCGGGGTCCTGCGGGTCCACCACGCGCAGGCGGTAGGTGCCCACGGGGAGCGGGAACTTGATCAGGGGGGACGTGCCCAGCTGCGTGGCGCCGTCGAACACGGCCGCGTTCTTCGGCACCGTGTAGAGCGTGAGCCAGCCCAGGCCCGCCTTCGCGGCGCCCTTCGAGGTGGTCGTGTCGAGCACCTCCGGGTTCTCCTCCTGCGTGACGGTGGTGACCGGCTCAGGGGCCGCGGGCTTCGCGGGGCGCGGGTCCGCCTTCGCCACCACCGGGCTGTCCACTGCGGGCTTGTCCACCGAGGCGGGCTGAACGCTGGGAGCGGCCGGCTTCGCCTTGCGCGCCCCCTTGCCCGCGGGCGTCTTCTTCGCGTCGGCGACGACCGGCTCCACCTCGGGTTCGGGCGGAGGCGACGGCTCCACCTCCGGCGCCTTCTCGGGCTCGGGGGCGGGCTTCTGGGCGAAGCCCGGAGGCGGACCAGAGGGCTTGGGCGGCCACTGCCCGTTCGCGGCGGGGTCCACGGGCGGAGGTGGATCCAGCTCCGCCTGCACCCACTGCTTCGCGGACTCGTACGCCGGCATGAACACGCGGCGCACGGGCTCCAGCGTCGCCAGGTAGGCCACGCCGCCCAGGAGGAGGAGCAGGAACAGCCGCATGCCCCAGCCGGAGCCTTCACGGGCGGGCGGGGCCGGAGCCGCTGATTCGGCGACCTCCGCCTCCTCCGCGTGACGCGGGGTCCGGGTGGAGCTCCGCGCGGGGCGGGTCTTGAAGCGCTGGGTCTGGAGCTCGCTGGGCGGATCCATCAGCCCTTCGGACTGGGACGCACCACGCGCTTCGGAGGGTTCGGGCCGCGCACTGGGGCGAGCCCGAGAGGGCCGCACGGCGTCAGCGGGAGGGCGGACCACCCGCGGAACCGATGCCGAATCAGCGCCCGAGGGACGCTGCGATCGCGGCGCCACGGTGGGCGTATTGACGCGCGAGGCGCGGGCCTCGGCGGCCTCCATGGCGGGGCGCGGAGTGGCGCGCGGGGCGGGCGTCGTGGACTCGGTCGCAGTGCGGCGGACGGGGGTCGGCTTGAAGGACGGCGCGACGTCCGCGGGCGGCGACTTCACCTGCGCGGTGGGCTCTGCGGAAGCCTGCTCACCGCCCTCCTCCACGTGGAGCGCGCCAGCGGCCTCGCTGACGCGGGCGTCCTCCGCGCGGCTGGCCAGCTCCAGGAGCGTGCGTGTCTTCTGGCGCTTCTCCTCGAAGAGCTCGCCCATGATGGCGGCCATCTGATCTTCGTCGAACAGCTCGGCGCCCAGCGAGGCCTCGATGGCGCGCGCCATCTCCCGGCACGTGCCGAAGCGCTGGGCCGAGTCGCGCGACAGCGACTTGAGCACCACCGCGTCCAGGGCCTCCGACACGGCCGGGTTGAGCGAGCGCGGCGCGGGGATCTCCCCGTCCACGATCTGCATCATCACGGCGGCCTCGCCCGGAGCGTTGAACAGGCGCTGGCCGGCCAGCAGCTCGTGGAACATCACGCCCGTGGAGAACTGGTCGCTGCGGCCATCCAGGTCCTTGTTGCGCACCTGCTCCGGGGACATGTACCCGCTGGTCCCCTTCACGGTGCCCACCTGCGTGCGCCCCAGCTTGCCGCGCGCCTTGGCAATGCCGAAGTCGATCACCTTCACGACGCCGTCGTAGGTGATCATCACGTTCTTCGGGGACACGTCGCGGTGCACCACCGCCACGGGGCGGCCCGACGGATCCATGAAGTGGTGGGCGTAGTGCAGGCCCAGGCACGTGTCGCGCATCACGCGCGCGCTGAAGCCCAGCGGCAGCGTGTAGTTGCGCCGCGCCGCCATCTTCACCACCTGCTCCAGGTTCTGGCCGGGCAGGAACTCCATGGCGAGGTACAGCTCGCCGTCCTCCTCGCCCAGGTCGAACACCTGCCCGATGTTCGCGTGCGAGAAGGCCGCGGTGATGCGCGCCTCGTCGAGGAACATCTTGACGAACTGGTCGTCCTTCTTGATGTCGGGGAGGATCTGCTTCACCGCCACGAACTTGCGGAAGCCACCGGGGCCGGAGGTGTACGCGAGGAACAGCTCCGCCATCCCTCCCATGGAGAGTCGGGTGAGGATCTCGTACTTTCCGATGCGCCGCCCCCGGTCGGGATCTTCTCCGGCGCCTCCCTGCGTGCTCATGGCGGGGCGGATGTTACCCGCCATGCCCTCCCAGGTCGATGTTCGTCTTTCCCCTCGGCCGGCCGCCCGGAGCCAGGAGCCCCGGGAAAGCGGTTTAGGCGCCGAACCGCTGGCGCCGCACGTCGAGCATCCAGCCCTCGAGCGCGGCCACGGCCGACGGTTGTGGCTCCAGGGGCAACACGGAGGCCGCGTCCGCCGCATCGAGCACCGCGAACGCGCGCGTCACCTCGCCCTGCCACTGCTCGCTAAGCGCGTCGTCCAGCTCGATGCGCTCGCCACACTGCTTGCGCTCCACCAGCGCGTGGGCCCCGCCAAAGCCATACGGCTCCAGCAGGACGGTGACATCCGTCTCCACTTCGCCCGTGCGCAGCGCATGCGCCCCGGTGAGCGTGGTGCGCAGCACGTACAGCAGCTTCTTCACGGAGCGGAAGCCACCCTTCTCCCATTCACGCAGCTGTCCCTGCGCGAAGCCGCGGTAGTGCCGGTGGATGCGCCGCGACAGCACGGCCCGCACCCGGGGCCGCAGCGTCTCCAGCTCCGGCAGGGCCCGCACGGTGATGGCCCCCAGCACCCGCTCGATGTAGTTGCCGTTGCCCTGGAGGATGCCCAGCAGTACGGGCTGCAACTCGTTGGACGAGTAGTCCACCTCCACGCCCTCCAGCACCTCCATCCGCTCCGCCGGCACGTGCCGCGGCTGGAGGCCGAGGAGCGCGGCGGTGGGCGCCATGTGGATGGCCTTGAGGTCCAGGTCGCTGTCGTGCGACGGGAACCCGTACGCATGCGCGCCGGACAGCGAGATGACCAGGTGTTCGCGCGCGAGGGACTCGGCGTCCAGCACGCGGTCCGCCATCCGCTCCTGATGTTCCGTCAGCCTGCCCTTCATTCCATCCCTCCTTCCAGCGCCGGAGCCTCCGGCGCGTCACGGCCCAGCGGTCCGGGCGTCTGCAAGACCCAGCGCCGCGCCACCTCCCCTCCCACGCGTCGCAGCAGCCGATCCGCGCGGGCATGGTCCGGATGTTCCGGCAGCCGGCTCTCCCGGTGCGCGGCCTCCAGCGCTGGCGCCATCGCCTCGGCGTCGCGCAGCACGTCCTTCAGTGGCACCTGTCCACGCTTGATGTCGAGCAGCCGGGCCTTCAGCGCCCCCGTCGCCTCGAAGGTGGGCACGCCGTCGCGCAGCCAGCCCGTCGCCAGCGCCACCAGCCGCAGCAGGTTGTAGGCGTTCTTCGGTCGCAGCTCCCGCGCGGACGGGGGACGCTGGCCCCCGCCGCGCGCGTATGCCGTGAGCGCGGCGAGGTCATTCGACGCGAGCAGTCCCTGGTCCCAGAGCGAGCGGTAGAGTTGCTTGACGTACGTCTTCGCCGCGAGCACCGCGTCCTCGGGCGTGGGCGCGGCGCGGGGCGACACGGCGGCCAGGCGCCGGGCCACCTCGTCCAGGTCCGGCGTGGGCTCCTCGCACAGCCACGCGAGCAGCAGGTCGCGGTGCTCGGCCAGCCGCTGGCTGCGGGTGAGCTTGTCGAGCTGGCTCATGGCATAGCGTCCGAAGCTGCCGAAGATGGCCTTGGAGACGAACGCCTCGCGCACCTCCAGCACCCACGCGCCCAGCTCGTCCAGCGGCTTCACGCCGGGGACGAAGAGGGTCTCCAGCGTGTTCGGATCCGCGCGCAGCGCCTGCTCCACCGCCTTGCGGACCTCCCAGTACGTGGTGCTGCCATCCGCGCTCACCAGGTCCTGCGGGGGCTGCCCCAGGCCCAGCGTCCACGGCAGCGGCAGCGCGAACACGCCGCGCACGTCCACATCGGAGCGCTCGTCCGCGAGCCCCCAGGCGTGACTGCCCACGCGCGTCTCCAGCACCACGCACGGCCGCAGCGCGCTCCAGGCCGCCTCGCGCCGCTGGGCGAACTGCACCTGCCCCATCCGCCGGGGCACGAGCTCGTCGCGCGCGAACCACACCTCGCCCACCCCGACGATCTGGACGTCGAAGCCGCCATCATGCGCGCGCACCACGCGGCCCACCACGCCCTGGGGAATGCGGCGGCCGGACGCCACGCGCTCCACGCGCGTCGTGACCTCGGTACCATGCGGCAGCGGCACGGACAGCCGGTCGATCTGCTCCAGCCCACGGACCCGCGCCGGGGTGGAAGAAGCGCTCTCACGCGTGTCGCTCATCGGTCCCTCCTGGATGGGATGGCGGGCCACGCAGGACGCGGCGAAGCATGCGAGCCTGACCCTGGCCGGTGCTCCCCGTCAGCGCGCGATGCGACGCGCGGCGGGTCCTTCGGGCAACAGCCCCTCCACTTCGGACGCCAGCGGGAGCGCCGCCACCGCGCCCAGCTTCGTCACCACCCGGGCCCCCACCCCCGCGGCGAAGGTCATCAGCGCGACCAGGTCCTCGCGCGTCGCGCCCTCCAGTGCACGCGCGCCGCCATGGCCGCGCACCAGCCCGCTCAACATCGCGGACACGAAGCCGTCACCGGCGCCCGTCGTGTCCACCACCGTCACCTGGGGCGCGGGAACGGAGAGGACCTCGCCCCGCCAGAGGAACACCGCCCCGCGCGGCCCCAGCGTCACCACGGGCAGCCGCACGCCCTGGGCGGCCAGGACCTGCAGGGCCGCTTCCGGCGAGTGCTCGCCGGTCGCGAAGTGGATCTCCTCCTCGGACAGCTTCACCACCGTGCACAGCGGGAGCATGCGGCCCAGGAGGGCTTGAAGCTCCTCGGGCCGCGTCCACATATGCAGCCGCAGGTTCGGATCACAGCTCACCAGCATCCCGGCCTCGCGTGCCAGGGTGAGCAGGCGCACCATGGCCTCGCGCGCCTCTGGCAGGAGCAGGGAGTTGGAGCCGCAGTGCAGCACCTTCGCACGCCGCACGAAGTCGCCATCCACGTCGGAGTCGTCCAGCAGGAACTCCGCCGAGCGCGTCCGGAAGTACGTGAAGCTGCGCTCACCGTGCGCATCCAGCGAGACGAACAGCAGGCCGGTGCGCGCGTGGTCCACCTGACGCAAGCGGCTCACGTCCACGCCCTCCGCCGCCAGCCGGTCGCGCAGGAAGTGGCCGAACTCGTCGGAGCCCACCACGCCCACCATCGCCGAGCGCAGCCCCAGCCGCGCGAGCCCCACGGAGACATTGGCCGGAGAGCCCCCCGGAGACGGCTTCCACGCCTCCACGTCCCGAACGCGCGTGGCGCCGCCAGCCACGGGGAGGAAGTCCACCAGCGTCTCGCCGACACACACCACGTCCAGCGGCCCGGCTTCGTGCATGACCCTTCCCCCTGGGGACCGCGCTGCCCGTCAGTCCAGGCCCACCTGCGCCATGAAGTCCACGCTCTTGAGCTTGCGGCCCACGTGGTGCGCGATGAAGACGTTGAGCAGCCCCCGCGCCCGCGCGCGGAGGTCCGCGGGCAGCGGCGTGCGCTGACCCTCCTGGAGCGAACGCAGCCCCGCCAGCAGCGCCACCGGCACGGGCACCGAGTCGCGCGCGCGTCCACCGCACGGCTCACACACCGCGCCGCCGTGGCCCTGGTCGAACCGGGGCCGCTCGCCGGGCAGACCGCCGCACAGCGAGCAGGAGTCGAAGCGCGGCATCAACCCCGCCTGCGCCAGCGCCGCCAGCTCGAACGCCAGCAGCGACGTGGGCCCGGCCTCCTTCGCGTCCAGCCGGTGAAGGTAGCCCTCCACCAGCTCGAACAGCTCCGGGTGCGGCTCATGGTCGCGCGTGAGCTCGCGGCACAGCTCCACGGAGTACAGCGCCCGGGCGATGAGCGACAGGTCCTCGCGCGCGGCATAGAAGCCCGCGACGATGTCCGCGGAGTCCAGCCGCACCGTGCTGCCGCGCGTCTCCACGAGCTGCACGCGCAGCCGCATGAACGGCTCCAGCGCCCCCGCGAAACGGCGCTTGCTCTTGCGCGCGCCCGCGGCGAACGCGGTCTGCTTGCCGTGCTCACGCGTGAGCAGCGTCACCAGCCGGTCGGACTCACCATAGTCCACCGTGGACAGCACGAACGCGTCGTCGGCGTACCGCTCCATGATCCCTCTTCAACGCGCGGCCGGGGGCGGGAGCTTCCCGGACAGCACCAGGAACAGGCCCGCGCCCAGGAGCACGACCGCCAGGAGGATGGCCAGGATGAGGTACGCCCGCTTGCGCCGCGCCTGCTCCAGCTGCGCCGGCGAAGGCGCGGGCACCGCCCGGTCCACCTCTTCGTAGCGCAGCGCCGCCTCCTCTGGCGACAGGCCGATGACCTGCGCGTACGCGCGGATGTAGTTGAGCACGAACACGCGCTCGGGCAGCCGCTCCACCTGCCCCGCCTCCAGCGCGGCGACGAGGCTGGGGGGAATCTTCGTCTCCCGGGAGACGTCCTCGCGCGACAGGCCGCGAAGCTCGCGCTGCTGGCTGAGGTATTTGCCGAAGTCGACGTGGTCCACGGTCTTTCGGGGTCCCGCGGCTAGAGGTGGTCCAGCAGTGAGCGGCAGTGGTCCTTGAGCTCGGACTCGTTCGCCTGGGCCTTGGACTCGCAGCTCGCGAACGCCTTCTTCGCCTCCTCCACCCGCCCGAGCTTCGCCTGGCACACGCCTTCGCGCTGGTAGGCCTCCGCCACGTCCGGGCACTTCTCACGGTAGTGGGCGAACTGCCGGCACGCCTCCTCCGTCTTGCCCGTCTCGTCGTAGATGATGCCCAGGTTCTTGTAGCCCAGGCAGAACTCCGGGTTGGTGGTGACGGCGGCCTTGATGTTCTGCACCGCGTTCGCCGTGTCGCCCTTCTTGTAGAGCGCCCAGCCCAGGTTCCCCTGCGCGGAGAAGCCGTAGCGGTACTGCATGTCGTTGAGCGACTCCTCGTACAGCTTGATGGCGTCGTCGTAGCGCCCCTGGTCCAGGCGCAGGTTGCCCAGGTTGGTGCGCGCTTCGGAGAAGGTCGGCCGCAGCTCCAGCGCCTTGTCGTAGTGGGACGCCGCCTCGTCGAGCCGGCGGAAGGACAGGTGCAGCAGCAGGCCCACCGCGTTGTGGGCCTCCGCGTTGCCCGGGTTCTGCTCCAGCGCTTTCTGGTACTCCGCGAGCGCGTCCTGCACCGCGCCGTGCTGCTGGGCCTGCACGCCCAGGTCGTAGTGGATCTCCGAGCTCCGGCGCTCCTTCTCCGTGGGGACGTGCGCGCAGCCCGCCGATGCGAGCGCGAACGCGAGGAAGCAGGAGGAAGTGATGCGGGACATGGGTGCCAATCCAGGGTGGAGGGTCAGAACGCGGCCAGGAAGCGGCCCAGGGTGGTGGCGACGTTGCGCTTCTCTTCAGCGCGGGCCTTCACGGCGGGCACGAGCGTGGGCTCCCGGAAGAACACGGGCAGCGTCTTCAGCCACTCGTCCTGCTGCGCGGGCGCCGCGGCACGCCAGTTCGCGTTGTCCATCATGAAGCCCAGCGACTCCACGAACGCGAGCGCGTCGTCCTCATCCTCGCGCAGCTCATCCGCGGACTGGATGCGCCGGCCGGACACGTACACCGCGCAGTCCCCCGCCTCCACCAGGTACAGGTACACGAAGACGCCCGCGCTCTGTCCACCGCGCAGCCCCACCACGAAGGCCTGC
This sequence comes from Corallococcus sp. RDP092CA, assembly GCF_041903675.1. Classification (NCBI taxonomy): domain Bacteria; kingdom Pseudomonadati; phylum Myxococcota; class Myxococcia; order Myxococcales; family Myxococcaceae; genus Corallococcus; species Corallococcus sp. RDP092CA. Next base: position 15,879 of record NZ_JAYESI010000001.1, on the reverse strand, counting down.
GCGGGCCCCGCCTGCTTGCCGGGGATGGCCACGTGCGGCGTGTTGAGCGACAGGTGCAGCGAGAGCACCTGGTCGCGGTTGGCGGGAAGACCCCGGTAGCGCTCGTCGATGGTGAACACCGTCGTCTCCCTTCCCGCGCACCCTCAGCGGGTGGTGAGGGTGAACTCCTCGGTCGCGTCCTGCGCGTCCGCAGCCGTCTTCTGGAAGCGGATGAGGGGCGTGTCAACCATCACGTTGCCGCCGCCCTCGTTGCCCTCGCCGATGATCACCTTGAAGACGTTCCCGGGCGACGTGCTGCGGCGGCTGCCCCCGTTCACCTTGCGGGCAATCAGCGTCACCGCGTTCGCGCCGGGACGCAACTGGCTGGTGATGTCCATCACCACCTGGTCCTCGTTGTTGCGCAGACGACGCAGCCAGCGCGAGTTCACGTACACGTCGATGTCGAAGTCCGTCATGCCCGGCGTCGTCTGCTCCGTCACCAGCCAGTAGCGCTGCGTGATGCGCGCCGGCCCGGACGTGGGAGCGGCGGGAGCGGTCGGAGCCGGAGCCTGCGCGACGATGCCCGCGTCCGGAGCCGCGGCGGCGGCCGGAGGCGTCGCGGTGGAAGGCGTCGCGGGCGTGGGCGTCACGGTCGTCACGCGGGCGGCGTACCCCGGCGCGTCGATGTGGACGTTCCCTTCCGCGTCGATGCGGACGGTGGCCTTCTCGAAGCGCGTGTTCGTCACCCCGTCGATCTTCACACCGTTCAGGAAGACCGAGCCGGCCAAGGCCAGCATGGGGACGAGCGAGGCCGCGACAGTGATGGCGATGCGGGCGGACGTGCGGGGCATGGCGGCGTTCCTCCAAGGAATCCTCAACAGTCCCGGGAGCTTGCGAACGACTTAGCGCACCCGGGGGAGCGGGACAAGGCGGGGTCAGCCCCCTTGGAGCGCTCCGCCGCCACGAACATTCACCCCGAGGCCCGTCTTCCTGTCCAGCCGGACGCGAGCGGCTCAGGGCGCCGCGGTCGGCGTCTCGTCGGGCGGCGGCGGAGGCAGCTCGCGCTGCGCGAGCGCCCAGTCTCCGCCCAGGCCATGGCCCTCCCGGAAGCGGCGGAAGTCACGCCGTACGGCGCGGGGGTAGCGGCGGAACTTCTCCAGCTCCTTGGCCTTCATGGCGTCCCGGATGCGCGTGGGGCCGGCGTTGTAGGCCATCAACGCCAGGTCCAGGTCGCCGCCGAAGCGGCCCTGCAGGTTGCGCAGGTACCGGATGCCCAGGCGCACGCAGACGGCGGGGTCCGCCACCACCTCCTCGCGCGACAGCTTCAGACCTTCCTTCTCCGCCAGGAAGTGCAGCGTGCTGGGCTTGATCTGCATCAGCCCCCGGGCGCCCTTCTCCGAGACGGACTCCTCCTCGAAGTCGGACTCCACGTCGATGATGGCCAGCACCAGCAGCGGGTCATACCCCGTGCGGCGCGACTCCTCGTCGATGGCCTGCCCCAGCCGCCGGCGCAGCGTGAGCCCCAGGTCCGGAGCGCGCTTGGCCAGCACGGCGTCGATGAGCGCCGCATCCTCGGAGATGGCCTCCTGCGCCACCACTTCAGGGACCACGGGCGACGGGGCGGGCTCCTCCAGCAGGGGCACCACCCGCGCGGACACCACGAGCGCCACGCCCGCGAGCAGCGGGAGCCGGGAGCACCCGCTGCTCAGGGCATGCAGCCCCGCGAAGAACCGCGTTCCCCACGACCTGCCGCCCGAGGCGGCGGGTCCACTCACTTGCGGTGCTCCAGGGCCTGGATGCGCTCGTTCAGGCGCTCCAGGCGGGCACCGAACGCCTGCAGCTCCTCGCGGCGCGGCAGCTTCAGGAGGCTCAGGGCCGTGCGGACCCGCTCCTCCACGTTGTGCTCCAGGTCCTTGCGGTGGCCCGCCAGCCGGTCCGCGAACTCACGGGCCTGGCGCTTCACCTCGTCCTGGCTCCAGCCCGCGACGGACGCCACGCGCTGCACGGCACGGGAGGCCTCCTCCTCCGCCGTGTTCACCGCCAGGAGCGCCTGGCTCCAGATCCGTTCGAATGCCTCCGCCACGGAGGTCTTCTCTCGGGGGCCCTCGGTGTTGTTGTCCATGAAGTCGCTCCGGGAGTTACCCCAGGCCCTCCCGGTGGAAGGAACCCAGGGCATTCAAGGGGGTCTGCGACCTAAGCACACCCCATGGGTGAAGGAAACGCTCTCAGGCGCGCGGACTAGACGCCGCGCCGCCCGAATTCTTGGTCGCCCGGTGGGCCCGCCGGGTGGGCTTCAAGAGCACATCCAACTTCTTCGAAAGGCGGTTCAGCTCGCGGGTGATCTGCTCCACCTGGGACTGGCTGGCAACTCCCACCGCCTCGACGACCTTCGTCTGGAACCCGTCCAGCCGCTTGCGAAACTCCACGCCCGCCGCGTCCACCTTCTTCGTCAGCTCCTGGACGCGGGGATCCGCGCGCAGCTCGCCAGCCTGCACCTTCGTCCACAGGGCCTGGACCTCCTTCGCCGCCACCTGGCCCCGCGTCTCCAGCGCACGGAAGGCCTTGTTCGCCTCCCCTTCCAGCCCCTGGAACCGCTTCTGCGCCTCGGAGAACCGACCCTTCAGGTAGGCCTCCACGTTCTGCGTCACGCCCGTCTTCTCGCTCGTCGTCGCCATGTCGCACTCCCCCCGGTATTCCGGGTCTAATAACGTGATGCGTCAACATAACGCACCGCAACATGCCGTCAAGCGAACATGGGCTGGACTGTGCAAAACGAGAAAGCCGCCGCCCCGGCATGACACCAGGACGGCGGCTGGCTCACGAAGCGTCAGGGACGCCTCGGGGAAACACTAGGCGACGTCGGTGGACCGGGTGTCCGGCCGCGAGGGCGGAGGGGCCAGCGGGCCGGTGTCTCCGTGGGTGGCGGCCAGGGCGGCCTCCATCTCGTTGACCTCGTCCGTGGGGCTCTCCACCTCGATGTCGAGGTGCTTGTAGTTCGGCAGGCCCGTGCCGGCGGGGATGAGCCGGCCCATGATGACGTTCTCCTTGAGGCCGCGCAGGTAGTCCACCTTGCCGTTGATGGCGGCCTCGGTGAGCACCTTCGTGGTCTCCTGGAACGACGCCGAGGAGATGAACGACTCGGTGGAGAGCGACGCCTTGGTGATGCCGAGCAGCAGGGGCTCGCCCACGGCCGGGCGCTTCCCTTCGGACATGACCTTCTCGTTCTCCTCCTCGAACACCCACTTCTCGACCTGCTCGTCCACGAGGAAGTTGGTGTCGCCCACGTCGGTGACGCGCACCCGGCGCAGCATCTGCCGGACGATCGTCTCGATGTGCTTGTCGTTGATCTTCACGCCCTGCAGTCGGTAGACCTCCTGCACCTCGTCCACCAGGTAGCGCGCGAGCTCCTTCTCGCCCAGCACCTTGAGGATGTCGTGCGGGTTGGCCGCGCCGTCCATCATCGCCTCGCCGGCCTTCACGCGGTCGCCGGAGTGGACGTTGATGCTCTTGCCCTTGGAGATCAGGTACTCCTTGGCCAGGTCCGCGCGCTGCTCGCCGTTCACCTCGGGGGTGATGATGAGCTTGCGCTTGCCCTTGGTGTCCTTGCCGAAGGACACCACGCCGTCGATCTCCGCGATCGCCGCCGCGTCCTTGGGCTTGCGCGCCTCGAAGAGTTCGGCCACGCGGGGCAGACCGCCCGTGATGTCCTTGGTCTTCGTGGTCTCGCGCGGCACCTTGGCGATGACCTCACCGGCGCTGATCTCATCCTGGTCGTTGACCGTGATGATGGCGCCCTGGGGCAGGAAGTAGCTGGCCGGGTTCTTGGACGACGGCAGCTCCTTCACGTTGCCGGCCGCGTCACGGATGGTGACGCGCGGACGCGCCTCCGGGTCCTTGGACTCGATGACCGTCTTGCGCGACAGGCCCGTCACCTCGTCGAGCGTCTCGGACATCGTCACGCCTTCGATGATGTCCTCGTAGCGCACGACACCGCCCACTTCCGTGAGCAGCGGGATGGCGAACGGGTCCCACTCGGCCAGGAGCACGCCCGGCTCCAGCTTCTGGTTCTCCTTCACCAGGATGCGGGCGCCGTAGATGATCTGGTAGCGCTCGCGCTCGCGGCCGGACTCGTCGACGATGACGATCTCGCCGTTGCGGTTCATGGCCACCAGCGTGCCGTCCGCCTTCTGCACCGTGTTCAGGCCCGCGAACTTCACGGAGCCCGCGTAGCGGTTCTCCAGGCTGGACTGCTCCGCGCGACGGGTCGCCGCGCCACCGATGTGGAAGGTGCGCATCGTCAGCTGCGTACCCGGCTCACCGATGGACTGCGCCGCGATGACGCCCACGGCCTCGCCCACGGACACCTTGCGGCCACGCGCCAGGTCACGGCCGTAGCACTCCACGCAGATGCCGCGCTTGGCCTGGCACGTGAGCACCGAGCGGATCTTCACCTTGTCCAGGCCGCTGTTCTCGATGCGGCGGACGCGGTCCTCGTCGATCTCCTCGTTCGCGCGCACCAGCACCTCGCCCGTCACCGGGTCGAGGATGTCGTCCAGGGCCACGCGGCCCAGGATGCGCTCACCCAGCGGCTCGATGATCTCGCCGCCCTCGACCAGGGCGCCGATGAACAGACCGTCCATGGTGCCGCAGTCGTACTCGTTGATGATGGCGTCCTGCGCCACGTCCACGAGACGGCGGGTGAGGTAACCGGAGTTGGCCGTCTTGAGCGCCGTGTCCGCCAGGCCCTTGCGGGCGCCGTGCGTGGAGATGAAGTACTGGAGCACGGAGAGGCCTTCACGGAAGTTGGCCGTGATGGGCGTCTCGATGATCTCGCCGGAGGGCTTCGCCATCAGGCCGCGCATACCCGCCAGCTGGCGGATCTGCTGGGCGCTGCCGCGGGCGCCGGAGTCGGCCATGATGTAGATGGGGTTGAACGACGGCTGCTTGCGCGTCACGCGCTTGCCGTCCACGTCCCCGCTGGCCTCGTCCTGGGAGATCTGCTGCATCATCTCCTGGGCGACCTTCTCGGTGATCTCCGCCCAGATATCGATGACCTTGTTGTAGCGCTCACCGTCGGTGATGAGGCCCTCCAGGTACTGGTTCTCGATCTCCGACACCTCCTTGCGCGCGTAGTCCAGGAACTCCTGCTTCTTCGCAGGGATGATCATGTCCTTGAGCGCGATGGAGATACCGGCGCGGGTCGCGTGGAAGTAGCCCGCGCTGCGGACGCGGTCCGCCAGCAGCACCGTCTCCTTCTCGCCCGTGAGGCGGTAGCAGAGGTCGATGAGGTTACCGAGCGACTTCTTGTCGAGCACCTTGTTGATGGCGTCGAAGCCCACGCGGCGCGGAACGACCTCCCACAGGAGCACGCGGCCGACCGTGGTCTCCTTCCGCTTGCCGTCGATGCGGCAGACGATCTTCGCCTGCAGGTGCACCTCGCCGTGGTCGTACGCGGCACGCACCTCGTCCGGCGACGAGAACACGCGGCCCTCGCCGTTGGCGAACTCGCGGGCGCGGGTCATGTAGTAGATGCCGAGCACCATGTCCTGCGTCGGGACGATGATGGGCTTGCCGTTCGCGGGGCTGAGGATGTTGTTCGTCGACATCATCAGCACGCGCGCTTCCATCTGCGCTTCGATGGACAGCGGCACGTGCACGGCCATCTGGTCGCCGTCGAAGTCCGCGTTGAACGCGGCGCACACCAGCGGGTGCAGCTGGATGGCCTTGCCCTCGATGAGGACGGGCTCGAAGGCCTGCATGCCCAGGCGGTGCAGCGTGGGGGCGCGGTTGAGGAGCACCGGGTGCTCGCGGATCACGTCCTCGAGGATGTCCCAGACTTCCGGACGCTCCTTCTCCACCATCTTCTTCGCGGACTTGATGGTGGTGACGTAGCCCTTCTCTTCGAGCTTGTTGTAGATGAACGGCTTGAAGAGCTCGAGCGCCATGATCTTCGGCAGGCCGCACTGGTGCAGGCGCAGCTCGGGACCGACGACGATGACGGAGCGGCCCGAGTAGTCCACGCGCTTGCCGAGCAGGTTCTGGCGGAACCGGCCCTGCTTGCCCTTGAGCATGTCGGACAGCGACTTCAGCGGCCGCTTGTTCGGGCCGGTGATGGTCTTGCCGCGGCGGCCGTTGTCGAACAGCGCGTCCACGGCCTCCTGGAGCATCCGCTTCTCGTTGCGGATGATGATGTCCGGCGCGTTCAGCTCCTGCAGCCGCTTGAGGCGGTTGTTGCGGTTGATGACGCGGCGGTACAGGTCGTTGAGGTCGGAGGTCGCGAAGCGGCCGCCGTCCAGGGGCACCAGGGGGCGCAGGTCGGGCGGGATGACCGGGATGACGTCCAGCATCATCCACTCCGGCTTGTTGCCGGACGAGCGGAACGCCTCGGCGACCTTCAGGCGCTTGGCGTACTTCTTCCGCTTCGCCTCGCTGGTCGTCTCGCGCATGTCCTTGCGCAGTTCCTCGGACAGCTTCTCCACGTCCAGGGACTTGAGCATCTCACGGACGGCCTCGCCGCCCATGCCCGCGGTGAACGAGTCCTCACCGTGCTCCTGGAAGAGCCGGTGCATCTTCTCCTCGGAGATCAGCTCGCCCCGCTGGAGCGGCGTCGCCTTGGGGTCGATGACCATGTAGCTCTCGCAGTACAGCACCTTCTCCATCTCCTTGAGGGTGATGTCGAGCAGGTTGCCGATGCGGCTGGGCAGCGACTTGAGGAACCAGATGTGGGCCACGGGCGTGGCCAGCGTGATGTGTCCCAGGCGCTCACGGCGCACCTTGGACTGGATGACCTCCACGCCGCACTTCTCGCACACGACGCCACGGTGCTTCATGCGCTTGTACTTGCCGCAGTTGCACTCGTAGTCCTTCACCGGCCCGAAGATGCGGGCGCAGAACAGGCCGTCCCGCTCCGGCTTGAAGGTGCGGTAGTTGATCGTCTCCGGCTTCTTCACCTCGCCGTGCGACCACTGGCGGATCTTGTCGGGCGACGCCAGCGCGATGCGAATGGCGTTGAACGACAGCGGGTCCTTCGGCTTCTCGAAGAAGTTGAAAATGTCCTTCACGTTGCCTCCGAAAACTTATGAGCGCCCGAGGCGCCAAACGTTTCGGGCCCCCGCCCTGCACCCGGCCAGCCGCTCCCTCCACGAGGAAGCAGCCAGCCGGTCAGGCGGGCGCACCGGCTTCTTTGAAAAGGCCTAGGCCTCGGTCCCCGACTTCCGGTCCTCGCCGTCGCCGCCACCCAGGAAGTCGCCGCCGAAGCTGCGCTGGCGCTCCGGAGGCGCGCTCTCCAGCAGCTCCACGTCCAGGGCCAGCGACTGGAGCTCCTTGAGGAGCACGTTGAACGACTCGGGCAGGCCGCTCTCGAGGACGTTGTCGCCCTTGACGATCGCCTCGTACATGCGCGTGCGGCCCACCACGTCGTCCGACTTGACCGTGAGGAACTCCTGCAGCGTGTAAGCCGCGCCGTAGGCCTCCATCGCCCAGACTTCCATCTCGCCCAGACGCTGACCGCCGAACTGGGCCTTGCCGCCCAGGGGCTGCTGCGTGACGAGCGAGTAGGGCCCGATGGAACGGGCGTGGATCTTCTCGTCCACCAGGTGGTGCAGCTTGAGCATGTACATCACGCCCACGGTGACGTTCTGGTCGAACGGCTCACCCGTGCGGCCGTCGAAGAGCACCATCTGGCCGGAGCGCGGCAGCCGGCCCTCGTCGAAGAGGTTGTGGATCTCCGACTCGCGGGCGCCGTCGAACACCGGCGTCGCGACGTGGATGCCCTTCTTCAGGCGGCGGCAGAGGTCCTGGACCTCGGGGTCGGACAGGCCGTCCACGAAGTCACCGAACGCCTTGTCGTCGTACACGGTCTTCAGCTGCTTCTTGAGCTGCTCGCCGCTGAAGTTCTCCTCGATGTAGCGCTGGATCTGCTCGCCCACGCCCTTCGCGGCCCAGCCCAGGTGGACCTCGAGGATCTGCCCGATGTTCATGCGGGAAGGCACGCCGAGCGGGTTGAGGACGATGTCCACCGGACGCCCGTCCTCCAGGTACGGCATGTCCTCCTCGGGGAGGACGCGGGACACGACGCCCTTGTTGCCGTGGCGGCCGGCCATCTTGTCGCCCACCGCGAGCTTGCGCTTGATGGCGACGTACACCTTCACCATCTTGATGACGCCCGGGGGGAGCTCGTCGCCCTTCTTGATGCGGGCGATCTTCTCGCCGAAGGCCAGCTTCACGGCCTCCTTCGTCTCCTCCAGGTTGCGCAGGATGTCGCGCAGGCGCGCGTCCAGCGGATCACCGACGGAGATCTCGCCCCAGTACTTGTAGGGCACCGTGGCCAGCAGCTCGTCGCTGAGGATGTCCCCCTTCTTCAGGAGGATCTTCCCCTTGTCGTCCACGAGCTTGCCCTGGACCTCCTTGCCACGGACCAGCCCGCGGATGCGGCTGTACGCGGAGTCCTGGAGGACCTTGATCTCGTCGTTCTGGTCCTTGAGGAGCTTCGCCTCCTCCATGGACTCGATCTGCTTGGCGCGCTCGTCCTTCTCCACGCCCTTGCGGCTGAACACCTTGGCGTTGATGACGGTGCCCACGACGCCCGGGGGCACGCGCAGGGAGCTGTCGCGCACGTCGCCGGCCTTCTCACCGAAGATGGCGCGCAGCAGCTTCTCTTCGGGGGAGAGCTGGGTCTCGCCCTTCGGGGTGATCTTGCCCACCAGCACGTCGCCGGGCTTCACCTCGGCGCCGATGCGGATGATGCCGCTCTCGTCCAGGTCCTTGAGGGCCTCCTCACCCACGTTCGGGATGTCGCGGGTGATCTCCTCCTTGCCCAGCTTGGTGTCGCGCGCGATGCACTCGAACTCCTCGATGTGGATGGACGTGAAGACGTCCTCCTTGAGGATGCGCTCGCTGAGGAGGATGGAGTCCTCGAAGTTGTAGCCCTGCCAGGGCATGAACGCGACGACCACGTTCTGCCCCAGCGCCAGCTCACCGGTCTCGGTGGCCGGACCGTCCGCGATCACGTCGCCCTTCTTCACCCGGTCGCCCTTGCGGACGATGGGCTTCTGGTTGAGGCACGTGTTCTGGTTGGAGCGCTGGTACTTGAGCAGGTTGTAGATGTCCACCTCGCTGGACACGTCGCTCAGCGCCGCGTTGGCGTCCGCCTTCACCACGATGCGGCTGGCGTCCACCGACTCCACGATGCCGTCGCGGCGGGCCACGCACGTCACGCCCGAGTCGCGCGCGACGATGGCCTCGATGCCCGTGCCCACGAGCGGAGCCGCGGTGCGCAGCAACGGCACCGCCTGGCGCTGCATGTTGGAGCCCATGAGCGCGCGGTTCGCGTCGTCGTTCTCCAGGAACGGGATGAGGGAGGCGGCCACCGACACCAGCTGGTTCGGGGACACGTCCATCAGGTCCACGTCCTCGGCCTTGACCTGGACGAACTCGCCGCTGCGGCGGCTCTGCACCAGCGCGTTGAGGAACTTGCCCTTCTTGTCCGTCTCCGCGTTGGCCTGGGCGATGGTGTGCTTCTCCTCCTCCAGCGCCGAGTAGAACGCCACGTCGGACGTCACGCTGCCCGCGTCCACCTTGCGGTACGGCGTCTCCACGAAGCCGAACTCGTTGACGCGCGCGTAGGTCGACAGCGACGCGATGAGGCCGATGTTCGGGCCTTCCGGCGTCTCGATGGGGCAGATGCGGCCGTAGTGCGTCGGGTGCACGTCGCGGACTTCGAAGCCCGCGCGCTCACGCGTGAGGCCGCCCGGCCCGAGCGCGGAGAGGCGACGCTTGTGCGTGACCTCGGAGAGCGGGTTCGTCTGGTCCATGAACTGCGACAGCTGGCTGGACCCGAAGAACTCCTTGATCACCGCCGTCACCGGCTTGGCGTTGATCAGGTCGTGGGGCATGAGCGTCTCGATCTCCTGGAGGCTCATGCGCTCCTTGATGGCGCGCTCCATGCGGACCAGACCGATGCGGTACTGGTTCTCCAGCAGCTCACCCACCGCGCGCACGCGGCGGTTGCCCAGGTGGTCGATGTCGTCGATCGTGCCCTTGCCGTTCTTCAGGTCGATCAGGTAGCGGATGACCTCCAGGATGTCGCGCTTGGTCAGGATCTGACCGTCCAGGGGCTCCTCGAGGTTGAACTTGAAGTTCAGCTTGAGGCGACCGACCTTGGACAGGTCGTAGCGCTCCGGGTTGAAGAACAGGTTGCTGAACAGGTTCGTCGCCGTCTCCGGCGTCGGGGGATCGCCCGGGCGCAGGCGCCGGTAGATCTCCATGATGGCCTGCTCGGGCGACTCGATCTTGTCCAGCATCAACGTCTCACGCAGGTACGGACCCACGTTGAGGTTGTCGATGAAGAGGACCTTGAACTCCTTGATGTCGCGCTTGAGGAGCTCGTCCACCTTCTCCTGGGAGACCTCCTCGTTGCACTCGAGGATGACCTCACCGGTGTTCTCGTCCACCACGTCGTAGGCGGACACCTTGGTGAAGAGCTCGTCCGCGTCGATGGGCAGCTTGGTCATCTTCGCCGCCTCGAGCTTCTTGATGGCGGCGCGCGTGAACTTGCGGTTCTTCTTGACGATCAGCTCACCGGACTTGGTCTTGATGTCGCGCGTGGCGCGCTGACCCGGCAGGAGCTCCAGCTCGACGGACTTCTCGAAGTCCGCGGCGCTCTGCAGGTAGATGGTCTCGGTGGCGTAGTAGTAGTTGAGGATCTCCTCGGTGGAGCCCTTGAAGTCGAGCGGGTTCTTCTTGGCCGTGTCACCGACGGCGCCCAGGGCGCGGATGAGCACGGTGGCCGGCAGCTTGCGGCGCCGGTCGATGCGCACGTACAGCAGGTCCTTGTGGTCGAACTCGAAGTCGATCCACGAGCCGCGGTACGGGATGATGCGGGCGTTGTAGAGCAGCTTGCCCGACGAGTGGCTCTTGCCCTTGTCGTGGTCGAAGAACGCACCCGGGCTGCGGTGCAGCTGGCTCACCACCACGCGCTCGGTGCCGTTGATGATGAAGGTACCGTTCTGCGTCATCAGCGGGATTTCGCCGAAGTAGACCTCCTGCTCCTTCACGTCGCGGATGGACTGGGCGCCGGTCTCCTCGTCCTTGTCCCAGACGACCAGGCGCACGACGACCTTGATGGGCGCCGAGTAGGTCATTCCGCGCTGGTGGCACTCATCGACGTCGTACTTCGGCTTCTCCAGGTGGTAGCTGACAAACTCCAGCGAGGAGGTCTCGTTGAAGTCCCGGATCGGGAAGACGGACTTGAAGACACCCTGAAGGCCAAGATCCTCACGCTTCTCCGGGGCGATGTCGGCCTGGAGGAACTTCTCGTAGGATTGCTTCTGGATGTTGATGAGATTGGGAATGTCGATGATCTTCGCGATCTTCGCGAAGGTCTTCCGCACGCGGAAATTGTTCTGGATCTGCGTCGGCATTCGGTCTCCGGGGACGGCTGCTCGGGCGGGGCAAACTTCAGTAACGCGCGGCGGCGCCGGGAAATTTGGCAAATGTCAAATGGGCAAAGCCGGCGCCCCAACAAAGGGAGCGCCGGCCTGCTCATCCGATCAGGCGGCTACCCGGGATTTCCCGGAAGAACAGGGTAGCCCCTGGACAGAACTACTTGATCTCGACGGTGGCGCCAGCCGCGGTGAGCTGGTCCTTGATCTTCTTGGCGTCGTCCTTGTTGACGCCTTCCTTGACCGTCTTGGGCGCGCCCTCGACCAGGTCCTTGGCCTCCTTCAGGCCCAGGCCGGTGATGGCACGGATCTCCTTGATGACGTTGATCTTGTTGGCGCCGGCGTTCGCCAGCACCACGTTGAACTCCGTCTTCTCCTCAACAGGGGCAGCGGCGGCGGCGGGGCCCGTGGGGGCAACGGCCACGGCGGCGGCGGACACGCCCCACTTGTTCTCCAGCAGCTTCACGAGCTCGCCCGCCTCGAGGACGGTGAGCTTCGAGAGTTCTTCAGCAATCGCGTTCAAATCGGCCATGGAACTGTTCCTTCTGGTTGACTAACGGCCGGCGACCCATTTGGGCGGCTCGGCCGAAGAGGTTGCGGTAGAAAAACTTCTCGGAACGATTACTGCCCCTGCGCCTTGTCCGCGTGCGCCTGGATGACGCGCGCGAGCTGCGACCCGGGGGCCGCGATGGTCCGGACCAGCTTGCCCGCCGGCTGGTTGAGCATGCCGAGCAACTGCCCGCGCAGCTCGTTGAGGCCTGGCAGCTTCGCCAGCGCCTTCACGCCGTTGGCGTCGACCTTGTTACCGGCGACGACGGCGCTACGGACCTTGATGGTCTCCATGTCCTTGATGAAATCCATCAGGATCTTCGCAGGAGCCACCTCGTCGTCGTAGCTGATGCAGAGGGCCACGGGACCGGTGAAGTCATCCGAAATCACGGAGACGGACGTACCCTGAGCGGCACGGCGCGCCAGCGTGTTCTTGATGACCTTGTACTCGACCTGGCCCTCGCGGAACTTGCGACGGAGCCGAGTGACGGTCTCGACGTTCACCTTGGAGGACTCCACGAGCACCGCGGTCTTGGTCCGCGTGAACTTATCGTGAAGGTCCTTGATCATCTCTTCCTTCTCGCTCTTCAGCACCTTGACTCACCTCCTTCATGGCCCGACCTGACAGTCGGGCGTGATGCCTGGGCCAAAGTGGCAGAGCGAGAGAGGAGCCTCCGAGAGGCACCACACCGCACCTCCAGTCTCGGCAGGGCTGACCTTGCGGTCGTTTGAACCAGGAGTGGATGGACGGCCCGACCGGTTGCCCGGTTCCCAACGGAAGCGTCTTCCCCAATCCAGGTCCCTGCTGTCATGAACCAGGTCGGAACGCCGCGTCTCACGACATGGCGCTCCAATTGCAAAAGCCGGGGGCCTATACCCCCGGCTTTCGCAAAGATCCAGCACTTTCTATCGGACCGACGTTCTACAGGCGACAGGAGCGACGCTCCCTGTCAGGGAGCGCACCCTTCCCTGCCCCTCCTGGCACCCGCGATTAGCGGTGACGCGCCAGGATTTCCTGGGTGTCGAGCTTGATGCCCGGCCCCATGGTCGTCGAGATGGCGACGCCCTTCAGGTACACACCCTTGGCGGTGGCCGGCTTGAGCTTCATCACCAGGTCCACCAGCGCGTTGAAGTTCGCCTCGAGCTTGTCCGCCTCGAAGGAGGCCTTGCCCATCTTGGCGTGGACGATGCCCGCCTTCTCCGCGCGGAAGTCCACCTTACCGCCCTTGGAGTCGCGGATGGCCTTGGCGACGTCCATGGTCACCGTGCCGACCTTCGGGTTCGGCATGAGGCCACGGGGACCGAGCACCTTACCGAGGCGGCCGACGATGCCCATCATGTCCGGCGTCGCGATGACGGTGTCGAAGTCGAGGAAGCCCTCCTCGATGCGCTTCTGGAGGTCCTCGGCGCCGACGATGTCCGCGCCGGCGTTGGTGGCCTCGGTGGCGCGCTCGCCCTTGGCGAACACCGCCACGCGCACGGTGGCGCCGGTGCCGTGCGGGAGCACCACGGCGCCACGGACCATCTGGTCCGCGTGCTTCGGGTCCACGCCCAGGTTGATGGCGACGTCGACCGTCTGGTCGTACTTCGTCGCGCGGGCCTCCACGGTCTTCTTCAGCAGCGCGAAGCCCTCGGCGACGGCGTAGCGCTTGTTGCGGTCCACCAGATCGTTGGACGCGCGGAACTTCTTTCCGGAGTTAGCCATTGCAGGAATCCTTGAGAGAGGGGGCGGGCTAGCCGACGACGTCGATGCCCATGGAGCGCGCGGTGCCAGCAATGGTGTTCATGCAGGCCTCGAGGGACGCGGCGGTGGTGTCCTGGATCTTCTTCTTGGCGATCTCCTCGAGCTGCTTGCGGGAGATCTGCCCCACCTTCTCCTTGCCCGGCTTCTTCGCGCCCGAACCCTTCTTCTTCTCCGTGTGGAGACCCGCGGCCTTCTTGATGAGGATGGCGGCGGGAGGGGTCTTCAGGATGAAGGTGAAGGAGCGGTCCTGATACACGGTGATGATCACCGGGATGATCAGACCCTCCTTGGCCTCCGCCTGCGTCTTCGCGTTGAACTGCTTGCAGAACTCCATGATGTTCACGCCCTGCTGACCGAGCGCGGGGCCGATCGGCGGAGCGGGGTTCGCCTTGCCGGCGGGAATCTGCAACTTGACCTGACCTGTGACCTTCTTCATCGGCGGACTGCTGCCTTTCGAGAGGGTGGTTCCGACGGGCCGCCAGACGGGGCGACCCTCCCACCCGTTGAGCCGCGCCCATCACCCGGGCGCGGAAGACTGATGAAACTAGCCGGTGGTCTTCTCCACCTGCATGAAGTCGAGCTCCACGGGGGTCGCGCGGCCGAAGATGCTGACGAGCACGCGCACGCGGCCCTTCTCCGGGTTGACCTCTTCCACGGTGCCGTTGAAGTTGGCGAACGGGCCGTCGATGACGCGCACCGTGTCGCTGGTCTCGAACTGGACCTTGGGCTTGGCCTTGTGGGCGCCCTCGGTGACCTGCGCGGTGAGGCGCTCGACCTCGCGGTCCGACATGGGCCGGGGCTGCTCGTTCTGGCCGACGCCCGGGAACCCCGTCACCTTGGAGGTGTTCTTCACCAGGTGGACGGTGATGTCGTTGAGCTCCATCTGGACGAAGATGTAGCCCGGGAAGAGCTTGCGGCGCGTGGTCTTCTTCTCGCCGTTCACCATCTCCACGACCTGCTCCATGGGGATGAGGATCTCACCGATCAGATCCTGGTCCTGCAGGCCCTTGAGACGCACCTGCTCTTCCAGGTTCTTCTTCGCCTGGTTCTCGTAGTTCGAGTAGGTCTGGACCGTGAACCATTTCTTCGCCATTACAGCTTCCCCCACAGGGTAGGCAGCCACTCCACCATCAAGTTGTACGCGACGGTGTCGATGCAGAAGAGCAGAACGGCCGCCACCAGCGAGGCGACGACCACGGCCATGGTCGACGCGCGGGTCTCCGACCAGGTAGGCCACGTGACCTTCATCAGCTCGGACGCCACGTCGATGGAGAGGGCGTGCGTGCGAGGGTGGAAGTAGGCCGCCAGCATCAGGACCAGGGCGCCCACATAGCCCACCAGCGTCGACACGCGCCAGCCGAGACCTTCGAAGAGCTCCACGTCGCTCCAGCCGAACCGACTCCAGAGCAACCCGAAGACGTGCTCCAGGAAGAGGGCCAGGACGATGCCGGAGACGAGATAGAAGATGACCACGAGCCGCTTGGGGTCGATGCCCGAGCGGTTAGCCTGCTGGCTGGCCTCAGATGCCGTCGCCATGGTGCCTCACGAGGGACTGCGGAAGCGGGACTGCGAAAAGGCAGGGACCCCCGGCACCGCTCGGTACCGGGGGTCCCTGTACTGAAGCTGGCAGGCCAGGAGGGATTCGAACCCCCAACACGCGGATTTGGAGACCGCTGCTCTACCGTTGGAGCTACTGGCCTAAATCTTCATGAAACCGACGACCTAGACCTTGCCTTCCTTGTGGTCCGTGTGCTTGCGGCAGCGAGGGCAGAACTTGCTCAGCTCGAGCTTGTCCTGGCTCTTCCGCTTGTTCTTCGTGGTCGTGTAGTTCCGCTCTTTGCACGTGGTGCACTCGAGCGAGATGATGGAACGGTTACCCTTAGGCATGGTTCATTTCACCAGATGCGAGAAGGGAAGGCTACAGATGCAGCCCTCCCCTTCGCAACTCAGTGCCCGTGAAAGCCGGTCGGCGGGAAGCCGATCAGGCGATGATCTCCGCAACAACGCCGGCGCCCACCGTACGGCCACCCTCGCGGACGGCGAACCGGAGCTCCTTCTCCATCGCGACCGGGGTGATGAGCTCCACCTCGATGGCGATGTTGTCGCCCGGCATGACCATCTCGACGTTGTCCGGCAGCTTCACCGTGCCCGTCACGTCCGTGGTGC